>NZ_JBFAPM010000024.1:0-119920 GCF_040676695.1 Actinoplanes sp. NPDC049548
GATCAGGTCGTCGGTGGGTTCGCCGCGGCCGGAGTAGCGGTGGGCGAGGTGTCGCGCCAGCGGCAGCCAGGCCTCGATCGCCCGGTCACGCAGCGCCGCGCGGCGGCGGTCCCCGGCGGGGACGTCAGCCATGGCGTTGAGGAGATCGGCGGCGCTCTCCGTTGCGGAGTCACTCGCCGTGGTGGCAGGGATCGCGGTAGCGGTCATTGAGGAGGTCCTCCATCAGCGGGCAGAGAGCCGTGCCCGCACGCGGCGACCGTTCACTCCGCACCACGCTAGCCCTTCGGACCACCGTTGACCAGCCGAAAGTATGAGTCACGTACCGTCACGCGGACGATATGCCCCGCAAGGGGGACGATCCGCTCACGGCGTGAGGACGATCTTGCCGGCGACCGTTCCCGACTCGGCCAGGCGCAGCGCCTCGGCGGCCCGGGTCAGCGGCAGCTCCGCGGCGACCCGGGCGGTGAGCCGGCCCGCGGCCATCGCCTCGAGGACGGCGGTGAGGTCGGTCCGCAACCGGGCCTGGAACCGCTTGCGGTTCAGGGCCCGGCCGCCCCAGACGTTGTAGAACGAGGCACGCCGGCCATTGGGCAGCAGGTTCCACAGGTACAGGCGGCCGAGCAGCTTGAGGACCGGGAGCTGGCGGTTGCCGGTGTCGTCACGGGTCGACGCCGTGCCGTACGAGACGAGGGTGCCGCCGCGCCGCAGCAGCTTCCACGACGCGACGATGCCGGGGCCGCCGACGTGGTCGAACACGGCATTCACCCCGTCCGGCGCCACGGCGCGGACCTGGGTGGTGACGTCGCCGCGGTAGTCGACCGGGATGACGCCGGCGTCCCGCAACGCGTCGTGGTGCCGGGGTGATGCGGTGCCGATGACCCGGGCACCGGCGAGCCGGGCGAGCTGCACGAGGGTCGAGCCGACACCGCCGTTGGCGCCCAGCACCAGCACGGTCTGCCCGGCGCGTACCCGCGCGTGACGGTGCAGCATCTGCCACGCCGTGATGCCGTTGACGACCACGGTCTCGGCGTCGGCGGCCCGCAGCCCGGCGGGAACGGGCACGAGGTCCGCGGCGTCGCGCACCGCGTGGGTGCTCCAGCCACCGATCTTGGTCAGCGCGGCCACCCGGGTGCCGACCAGGCCGGGGTCCACTCCCGGGCCGGTGGCGGCGACCGTGCCGACGAGGTCGTAGCCCGGGATGAAGGGGTACGCCGGCTGGTCGTAGTAGCGGCCGCGGCGCATCTGCTGCTCGGCGAAGGAGACGCCGGTGGCCTCGACGCGCACCAGCGCCTCCCCCGGTCCGGGCGTGGGCACCGGACGGCTGCGGACCTCCAGGCCCTCGGGCTCGACGACGCCGGGGAGGATGATCTCGGTCATGATCATATCACTGCTCCGTTTCGTTAGAGGTTATAACTCGAGTATGCACTCCTCACCGAGGTGGGCGCAAGGCCCGTCGGCGGCGGATGGCACGATTCGATCCCGGGTGTGCGTGGGTACACACGGTGGAAACACATGTGAGACGGAGAGCGGGACATGGGCATCCTGGGCATCGACATCGGCGGGTCCGGAGTGAAAGGCGCACCGGTCGACACGGTGCGTGGGGAGCTGCTCGCGGAGCGGGTCCGGATACCCACACCGCAGCCCTCGGACGTGGCGAGCGTCGTCGAGGCGGTCGCCGAGGTCGCCGCGCAGTTCGGGGACTACGAGCGGGTGGGCATCACCTTCCCCGGCGTGGTGGTCGACGGGGTGACCCGTACCGCGGCGAACGTGGACAAGTCCTGGCTCGAGGCACCGGCCGCGCAGTTGTTCTCCGAGCGGCTCGGCAAGCCGGCGTCCGTGCTGAACGACGCCGACGCCGCGGGCGTCGCCGAGGTCGCCTTCGGCGCCGGCAAGGACCAGCGCGGCCTGGTCATGATGCTGACCTTCGGTACGGGCATCGGCAGCGCGCTGTTCCTCGACGGCACGCTGATCCCCAACACGGAGTTCGGCCACCTGGAGCTGGACGGGGCGGACGCCGAGCTGCGCGCCTCCGACCGCGCCCGCGAGCAGGAGGATCTCGGCTGGGAGGAGTGGGCCGGCCGGGTCCAGCGCTACCTGCGGCACGTCGAGATGCTGCTGTCCCCACGCTTGTTCATCGTGGGCGGCGGGGTGAGCAAGAAGTCGGACAAGTGGCTGCCGCTGCTCGACGTCCGGACCCCGATCGTCCCGGCGACCCTGCTGAACAACGCCGGCATCATCGGCGCCGCCGTCACCGCCGAGCAGGCGGCCGGGCACCCGGGCGCCGTCCAGGTCGAGGCCGACCGGCCGGGCGTCGTCGGCGCCGCGGTCGGCGAGAGCTGAGGAGCGTCGTGGCCCGCAGCATCGCCACCAACAAACGCGTCGGCCGCGAGGAGCTGCTGGAGTTCCTCCGCCCGCGGCATCACGCGATCCTGATGACCACCCGCGCGGACGGCCGGCCGCAGTCCTCGCCCAACACCTGCGGCGTCGACGCCGAGGGCCGCATCGTGATCTCCACGTATCCCGAGCGGGCGAAGGCCAAGAACATCCGCCGCAACCCACGGGTCAGCGTCTGCGTGCTGTCCGACGAGTTCGGCGGGGCGTGGGTGCAGGTCGACGGCGTCGCCGAGGTGCTCGACCTGCCGGAGGCGCTGGAGCCCCTGGTCGAGTACTTCCGGGTGATCTCGGGTGAGCACCCGGACTGGGACGAGTACCGCAAGGCCATGCAGGAGCAGGGCAAGTCCCTGATCCGCATCACCATAGAGTCCTGGGGCCCGATCGCCACCGGCGGCTTCCCCGCCAGACTGTGACATGGTCGCGCCTCCGACACGACATGGATTGCGCCCCGAGGAGGCGGTGTCGAGGACACCGAAAATGACCACGGCAAAGGGCGCCTTGTCATTTTCGGCGCCCTCGACACCGCCGGGCGCAATCCGTGGTGGTCAGCGTCCAGGCACCGAAGCCGTGGGAAGCAGGTAGAGCAGGTCGTCGCGGTGCATCTCGGCCACGGGCTCCAGGAGGTCGGGGTGGCGCAGGAGGAGGGCGGCGGCCTGCTCGCGGGCGTCGGGGGCGGTGAGCCGGCGGAACTCGGCCGGGAGGTCGCGGGCGGAGCGGCGGGGACGCGGGCGGGGGCGGTCGTCGGCGGTGTCGCTCGCCGGGGGTACGGCGGCGGCCACGGCGTCGACGGCGCGGGCGGCCAGGAGCGGGTCGGCGAGCAGGCAGGCCGCCCAGCTGACCACGACCTCGTCCACCCAGGTGCGCCAGCCCTCGTCCTCGGCGTGCTCGTCATCGGGCTCGCTGCCGGTGCGCCAGTCCAGGACCGCGGAGCCGCCCGGGCCGGCCATCGCCACCAGCTCGGCGTCGACCGGGGTCGGGTAGCGCAGCCACGCGGCCACGGTGACCGCCTGGCGGGCCTGCAGCTCGTTGAGCGTGGCCGCGGCGCTGTCGGCGCCGGTCCAGGGGTACGCCCGCACCAGCCAGTGCGTGCTGGCCGCGATCACCGGCGACAGCGCGGTCGACGGACCCGCCATGTGCTTCCCCCAGGGCTCGGTGCGCCCCTGCCTGGGGTGCGTCACCGGTACTCCTCGGCGCCGGGCCGGGGTGCTTGAGTAGCCTCCCCCCGATGGCAACGCACGGCAACCGACGGGCAACGATCTTCGCGCGGGTGGCGTCGGGGACCGCCACGCTGGAGCCCGACCCCGCCCGGGAGCAGGGCTGGACTGTGTGCGTGGACGGGGTGCCGCAGTCGTATGTCGATCTCGGCGATCCCACGTTTCTCGCCTTCGGATACGTGCGCCGCGTCGCCACGGTGCTGCGGTTGGTCGCGCCTGCGGCCGTACCGTTGACGGTTCTGCATCTGGGGGGCGGCGGCCTGACGCTGCCGCGCTGGGTCTCCACGACGCGGCCCGGGTCGGTGCAGACGGTGGTGGAGCACGATCCGTTGCTGCTGGCGGTCGTGGCCCGGACGCTGCCGTGGCCGGAGGCGGTGACGGTCGAGGTCGGTGACGCGCGGGCGTTCGTGGACGCGGCCGCGCCAGGTGGCTACGACGCGGTTGTGACGGACGTGTTCCAGGGAGCGGCGATGCCGGCGAGCGTCGCGGGGGTGGGTTTCGCGGCCGCTGCGGCCCGGCTGCTGCGGCCCGGCGGCGTGCTCGCGATGAACCTGACGGACCTGCCGCCGCTGTCCTACTCGCGGATCCAGGCGGCGACGCTGCGCGCGGCGTTCGGCGACGTCGCCCTGGTCGCTCCGCCGGGTCTGGTGCGGGGGCGCCGGGCCGGCAACGTGGTACTGGCGGCCGGCGTGGTTTCCGGCGATCTGCCCGTTTCCCGGCTGGCCGCCGCGATGGCGCGGGACCCCGAGCCGGCCCGGGTCTGGCACGGCGACGATTTGACCGAGTTTCTGGGTGGAGCAAAGGCGCGCCTCGACGGGTACGCGTGAGCGCGCTCCGGTAGGTTGAGGGCACCGGGTGCATCGCCGTTTGCGTTCCTCCACTGCGGAGAAACTAGCGTGGACGGTCGCTGCATTTCGCCCGTCTCCAAGTCCCCTCCCGCGCTTCCTGACTACGGTGGAGATCATGACCGGACGCTTTCCCATCGAAGACGTCACGCCGTCCGTGTCCTGCGGCCGCTATCCGGCGAAGGCGGTGGTCGGCGAGCTCGTGCCGGTCTCCGCGGTGTCCTATCGGGAAGGCCACCACGCGCTGGGCGTGAACGTGGTATGGACCGGCCCTGACGGCGAGGCCCAGCCGTTCACCCGGCTCAGCCCCGGCGAGCCCGGCCTGGACCAGTGGCACGGCGTCATCAAGCCGGACCGGGTGGGCCGGTGGACGTTCACGGTCGAGGCGTTCGACGACCCGTACCAGACCTGGCGCAACGCCGTCACCAAGAAGATCGGCGCCGGGCAGGGGCTCGAGGACCTGGCCAACGACCTGGCCGAGGGCGCCGAGGTGCTGGACCTGGCCGCCAAGATCGTGCCGCACGAGGAGGAGGAGCGGGTCCGCGACGCCGCCGCCGCGCTGCGCGACGACAACCGCTCGCTGTTCGCCCGGGTCTCCCCCGCCCTCGAGCTCGAGCAGCTGCTCTGGCACCACCCGGTGCGCCAGCTCGTGACGACCACCCGCTCCTACGCGCTCTGGGTGGACCGCCAGCGCGCCCTGTTCTCCGCGTGGTACGAGTTCTTCCCGCGCTCGGAGGGCGCGGAGGTCGGCCCGGACGCCACGCCGATCAAGCACGGCACGTTCGCGACCGCCGCCGAGCGGATCCCCGCCGTCGCGGCGATGGGCTTCGACGTGCTGTACCTGCCGCCGATCCACCCCATCGGCAAGGTCAACCGCAAGGGCCGCAACAACACCCTGGTGGCGCGCCCCGAGGACGTCGGCTCGCCCTGGGCGATCGGCTCCGACGAGGGCGGCCACGACGCCATCCACCCCCAGCTGGGCACGCTGGAGGACCTGCGGGCCTTCATCCGTACGGCGAACGACAACGGCATCGAGGTCGCCCTGGACCTGGCGCTGCAGGCCGCACCCGACCACCCGTGGGTCCGCGAGCACCCGGAGTGGTTCACCACCCGCGCCGACGGCACCATCGCGTACGCGGAGAACCCGCCCAAGAAGTACCAGGACATCTACCCGCTGAACTGGGACAACGACCCGAAGGGCCTGCGCGAGGAGGTCCTGCGCGTCGTCCTGCACTGGGTCGAGCAGGGCGTCAAGATCTTCCGCGTCGACAACCCGCACACGAAGGCGCTGAACTTCTGGCAGTGGTGCATCGCCAAGGTCAAGGCGGTCGACCCCGACGTGCTGTTCCTCGCCGAGGCGTTCACCCGCCCGGCGATGATGAACGGGCTCGGCAAGATCGGGTTCACCCAGTCGTACACGTACTTCACCTGGCGCACCACGGCCTGGGAGATGCGGGAGTACGTGAACCAGCTCAAGGCCTCCATCGACTGGATGCGCCCGAACTTCTGGCCCAACACGCCGGACATCCTGCCCGAGCACCTGTGGCACGGCGGCCCGCCGATGTTCAAGATCCGGACCGTGCTGGCAAGCATGCTCTCGCCGTCCTGGGGCATGTACTCCGGGCTGGAGCTCTTCGAGCACGTGCCGCGGCCGGGCTCCGAGGAGTACATCGACAACGAGAAGTACGAGCTGAAGCCGCGCGACTGGGCCGGTGCGGAGCGGGCCGGGCGGTCGCTGGCCCCGTACATCACCCGTTTGAACACCATCCGGCGTGAGAATCCCGCACTGCAGTGGCTTCGCAACATCGAGTTCCACGAGATCGACAACGGCGAGCTGCTCTGCTGGTCCAAGCGGGACCCGGAGAGCGGCAACACCGTTCTGGTGATCTGCTCGTTCGACTCGGCAAACGTGCAGTGGGGCAACACGACCCTCGACATGCCGGCCCTGGGGATGGACTGGCACGAGCGCTTCGACGTGGTCGACCAGATCACCGGGGCGGCGTACGAGTGGGGCCAGCACAACGCCGTACGGATCGACCCGTACGTCGAGCCGGCGCACGTGTTCGTGGTGCACCCGCGTCGCTGACGGCGCACGCGATTCAGTTCCTGCGGGGTGGGGTAGGTGAACGTCTGATGGACCTGGTCAACGATCTCGACGCAACCGTCGAGCACGATCCCGCGGAGGGCAGTCACGTCGAGGACGGTGTGGTCGAGCACCCCACCGCCGACGACTTCGGGCACGCCCGCACGCTGCCCGCGGACCGGACGTGGTTCAAGCGGGCCGTGTTCTACGAGGTGCTCGTCCGCGCGTTCTACGACTCCAGCGCCGACGGGTCCGGCGACCTGCGCGGCCTGATCGAGCGGCTCGACTACCTGCAGTGGCTCGGCGTCGACTGCCTCTGGCTCCCGCCGTTCTACGACTCGCCACTGCGCGACGGCGGCTACGACATCCGCGACTTCTACAAGGTCCTGCCGGACTTCGGCACCGTCGAGGACTTCGTCGCCCTGCTCGACGCGGCCCACAAGCGCGGCATCCGGGTCATCACCGACCTGGTCATGAACCACACCTCGGACTCGCACGCGTGGTTCCAGGAGTCGCGGCGCGACCCCGACGGCCCGTACGGCGACTTCTACGTGTGGAGCGACACCTCCGACCGGTACAAGGACGCCCGGATCATCTTCGTCGACACCGAGGAGTCGAACTGGACGTTCGACCCGGTGCGCCGGCAGTTCTACTGGCACCGCTTCTTCAGCCACCAGCCGGACCTGAACTACGACAACCCGGCCGTCCAGGAGGCGATGCTCGACGTCCTGCGCTTCTGGCTGGACCTCGGCATCGACGGCTTCCGGCTGGACGCGGTGCCGTACCTGTACGAGCGCGAGGGCACCAACTGCGAGAACCTGCCCGAGACGCACGCGTTCCTCAAGCACTGCCGCAAGGTGATCGACGACGAGTTCCCCGGCCGGGTGCTGCTGGCCGAGGCGAACCAGTGGCCGGCGGACGTGGTCGAGTACTTCGGCGACTCCGAGACCGGCGGCGACGAGTGCCACATGGCGTTCCACTTCCCGCTCATGCCGCGCATCTTCATGGCGGTCCGCCGCGAGTCCCGCTTCCCCATCTCCGAGATCCTGGCCCAGACGCCGCCGATCCCCGACATGGCACAGTGGGGCATCTTCCTGCGCAACCACGACGAGCTCACGCTCGAGATGGTCACCGACGAAGAGCGCGACTACATGTACTCCGAGTACGCCAAGGACCCGCGGATGAAGGCGAACGTGGGCATCCGCCGGCGGCTCGCCCCGCTGCTGGAGAACGACCGCAACCAGATCGAGCTGTTCACCGCGATGCTGTTGTCGCTGCCCGGCTCGCCGGTGCTGTACTACGGCGACGAGATCGGCATGGGCGACAACATCTGGCTCGGTGACCGCGACGGCGTCCGCACCCCCATGCAGTGGACACCCGACCGCAACGCCGGGTTCTCCACGGCCAACCCCGGCCGGCTCTACCTGCCCGCCAACCAGGACCCGGTGTACGGCTACCAGGCCGTCAACGTGGAGGCCCAACGCGACAGCGCGACATCGCTGCTCAACTGGACCCGTACCATGCTGGCCGTGCGGCGGCGCCACGAAGCGTTCGCCGTCGGCACGTTCCGCGAGCTCGGCGGCTCCAACCCGTCGGTGCTGGCGTACCTGCGCGAGGCCGGCGACGACGTGGTGCTCTGCGTCAACAACCTCTCGCGCTTCCCCCAGCCCATCGAGTTGAACCTGCAGCACTGGAACGGGTACACGCCGGTCGAGCTGACCGGGCACGTGAACTTCCCGCGCATCGGTCAGCTGCCCTACCTGCTGACCCTGCCGGGACACGGGTTCTACTGGTTCCAGCTCTGCGGGTCCGAGGAGAAGCAATGACGCTGCCCTTCGCCGAATGGCTCCCCCAGCAACGCTGGTACGCGGGCCGCAGCCGGACCCTGTCCGCCGCCGAGCCGGCCTCGGTCACCGCCCTGCGCGACGACCTCGACCTGATGCTCGTCGACGCGACCTACACCGACGGCAGCTCGGAGCGCTACCAGGTGCTGGTCGCCTGGGACAACGGGCCGATCTCGGAGTACAGCACCGTCGCCACGATCGGCACGGACCACGACCGGACGGGCTACGACGCCCTCTACGACACCGGCGCGGCGAAGCACCTGCTCGGCATGATCGACTCCGGCGCGACCGCCGGCGACATCGTGTTCACCAAGGAGCCCGGCATCACGCTGCCGCTGGACGCGGCGCCGCGGGTCTTCGACGCCGAGCAGAGCAACACCAGCGTGATCTTCGAGGAGGAGGCCATCCTCAAGGTCTTCCGGCGCGTCGACTGCGGGATCAACCCCGACATCGAGCTGAACAGGGTGCTCGGCCGGGCCGGCAACCCGCACGTCGCGCGGCTGCTGGGCTCCTTCGAGGTGGCCTCCGACAGCGCGCCGTGCCCGCTCGGCATGGTCACCGCGTACGCGGCCAACTCCGCCGAGGGCTGGGCCATGGCCACCGCCAGCGCGCGCGACCTGTTCGCCGATGCGGAGCTGCGCGCCGACGAGATGGGCGGCGACTTCGCCGGAGAGTCGTACAGGCTCGGCGAGGCCGTCGCGTCGGTGCACCGCACCCTCGCCGACGAGCTGGGCAGCGGCCCGTCGCCGTTCCCGGTCGACGCGGTGGTGGCCCGGCTGACCACCGCCGCCGGCGCCGTACCGGAGCTGCGCGAGTACGTCCCCATCATCGAGGAACGGTTCCGCAAGCTCACCGGCGAACAGGTGACCGTGCAGCGGGTCCACGGCGACCTGCACCTCGGTCAGGTGCTGCGCACCCCGCAGGCCTGGCTGCTCATCGACTTCGAGGGCGAGCCGGGCCAGCCGCTGGAGGAGCGCCGGCTGCCCGACTCGCCGCTGCGTGACATCGCCGGCGTGCTCCGCAGCTACGAGTACGCCGCGTACCAGCTGCTGGTGGACCAGGACGACGACGAGCACCTGGCAGCGCGGGCCCGCGAATGGGTCGACCGCAACCGGGCCTCGTTCTGCGACGGGTACGCGGCAGCCGCCGGCGCCGACCCGCGCGAGCATGCCGCGCTGCTGGCGGCGTACGAGCTGGACAAGGCGGTCTACGAGGCCGCGTACGAAGCCCGGCACCGGCCCGGATGGCTGCGCATCCCGCTGCGGTCCATCGCCCGGCTCGTCGGCTGACACCCCGGAGGAAAGAACCGATGATCGGGCAGACCACGCCACCGCCCTCGCCCGTCCCGGGCGGCGCTGACCAGCGCCTCATGCACGCCGTCATCTCCGGCGACACGCACGACCCGCACTCGCTGCTGGGCGCGCACCCCAGCGGCGGCCGCACGGTGATCCGCACCATGCGCAAGGGCGCCAAGAGCGTCTCGGTGGTGGCGGGCGACGAGCGCACCGAGATGACCCAGGTGCACCCCGACGGCGTCTTCGCCGTCGAGCTGCCCGACACCGTGCTCGACTACCGCGTCGACGTGGACGGGACGGTCTGCGACGACCCGTACCGGCACCTGCCGACGCTGGGCGAGCTGGACCTGCACCTGATCGGCGAGGGCCGGCACGAGAAGCTGTGGACGGTGCTCGGCGCCCACCCGCGCGGTGAGGGCGTCGCGTTCGCCGTCTGGGCGCCGTCGGCCCGAGGCGTGCAGGTGATCGGGGACTTCGCCGGCTGGGGCCCGTACGACGGCCTGCCGATGCGGTCGCTCGGCGGCAGCGGCGTCTGGGAGCTGTACGTGCCGGGCGCGTCCGCCGGCACCAAGTACAAGTTCAAGATCCTCGGCCGGGACGGCGTCTGGCGGGAGAAGGCCGACCCGATGGCCCAGCACACCGAGGTGCCGCCGGCGACCGCGTCGGTCGTCTTCGAGTCCGCGTACGAGTGGAACGACGGCCAGTGGCTGGCCGAGCGCGCCACCCGGCAGTGGCACCAGGAGCCGATGAGCATCTACGAGGTGCACCTGGGCTCGTGGCGGCCCGGCCTGTCCTACACCGAGCTCGCGACGCAGCTGGTCGACTACGTGGTCGACTCGGGCTTCACGCACGTCGAGATGATGCCGGTCATGGAGCACCCGTTCGGCGGCTCCTGGGGCTACCAGGTCACCGGCTACTTCGCGCCGACGTCCCGCTTCGGCAACCCCGACGAGTTCCGCTACCTGGTCGACAAGCTGCACCAGGCCGGCATCGGCGTGATCCTCGACTGGGTGCCCGCGCACTTCCCCAAGGACGAGTGGGCCCTGGCCCGCTTCGACGGCACCCCGCTCTACGAGCACGGCGACTGGCGGCGCGGCGAGCACCCCGACTGGGGCACGTACGTCTTCGACTTCGGCCGCAAGGAGGTCCGCAACTTCCTGGTCGCCAACGCCCTCTACTGGTGCGAGGAGTTCCACGCCGACGGCCTGCGCGTCGACGCGGTCGCCTCGATGCTCTACCTGGACTACTCCCGCAAGGACGGCGAGTGGACCCCCAACCAGTACGGCGGCCGCGAGAACCTCGACGCGATCAGCTTCCTGCAGGAGATGAACGCCACGGTCTACAAGAACAACCCCGGCGTGGTGACCATCGCCGAGGAGTCGACGGCGTGGCCGGGCGTCACCCGCCCCACCCACCTCGGCGGGCTGGGCTTCGGCTTCAAGTGGAACATGGGCTGGATGAACGACACCTTGTCCTACATGGAGAAGGAGCCGATCTACCGCCAGTGGCACCACCACCAGATGACCTTCGCCACCGTGTACGCCTGGAGCGAGAACTACATCCTGCCGATCAGCCACGACGAGGTCGTGCACGGCAAGGGCTCGCTGACCGGCAAGATGCCCGGCGACCTCTGGCAGAAGCTCGCGAACAACCGCGCCCTGCTCGGCTTCATGTGGGCCTTCACCGGCAAGCAGCTGATCTTCATGGGCGCCGAGATGGGCGACGAACGCGAGTGGAGCGAGGAGCGCGGCCTCGACTGGGACCTGCTCGCCGACGAGAGCCGCGGCGGCGGCATCCACCGCCTCGTCAAGGACCTCAACCGCACCTACCGTGAGACGCCGGCCCTGTGGACGCAGGACACGACGCCGAGCGGCTTCCGCTGGATCACGTCGGAGGACTCGCAGCACAACACGTTCTCGTTCCTGCGCTTCGCCCCGAACGGCGACACCCTGGCATGCGTGGTGAACTTCGCGGCGATCCCGCACGAGGACTACCGCATCGGCCTCCCGCGGGCCGGCGTCTGGCGCGAGGTCATCAACACCGACAGCACCCTGTACGGCGGTTCGGGCGTGGGCAACATGGGCGAGGTGCACGCCGAGGCGCTGCCATGGCACGGGCTGAACGCGTCGGCGGCGCTGCGGGTGCCGCCGCTGGGCGCGGTCTGGCTGCGCTTCGAGGGCTGACCTCGCTGTGCCTCACGGGCGCCTCCTGCCTCGGGTGGGAGGCGCCCGCTACTGTTCGCGGCATGCCTGACCCAGGGACTGTCCGTGAGTGGCACGAAGACGAGGGCTGGGGCGTGATCGACTCCGCCCGGACGCCCGGTGGCTGCTGGGCGCACTTCAGCGCCGCGGCCGTCGACGGATACGCGGCCTTCACCGCCGGTCAGCGGGTGTGGCTGGAGTGGGAGACGCCCGGCCAGGACGGCTTCGCCTTCCGGGCGGTGCGGCTGTGGCCGCTCGATCGTCAGCCGTTCGAGCGCCGGCCCGGCACCGATGGCGGTGCGTACGCCAGCAGGCTCTCCCTCACCTTCGACCCGCCCGCCGAGACCTCCTGAGCGCAACTGCGGCCGCAAACCCGGCTTCCTCGCCGCAGATGCGAGGCTTTAGGCTGGCAGAGTGACGCTCTTTCGGATCGGTGAGGCGGCGGAGCTGCTCGGCGTCAGCGCCGACACCATGCGGCGCTGGGTCGATGCCGGCCGGCTGCCGGCCGAGCGGGACGAGCAGGGCCACCGGATGATCAGCGGAACCGAGCTGGCGGCGTTCGTGCGGGCGCAGGCCGCGCAGCCGGACGGGCGGCTGGGCGCGTCGTCGGCGCGCAACCGGCTGCGCGGGATCGTGACCGCGGTGGTCAAGGACACCGTGATGGCACAGGTCGACATCCAGGCCGGCCCGTTCCGGGTGGTGTCGCTGATGAGCCGGGAGGCGGTCGACGCGCTCGACCTCGAGGTCGGGTCGGTGGCCGTCGCGGTGATCAAGTCGACCACGGTGGTGGTGGAACGTTGAAGGCACTACGAGCCGCGGCTCTGGCAAGTCTGCTCACCATCGGTGCGACCGGTTGCGGAGGCGGCACGGCATCCCCGGCAGGGAGCACGCCCGCCGGAACGGTGACCGTGTTCGCGGCGGCATCGCTGACGGAAACCTTCACCACGATCGGCAAGCAGTACGAGTCCGCGCATCCGGGGACCAGGGTGTCGTTCAACTTCGCCGGCAGCTCCGCGCTCGCGACGCAGATCAACCAGGGTGCACCGGCGGACGTGTTCGCCTCTGCCGCGCCGAAGAACATGGCCACCGTCACCGATGCCGGCAACGCCGCCGGCGCGCCGGTCACGTTCGCGAAGAACCAGCTGGTCATCACCGTGACCAAGGGCAACCCGAAGAAGATCGCCGGGCCGGCGGACCTGAGCAAGCCCGGCCTGAAGGTTGCCCTCTGCGCCGAGGCGGTGCCCTGCGGAGCCGCCGCCAAGACCGCACTGGAGGCGGCCGGGGTGAAGCTCATGCCGGTCACGCTCGAGCAGGACGTGAAGGCGGCGCTGTCCAAGGTCAAGCTCGGCGAGGTGGACGCCTCTCTGGTCTACCGCACCGACGCCAAGGTCGCGTCGGCCGACGTGGACGCCGTGGAGTTCCCCGAGTCGGCCAAGGCGGTCAACGAGTACCCGATCGTCGCGCTGAAGAACGCGAAGAACCCCGCGGAAGCGCAGGGCTTCATCGACTACGTGCGGTCCGCCGACGGCACGAAGGTGCTGACCGAAGCCGGCTTCCAGGCGCCATGAGCGGAGACCGGCCCCGGACCACCCGCGTACCGGTCGTGCTGCTGGTGCCGGCGGTGGCCGGGGCCGGGTTCCTCGTGCTGCCGCTGGCCGGGCTGCTGGCCCGTACCCCTTGGGCGACGCTGCCGCAACGGCTCACCGAGCCGGGCGTGCTGACGGCGCTGCGGTTGTCGATGGTCACCGCGACCGTCGCCACCCTGCTGTGCGTCGCCCTCGGGGTGCCGCTCGCCTGGCTGCTGGCCCGGGTCGACTTCCCCGGCCGCCGCCTGGTCCGGGCCCTGATCACCGTCCCGCTCGTGCTGCCCCCGGTGGTCGGCGGCATCGCCCTGCTGCTGGCCCTCGGCCGGCGCGGCCTCCTCGGCTCCTGGCTCGACGCCGCCTTCGGGATCACGCTGCCCTTCACCACCGCGGGCGTCGTCATCGCCGAGTCCTTCGTGGCCCTGCCGTTCCTCGTCATCGCCGTCGAGGGAGCACTACGCGGATCCGACACCCGGTACGAGGAGGCGGCCGCCACCCTCGGCGCCACCCGTTGGACCACGTTCACCCACGTCACCCTCCCGCTGGTCGCCCCCGGCATCGCCGCGGGCGCGGTGCTGTGCTGGGCCCGCGCCCTCGGCGAGTTCGGGGCCACGATCACCTTCGCCGGCAACTATCCGGGCGTCACCCAGACCATGCCCCTGGCCGTCTACCAGACCATGGAGAGCGGCGACCTCGAAGGCGCGGTGGTGCTCAGCCTCATCCTGCTGGCCGTGTCCGTCACGATTCTCGCCGCCCTGCGCGACCGCTGGCTGACCGCGCCGTGACCGGCCCCCTCCTCGAGGCCCACCTCGTCGTCCGCCGCGAGACGTTCGTCCTCGACCTCGACCTTCGCATCCACCCCGGCGAGACGGTCGCCCTCCTCGGCCCCAACGGCGCCGGCAAGACCACCGCCCTGCGCGCCCTGGCCGGCCTCACCCCGCTGTCGGCCGGGCATCTCCGCCTCGACGGCCGCGACCTCGACCGGCCCGGCGCGCGGACCTGGACCCCGCCGGAGAACCGGCCGATCGGCGTCGTGTTCCAGGACTACCTGCTCTTCCCCCACCTGAGCGCCCGCGACAACGTGGCCTTCGGCCCCCGCCGCCACGGGGCCGACCGGCGTACCGCCCACACAGTGGCCGACCGCTGGCTGGACCGCGTCGGCCTCACCGACCACGGGCGCCGCAAACCCCGGCACCTGTCCGGCGGTCAGGCCCAGCGGGTCGCGCTCGCCCGGGCACTCGCCGTCGACCCGGTCCTGCTGCTCCTCGACGAGCCCCTCGCCGCGCTCGACGCCCGTACCCGTCTCGACACCCGCGCCGAACTGAGCCGCCACCTGGCCGCCCACCCGGGCGCCACCCTGCTGGTCACCCACGACCCGCTCGACGCCCTCGTCCTGGCCGACCGGCTGGTGATACTCGAGAACGGCCGCGTCGTCCAGGAAGGCGACGCCGCCACCATCACGGCCCGCCCCCGCACCGACTACGTCGCCCGCCTCGTCGGCCTGAACCTCTACCGAGGCCACGGCACGGGACACACCGTCGAACTCACCGACGGCTTCACCCTCACCACCACGGACACCGTGCACGGCGACGCCTTCGTGGCCTTCCCGCCGTCCGCCGTGGCGCTGCACCCCCGGCAGCCCGACGGAAGCCCCCGCAACACCTGGCCGGCGGTCCTCGCCGACATCCAACGCCACGGCGACAACCTGCGAATCCGCCTCGACGGCCCGATCACCGTGGCCGCCGACATCACCCCGGCGGCCGCCGCCCACCTGCACCTGGAACCGGGGCGGGACCTGTGGGTGGCGGTCAAGGCCACCGAGACCCGCGCCTATCCCGCCACGCCCTGACCGCCGGCGGCCAAGGCCCGCGCCTACCCCACCACGCCTGACCACCGGCCGCCGAGACCCCGCTCCTACCCCGCCACGCCTTGACCACCAGCCGCCGCGAAGATCCGAGCGAAGATCCGGTCGATGACGTCGTTCTTGGCCAGGCTGTAGTCGCCGGGCCGGTCGGCGGTGTCGAGCGCCAGGTTCCGCTTGGTCGAGGCGTACAGCTCCCGGTCCTCCGGGTGCGAACGCAACCAGTCACGAAAGAGCCGGTGCCGCACCGGTTCGGGTGCATCCCGCGGCCAGACGTGCAGGTGGACGCCTTCGGCCGCGTCGACCAGCATCCGATGCCCGTACCACCACGGCTCACGTAGAACGAGCCGGTACCCGACCCGGTGGAGAGCGGGAAGGTAGACGGACTCGTCCGCGGTGTCCTCGAGCAGCAGATCGATGTCCACGATGGGCTTCGCCGCCAGACCCGGCACGGACGTCGAACCGACATGCTCGATGCCGACGACCAGCGCCCCGAGAGCCGTGCTGATCAGCTCACGCGTGGCGGCGAACCGGCCCGCCCACCGCGGGTCGTAATCCTCGATGACGACCGACTGCCACCTCGCGGGCGGCGCGCCGACCAGGCCCGCCGCATGGTGTTCAGCAGTGCCGTGGAAGCGCTGCAGGACTTCCGGTGGATACTCCGTCACTCTGACCTCCTAAAAGAAGCAAAGTCGGCCAGGATACGACATCAGCGCCGCGCGGAGGCAACGCATCGACTCCCCTCGCCTCGCCTCGTGGCACCGAATGAGATGATCATCGGTATGCCTCTGCTCTTCTCGTACGGCACGCTGCAGGATCCCGCAGTCCAGAAAGCCACCTTCGGGCGCGAGCTCACCGGCCACCCCGACGCCCTCGTCGGATACAGCTTGACCCTCCTCGAGATCACCGACCCCGACGTGATCGCCGTCAGCGGCCAGACCCACCACCCGATCGTCACCGCCACCGGCAACACCGGCGACCGGGTGCCGGGCACCGCCTTCGAGGTGAGCGACGATGAGCTCGCCGCCGCCGACACCTACGAGGTGGACGACTACCACCGCGTGCTCGCGCCGCTCACCTCCGGCGCGCAAGCCTGGGTGTACGTCGACTCCCCCGCCTGATCCGCGCAGGCTCGCGCCGAGGGACGCCGGGCGCACGTCAGCACACACCTGGCGCAGGCCGACGCGCATCTCTCCGCCCAAGGCGCACGCCCCCGCACGCCCCCGCACGCCCACGGGCACAAATAACCGCCTGCCGGAGCGCGAACGGCCGGGCGACAGCGTCGGCCGTCTAGCGGGAGGTCCGCAGGGTCTTCGGCGCCACGGTGTTGAAGGCGTCCTCGCACAGCTCCGCGATCTCGTCCCAGTCCACCTCGCCGTCCAGGCGCACGCCCAGCCAGCCGCGATGCCCCACGTACGGCGGGCGGAAGAAGCGGTCGCCGGCGGCGGCGATCAACTCTTCCTGCGCGCCCGGGGGCGCCGCGCACCACAGCTGGGGGAAGTCGGCGTCGTGGTGGCCGTCGGCCATCAACGAGACGAAGGTTCGTCTGCCGCGCACGAACCAGGTGGGTGAGCCGTGGCTGAGCCGTTCCGTCACCTCCGGCAGCGCGAGGCAGATCCGGCGGACCTCCTCCAGCACGGGTCAGGCCTGCGGGGCGGTGATGTTGACCATCCAGTAGATGCCGAACTGGTCGCGGCAGCTGCCGAACTCGTCGCCCCACATCTGCTTCTCCAGCGGCACGCTCACGGTGCCGCCTGCGGACAGCTTCTCCCAGTAGGCGTGCAGCTCGTCGGCGTCCTCGCCGCTGAGGCTGACCGAGATGTTCGAGCCCTCCACGATCTCCATTCCCGGAGGTGTGTCGGAGGCCATCAGCGTCAGCCCGGCCGGCGTCTCGAGCATGGCGTGCATGACCTTGTCGGCCAGGCCAGGCTCTGGCGCGCCGAACTCACCGAAGGTGTTGACCCGCAGGTCACCGCCGAAGATCGAGTGGTAGAACTCCATCGCCGCGCGGGCGTTGCCGTCCGGGAACGAGATGTACGGGTTGAGGCGAACGGGCATGACCGGCTCCTTTGCCGTGATCTACCTGGGCTTTTGTATCTCCGCACGATAGCCCTGCGGCGGCCTTCGGGGCCCTTGTCCGTTCCGGGGTTGTGGATAAAAAGTGGGCCTGTGGACAAGGGCGGGACGGCGGGCCGGCGCCCGTAAGGTCGGTGACGTGACTACCGCGACCCGGTCGGCCACTCGTCCGACAGCAGCCCATAAAGCAGGTCGTCCGTCCACTCGTTCTTGATCCACGTGTGCTGCCGCAGGCAGCCCTCCCGGGCGAACCCCACGCGCTCCAGCAGCCGCGCCGAAGCCGAGTTCCGCGCATCGCACTCGGCCGAAACCTTGTGCAACCCCCGCACCCGGAAGAGGTGATCGACCACTGCACGCACCGCCTCGGTCGCGTACCCCTGGCCCTGCCAGCGCGGCGCCAGCGTGTACCCGATCTCCGCCTGCCGCAGGTTGTCCGCCAGGTTCACCCCGACGTCACCCATCAGCGTCTCCTCGTCGGCGAGCTCCACCGCGTACTGGAACCAGCCGGGCTGTCCCGGGTCCGCGGCGACCATCGTCTGGACCGCATAGCGGGCCTTGTCCAGGGAGTACGGCGAGGTCCACGACTGGTAGCGGGCGACCGCCGGATCCGACCGGTAGGCCGCCAGCGCCGCCGCGTCCTCGAGCCGGAATCGCCTCAGCACCAGCCGCTGCGTGGTGAGCATTACTCGAGGTCCGCGACGATCACGGTGACGTTGTCGGGAGCGCCGGCCTCCAAGGTCCTGGCGATCAGCTCGGCGGCGCACACCTGCCGGTCCGGGTACGCCCGCAGCGTCGTGGCGATCACCTCGTCCTCGACGTAGTCGCTGAGCCCGTCGCTGCAGAGCAGGAACCGGTCGCCCGCGCGTACCGGAACCATCCGGCCCGCCGGCCGGAACGGGCCGCCCTGGACCGCCTGGGTGACCAGCGCGCGCTGCGGGTGCCGGCGGGCGTCGTCCGGGGTCAGTACGCCCTGGTCGACGAGGGCCTGCACGTACGTGTCGTCGCGGGTGATCTGGGTGAGCACGCCGTCACGCATGAGGTAGCAGCGGGAGTCACCGACGTTGAGCGCCGCAACCCGGTCACCGGCGAGCAGCAGGGTGGTCACCGTCGTGCCCATGCCGTCGCGGGCGTCGTCGTCGGCGACGGCGGCCTCGATCCGCTCGTTGGCCGTCGCGAGCGCGGCGATCAGGTCCTGCAGAGGCTCGTCCGATTCCGGGAGGTCATCGACGACAGCAACCGCCTTCACCAGAATGTCGCTGGCGAGCTCCCCGGCGGGCAGGCCGCCCATGCCGTCCGCCACGACCAGCAGCCGCTCGCCGACGAAGACCGCGTCCTCGTTGTTCGACCGGACCAGCCCCTGGTCGGAGGCGGCGACCGCACGCAGTACCAAGCTCATGACCGGGCCTGCCGTGGCATGGAACCGTCACGGCCGTCGTCGGCCACCGCTGAACGCGGTTCGGTGCAGTCGCTCCTGACCGAGCCGTCACGGCCGTCGTCGGGTACCGCTGAGCGCGGTTGGGTGCAGTCGCTCATGCCACAAGACTGCCAAAGGCCGAAGAGCATGTCTGTAGTACGTAGTACGTAGTGTTGAGTGGTGATGCCGGTACCGATGGTGGGCCGGGCGGCCGCACTCGACGAACTGCGGCACGCCTGGGAGCAGGTGCGCGGCGGCGGCCGGTGCGTCCCCGCCGTCGTCACCGGGCTGCCCGGAACGGGCAAGAGCACGCTCGCCGCGGCTGCGGTGCAGGTCGCGGCCCCTGAGGTCGTGCTCTCGGGCTCCGCGCGGCTGCACTCCCCCGCACCGTACGACTGGCTGGCCGCCGTGCTCGCCGCCACCGGACCGCACCCGGGTCTTCCTGTTCCGCCCGATGCGCTGGCGTGGCTGGCCCAGGACCCGGATGTCCCCCGGGAGCGGTACACGCCCGACGCGCTCTTGCGCCTGGCGGTCACCACGGTCCGCACGCTGGTCGGCAGGCGCCCGGCGGTGCTGGTCGTGGAGGACCTGCACGCGCTCGACCCGGCGAGCCTCAGCCTCATCGCGGAGCTGGCCGGTGCGGATCTTCCCGCCCTGCTCCTGGTGACGTCCCGCCCGCCCGATGCGGCTGTCAACCCCGCCCTCACCGTCCGTGCGCTGGAACGCCTCGCCGGCGCGCCCGGGGCCGTCCGCCGCCATCTGGGTGCCCTCAGCGCCGCGCAGGTGGGCCAGATCCTCGATCACGTGTACGGGTCCCGCGAGCTCGCCGACGCGGTGTGGCGGCGTACCGGCGGAAACCCGTACCGGATCACCGAGCTGCTGGCCGTCGCCGGCGGCCCGGACGCTCTCGCCGAGCACCTCCGGCAGCCGGTGGAGCTGACCGCCAGGGAGCGGGAGGTGCTGGGCTGCCTGGCCGAGGGGATGTCCAACAAGCAGATCGCGGCCGCGCTCGGCATCTCGGTGCGCACGGTGACCGTGCACGTCTCCAACCTGCTCCGCAAGACCGGTGCCGTGTCGCGGACCGAGGCCGCGTTGTGGGCGGTTCAGCGCGCCCTGCCCGCCGACACGCGCACCCGGACCGGGTGATGATCAGCTCGTCGTGCGCGGGGTGCCGCGACAAGTGTCGTACCCCTCGGTCACAATCGTCCGCGTGACGACAGCCATCCATCAGCGCATCGCCCAGGAGCTCGGGGTCCGTGAGGGCCAGGTCTCGGCGGCCGTCGAGCTGCTCGACGGCGGTGCCACCGTGCCGTTCATCGCCCGGTACCGCAAGGAGGTCACCGGCACCCTCGACGACCAGCAGCTGCGGGTGCTGGAGGAACGGCTCGGCTACCTGCGCGAGCTCGAGGAGCGGCGCACCGCGGTGCTCGAGTCGATCCGCTCGCAGGGCAAGCTCGACGACGCGCTCGAGGCGCAGATCATGGCCGCCGAGTCCAAAGCGCGGCTCGAGGACATCTACCTGCCCTACAAGCCGAAGCGCCGCACCCGCGCGCAGATCGCCCGCGAGGCCGGCCTGGAGCCGCTCGCCGACCTGCTGCTCGGCGACCCCGCCCGCGACCCTCGCGAAGAGGCCGCCGCCTTCGTCGACGCCGACAAGGGCGTCGCCGACGCGCAGGCCGCGCTGGACGGCGCCCGGGCCATCCTCATCGAACGCTTCGCCGAGGACGCCGACCTCATCGGTGAGCTCCGCGAGCGCATGTGGACCCGCGGCCGGTTGGTCGCCAAGGTGCGCGAGGGCAAGGAGACCGAGGGCGCGAAGTTCGCGGACTACTTCGACTTCGCCGAGCCGTACACGAAGCTTCCCTCGCACCGCATCCTCGCCATGTTCCGCGGCGAGAAGGAGGAGGTCCTCGACCTCACGATGGAGCCGACCGCCGACGAGGCGGACGCGCCGTCGTTCGAGGCCGCGATCGCCGGCCGGTTCGGCATCACCGACCAGGGTCGCCCCGGCGACCGCTGGCTCGCCGACACGGTCCGCTGGGCCTGGCGCACCCGCATCCTCATCCACCTCGGCGCCGACCTGCGGGTCCGGCTGTGGCAGGCGGCCGAGGACGAGGCCGTGCGGGTCTTCGCGGCCAACCTGCGCGACCTGCTCCTTGCCGCGCCCGCCGGCACGCGCACGACCATGGGCCTCGACCCCGGATTCCGTACGGGTGTGAAGGTGGCCGTCGTCGACTCCACGGGCAAGTGCGTGGCCACGTCGACCATCTACCCGCACGTGCCGCAGAACAAGTGGGACGCGTCGATCCACACCCTCGCCGAGCTGGCCAGGCAGCACAACGTCGACCTGGTGGCGATCGGCAACGGCACGGCGTCGCGCGAGACCGACAAGCTGGCGGCCGACCTCATCAAGCGGCACCCCGAGCTGAAGCTCACCAAGGTGATGGTCTCCGAGGCGGGCGCCTCCGTGTATTCGGCTTCGGCGTACGCGTCGCAGGAGCTGCCCGGCCTCGACGTCTCGCTGCGCGGCGCGGTCTCCATCGCCCGGCGGCTGCAGGACCCGCTGGCCGAGCTGGTGAAGATCGACCCCCGCTCGATCGGCGTCGGGCAGTACCAGCACGACCTGTCCGAGGTGAAACTGTCCCGCTCCCTCGATGCCGTCGTCGAGGACTGTGTGAACGCGGTCGGCGTCGACGTCAACACGGCGTCGGCTCCCCTGCTGACCCGGGTCTCCGGCATCGGCGCGGGTCTCGCGGAGAACATCGTGCTGCACCGCGACGCCAACGGCCCGTTCCGCAGCCGCTCCGACATCAAGAAGGTGGCCCGGCTCGGCCCCAAGGCGTTCGAGCAGTGCGCGGGCTTCCTGCGCATCCCCGACGGCGACGACCCCCTCGACGCCTCCAGCGTGCACCCGGAGTCCTACCCGGTGGTCCGTACGATCCTCGCCGCGGCGGGCACCGACCTGCGCACCGCCATGGGCAACAGCCCGATCCTGCGCGCGCTGAAGCCCGAGCAGTTCGTCACCGACACGGTCGGCCTCCCCACGATCACCGACATCCTGCGCGAGCTCGAGAAGCCGGGCCGCGACCCCCGGCCCGCCTTCACCACGGCCACCTTCGCCGAGGGCGTCGAGAAGATCGCCGACCTCAAGCCGGGCATGGTCCTGGAAGGCGTGGTCACGAACGTCGCCGCGTTCGGGGCGTTCGTGGACGTCGGCGTGCACCAGGACGGCCTCGTCCACGTGTCGGCGCTGTCGAACACCTTCGTGAAGGACCCGCGCGAGGTGGTCAAGTCCGGCGACGTGGTCAAGGTACGCGTGGTCGACGTGGACGAGGCCCGCAAGCGCATCTCGCTGACGATGCGGCTGACGGACGAACCCCGCCAGGGCGGCGACCGCCGCGGTCCGGGAGGCGGCGACCGCCCAGCCCGCGACGGCGGCGCGCGGGACGGCGGGCAGCGCGGCAGCCGTGACGGCGCGCAACGCGGCGGCCGCGACGGCGGGCAGCGCGTCAGTCGTGACGGCGGGCAAAGTGGCGGCGGGCAACGCGGCGGCCGTGACGGCGGGCAGCAGCGCCAGGGCGGCGGCGGTGCCGGTCAGGGCCACCCGCGGCAGGGCGGCGGGCAACAGCGGCGCGGCGGCCAGCAGCCGGCCGGAACGAGCTTCAACGGCGGCGCGATGGCCGATGCGCTGCGGCGGGCCGGCCTGACGAAGGACTGACGCAGACGCACGTCCCCGGGCCACGCCGGCCCGGGGACGGTGCGGCCCGGAGACGGCCGAATGTCACCAGCCGTGCCCTCACATCGAAGGTTGACGTCCCCTTCGCTGACCCTCGACGCCAGCCACGCCGTCGAGGTCGGGGTGGCACCGAGCCCTGTCAGTGGTGGAAGCTCGAGGCGGTCGCGCCGTCGTGCTGCGGGGAGTGCTGCTTCTCCAGCCTCGGGAGCTGCCGCTTGAGGTCGTCGACCAGCATGTCGGCCAGGTCGTGGGTGAAGCCTCTCCGGACGACGATCCGCAGCGCCGAGAGGTCCTGCCGGTTCTCGGGGAACTGGTAGGCCGGCACCTGCCAGCCGCGTTCGCGCAGCGCCCCGGAGACGTCGAAGACCGTGAAGTTGCCGATGTCGTCTCGCACCTTGAAGGCGAAGACCGGCAGTTGGTCGCCGTGGGTGAGCAGCTCGAACGGGCCGAGCTCGGCGATCCGGCCGGCCAGCCGGGTGGCGACGTCCCGGGCGTACGAGTGGACGCGGCGGTATCCGGCGTAGCCCAGCCGGAGGAAGTTGTAGTACTGGGCGACCACCTGCGCGCCCGGCCGGGAGAAGTTCAGGGCGAACGTCGGCATGGTGTCACCGAGGTAGTTGACCCAGAAGATCAGCTCCGGGGGCAGGGCCTCGGCGGTACGCCACACCACCCAGCCGACGCCGGGGTAGACCAGGCCGTACTTGTGGCCGGAGGCGTTGATCGACGCGACCCGCGGCAACCGGAAGTCCCAGAGCAGGCCGGGGTCGAGGAAGGGTGCCACGAACGCACCGGAGGCGCCGTCGACGTGCACCGGCACGTCGGTTCCCGTTCGCTCCTGGAGGTCGTCGAGCGCCTGACAGATGTCCGCGACCGGCTCGTACGAGCCGTCGTATGTGGAGCCGAGGATCGCCACCACTCCGATGGTGTTCTCGTCGCAGCGCCGGACGGCCTCCTCGGCGGAGAGGGTCAGCCGGTCGCCCTCCATCGGGACCAGCCGCATCTCCACGTCCCAGTAGGCGGCGAACTTCTCCCAGCACACCTGGACGTTGATGCCCATCACCAGGTTCGGCCGGTCCGCCGGTGCACCCGCGGCACGGCGGCGCTGCTGCCAGCGGCGTTTGAGCGCGAGCCCGGCCAGCATGGCGGCCTCGCTGGAGCCGGTGGTCGAGCAGCCGGTCGCCTGCGCCGCCTCGGGGGCGTGCCACAGCCGGCTGAGGATGCTGACGCAGCGCATCTCCAGATCGGCGGTCTGCGGGTACTCGTCTTTGTCGATCATGTTCTTGTCGGCGCACTCGGCCATCAGCCGGTCCGCCTGCGGCTCCATCCAGGTGGTGACGAAGGTGGCCGCGTTGAGGCGGGCGTTGCCGTCGAGCATCAGCTCGTCGTGGATGATCTGGTAGGCGACGTCCGGCGGGAGCTCGTCCGGCGGCAGCTCGTATCGCGGGATGACCAGGTTGCCGGTGCCGAACCGCGGATCCGGTGCCATCTCGTCGCGCCCGGACGGCATGGTGCTCGGATGCTTCAGCATGTCCTCTCCTCACCGTTCGGTGCCGAGCGTCACCGTCGTGCCGGCCTGCTTGCCGCCGCGCGTGTAGGTGACGGTGACGGTGTCGCCCGGGTTCTTGGTCAAGGTGACGGCGGCAAGGTCGGTGGTGCCGGTCACCGGCGTACCGTCGATGGCGGTGATGATGTCGCCGGCCCGCAGACCCGCCCGGGCCGCGGGGCCGTCGGGTACGACCGATCTGATGTAGACACCGCCGCTCGGCACCGTGACCACGCTGACGCCGAAGTACGCGTGCGTCACCGTCCCGGTGGCGATGATCTCGTCCGAGATGGACTTCGCAAGGTCGACCGGGATGGCGAAGCCGAGCCCGATGTCGCCCTCGCTGCCCCCGCCGCCCGGGCCGGAGCTCGGGATGGACGCGCCGGCCGACGGCACGCCGACGAGCTGAGCGTCGCAGTCGACCAGTGCGCCCCCGCTGTTGCCGGGGTTGATGGCGGCGTCGGTCTGCAGCGCGGAGACCAGAAGCGCCGTCTCGCCGCCGTCGCCGGGCACCTGGATGGTCCGGTCCAGCGCGCTGACGATGCCCGAGGTGACGGTGCCGGACAGCCCGAGGGGCGCACCGATGGCGACGACCGGCTGACCGACGTGGACGTCCGCCGACCTGCCGAACGGGATGACCGGCAAGGACGGCTGGTTGTCGACCTTGATGACCGCCAGGTCCGCCTTGGGATCGCGGCCGGTGATGGTGGCCGGCACGGTCCTGCCGTCGTTGAACAGCACCGAGACCTGGCCACCGTCGGCGGCCAGGGAGACCACGTGGTTGTTCGTAAGGATGTAGCCCTCCTCGCGGACGACCTCACCCGATCCGGTGCCGCCGGCCTCGCCGTTGGTCACGCTGATCGTCACCACCGACGGCAGGGCCGTCTCTGCCACCTTGGTCACCTCGCAGGCGGTGGCGACCTGCTGGTCGGCGGCGGCCGGTGTGCTGCCCGCGTCCGACGTGTTCGCGGCCACGATGACGCCGCCGATCACCGCGCCCAGGACGGCCGCGAGCGCCATCCCGAGCCAGGTCAGCCAGCCCCCGCCGCTCCGGGGTTGCCTCTCCGTCATCCGTGCAGCACATACCGCCGGAGGCAGCTCTGACATCACCCTCGGCGAAGGAAGTGTGCACCGGTTCGCGCAACCGAAGTCGGCTACCACGAGGGAGCAACGCGAAAGGGGGTACTTGGCCGGCGGCTATGGCCTTGGGCGGCACCGAGGGGAAGAGTGGCCGCATGGCCGGGATGCCCGTGGTCAACGGTTACGTCGTGTCGAGCAACCCGCGGGTCACCTGCGTGCACGAGCCCACGCAGGCCGTGACTCAGGTGATGGTGCACGGCGGTTGGGGGCACAGACTCCGGGACGAGGTGTCGTGGGTGCTGCGGGCGTGTGTCGCCGAGACTCCCCGGGTGCTGCTCGTCGATGCGGCGCGGCTCGATGATCCCGCCGGTGAGTCGGCGGCGACCTGGCGGATAGCGGCGCGCTATGCCGCGGAGAGTGATCCGCCGATCAGTGTGATCGTCTGTGCGGCGGCGGGCGGCCTGCGGCGTCGCCTGGCGACGGGTGGGGTGGAGCAGGTGCCCAGCATGGCAGCCGGCCTTGCCGCGGTGGCGCGGGCGGACGACCGGGCGGCAGTGACGCATCACGTGTCGTTGCCGGCGCAGCACGGCGTGGCTGCGCTGGCTCGAACGATGGCTGCCGACACCTGTGTCGCCTTCGCTCTGCCGCATCTGGACTATCCTGCGCGGCTCATCGTGTCGGAGCTGGTCGGGAACGCCGTCGAGCATGCCGGCACCAATCTCGACGTGTGGGTGTCGATGCGCGGGGCGATGGTGCATCTGGCCGTCCAGGACCGCAGCCCGGCTCTTCCGCCGCTGCTGGATGCACGTCCGGGGAACGTGCGGGCGGGGGGCATGGGTCTGCGGATCGTCGCTGCCACGGCTACCGCCTGGGGTGCGTTGCCGTGCGCGGTCGGCAAGGTGGTGTGGGCGACCCTCGCCACCCGGCTGAGGCGGGTGTCATGACGTACTTCGGCGACGGCGGAGCCCGGCTGCACGTGGCGGTGCGGGGCGATGCCGACCAGCTGACCATCACTCTCACCGGGGAGCTGGACCGGGTCAGTGGTCCACCGCTGGCCGATGTGCTGGTCGGGGCGATGGACACCGGGGTACGCAGCGTCTGGGTGTCGATGGCCCAGGTGGGGTTCGTCGACGTCGCCGGCGTTCGGGTGCTCGTGGACGCGTACGAGGCCGGTGCGGGACGCGGGGTGGTGCTGCAGCTGCGGGATCCTCAGCCGCACATCGTCTGGCTGCTCCAGGAGACCGAAGCCGCGCATCTGCTCAGTGCGCAGGCGGCCCCCGTACGCGATCTCGGCAGGCGCATCGCACCCCATGGGGACGCGTGGGCGGACGAACGGGACCGGCTCCTGCGGGAACGTCAGCAGCGGACCGCTGAGCACCAGCGCTGGGAGGACGTCCGCGAAGATCTCGCCGACGCCCGGGAACGCGACCTGGACCGCCGGGAGGACCGGCGCTAGGCGACCGGCCAGAGCTTGATGTCGGTGAACGCCACCTCGTACGGTCCGACCGTCGGCGCGTACTGCTCCGTGTAGATGCCCAGGGACACCCGGCCGCCCGTGATGTCCTTGTCGTTCACCATGACCGTGCCGACGAGCTCGCCGTCGCGGAGGATCTCGAGGTTCTCGCCGTGCATGGTCAGCGTGATCGTCGTCGGGGGCGCCGACACATCGATCGGGGAGTCGTCGAGCGGAAAGGTCTTGATGACCTCGATGTCGGTGGACTTGTGCGTGCCGACGTACACGTTGCGCTCGCACACGCGTACCTGATAGCCCTTGTTGCTGCGGAAACGCATCCAGACGGCGGCGCAGCTGTCCGCGGTGAGGAGCTGGATGCCCACGCGGACCTGCAGGTCGGACGGCTCGGCGTCGGCCGGGCCGCGGCAGCGGAAGACACCCGTGGTCGCGCGGCGCACGACGAGGCCGTCCCGGAAGAAGCAGCTGGCCCGCTCGTCGGGGTCGTCGGACGCCTTCCACAGCCGCGGCTGCCGCAGCGAGTCGGCGAGCAGCGGCGGCGGCTCCTGGTCGACCACGTCGGCGTCGCGGGCCCTGGGCCAGAACACGGCTGCGAGGCCGCCCGCGGCGAGCAGGGCGACCGCCAGCAGGATGACCGCCATGGGCAGCACCCAGGGGCGCCGGGGGTGCGGGTCGTGGGTGAACGGGGTCGCCGGGCCGGCCGGGGAGACCGGTACGGGCTGCGTGACGATCGAGTCCTCGGCGTAGCCGACGAGGTCCGCGGGCGTCGCGAGCGCGGTGAGCTGGCGGGCACTGTGGTAGCCGGTGGCCGCCTGCGCCTCCTCCGCCGCCACCCGCAGCCCCGGCTGGTGGGCGAGCGCCGCCGCGGCCGGGGCCGGCTGCTGCGGGCCCGCCACGAGCAGGTCGAGCAGCTCGCGGGCGGTCGGGCGGTTGGCGGGGTCCTTGTCCAGGGCGTGCGCGACCAGGTCGCGCAGCGGCCCGCTCAGGCCGGACAGGTCCGGCGGGCGGGTCAGGATCCGGGCGGCGGTGGCGGGGGGCGAGTCGGCGCCGAACGGGGTACGGCCGGTGCCCGCGTACGCCACCACGCCGCCCCACGCGAACACGTCGGCGGCCGGCGTGAGCAGCGTCGTGTCCTCGCCGAAGCGCTCGGGCGCCATGTACGCGACCGTGCCCACCATCTCGTGCGTGTTGGTGTGCCCGTCGGTGGCCTCCAGCGGGCGGGCGATGCCGAAGTCGATCACCTTGGGGCTGCCGGGCGCGAGCAGCACGTTGCGGGGTTTGAGGTCGCGGTGGATGATGCCGGCGCCGTGGATGGCCGTGAGCGCGGTCGCCACCCCGATCGCGACGCCGTGCAGGTTGGCGGCGGTCAGCGGGCCGCGCTCCTCCACCACCTGGGCGAGGCTGGGACCGTCGACGTACTCGACGACCAGGTACGGCTGTTCGTGGTCGGGGTCGGCGTCGAGGACCTCGGCCGTGCAGAACGGCGGTACCTGGCGTACCCGGTTGACCTCGCTGCGGAAGCGGCGGCGGAAGGCGTCGTCGGGTGCCAGGTCGGCGCGGATCATCTTGACGGCGACGAGTGTCCCCGACTCCGCGCGCGCCAGGTAGACGGTGCCCATGCCGCCCTCGCCCAGCCGGCCGAGCAGCTCGTACGGCCCCAGCCGGCGCGGGTCGCGCGAGCGCAGCGGGCTCGTCCGCTCCTCCGCCATGCCGCTGCTCCTACGCCACCGGACGGCGCGATCGCCGCCCTCCCCGCGCCACGTGGGCGCGGGACATCACCCCCGACAGGGAGGAACCCTATCGGGCTGTGTCACTGCCTGCGAAGACCCGTGGCCCGGTTGCCGCCTAACCGACACTCGAGATCGTCACAGCGACCGGATGTCGACGTCGCTGAACGTCGCGGCGTACGGCGGGTCGGTGTCCTCCGCCTCCGCGATGAGCCCCAGCCGCACCTCGCCGGCGTCGGGGCCGCCTTCCGGCAGGGAGATCTCGCTCACGAAGTCACCGCCGAGGAAGACCTGGGCGACGCCCTCGCGCACGACGAGGTGGACCCGGGTCGTCTTCTTCAGCGGGATCCGCTGGTCGAGCCGCACGTCGTCGTAGACGCGCCGGTCGTCGGGCATGTCGGCGGCGACCGAGATCTCGTCCTGGCAGACGCGCAGCACCTGCCCGCCCTTGTCGTCGCTCCAGTGGAACCAGATGGCGGCGCAGCTTCCCGCGGTCTGCAGGGTCGTGGTGACCTGGACGCCGAAGTCGTCCTCGATGTCCTCGGTCGGGCCGGCGCACTGGTAGGTGCCCCGGTCGACGCGTTCGGGACGCATCACGCCGCGGATGAAGCAACGGGCCTGCTCCTCGCGGATCTCGCTGTCGAGCCACAGCCCCGGCTGGTTCAGCGGGTCCTGGAGGATCGGTTCCCCGCCGGACGGCTCGACGGGCACGGGCGTACCGCCGCCGGTCGGCGTCGGCTCCGGCTCGTCGGGCGCCGAGGTCTCCTCGCGCGAGGGTTCGGGGGCTCCGGCCGCCGAGCCGCCGTCCGCCGAGGGGGTCCCGGCCGCCGGGGTGCGGTTGCGGGCGTTGGCGTGCACCACGAGACCGACGGTGGTCAGGCCGGCGATGACGAGCAGGACGGCCAGCGCGGCGAGCAGCGGGTGCCCGCGGCGGCTGCGCTCCCGCGGCGGTTCGTAGTCGTCGTAGCGCGGGTCGGCGGTCACCTCGCTGAGCAGCGACTCCGTGATGACCGTGGTGCGCTGCCGGGCGACGGCCGGGCGTGGCGCGGGCCGGTCTCCGAGGAGCATGTCGAGCAGCTCCCGCGCCGTGGGCCGCTCCTGCGGGTCCTTGGCCAGCGCCAGCTCCACCACATCGCGCAGGGGCTGGGGCAACCCTTCCAGGTACGGCGGCTGCGTCAGGATCCGCGCCGCAGTGGCCGGGGGCGAGTCACCGTGGAACGGCGTCCGGCCCGTGCCCGCGTACGCGACCACGCAGCCCCAGGCGAACACGTCCGCCGCCGCGGTCAACGGGGTGCCCGGCTGCGACGAGAACCGTTCGGGCGCCATGTAGGCCACCGTGCCGACCATCTGGTCCGTGCGGGTGTGCTGGCTCGTCGCCTCGAACGCCCGCGCGATGCCGAAGTCGATCACCTTCGGGCTGCCCGGCGCGAGCAGCACGTTGTCCGGCTTGAGGTCGCGGTGGATCACGCCCGCGCCGTGGATGCCGACCAGCGCCGTGGCCACGCCCACCGCCAGCGAGTGCAGGCTGGCGGCGCGCAGCGGCCCGCGTTCTTCGACCACGTCGCCGAGGCTCGGCCCGTCGACGAACTCCACCACCAGGTAGGGCGGGTGGTGGTCGAGGTCGGCGTCGAGCACCTCGGCCGTGCAGAACGACGGCACCTGCCGTGCCCGCTCCACCTCGCTGCGGAAGCGGTCGCGGAACTCCGGGTCGTCGGCCAGCGACGCGTGGATCAGCTTGATCGCCACGTACCCGCCGTCGGGGTCCTCGGCCAGGTAGACCACGCCCATGCCGCCGGAACCGAGCCGGCCGGTCAGCCGGTAGTCGCCGAGCCACTCGGGGTCACCCCGGCGCAGTGGACTCACGCGGTACGCGGTGTCCACGATCAACTCCCCACTGAGGTACGGCGGCGACGGGCCACCAGGAGCGCTGCCAGCACGAGAACGGCCAGCAGCACCGTGAGCCGGCCCGCACCCAGCTTCCCGACCAGCCCACTCAACTCGTGCTGGGCAGCGCTGGCAAGACTCACGACGGGATCTTGCCCGGAAATCCGCCGATCCCTGGTGAGACGGATCTCGTACCAGCCGTAGTAGGCCACGTAGGCGCCCGCGATCAGGAGCACCGCCCCGCCGGCCCGGGGCACGTACGCCGCGGCCCGGCGCAACCGGGCGACCGCGGAGACCCGCACCAGGGCGATCGCCACCGCCGTCACGCCGATGACCAGCCCCATCCCGGCCGCATAGCTGACGAACAGGGCCATACCCTCGCCGATCGACCCGGCACGCAGGCTCGACGCGACCAGCGCCAGGAAGGGCCCGATGGCACAGCCGAGCGACGCCACCGCGTACGCCATCCCGAAGAGCACCATCGACGCCGCCGTGCCGGTCAGCCGCGGTGCCCGCAGGGCCCGCCCCGGCGCCGGCAGCGACCGGCCCGCGAGCAGCCAGCCGCCGAGCAGCGCGAGCCCGGCACCGAAGACGACGGTCAGCCACGGCAGCCGGGGCTGCAGCCATCCCGCGAGCGGCGTGAGCAGCAGGCCGAAGCCGGCGAAGACCGTGACGTACCCGAGGGTCAGCGCGGCCGTGCAGCGCAGCGCCCGGCCGACTGCCGCGACTCCCGGTCCGCTGCGGTCACCCGCCACCAGGACCGACAGGTACGCCGGCAGCAGCGCGAAGCCGCACGGGTTCACCGCACCGAGCATCCCGGCGGTGAGCGCGAGCAGCAGCGGCGCTTCCACGCCTCAGGCCACCAGCGCCTTGACCTTCGACGTCAGCTGCAGGTCGTCGAGGTAGCTCTGGACGACGACCCGGCCGGTCCGGTCGAGGATGACGTACGTGCTCTGCTCGGTGATGCCGAACTTGCGCCAGATCGTCCCGGGCTCGTCGTCGAGGTGCGGCACGGCGCCCACCTCGAGGTCGGAGACGAACTCGTGCATCTCCTTGTTGCCGCCCATCCCGGCGATCCCGAGGATGTTGAGCCGGCCGGCGTACTCCTTCTGCAGGTCGGAGATCGACATGGCCTCGCTGGCGCAGGTCGCGCACCAGGGCGCCCAGAACCACAGGATCGTGGGCTTGCCGGCGAGCGTCGACGCGTCGAACTGCGTACCGTCCAAGGTCTTGCCCGTGAAGGTCAGCGCCGCGGGAGCCGCGGCGGCCGGCGGCGTCGCGGGCGCAGCGACGCCGCACCCGGCCAGGAGGGCGGCCGCGGCGACCGTCGCGAGCAGGACCTTGAGCCTCACTTCTTGCCCGCCTCCGTCAGTCGCAGGGCCAGCGCCGGGCACACGTTCACGGCCTTGCGGGCGCCGTTCTCCAGCCACGGCGGCAGCGGGGTCTGCGGGAACGCGGGGAAGCCGTTCGCGTCCAGCCGGATGATCTCCGGGGCGACCGCCGAGCAGAGGCCGTGCCCGTCGCAGCGCGACCAGTCCAGCGCCAGCTTCCGCGCGCCCTGCTGCTGGTGGTACGGCAGCGGGAGGATGCCGCGCACCTGCTTGCCGCAGCCCTCGCCGTTGGCGTGCAGCTCCACGTCGCGGGCGAAGACCTCGAGGGCGGACAGGGCGAACCGGGAGGTGCCGTCGGGGTGGCTGCAGGCGCCGCGGCCCTTGACCACGCCGGCCGCCTGCCGCACGTTCTCCAGGGCGCTGCCGCCCAGCGCCACCAGCGTCACGGCGCGGGCCAGGTCGGGCAGGCCCAGCCGGCACGGCCCGCACTGCCCGGCGGACTCACCGGCGAGGTACTGCACGACCTGGGCGACCTCGCCGAGCGGGCAGGTCTGCGAGCCGATCGGGATGAGCATGCCGGCGCCGAGCGTGCCGCCGACCTTGGCGAAGCCCTTGCGGGAGATGGTGACCGTCTTGGCCGCCTCCGCGGTGATCCACTTGCCGTGGTAACCGCCGACCAGCAGGCCCGGGCCGATGTCGGCGCCGCACATCTCCAGCACCTCCATGAGCGGGGTACCGGTCGGCGCCTCCACCACGGCGGGCGCGGTCGACGAGCCGCCGACGGTCAGCATGACGGTGCCGGGCTCCTCGGGGATGCCGACGGAGTTGTACTCCCACGGGCCCAGCCGGGCCGCGATGGCGAGCTGCGAGTACGTCTCGGCGTTGGACAGCAGAGTGGGCAGGCCGGCCACGCCGTTGTCGCTGGAGCGCACCTTGCGGCCGGGCGGGATGTGCGCCTCGCCGTTGATGCCGCGGACCAGCGCGCCGCCCTCACCGGAGATGAAGCGGTGCGGCACGGTGACGATCCGGGTCGGCACCGGCATCCGGCGCTCGGCCAGGGCCGCGGCCAGCGACTCCATGCCGATGCCGTCGTCGGCGACCCCGATGACGATCTCCTCGGCGTCGAGGGCGGCCGCGGCCAGCGCGGCACCGTCGAGGATGAGGTGCGGGCCGCGGGTCAGGACCGCCTTGTCCTTCCAGGACGGCGGCTCGCCCTCGGTGGCGTTGACCACGATGATCGGCGGCAGGTCCTGGCGGCGGCACGAGTCGAGCACCGCGCGCAGCTTGCGGGCGAACGGGAACCCGGCCCCGCCGCGCCCGCGCAGCTCGATCCGGTCGGCGAGCCCGATCAGCTCGCCGCTGGACAGGGCCGCGAACCCGCCGTGCACCTCCTGGTGCGCCAGCAGGTCGAGCCGCCCGTACTCGTCGAAACCCGCGGTGATCCGCGGCGTCCCGATCGACGTCACGGGCGGAACCTTGGCGTTACTCACTGAGCTTCCCCTCGCAGCTGCGCCCAGTACCGGTCGTCAGCCGCCTCCTCAGCCGTGCGGCCACGGGATCGCGTACGGGCCCCCCGGCCCGACCCCGTGCGCACGGGTTCCTGCTGTGCTGCCCTGCGGGCGCGGCGCTGCGCCATGTCGACGAGCGTCGGCGTCTCGTCGGGTTCCAGGTAGTTGGGATCGTCGGCCAGGTCCACGAACTCACTGCGGCTGTGCCGTCCCGAGTCGGCGCGATCGATGTCGGCGCCCCGGTCGCGCCGGGCCCGGGGCGCATCCTCGCCGTCCTCGGCGTAGCGGGACGACCGGGACGGGCGTGGCGGCTCGTCGTCGGCGTACCGGGCGGCGCGGCGGCGGGGCGGGGTCTCGTCGTACCGGTCGTCGTCGGCGTAGCGGCGGCGCGGCATGTCGTCGTCGGGGGCGCGCCGGGAGCGCGGGGCCGGCAGGTCCTCGTCCTCGGCGTAGCGGCGGCCGCGGGAGCGCGGTGCCGGCTCGTCGTCGAGGTCCGTGTCGGCGTAGCGGCGGGAGCGGGGCCGCGGCGCCTCCTCGTACGCGTCGTCCGCGCGGCGGCGACCCCGCGGTGCGGGAACCTCGTCCTCGTCGGCGTAGCGGCGCATGGCGCGGGTGGGCTCGTCGAACCGCTCGGCCACGGCGGCGCGGCGCTGGCGGGGCGCCGGGGCGTCGTCCTCGTAACGCCGTGAGCGCGGCGCCGGCATGTCGTCCTCTTCCTCGAACTGCCAGCGCTGGGTGGGTGCGTCGTCGAAGTCGCGGTGGCGCCGGGCGCGCTCGTCCTCGTCCACGTAGCGGCGTGGGCGGCGCTCCTCGCGCTCGGCGGCCGGGGCGGCGCTCACCGGCGCCGGGGCCGCGCTGACCGGCTTGGGGGCCGGGGCGGCGGCGACGGGCGCCGCGGGCCGGGCCGGGGCGGCGGGAACCCACGCCTCGACGGCGTTGCCCCGGTCGGAGACGAGGGCGTCGTCCCGGCGCTTGCGGCCGCCGCGTCCCTTGGTGATCGGCGCCGTCGGAGCCAGCTTGCCGACCGGCTTCATGCCGCCGGTGCCGCCCGCGGTGCCGGTCTGCGAGGCGAAGTCCTTGCGGCGGTTCAGGCTGACCGCGATGCGCACCGCGAGCCCGATCAGCACGGCCAGCACGCAGATGACGTAGCTGACGATGACCCAGACGGCGGCGGAGCGACCGGCGTTCAGGCCGTGCAGCAGGGCGATCGGCCACATCAGATAGGAGATGCTGTGCACGGCGCGCCACATCCAGGGCTTGCCGCGGCCGATGAAGCGGGCCCGGGCGATGCCGGTCCACATCACCATCACCATGATCCAGGCCGAGAGCGTCCCGAACCCGACGAAGACCTTGTTGGCGCCCGGGTACAGGAACGGGATCACGATGTCGATCAGCCGGATGTGGCTCTCGGCGAACTTGGTCCACAGGTGGATGCCGAGGGCGGAGACGGCCATGACACCGGTGGTCCGGTGCGCGGACTGCAGCAGCAGGCGCTGGCGGATCGACAGGACCAGCCGGTCGGTGGAGACCAGGCCGATCATGATCGTGATCGAGAGCGACACGAGCGTCAGCACGCCCATGTAGAACTCGAGGTAGAAGAAGATGTAGACGTACGCGACGCGTCCCGCGGGGATGAGCATCATCAGGGCCCAGATCGCCGCGAGGATGGACGTGCCGAACAAGGCGACGGTGAGCTTGGAAGGTGGGGTCGGGCCACCCGTGGAACCCATCTCGACGTCCACGCGACTGGCGGATCGTTCTTTCGTCTTCGTCCGGGCCATAGCTCCTCGTTCTCCGCAGCGGTGTGGCGTCCGTCGTGGGCGTTCGCAGACGCCGGCATCCGTGGGGGATGCCCCGCGCTCGTTACTGTCGGGCCGTCCGGTGACCTTCCTTTCCTTACCGTGCGTCGTCCCCGGTCCGTGCCCTCCCCCATCTACGTGTGCGGGGCCGGTTCGGATGAACGTTCGGGCACTTCTTCGCCGGAAAGTTTGCGCGACTCTGCTACCCCACTCCTGCGGACCATCGCTGACCAGGGAAGACACCGGTTCGAAACCCCCGGCTAAGGCAAAAATAAAAGTGCCGCGGGAGTGATCCTTCGCCTCGGGTGAACCTTTCGCGCCGCTGCACCGAACTACTGGACGATGCGCTCCATTTGGTGACGTTGCGTGAGGAGATGATTGCTGTGCGGCATCGCGTGGCGCTGGTGACGACCGTCCTGGCCGTCGCCCTGGCAGCCCTCGCCCTGCCCGGCCGGGCCGGTGCGGCGGAGCCCGGCTTCAAGGTGACCATCACCGAGCTCCCGGCATCGTTCGGGGCCGGCGCCGACGCGCGGACACTGACCGTCGTCGCGTCCACCGACCGCGTCCGCTGCCGCAAGGTGCGGTGGTCGCTGGTGATGCAGGTGACCGGCGCCGAGGTCGACGAGGTCGACGTCCGGCGGGTGGAGGAGACCGGCGAGTTTCCCGTACGCGTGCAGACGGACGACGACGTCGCGCGCATCACCGACGAGCAGCTCGACCCCGGCGAGCTCTGCCGCGGCCGCACGGTGACGGCCCGCTACGAGATCGGCTTCGACGACGACGCCGGCACCGGCCGGGTGATCTTCCAGCCGCAGGCGTTCGACGCGGCGGGCACCCTGCTGCAGGAGGCCTCGGGGCAGAGCTCGGTGGTGGGCGAGGACCCGCAGGCGACCGAGTCGCCCACCGATTCGCCCACTCCCTCCCCCTCGTCCTCGTCCGAGGAGTCGGACGACGCCGAGTACGGAGACCCCGGTACCGACCCGACCACCGAGCCGGAGCCCGCGAAGTCCCGCGACGCCATCGGAGCCGTCCCCGCCTCCTCGGACGGCGGCGCCCCGTCGCTGCTCGGCCCGGGCCTGATCGTCGGCGCGGTCCTGGTGTTCCTGGGCGTCGCTCTGCTGCTGCGCCTGCGGATGCGCAACCGCGACAGCCGGCACGGCGCCCGCACCAGCTTCTACCCCACTCGGTAAAGTTCCTTTACTGTCGGGGAGTGCGTCGTCTCCCCGTCCTTCTGGCGCTGCTCACCGCGGCGGCGTTGATCTCCGGCTGCGATGCGCCCCGGCCGCCGGGGCCGACGGCGACCGCCGCGGTGTCCCCTGAGTTCAACGACGCCGACCTCACCTTCGTGCGTGCGCTGATTCCGCACCACCGGGCCGGCACCGAGCTCGCCCGGATCGGCGCCGACCACGCCTCCCGGCCGGAGCTGCGCACCCTGGCCGCCGCGGTCGTGACCACCCAGCAGGACGAGGTCACCCGGCTGACCGGCTGGCTCACGGTGTGGGGCCGGCCGGCGCCCTCGGCCCCGGCCGAGCCACCGGCGGGGGCGGCGGCGCTGGCCAAGACGTCCGGCACCGCGTTCGACGGTACGTTCGCCCGCCTGCTGACCGACCACCAGCGGGAGGCGGTCCGGCTGGCCGAGGCGGAGACGGCCGGCGGGCGCAACCGCGAGGCGCTGGCCTTCGCACGGCAGGTGCAGGCCTCCCGCACGGCACAGATCGACGCTCTTCACGTTTTTCTGCGGAAGACTTGAGACACAGTTAAGACACGGTCGCGCACGGTAGCCCTAAGGTGAGTTCCGCGTATCCCACAGTGGACGCGGAGACCTTTCCGAGGGGCCGGATGCCGGCGTCCCGCCGGTGCGGCGGGACGCCGGCGTCTTCTCAGTTCAGGAGCGCCTCGAGGAGCGCGGTGCGGGCGGAGGAGTCGGCGGTCCGCTGCCACGGGCAGGCGATGTCCAGCACGGCGACCCGCCCGGTCGCGCGCAGCCGGCGCACCGCGGCCACCACCTCGGACGCCGGCGGGCCGCCGGGCGCCGGGAAGAGCAGGCCCGGGAGCTCCGCCGGGTCCACCACGTCCACGTCGACGTGCACGATCAGCGGGCCGTCCGGCACGTCCGCGGCGGACAGGCCGGTCACGGTCGTACGCCGGACCCGGCTGGCGGCCAGGAACGCCACCTCGGGCGGGTCGAGGTCGCGGGCCCCGACGAGCACGACCCGCTCCTCGGCCACCGGGCGCAGGCCGAGACGCTTGCCCACCAGGGCGGGATCGCCGCCGAGGGCCAGCCGCAGCGACAGCCCGCCCGGATAGCCGGAGGTGGTCGAGGCGAGGGTGTGCACGTCGCCGTGCGCGTCGAACCACACCAGGGCCGGATCGAGGCCGGCGCGCTGAGCCCCGGCCAGCGCGGCCACGCCCAGCAGGCAGTCGCCGGACACCATGGTCACCGGTTCGCCGGCGGCGGCCACCGCCTGCGCCACCTCCTCGTCGAGGGCGGCCACGCGGGTCCACAGGTCGCCCGGCGGCAGCTCCGGGTCGACGACGGTGGCCGGTCGCCCGGCGGGCAGGGGCAGCAGTGCGGCCGGGAGCCGCTCGTCCTGGTGGTAGGGGACGACGATCAACGCCATCGGATGAGCCTAGGCCCCGGGAGCGTCCAGACGCAGCACCGTCTCCTCGATGTCGCGCCCTCGTGCCGTCGCGTACGCGACCTCGGTGCCGATCTTGCGGAATCCGGCCTTGCGCAGCACCCCGAGCGACGCGGCGTTGTCGCTGGCCGCCCGGGCGGTGATCGGCCGCACCGGCACCGTGCCGAGGAACTTCCGGACGGCCGCGGTGGCGACACCCTGTCCCCACCACTTCCGGCCGAGCCAGTACGTGATCTCGGTATCCCCCTCCACCACGAAGCTGGCGATCGTCCCGGCGAGCTCGCCGTCCACCGTGACGGCCCGCAGATCGATGCCGGGTTCCGACCGCAGGCGGCGCAGGTGCGCGTCGAAGGCGTCCCGGTCGTCGGGGTCCTCGGCGGTGAAGGCCGCCATGTGGACCGCCTCGGGGTCACGCATCTGGTCGTAGATGGTGTCCAGGTCCTCGTCGCGGACCGGGCGCAGACCGACGTCAGTCATCGCCGCCTCCTGTCTCGGCGCGGATCACCGCGACCGTCGTGTTGTCCTCGCCGCCGGCGGCCAGCGAGTCGGTGAGCAGCGTCTCCACGGCCCGGGCCGGGTCGCCACCGCCGCTGAGCACCCCGGCCAGCCGCTCGTACCCGACCTGGTCGGTGAGCCCGTCGGTGCACAGCAGATAGACGTCGCCCGGGCGCACCGTCACGCTCAGCACGTCCGGCTCGGGGGCACCGGGGTGCCCGGCGTAGCGGGTGAGCCGGTAGCGCGCGGCATGCGCCTCGGCGGATCCGGCCGGCCACCAGCCGTGGACCGCGCCGAGCCAGGCGACCGTGTGGTCGGTGGTCAGCAGCTCGAGCAGGTCGTCACGCAGCCGGTAGACGCGCGAGTCCCCGAGCTGCACCAGCCAGGCGCCCGGCGACCGCTCCCCGGCGACGAACGCGGTCAGGGTGCAGCCGGTCAGCTCGCCGAGCCCGGCACCGGCGGCGCGCACCCGGGCCTGCACCTCGGCGACGGCGGCCCGCAGACCGTCCGGCTCGGGCACCACCTTGCCGACGAACGTGTCGACGGCCGTACGCCCGGCGACCGCGCTCCCCCGCCCGTCGCCCATGCCGTCCGCGACGACGACCAGCGGGTGGACGGCGTCGATGTGCAGGACGTCGAAGTTGGCGGGATAGCGGTTGCCGACGACGGTGCCCCCGGCCATGGACAGGCGCATCCCCGCGGCACGCGTCACGGCCCGCCGCACCTCGATCTGCTCGATGACCGCACCCCCGTCTCCCGGTGGCGGCAGCCTACCGGGCGGGGCCTGCCGCGGTGCGCTCCCTCCGCATCCGAAAAGTTTCGGTGCGGTTACGTATTGATGCGGTGGGAGCGCTCCCATACGCTGAAGTCCGTCGCCGAGGTCGACAGGCTTCGATCCCCCGGCGGTCTCTTCCGGCCGCGCCTGCCCCGGGCGCTGCCATGTCCCGAGGAGCACTCGCGCATGAGACCACGTCCCCACAGTGTGGCCCGCGGCCTGACCGCCGCGGCCGCCGTCACCCTGCTCACCGGCGCCGGCATCGCCGTCGCCGCCGCCCAGGCCAGCGCCGCGGCCGGCTGCCGGGTCACTTACTCGGTCAACCAGTGGAGCACCGGCTTCACCGCGAACCTCGCGGTGACCAACCTCGGCGACCCCATCTCCGGCGGCTGGACCCTGGCCTGGGACTTCGCCGGCAACCAGCGGGTCACCCAGGGCTGGAACGGCACCTTCACCCAGTCCGGCCGGCACGTCAGCGTGGCCGCTCCGTCGTACGCGAACAGCCTCGCCACCAACGCGACGGCCACGCTGGGCTTCAACGCCGACTACTCGGGCACCAACACCGCCCCGGCTACCTTCACCCTGAACGGCACACAGTGCACCGGCACGGTACCCACCGACCCGTCGACACCCCCGCCGTCGGATCCGACCACCCCGCCGCCGCCCGGCACCAAGGTCGACAACCCGTACGCGGGAGCCCGCGGTTACGTCAACCCGGAGTGGAAGGCGAAGGCCGACGCGGAGCCCGGCGGCAACCGGGTCTCGAACAACCCGACGGCCGTCTGGCTGGACCGCATCGCCGCCATCGAGGGCACCGCGGACTCCAGCTCCAACGGGGCGATGGGCCTGCGCGACCACCTCGACGCGGCGGTCGCCCAGGGCGCCGGCTACGTCCAGTTCGTCATCTACAACCTGCCCGGCCGCGACTGCTCGGCGCTCGCCTCCAACGGTGAGCTGGGCGTCGACGACCTGCCCCGCTACAAGGCCGAGTACATCGACCCGATCGCCGCGATCCAGGCCGACCCCAAGTACCGCAACCTGCGCATCATCAACGTGGTCGAGATCGACTCGCTGCCCAACCTGGTCACCAACACCAACGTCGCCACCTGCGCCACGATGAAGTCCAACGGCGGCTACGTGCAGGGCATCGGGTACGCGCTCAACAAGCTCGGCGCCATCCCGAACGTCTACAACTACGTCGACGCCGCCCACCACGGCTGGATCGGCTGGGACACGAACTTCGGCCCGACCGCGGACATCATGCTCGAGGCCGCCCGCGCCTCCGGCAACGTCCGCAACGTACACGGCTTCATCACCAACACGGCCAACTACTCCGCCCTGACCGAGCCGTACTTCACCATCACCACCACGGTGAACGGCACCTCGGTACGGCAGGCCAAGTGGGTGGACTGGAACTACTACGTCGACGAGCTGACGTTCGCCCAGGCGTTCCGGCAGAAGCTCGTCTCGATCGGTTTCGACCCCGGCATCGGCATGCTGATCGACACCTCCCGCAACGGCTGGGGCGGCCCGGACCGGCCCACCGCGGCAAGCACGTCCACCGACGTCAACACCTTCGTCAACCAGTCCCGCATCGACCGCCGCATCCACGCCGGCAACTGGTGCAACCAGGACGGCGCGGGCCTCGGCGAGCGTCCGAAGGCCGCCCCCGCGGCCGGCATCGACGCGTACGTCTGGGTCAAGCCCCCGGGCGAGTCGGACGGCTCGAGCACCCTGATCCCCAACGACGAGGGCAAGGGCTTCGACCGGATGTGCGACCCCACCTACACCGGCAACGAGCGCAACGGCAACAACCCGAGCGGCGCCCTGCCCAACGCCCCGATCTCCGGCGCGTGGTTCTCGGCGCAGTTCCGCCAGCTGATGGCGAACGCGTACCCGCCGCTTTCCTGAGATCCCCGAGAGGGCGGCCCGGCACCGGCCGGGCCGCCCTCGCCCGTCACTGGAACAGCTTCGCCGCGGTGATCGCGGTCTGCACGACGCCGTACCCGAGCAGCACCGCAATCAGCGCCCAGGAGATCACCAGCCGGACCGCCGAGGTCTTCATGCCACCGCCTCCTTCTCCTCGGCGCGCTGTTCGTGGAAGCGCGACGGCACGGGCCGGATCAGCAGGTTGGCGACGAAGCCGACCAGAAGCACCGCCACCATGGTGAACAGCGCCGGCCGGTACGCCGCCGCGGTGAGCGTGCCCGGCTTGCCCTGGGCGTCCAGGAAGCCGTTGACGATCAGCGGCCCGGCCACCCCGGCGGCCGACCAGGCGGTCAGCAGGCGGCCGTGGATGGCACCCACCTGGTACGTGCCTAACAGGTCACGCAGGTATGCCGAGACCGTGGCGAACCCGCCGCCGTAGGACGACAGGAGGCCACCGTGGACTTGCCGCCGCTGTCGCGGAAGCTGAAGCCGGGCGGCGCCACGGAACGCCTACGATCCAGCGCGGTGACCATGGCCCATCTTCAGCCCGGTGGAAAGTTGCCGCAACAAGTAGCGGACCGGCGGACAGAAGCAGGTGTGACAGCAGAGACCGAGCGGCGCACCGACGACCTCGGCGACGAGGCCGGCTTCGGCGACCTCTTCGACCGGCACTCGCGTGCCGTCTACAACCACGCGTTCCGGCTGACCGGCTCCTGGAGCACGGCCGAGGACGTCACCCAGGCGACCTTCCTCATAGCGTGGCGCAAGCGCGACAAGGTACGCCTGGTCGACGGCTCGGCCCTGCCGTGGTTGCTGGTCGTGGCCGGCAACTGCGCCCGCACGGAGCACCGTTCGGCCCGGAGACGCCGGGCGTTGCTCGGCCGCGTCGCGCCGGAGCAGGAGCGGGACCCGGCGGACGACGTCGCCGGGCGGCTCGACGACGAGCGCCGCATGCGGGAGGTGCTGGCCGCGGTCCGGCGGCTGCCCCGTGCCGAGCGGGAGGCGGTCGCGCTGTGCCTGTGGTCCGGCGTCTCGTACGCCGAGGCCGCCGCCGTCCTCGGCATCACCGAGGTGGCGGTCCGCTCCCGGGTCAGCCGCGCCCGGTCCCGTCTCACCGGAATCCTCGACCCGACGGAGCAACGATGAGCGATCTGATGAACCTCCCCACCGAGCGTGACCTGCCGCCCGCCCGCGCCGACCGGATGCGCCGCGACCTGCTGCGGGCGGCGCACGGCCGGCCGCGGCGCAGCTACCGCAGGCTCGTCGCCGTCGCCGCGGCGGCGGTCACCCTGGTCGCCGGTGCCGCGCTCGTCCACCGGGTACGGGACGAGCCCGCCACCCAGGTCCTGGCGATGGGCCCGGGTGAGCTGACGACGTCCCTGCGGCGGGCCGCCGACCAGTGTCTCGACTGGCTGGCGCGCCACGACGGGGATCCGCTGGACACCGGGCCGCAGGTGCCGGCCACGATGGCCGACCTGGCCGTCTCCGCCCGGCAGGGTCACCGGACCGGGATCCTCTTCCTCAACCCCACCGGGTATGTCGCCTGCGACTACGACGACGGTGGCAACGAGACGACCGGTAGCTTCGGCGCCGAGGTGTGGCCGCAGCGGGACTGGCTGCCCGGGCCGGTGCAGCGGCTGAGCCTGTCCTCCTCGGACGCCGATGGCGGCGCCGTTTCGGTGCTGGGCCGGGTGAGCGCCCGGGTGCACCGGCTGGTCCTCGAGCACGGCACCGGCCGCACGACCGAGGCCCGCCTGCGCAACGGCGCGTTCGGGATCGTGACCCGCACCGCGGACGTCCGCGCGGACGCGGAGCTGGTGAGCTACGACGCGGAGAACCAGGAGATCGACCGCCGGCCGCTGTTTCCGGCACCCGGCCGGCCCGAGCCGTGCTTCACCGGTCCGGCCGGCACGGTGCTGTACGGCTCGGCCGGCCCGGACTGCCGTCCCGCCGAGCCCTGGGGCCGGTAGACGCCGAAGGGCCGGGCGCGGAAAGCTCCGCACCCGGCCTCGGGGTGACCGGTCAGTTGCCGGAGGCGTACAGCTCCTTGATCTCGGTGTCGGACAGCGCCCGGTCGTAGAGGTGGACCTGGTCGACCGTGCCGTCGAGGAAGTCGACGGGGTTGCCGTTGTACTTGCCGCGGCCGATCACCGTGTGACCGGTCGGCGCGGCCTGCGGCAGGCAGGCGTTGGTCCGGCCGGCGAGCTCACCGTCGACGTAGAGCCGCAGCTCGCCCTTCACCGAGTCGCGGACGCCGGTCAGGTGGTACCAGCGGCCGACCTCCGGCTTGACCGGGCCGAGCGCCCGTACGCCCGCGAAGCTCATCGCGAAGCGCTGGTCGGCGCCGGAGTACTGCAGGAAGAAGTCGCTGACGGTCTCGCCGTCCTGGCTGACCACGGTCTGGAAGGCACCGTCGGCCTTGTCGAGCTTCACCCAGGCCGACGCGGTGTAGTCCGAGGCCGTGTTCAGGATCGGGGCGCCGGTGTCCACGTACTGCGACGAGCCGTTGAGCTCGAGGCCCTGGCCCTTCTTGGCGTTCACGAAGCCGGGGTTGCCGACCAGCGTGCCGTCGTGGTCGCCGGCCGCGTCCTCGGCCGTGCCGTCGAGCGGGTAGAACGCCACACCGGTCAGGCCGGGCGTGCCGGGCGGCGGCTGCGGGACGTTGCCGGCGCTGCCGTCGGCCTTGGCGATGATCTCGCGGTTGATGGCCCGGACCTGCTGGAAGTCCATCTTGCGAACCTGGCGGTCGTACGTCCAGAAGCCGTTGAGCTCGCCCTCTACATCGGTGATCTGAGTGTAGATCGCCGCGCTGATGCCGCAGGAGCGCGCCGAGTCGATCACCGCCCGCTGGTTCGCCACGTACTTGCGGGTGAGGGTCTCGGAGTCGGGTTCCATCTCGTAGGCGTGGCCGTCGCCGAACCACATGTGGTTGGAGACCTTGAGGCCGAAGCCGCCGTGCTCGCCGTCGATCGCGGCCCGGTTCGCGTCGGGCGACGGGGTGGCCGGTCCGAGGTACTGGTGGAAGTCGATGACGTCGCCCCTACCCGAGTCACCGTGCGAGTTGCAGCAGTTCACGCCGCTGTGCGCGTTGACGAGGCGGCTCGGGTCCTGCCGCTTGACGTCGTCGGCGATGCGGCCGGTGGCGGCGCGGTCCCACTCGCCCCAGCCCTCGTTGAACGGGATCCAGGCGATGATCGAGGTCCAGCTGCGGTGCTCGCGGACCATCTCGTGCAGCTCGGCCTCGAACTGGTCGCGCCACTCGGCCGGGATGGGGCCGGTGTTGGCGGCGGGCATGTCCTGCCACACCATCAGTCCCAGCTTGTCGGCCCAGTAGTACCAGCGGTCCGGCTCGACCTTGATGTGCTTGCGGACCGCGTTGAAGCCCATGACCTTGTGCTGCTGCAGGTCGAACTTGAGGCCCGCGTCGGTGGGCGCGGTGTTCAGCCCGTCCGGCCAGAACCCCTGGTCGAGGGTGGCCATGTTGAACAGGATCTTGCCGTTGAGGGCGATCCGCAGCTTGCCGTCGGCGCCCTTGGTGGTGCCGATCTCGCGCATGCCGAAGTACGACTGCACGGTGTCGACGGCCCGGTTGCCGTCGAGCAGCGTCACCTCGAGGTCGTACAGGAACGGGTCGTCGGGCGTCCACAGGTGCGGCCGCGGGACACCGACGCTGAGCTGCGTACCGGCGGCTCCGGAAGCCCGGCCGACCACCCGGCCGTTGCTGCGCGCGACCGCGCGCACCGTCAGGCCCTCGCCGTTCACGGCGCTTGTCGTGACCTTCAGCGAGGAGGTCTTCAGGTCCGGCGTGAGACCGAGGTCGGCGATGCTGGAGGCGGCCACCGGCTCCATCCAGACGGTCCGCCAGATGCCGGAGCTGCCCTGGTAGAAGATGCCGCGGTCGCTGACCCGGCGCTGCTTGCCGATGGGCTGGCCGGTGGCGTCGGTGAGGTCCTCGGCCCAGACGATGAGCTCCTGCGGGCCGGTGCCGGTCAGCGCGTCCGTGACGTCGACGTCGAAGCCGTCGTAGCCGCCGCGGTGGGTGGCCACCTGCTTGCCGTTGACGAAGACCTTCGAGTCGTAGTCGATCGCGCCGAAGTGGAGCTGCAGGCGCTGTCCCGCGCCGACCTTCCAGGACGACGGGACGGTGAAGGTGCGCCGGTACCACATCCGGTCCTCGTGCCGCTGGATGCCGGAGAGCGCACTTTCGATCGGGTACGGGACCAGCACGCGCTCGCCCAGCGACTGACCGGCGGGCACCGCCTGGTTGACCTCGGCCTTGGCGAACTCCCACACCCCGTTGAGGTTCTGCCACCTGCTCCGGACCAGCTGGGGACGGGGGTACTCGGGCAGGGCGTTGTCCGGGCCGACCGCCGCGGTCCACGGGGTGGCGATCGGCGGGATGCCCTTGTGCCAGGCGGGCGCGGCGGGTGCGGGTGCCGCGCCGGCGGGCACCGCGGCACCCACGGCGAGAAGAGTGACGGCGGCCACTGTCAGGCCGTACCGCCGGCGGGTCCGTGCTGTTGTCACGCGCGTGGTCCCTTCGGAGCGGAAGTGACGCGGGCAGCGCGGGGTCGACCCTCCACGGTGGACGACGGGATCACCGGGAGCGCCTCGGCGGACCGCCCATGAGTTCACACATTTCAACAAGGCCGATCAGGTAACGTCAAGATTTCCGATGAAGAACTTCGATGGTCAGACAGTTTCCAACATGGACGCGCAGATCGCCATGCCCGCCGTTCAGCGGGGTGTGGGACGATTCCGCGGTGCCGGATGCGATCTTGGAAGTCATCGCGCTGACCGCCGTCGATGCGGTGGCCGCGCGCAAGGGTGGTGCCGACCGGGTCGAGCTGGTCGCCGACATGCGCCGGCAGGGCCTCACCCCGGCGACCGGGACGTTCACCGAGGTCCGGGAGCTGTCCGGCCTTCCGGTCCGGGTCATGCTGCGCGGCCAGGACGGGTACGCGCCCGGCGACACGGCCACCCTCACCCGGGCCGCGGCGGATCTGCGGGAAGCCGGAGCCGACGAGTTCGTGCTGGGGTTCCTCGACGCCACGGGCGCCGTCGACCTGGCCGCGGTCGAGGCGGTGCTCGAGGTCATCGAAGGTTGCCGGTGGACGTTCCACCGGGCCATCGACCACGCCGCGGACCGTGCCGCGGCGTGGCGGGCGCTGGACGGGCTGCGGGGCCTCGACTTCGTGCTCACCGCGGGCGGTCCCGGGCACGTGGGCGCCGGGCTCGCCACGCTGGCGGCCGAAGCGGGCCGCACGCCGCGGGTGCTGGCCGGCGGCGGGCTGCGTCCGCACCACGTCGCTCCCCTGCTCGGCGCGGGCGTCGACGCGTTCCACACCGGTAGCGCGGTCCGTCCGGGGGGTCGCTGGGACGCGCCCGTGGACGCCGCGCTCGTGCGGGCCTGGCGCGACCTCCTACCGTGACGGCGCGACGACCCGCACCGTCGACGTCATGTCGACGGTGCCCGCGTCCACGTGCCCGGCCAGGGGGCGCAGCACAACGGCCAGCGGCCCGCCACCGTCCGCCAGCTGCCGCCAGAGCGCAAGGTGCGCGTCGACCAGCCGGTCCCGGTCGCCGGCGGCGGCGCTGATCGACACCACGACGAAGCCACGGGCGACCAAAGCCGCGCCGGACTGCTCGTCGTACCCGTCGACCTGAAGGAACAGCGGCAGCCTGCCGGTGATCGTGGGCGGGTAATGCACCTGCGCCCGCAGCTCGCCCACGTCGTAAGCGGCGGCCGCGACCTCGCCCGGCTGCTCCACGAGGAACGCGACCGGCCGGGGCGCATCCTCGACCTCCGAGCAACCGCCGAGGAGGGCGACCACCACCACCGCCGCAGCGGCGGCCAGGGAAAGAGTCCGCATGGTCCTGCACGCTGGCAGGCCATTGTCAGGAACCTGTGCGGATTCAGCGCCCGGTGGGCGTCAGGTAGCGGTAGCCGAGCCGGGTGAGCCGCTCCCGGTCCAGCGTGTGCCGGCCGTCCAGGATCACCGGGGTACGCATCAGCGACGCCAGCTTGCCCCACTCGAGGTCTACGTACTGAGCCCATTCGGTGACCAGCACGACCGCGTCACTGTCGTCGAACACGTCCGCCACGTCGTCGGCCAGGTACTCGACCAGGTCCGGCTGCTCGCGCCGGAACCGCTCGGCCGCCACCGGGTCGTGCAGGCGGATCCGGGCGCCGCGCTCGAGGAGCATCCGGGCGATGTCCAGCGCCGGGGCGTCCCGCATGTCGTCGGTGTCCGGTTTGAAGGCGAGCCCGAGCAGGCCGATCCGGCGCCCCTTGAGGATGCGCAGCTCGTCGAGGAGCCGGTCCACGACGAGCCGCCGCTGGAGCTGGTTGACCGTCCGCGCGGCGGTCACGATCGGCATCTCGTGGTGATACTCGGCCGCGGTGGCGATGAGCGCGGCGGTGTCCTTGCCGAAGCACGAGCCGCCCCAGCCGATGCCCGACTGCAGAAACCGGGAGCCGATCCGGGTGTCCAGGCCGATCCCCCGCGTGACCTGCTTGATGTCGGCGCCGACCCGGCCCGCGAGCTGCCCGATCTCGTTGGCGAAGCTGATCTTCAGGGCGAGGAAGGCGTTGGCCGCGTACTTGATCAGCTCGGCCGAGGCGAGGTCGGTCGAGACCATCGGCACCGCGCCGAGGTCGGCGGGACGCGGCAGATACGTCGGCGGGGTGAAGGTCTGGTTGAGGATGGTGAGGTAGAGGCGGTTGAGCACGTCGAGGCTGCGGGGGTTGTCCGAGCCGACGACCACCCGGTCGGGGTAGAGCGTGTCCTGGATCGCCGCGCCCTGGCGCAGGAACTCCGGGTTCGAGGCGACCGAGAACTCCCCGTCGCTGCGCCGCTCGTGGCTGCGCTCGAACGACTCCCGCAGGATCGAGTCGACCCAGTTGCTGCTGCCGATGGGCACGGTCGACTTGTTGACCACCACGGTGAAGTCACCGCCGATGTGCTCGCCGACGCTCTCCGCGGCCGACCGCAGGTACTGCAGGTCCGGGTTGCCGTCCGGGAGCGAGGGCGTCTGCACGGCGATGAACACCACGTCGGCGTCCGGCACCGCCTTGCTGTAGTCGGTGGTGAAGGTCAGCCGCTCGCCGGCGTCGGCCAGCAGCGCGTCCATGTGCGGCTCGTAGATCGGCGAGCGACCCGCGCTCAGCAGGTCGACCTTGGCCTTGTCGAGGTCGACGCAGGTGACGTCGTGACCGAGAAACGCCAGGCTGACGCCGGTGGTGAGACCCACGTAGCCGGTTCCGACGACGCACACCCTCATATCCGCACTCCTTCTCCTCGGTCGCCGCCGGCGGTTACCCCGACGTCCGAAACGGTAATCTGTCGTGTCCCGTACCACGTCACCCGCGGATGCTCAGGCGCGTCGCCGCGCTGCCGATCCTTGAGCCGTGACCCTGGGCAGTCCGCTACGTACGCCGGGTGGCGGCCTCGCCACCGGCGCGCTGCTGCCCGTCCTGGACGAGCAGGCCCAGCTGCTGGCCGACCTGGTCGAGGTCATGACCCGGGACATCCCGTCGCTCGACCACATCCTCGGTATCGTCGACCGGCGGCTGAGGGTGACGTGCGGCATGACGGCCGCGACCGTATTCACCCTCGACCCCGACGACGGCAGCCTGCGCGCGGCCGCCACCCGGGGCCCCGCCGCCGACGACGACCTGCGCCTGGCCGGCCGGGTCTTCCGTGTGTCGGCCGGCGCTCCCCCGGTGCGGGTGGGCGACCGCATGGCGATCCGCCTGCGCATCGGCGGCCAGACCGTCGGCGTCCTCGTGCTCACCGCCACGGACCTGGACATGCTGCGCCCCGAGACGGCCGCCGGCACGGCGCTGCAGGTCGCCGCGACCCTCCAGGTCCTCTCCGCCGAGGTGCACCGGCAGTACACCGAGCACGCCACCGCCACGATCCGCAAGCTGTTCGAGGACGGCGCCACGGCCACCTCCGTCGAGGCGGCGGGCCAGCTGCTCGCCAAGGCGACCGGCGAGGCGTTCCGCACCGAGAAGGCGGCCGTGCACCTCCTCGGCCCCGACGGCACCATCCGGCACGCGATCGGGGTCGGGCTCACCGAGGCCATGACCGAGACGCTGCAGCGCAACCTGATCGGCCGGCGGGCCGCCGACTCGCCGGTCTGGCAGGTCATGCAGAAGATCGACGGTCCGGTGCTGGTCTCCGACACCACCAAGACCGACGTCCGGGTGGGCGGCTTCGTCGAGACGATGCAGCTGCGCTCGTTCCTCGCCATGCCGCTGATGTCCGCGTCCGGCCCGGTCGGCGTCGTGATGTGCGGCGACAGCAGGGTCCGTACCTGGAGCGGCCGCGACCACAGCCTGGCCCGGCAGGTCGCGATGGAGGGCGCACTCATCGTCGACGGCGCCCGGATGCGCCAGGCCGAGCGGCAGCACATGGCGGAGCTGACCCGGCAGGCCTACCACGACGCGCTGACCGGCCTGCCGAACCGCTCGCACCTGATGGAGCGGGCGGAGCGCGAGGTCGAGATCGCGATGGCCACCAGCGGCCGGATCGCCCTGCTCCTGCTGGACCTCGACGGCTTCAAGCGGGTCAACGACACCGTCGGCCACCACGCCGGCGACGCCCTGCTGCAGGCGGTCGGGATGCGGCTGCAGACGGCGCTGCGCGACCACGACGTGGTGGCCCGTCTCGGCGGCGACGAGTTCGCCATCCTGCTGACCCGCAACCCCGACGGCGACTCGGCCGCTGCCATCGCGGCGCGCATCCACGCCCGCCTCAGCGAGCCGTACGACATCGAGGGCCGCGAGGTGAAGGTCGGCGCCAGCATCGGCATCGCCCTGTTCCCGGCCGACGCCGACGACATGACCACACTGATGCGCGGCGCCGACGCCGCGATGTACCGCGCCAAGCGCGGCGGCGGCGGGGTGTGCGCGGCCCGCTGACCCGCTCAGCGAGCGGTACGCCGGGCCAGCAGGCCCCGCACGCTCATCGGGTCGCCGGCGGCAACGGGTGCGCGACGTCGTTGGCGTGATCCATGACGGCGGCGCCGGTCAGCTCCGCGCGTACCGGAAGAATCTCCAGGCAGCGGCGGACGGCCGCGGCCATCATGGGGTTGGGCACGCGCAGCGAGACGGTGCAGTGCGGCACCCACCGTCCGGGCCGATAATGCCCCCACACCTCGACCCCGGCGGCGGCCAGCCGTTCGTGCACCGCGCGATGATGCGCGAGCAGCTCCTCGGTCGCGGTCACCCCCAGCCAGAGCACCCGCCCGACGAACTGCCCGGCGAAGTCCAGGCCGACGGTGAGCCCGCGGCCGACGACCATCCCGTCGAGCGCCTCCGCGACGGTCTCGGCCGGAAGCGTCCGCGCGGCGGCCAGTGACACGTGCGGCCGGTGCCGCTCGTGCAGCGACGCCATCGTGGGAATGCCCTCGGCCTCGAGCGCCGTCCACAGGGTCCGGATCCGCCGGGTGGCGTCGACGTCGAGATAAAGCTCCAGCGCGGCGACCACGTGATCACCGTACCGGCAGTCAGGCCGGGACCCTGTCCCCGGTCCGCAGCTTCCGGGCCAGGACGCCCACGTCCGGCTGGTCGGTGAAGAGCCCGTCGATTCCGGTACGCAGGAACGCGACCTGCTCGTCGAGCGCCCGCCCGTACCCGTCGGGTTCCGTGCCGATCCGGTAGTCCGCGGGCAGGAACTGGTTCTCCGCCCGGAACGTGTACGGCATGACCTTGAGCCCGGCGGCGTGCGCGTCGGCGACCAGGCGGGTGGGCGTGCCCAGCGTGTCATCGGCCGCCCGCGGGATCACCTGGTTCTTGTCCGGCCCGACACCGTCGACATAGCGGGCCAGCCGCCGCAGCCCGGCCGGCGTCAGGTACTCGGCGTAGGTCGTGTGGTCGCCGAACGGTCCGCCCGTCGCGGATGTCAGGAAGACCGACGGGGCGCGCAGCCCGTAGTCCTCGCGCAGCTGCCGCAGGTTCCGGGCCTCGAACGACTGCACGAAGACCTTGGCGCCGGGCCGGTCCAGCCGGTGCCGGCGCAGCGCCCGCACCAGCGGCGTCTCCAGGTCGAGCCCGAGCCCGCGGAAGTACGTCGGGTGCTTGGTCTCCGGATAGACGCCGATCGCCCGGTCCAGCTCCCGCGACAGGCGCTCGCGCAGGGCGAGGACCTCCTCGAACGTCGGCACCTCGAACAGTCCGTTGTAGAGCGTGTTGTGCCGGCGTACCCGGGGGATCCGCTCGACGGCCCGCAGCGTCTTCAGCTCCGCCAGGGTGAAGTCATGGGTGAACCACCCGGTCACCGCCACACCGTCGAGCACCACGGTCCGCCGCCGCGATGCGAACTCGGGCCGCGACCCGACATCGGTGGTCCCGCCGATCTCCGGCTCGTGCCGTGCGACGAGCACATGGTCCTTCGTCGCCACGAGATCGGGCTCCATGTAGTCGGCCCCCATCCGCGCGGCCAGCTCGTACGAGGCCAGGGTGTGCTCGGGCCGGTACCCGGACGCCCCCCGATGCCCGATCACCAGCGACCGGCCGGGCCGATGCGGCGCGGCCTCCGCGGTCGCCCCCGTCGCCCCCAGCACGGTGGGCACCCCGGCGGCGAGCGCACCGATCCGCAGCACCTGTCGGCGGTCTGCCACGATCTCCTCCACGGGCTCGCCCGGCGACGGTCGCGGGTGCCCCTGCGGCAGTCCAGGCGATCACCACGACGCCCCGGCGAAGACGCCGTGACCACCCGGGAAACGCCGCCGGAAGATCACCGGTGGTGTACGAACCCCCGTTCCGGGGAAGGACATCGGTCAGACCAACCCTTACGGTTGTGGTCCGAACGCTCACCGTGAAAAGCCTTCGTGGAGTGACACCATGGGATTTCTCGAGCGTCGCGCCGGCCAGCGCCGGCACCCGCCCGCCGACGACCGGTACGGGTCGAAGCCGGGCCCCCGCACCGGCGGCTCCAACGACCCCCTCCACGGACCACCACCGCCCCGCCGTACCCCCACCGACCCGGTCGGCCGGCCACCGGCGCGCACCGACCTGACCGTGCTGCTGGGCCGCACGGTCCTCGAGGCCCGGGTGCAGCAGATCTGTCACGAGTACGGCCTCATCCCCCGCTCGGGCGCGGCGGTCGGCTCGGGTTTGTCACGCTCGTACCTCGCGCGCGAGTCGGGGGTCGAGCTCGCCGCCGACGCCCACGGCACGGTGACGACCATCTTCCTGCACTTCCACGGCGACGACGGTTTCCGCTCGTTCCAGGGCGATATCCCGGGCGGCGCGGGCTCGGTGCCCCGGAGGGCCGCGCTGTGGGCCGCATTGGGCCGCCCGGACGAGTCCGGCGATCCGTACCGGGACCGCTTCCTCGGCGACTACGGCCCCTGGGACCGCTGGACGCTGCCGGCAATCAGCCTGCACGCCCAGTACGCCGCCGACGGCGAAGCCCTCACCCGCGTGACCCTCACCCTGCCGTGACTCGGTCAGACGGTGAGCGCAACGAAGCGGGCGACAGGGCGAGGCGACGCCGCTACAGCCACAGCTCGCGCCGACCCAGCGCCTCCTCGCCTGGCGTCACGCGGCATTCGCGAAGCACATCGCGAATGTCGGCCGAGGAGCAGGTGAGCGCCGCGAAACCACCATCACCCCAAGGCTCAAGCTCGGCTATATCCACGTACGCGTCGCCGATACGGACGCCGATGTCCGTGTTCGAGGGTAGGGCCGCCAGCCGCGCCAGAAGATCGTCCCGCATCACCGGAGTAGCCCTCTCCTTCGATTGGAGCGCCGCTTCGCGCCGAGCGTCATGAGTGGACGTGTCACCGGCATCGCCCGGGTGGGAGCTTGAGCCCACTCCTCACGAGCCGCCTTCAGGAGACGATGCCGCGCCGCCTCGCGTTCTTTCCTCGTCCTGACGCGCGGCGGCTCCAAGTATGGTTTCGCGTCGACGCACCCACCGACGGCGCAGCACCTCATCGCGGATGAACTCAACGGCCCGCAGGACTCTCGCCCCTGCGGTCGTAGAGCCTTGCCGAGCAAGCGGTTGCATACGCCCTCCCTGCAGAACAGGATTGTGAGGCATGTCGAATTGCCTCTGTCGATGAGCCAAAGCTACGGACCTCAATGGAGGTACAGAACTGACCGTCAGTACGCGTAGCCGGTATGAATGAGGAACGTGGAGAGGAGCTTCCATGGCACGCCGGTCGGTCACTCTGACTCGTGGTCAGGGTTCGCGGCACTACGGCCTCATTTCGGGTTTCGTCTTGAGGCTTGCTCGCCAGTCCGCAGCCATGACCCAGGAGACGTTCGCCGAATTACTGAGCGTCGACGTCACGACCATCCAAGGGTGGGAATCAGGGCGCCGGCCACTTTCAGCGGTCGCTGCCGGGGACTTTCTCCAGTTGTGCGGTCAGCTCGCTCGAATCGGAGCTCCGGCTTCGACCGGTCGACACCTTCGCGAGGCAATCGAGGCGGACCAGGTTCTGGCAACGGGTATCACTGCCGGCGCCGCCTGGGTGAACCCCACCAGGCACCCTTTGGCAGCAAGCGTCCACCGCTGGACGATCACCAACCTGATCCTGTGGCCGATCATCGAGAAGACGCCGGTGCATCTTCACGTCTTCGTGCCTCGAACCGCCCGACGCGGCCCCATGTCGGCGCACCCCACGTTGAGCGCGGAGGAGCGAACACGCTTTCTCGACCATCTGTCGACCGTGGCGGAGCGCGCCGATCATGCAACTGACGCGCTGCTACGTCGTCAGGCCGTGTATCTCCTCGGTTTCGACGGCCGACCGGATGCGATCCGATGGCTGCGGACCGAGTGGAACCGGGCTGGCAGCCGTCGACCGAGGGACGGGAACATCACGGAGCTTTTGGAGGCGCGCTCTGCCTCAGTTGCGTTGGCCGTTGCCGGTGACAGCAGCTACCTTCACGATTTCGTCGATCGCATGCGAGGCCAGACCGGGGACGTGGCCAATCTCAATTACTGGGCCTACTGGATCGGCGAGCTCGGTGACGAACAGGCGAACGACAATTTCATGGCGAACGCCGACACGCGGTCATGGGCGGGAGTCCGGCTGTTGCAGCACCTGATGCAACGGATCGATCCCGCGTCGCCTCAGCTGCCACTGAACCTCGCGACCCTGCACGCCCTCGTTGCGTCGCGACCGTCCTTGCTCAGCAGTCACCCTGCCGCTCGACGCTCGCTTGCCGGCGCACTCGATAAGCTCGCGTCGTGCAGCGATCTCGCCCGCAGCGAGCGTGATCAGCTCGCAGGGCTTCAATACGCCGTACGTGCCGCCGAGGGATGAGGGTGATCAAACGTGCCAGAGGACGCGCAAGGACTCGCCGGCTTCGGGTACGAGCTCGGACTGTTGAAGCGGGTACGGCGCTCGGGCTGGTGGCATGCCGGGGTCAAGGATCCTGAGTCCGTCGCCGATCACACCATGCGCGCCGCGCAGCTCGCCGCCCTCATCGCGGCCGAGGAGGGAGCGGACCCGGCGCGGGCCGCGCTCCTGGCGCTGTGGCACGACACTCAGGAGACCCGCACCGGGGATCTCCCGCATACCGCCGGTCCGTACCTGGCCAAGCCCGACCCCCGCCGGATCACCGCGGACCAGACCGAACGGCTCCCGGAACGATCGCGCAGCCTGGTCCGGAAGGCCGTGGACGAGTACGAGGCGCGCGAGACGCTCGAAGCGCGATGTGCCAAGGATGCGGACAAGCTGGAGATGCTGCTGCAGGCCGTCGAGTACCGCGATGCCGGTGTGGCACGAACGGACGGCTGGATCGACTCAGCTCGCAAAGACCTCCACACTGACACCGGTCGGCGCATCGCAGAGGCAGCGGTCACTCTGTCGCCGCTGTCGTGGCGCGACCGCTGACGGCCCGCGAGCCGGCCGGCGGGACAGCCCACCGATGGCCGCTCGTTGACAGTATGTGACCGTCCGGCAACTGAAACCGCCCGTTTGCGGCGGGCCGGGAGATCATCGCGGCAAGGCTCGCGCCAAAGCGCGGACGCGCATGCCGACCTGGGTTAACTACGCTCTGCTAGCAGCCCCCACGGACGGAGATCCATGCGCGCGAAGCGTCTTCTGGCCGGCGTTCTCGCCGGTGCCACCGCACTCACCGTGATCGGTGGCTGCGCCGCACGGCAGATCGAGGCGCTGGAGCCGAAGCTGGAACTGCGCAACGCCGCCCAGCAGCTGACCGGCGCGCAGCAGGCCGGCGTCACCCTCGCCGTCACGGGCGACCCCGAGGACCTGATCAGCGCCCTCGAGCTGCTCCCGAAGGCCGACTTCGACGCCGAGGACAGCAGCATCGTGCGGAAGCTGTTCGACTCCTCGCTCACCATCGCGTACGACAAAGCCGGCGCCGGCCCGGAGGACGACCGGTCGATGATCGCCGCGACTGTCAACGGCGTCACCGGCACCGAGATCCGCTACCTGGACGGGACGCTGTACGCCAAGGTGCCCGTGGCCGAGCTGGCCGCCGAGTTCGGCACCGCCACCTCCGCCGAGGCACTCAGCGACGCGGCCGCCGGCAAGCTGCCCGACCTGGAGCCGCTGTTCGAGGGCAAGTGGGTCGCCATCGAGAGCAAGAAGCTCACCCACCTCGCCGGGGCAGGCTTCGGCCTACCGACGCAGGACCTGAAGAGCGAAGCTATGGTCGAGCAGCTGACCACCGCCGCCACCAACCTGCTCGACGGTGCGAGCGTCGTCCGCGACAGCGCCGACCCGCATCACCTGATCGTCACCTCGTCGACCGCCCAGGCGTACGCCGAGGCCAAGCGTTTCGCCGTCACCGTCGAGAAGGACCTCGCCGGCGAGCTCCCGGACGCCCCCGCGGACCGGCCGATCGTCCTGGACCTGTGGATCGACGGCGGGAGGCTCACGGCCGCCGAGATCGACATCCTGCAGTTCATCGACGGCGCCACGGGCCATGTCGCGATCCGGCTCGACCTGACCACCGGCACCCCGATCACCGCACCGGACGGTGCTGCCAAGATCGACGTCGACAACTTCCTCGGCGCGGACCCCGCCGACCTCTTCGGCAATGAGAGCACCGGCCTACTCGACCCCGACACGATCGCCATCCCGTCGGAGACCGACTGACCGCGGACCGAAACCGGCCTGCACAGCCCGAGCTATGCCTTCGCCGGCTTTCCCGGCCGAGGTGAGGGCTTCAGCGCCGGGTCCTCGGGCACCTCGGTGGCCGGGATGGCGCTGCTCGCCCGGGTGATGGCGTCCTGCGCGAGCCGTTCGCTGAATCCCGCGATGAACGCCACGCCGATGAAGAAGTAGGTGAGCTTGAGGCCCTGCACCGTGACGGCCACGGGCAGCAGGCTGGCGGCGATGAAGATGTACAGGGCGAGGCCGAAGATGGCACCGATCACCGGCCGGAAGCCGCCCGCCAGCCTGATCAGCATCGGGCCCGCACGGCTGTCCACCGACAGCTTGCCGGAGGTCAACCTCGTCATCACGCTCATGATCGCGCCGACGCCGCCCGCGATCGCTACGCCGACGAGTATGCCGTCCGGCAGGTTGCGCAGTATGCCGAACCAGTTGAAGGCCAACCAGAACGCGCCCCACAGGCCGAAGACGCCCATGAGCATGCCGAGCAGGTAGTCGTGCCTCGCCTCCATGGTGTTGGACTGTTCGAGCATGTCCTCGATGTAGCGCAGCTGCTCCTGGACCTTGGGCAGAGCCCGCTCGGTTCGTTGGACGTCGTACCCCGTCATGGCCTCGGAGTCGGCGAGGCTCAGCAGGTAGACGAAGACCGAATAGATCGACCTGACCAGTTAGGACCGTCGTCGAGCTCGGCACCGCAGCGCCTGGAGATAGATCCGCTTGCAGTCCCAGATCGCCGCTTCAAGGGCCGGATCGGTGGTGCGAGCGGCTTCCGGCAGGTACGAGAGGTCGATCTGGTCCAGATACCGCCCTTGGAAGGTGATCAACGATGCGAGCCTGGCGTACAGACCCGGCCGACGCACGATCTTGATGGCGACACCGGCCGGTATGTATCGACAGAGATAGTTGTCGAGCACGTAGCCGGAACCGTACCGCCCATATTCGAGCTGCAGATTCTGCAGGGCCTCGGCCAACCGCTGGTAAGCCTCATCCGAGATGTCGGTGCTATGAGCCTGGAGCTTGTAACGCGTCGCGACGATCTGGTCGAGTGTCACCGCGCCGATGTAGACCACGTCGAGGTCGGCAGGGCCACGGAAAGCCTTGCGCTTTCCGGGCGGCCGGTCATCGTGGCCGGCACGCTTCTCGTCGGCCTGCAGTTCCTCGATCTTGCCCTCGATCAGGCTCTGCATGTGTTCCGTCGCGACCGAGGCCTCCGCCGGAGTGTGCCCGTCGGCTGAGTCCCTGAGGTCCCGCCCGTCCTTGTCGGTCATGATGTCCCTCGCCATCGGCCCGCTGCGGCGCCATGGGCAAAGACCTAGCGTGCCAGCCGGCGAGGGCTTCCACTGTCTCGGAGCCGACGCACATCCTCAGAGCCGCAGCTCGCGCCAGTCGAGCAGCCCCTCCCCCAGGTCGCGCACCGTGGCCAGCAACCCGAGCCGTGCCGCCCGCAGCTCCGCATCGTCCGCCATCACGAACACCTCGTCGAAGAAGCGGCCCACAGGCGCCGTCAGTGGCGCCGCCGCAGCGGTGAAGCGTCCCAGATCCGCCGTGCCGTCGTAGGCGTCGCGTACCGACGTCACCGCCTCGTGCAGCGCCACCTCCGCCGGTTCCTTGAGCTGCGCCGGGTCGTAGTCCGCCGCCGTACCCGGAGGAACGATCCGGCGGGCCCTCTGCATGACCGCGGCCAGGGAGCGGAAGTTCTCCTCCGCCACCAGCCGGCCGAGCTGAGCCAGCAGCCGGTCCACCAGCGCCGGCCGCCCGGCGTGCGGGAGCGCGGCCCGGACCCGGTCGACCGGGTGTCCTTCCTCGGTGAGGACCTGCTCGAGACGCCGGGTGAGGAACTCGCGCGCGTCGGCGAGCACCACCTCGTCCACCGCGACCGGTTGCAGCGACGCCGCCCAGCCCAGCGCGGTGAACAGGTCGATGCCCGACAGGTCCGGGTGCTCGCGGTGCACCGCGAGGAGACCCAGGACGGCTCGGCGGATTGCGAACGGGTCGCTGCTGCCGGTGGGCAGGCCGACCGTCGCGGCCAGGCCCGCGAGCAGGTCCAGGCGGTCGGCCAGCGACAGCAGCGCGCCGGGTACGGATGCCGGCAGCTCGTCGCCGGTGTGCCGGGGCAGTTCCGCCTCGTACACGGCCTGGGCCACGGCCGGCGGCTCGCCCGCGTGCAGGGCGTAGTCGCGGGCCATGGTGCCGGCGAGGCTGGTCATCTCGGTGACGAGCTGGGAGCCGAGGTCGAGCTTGACGAGCTCGGCGGCGCGGTCGGCGACCTCCTCGTCGTCCGGGGTGACGCCGGCCGCCGGGGCGAGCAGGGCGGTGAGGGCGTCGATGCGGCCCGCGCGGTCGGCCATGCTGCCGAGCTTGTCGGTGAAAGTGAGACGGTGGAGCCGTTCGCGCATCTCGGGGAGCGGCGTCGAACGGTCGGCGCGGTAGAAGAACGCCGCGTCCTCGTAGCGGGCGCGCAGGACCGCCTCGTTGCCGGCCCGGACGAGGTCGACGTCGACCGGGCCGTTGGCGACGGTGACGAACATCGGGAGCAGGGCACCGTCGTCGTCGCGTACGGGAAGGTAGCGCTGGTGTCGGCGCATCACCGTGGTCAGCACCGGGTCCGGCAGGTCCAGGTAGCGTTCGTCGAAGCGGCCGAGCAGCGGGGTGGGTTGTTCGACGAGGTGGACGAGCTGGTCGACGAGGGAGCCGAAGTCCACGCGGCCCTCGCCGTACACCAGGTCCTGGGCGCCGGTGACGATCAGCTCGCGCCGGTCGTCGGGGTCGGCGAGGATGCCGTTGACCGAGATGGTCTCCATGAAGGTCTCGGCCGACGCGATCCGCAGCACCGGCGTCTGTGCGGTCCGCAGCAGCCGGGTCTCGCGGCCCGCCTCGAGCGCGCCGACGGTGACCGGCACGACGGTGTCGCCCCAGAGGGCCAGCAGCCAGCGGATCGGGCGGGTGAACGCGAGGCGGGGGTCGTTCCAGCGCATGTTCTTCGCCGAGCGCAGGCCGGCGACGACCTTCGCGAGCACGCCGGTCAGCACGGCGGGTGCCGCGCCGCCCGCCACGTGCCGGCGGACCACATAGTTCAGGTCCGTGGTTTCCAGCGCTTCCACGGGTACGCCCTGAGCACGCGCGAAGCCTTCCCGAGCCTGCACGGGCGCGGTGGTGCGCGGTCCCTTGACCGTCAGCGTGTGGTCGTCCTCGCGCGCGGCCACGTCGCCGACGACCGCGATCAGGCGGCGCGGGGTGGCGTACACGCGGATGTCGCCGTGGGCGAGGCGGGTCTGGGCGAGGTGGTCGGTGAGGGTGCGCCGCAGCTGGTCGCGGGCGGCGTACGCCTCGGCCGGCGGCATCTCTTCGGTGCCGATCTCGAACACCAGGGTCCGGGGCTCGTCGCCGTGCGCGGCGGCCGCGACCGGGACGGCGATCTCCGGCAGCGGGCCGGCCACGCCGAGCGGGTGCCCGAGCTCCTCGCGGCGGGCCACCCAGAGCCGGGCGACGTCGCCGGCGAGGCGGCGCATGCGGGCGAACTCGGCCGCCCGGTCCGCGGTGGAGACGGCGCCGCGGGCGTCGAGCACGTTGAACGCCTGGGAGCACTTGAGGACGAACGTGTGGGCGGGGACCGGCAGGCCCTCGTCGACGAGCCGCTGCGCCTCGGTCGCGTACAGGTCGAGCAGCTGCCGGGTCGCGGCCACGTCGGCGTCGTCGAGGTAGTAGCGCGACATCTCGTACTCGGCCTGGCCGAAGACCTCGCCGTAGCTGACGCCCGGGGCGTACTCGATGTCCTTGAAGTGGGTGACGCCCTGCAGGGCCATGATGATGCGCTCGAGACCGTACGTGATCTCCACGGAGACCGGGTCGAGGTCGAGGCCGCCGGCCTGCTGGAAGTAGGTGAACTGGGTGATCTCGAGCCCGTCGAGCCAGACCTCCCAGCCCAGCCCCCACGCGCCGAGGGCGGGCGACGCCCAGTTGTCCTCGACGAACCGCACGTCGTGCGCGGCGACGTCGATGCCGAGCGCGGTGAGGCTGCCCAGGTACAGCTCCTGCGGGTTGCCCGGGTCGGGCTTGAGGATCACCTGGAGCTGGGTGTGGGTCTGCAGCCGGTTGGGGTTCTCGCCGTAGCGCGCGTCGTCCGGCCGCACCGACGGCTCGGGATACACGACCCGCCACGGCTCCGGCCCCAGCACCCGCAGGAAGGTGGCGGGGTTGAGGGTGCCCGCACCCACCTCGGTGTTCATCGGCTGGACGACCAGACACCCCTGGTCACTCCAGTACGCGGTGAGCCGGGCGAGCGCCTCCTGCATGGTGAGCATGACCTCGAAGTCTAGTGAGCATGTCATCTGGGTATGTGGCCCCGCATGTCGGAGCTGCTCACGGGTGACCTCTACCGTTTCCAGGACCTGCTGACGCCCGAGGACGCGGAGATCGTCAGCCGGGTCCGGGCCTTCCTCGAGGCGGAGGTGGTGCCGATCGCCAACGATCACTGGGCCCGGGCGGAGTTCCCTTTCCCGCTCGTCAAGGGCTTCGCCGGCCTGGGCATCGCGGGCGCGAAGCACTCGAACCTGCTGTCCGGCTGGCTGGCGCTGGAGATGGCACACGCGGACGCCTCGATGGCCACGTTCTTCGGCGTCCACTCGGGCCTGGCGATGGGGAGCATCGAGACGTGCGGCTCGCCCGAGCAGCAGGAGCGCTGGCTGCCGGCGATGCGGGACTTCGACGCGATCGGCGCCTTCGCGCTGACCGAACCGACCGGAGGCTCCGATGTGGCGGCCGGCCTGCGGACCACCGCCCGCCGCGACGGTGACCGGTGGGTCCTCAACGGGCAGAAGCGCTGGATCGGCAACGCCACCTTCGCCGATCTGATCGTGGTCTGGGCCCGGGACCTCGAGGACGACCAGGTCAAGGGTTTTGTGGTGACGAAGGACAACCCGGGGTTCGCGGCCACGAAGATCGAGAACAAGATCGCGCTGCGGATCGTGCAGAACGCCGACATCACGCTGACCGACTGCGTGGTCCCGGAGGCCGACCGGCTGCAGAACGCCCGCTCCTTCAAGGACACCGCGAAGATCCTGCGCCAGACCCGCAGCGGCGTGGCGTGGGAGGCGGTGGGGGTGATGCTGGCGGCGTATGAGATCGCCCTGGCGTACGCGAAGGAGCGCGAGCAGTTCGGTCGCCCGATCGGCAAGTTCCAGCTGGTCCAGGACCTGCTGGTGCGGATGCTGGGCAACGTGACCGGGTCGCTGGGGCTGTGTGTGCGCCTGGCGCAGCTGCAGGACGCGGGCGAGTTCCGCGACGAGCACTCCGCGCTGGCGAAGGCGTACACGACGACCCGCATGCGCGAGGTGGTCGGGTGGGCCCGGGAGCTGCTCGCCGGCAACGGCATCGTGCTCGACTACGACATCGGCCGCTTCGTGGCGGACGCCGAGGCGCTGTACTCGTACGAGGGCACCCGGGAGATCAACACGATGATCGTGGGGCGTGCGGTGACCGGCCTCAGCGCCTTCGTGTGAGCCTTTTCTCACCGCTCCCGAATGCAACAAGCTGTTTTAGAGGAAGACCAATTCTCTCCTTAGGCTCACCGTTGGCCCGGCCACACGACGGCCGGACGACGACGACCCGCACAACGGGTCGGAGCCCCTGGAGGAAATATGACGTCAGTGAAGCGCGCCGCCGTCAGCCTGTTCGCTTTCTGCGCCGCCGGTGCCGGCATTCTCGCCGCGGCCACCCCCGCTGCCGCAACGACCGCCGACACGTCCCGCTCCACCCTGGCGCTGATGGTGCAGGGCCCGAACTCCCAGCAGGCGAGGATCACCCTGCTCACCTGCGGACCGGCCGCCGGGACCCACCCCCGGTCGGCCGACGCCTGCGCCACGGTCGCGACCGTCGACGGCGACCTCGCAGCGCTCGACGTGCAGCCCGACGGCTTCTGCACCCGCGAATACCAGCCGGTGACGGCCACCGCGACCGGCTTCTGGCAGGGCCGGCCGGTGCTGTACGGCGAGACCTTCCCGAACCGCTGCGAGATGCTCCGCGAGACGGGCGCCCTCTTCGACTTCTGATCCGCCGGGGACCGCGAAGGTGGTGTCCGGACACCACCTTCGCCCGGTCGCTCAGGTCAGCTCGCGCGGTTTCTCCTTCGACGGCTCGTCGCGCAGATACATGTACCAATAGGACGTGGCCACGAACACCACCGCGCCCACGAGATTTCCCAGGAATGCGAACACCCAATTGCGCAGGGTGTCGTCCCAGCCGATGTCGGGCACCCCGGCGAAAATGGCGGCCGGCAGGAAGAACATGTTCGCGATGACGTGGTCGAACCCCATCGCGACGAATGCCATGATGGGGAAGAAGATCGCCAGGATCTTGCCCGAGACGGAATCGGCCGCGAGCGACAACCAGACCGCCAGGCAGACCAGCCAGTTGCAGCCGACCGCGCGCAGGAAGATCTGCCATTCGGTCTCGTGCAGCCCCTTGGCGCCCGCGATCGCGGCGAGCCGGTCGTACGTCATCGCGCCCGACGTCCCGGCGTCGCTGCCGACGTGCCCGATGACACCGGTCTGGACCGCGAGGAAGAACGCGACGAACAGGGCGCCGGCGAGGTTGCCGACGAGCACCAGGGTGAAGTTCTTCAGCACGTCGCCCCAGCCGAGCCGGCCCTGCATGGCCCCGATCGGCACCAGCAGCATGTTGCCGGTCAGCAGGTGCGACCCGGCTATCAGCACCAGCACGAGTCCGAGGGTGAAGGCCGCACCCGTGAACAGGGTGGGCAGGCTCCCCCACGTGCGCGGGTCGAGCCCGGACGACACGGTGATGGCGACCAGCCCCCCGAAGGCGATGTACGCCCCGGCAAGGAACGACCCCACCAGGGTTTTGTCCCATCGCAGCTCGGCCTTCTTGACGCCCGTCGCCACCGCCGCGTGAGCGATCTCCGCCGGTTCCTTGGTCGCCACCGCACGCCCTCCCGCCTGCCGTACGGCCCCGGGCCGTAGCGTCCCTGCGGAGATACCCGTAAATGCGCCGCCTACTCGGAGACCAGTCCCTGCGGCAATCCTCCGGCCGTGGTCGCCCGACCGTCCCACCTGTACTCCATAAACCGGCCGCGCCATCGCAGCCCCCTACCATCGGCGACTGCGTCGATGGCAAAGGAGCTGATGGTGCAGCGGCAGGGTTCCTCCGGGTTCGGGTGCTTCGCGTTCCTCTTCGTGTTCCCGATCGTGGCGGGGTTCGCGATCGGGATCCCCGGCTTCATCCTCGCCTCCCCGGCGATCGTGGCGTACCTGCTGGTGGAGAACCCGGGTCAGGTGGCCGCGTACCCGTCGTGGTGGATCGGCGTGGCGCTGGCGCCGGTGGTGGCCTACCTGCTGGTCCGGCACGCCGGACGCGGCAAGGAGCCCCGGCCGCAGAAGCTGCACCTGGTCCGGGCCGGCACCGTGGCCGCCCTGTGTGCCGTCGCAGCGCTGACGGCGATGATCGCCGACCGGCACTACCTCGGTGGCGCGGCGACCGAAACGGGCGGGCGCCTGCGGGAGACGGCGTTCGCGCTGCCCATGGTCGCCCCGTTGATCGCCGTCGTCACCGCGCTGGTCTGCTATGCCGTCATCCGGTTCCTGGATCGCAAGCTCCCGAACCGCATCGTCCGCCGCCCGAGCACCGCCGGGTCGTACACCCCGCCCGACCCGCAGCCGGGGGAGATCTGGTGGGGCGAGGTCGAGTTCCGCGAGGGCGACGGGGCCAAGGACCGCCCGTTCGTCATCCTCCGGGCGCTGCCGGAGCACCTGGAGATCCTCCAGATCACCTCCCAGGACAAGTCGCACCGCGACGACCACATGCGCTTCTGGACCGACAGCGACGACCCGTACGCCGTCACCGGCGGGTACCTCGAGCTCCGCGTACGGCAGCTGCACCGGTACGACCTGCGCCGTCAGGACTCCGCGGTCTGCCCTGACGCCATCTGGAACCGGGTGCACTCCCTGCAGGCCGCCCAGCCCCGGCGCCGACGGGCCGCGTAGGCGTCAGGCCGGCTGGATCCAGTCGAAGGTGCGCTCCACCGCCCGCCGCCAGTTCTGGTACTCGGAGTCGCGGCGGCCCGGGTCCATCGCCGGGAGCCACTGGGCCGCCCGGTGCCAGTTGTGGCGCAGGTCCTCCAGGTCCGGCCAGTAACCCACCGCCAGCCCGGCGCCGTACGCCGCACCCAGCGAGACCGTCTCCGCGGCGAGCGGCCGCACCACCGGCACGTCCAGGACGTCGGCGATGTACTGCATGAGCAGGTTGTCCGCGGTCATCCCGCCGTCGACCTTCAGCGTCTTCAGGGTCAGCCCCGAGTCGGCGTTCATCGCGTCGACCACCTCGCGGGTCTGCCACGCCGTCGCCTCGAGGACCGCGCGCGCCAGGTGACCCTTGGTGATGTACGACGTCAGCCCCACGATCACGCCGCGGGCCTCGGAACGCCAGTGCGGCGCGTACAGGCCGGAGAAGGCCGGGACGATGTAGCAGCCGCCGTTGTCGGCCACCGTGCGGGCCAGCGTCTCGATCTCCGGGGCGCTGGTGATGAGCTCGAGCTGGTCGCGGAACCACTGGACCAGCGAGCCGGTGATCGCGATCGAGCCCTCCAGCGCGTAGTGGGCCGGGGCGTCACCGATCTGGTACGCGACCGTGCTGAGCAGCCCGTTGTCCGAGCGGACGAGCTCCGTGCCGGTGTTCAGCAGCAGGAAGCTGCCCGTACCGTAGGTGCACTTCGCCTCGCCGGGGGTGAAGCACGTCTGGCCGAACAGGGCCGCCTGCTGGTCGCCGAGCGCGGCTCCGATGCGTACCCCCGGAAAAGCCGCCGCCGCGGTCCCGAAGACCGCCACCGACGGTCTGACCTCGGGCAGCATGGCGCGGGGGATGCCGAAGAACTCGAGCGACTCCGACGACCAGTCGAGGGTGTGCACGTCGAGCAGGTTGGTGCGGCTGGCGTTGGTCACGTCGGTGACGTGCAGGCCGCCGGTGAGGTTCCAGATCAGCCAGGTCTCCATCGTGCCGAAGAGCACCTCGCCGCGTTCGGCGCGCTGCTGCAGGCCCGGGGTGTGGTCGAGCATCCAGCGCAGCCGCGGCCCGGAGAAGTACGTGGCCAGCGGCAGGGCCGAACGCTGCTGGACCCCGTCGGCGCCCGGCTCGGTCAGCAGGCGGTTCACCAGCGAGTCGGTGCGGGTGTCCTGCCACACCAGGGCGCGGCCGACCGGCACCCCCGTACGCCGGTCCCAGACCACCGTGGTCTCCCGCTGGTTGGCGATGCCGACCGCGGCGACCTGGTCCAGGGTGATCCCGGCCCGGCGCAGCGCATGCGGGGCGAGCCGCTCGACGTTGCGCCAGATCTCCGCGGCGTCGTGCTCGACCCAGCCCGGCTTGGGAAAGTACTGCTTGTGTTCCTGCTGGGCGAGGGACACGAGCTGGCCGCGCCGGTCGAACACGATGCACCGCGTCGACGTGGTTCCCTGGTCGATCGCGACCACGTAGCGCTCGGTCATGAGGTCCCTCCCCTGCGTTTCAGTGCCGGGCGGCTCCCAGGTCGCGGGAGACCGCGCGGGCGGCGTCGCGGACGTAGCCGACCAGCCGCGGGTGCGGACGGTACCGGCTGTCGCAGATGCGCTCCACGAGGCCGGAGACGCCGATCGCCCCGACGACGAGGCCGCCGTAGCCGCGGATGGGTGCCGCGACGGCCGCCTGGCCGACGGTGTACTCCTCGATCTCGGCGCCCCACCCGACCTCACGGACCTTCTCGAGGTCCGCCGCGATGTCCTTCGCCGCGACGAGCGTGCGGTGCGTGAAGCGGTCCAGCGGCGCCGCCGGGCGGGCGGCCCGGTACGCCAGCAGCACCTTGCCGAGCGCGGTGGCGTGCAGCGGCAGGAGCGTACCGATGTCGAGGGTCTGGAAGGTGTCGTCGGGACGGAAGACGTGGTGCACGACCAGCACGCGCCCTTCGAGGACCGTGCCGATCCGGACGGCCTCGCCGGAGCGCGCCGCCAGCGGGTCCGCCCAGTTGATCGAGCGGGACCGCAGCTCGTTGATGTCGAGGTAGCTCGTGCCCAGGTGCAGCAGGGCGGCGCCCAGCTGGTACTGCCCCGATGCCCGGTCCTGCTCCACGAAGCCGACGTGCTGCAGCGTCCGCAGGATCCCGTGCACCGTCGGCTTCGCCAGGTCGAGCGAGCGAGCTATCTCGGCGAGCCCGAGCCGCCCCGAGCCGCCGGCCAGCATCCGCAGGATCGCGGCGGCTCGCTCGATCGACTGGACCGTTCCGGGCACGCTTCGGACTCTATGCCACGACGAGACCCCGGCCCATCGTTCGGCGTTCGACAATGTCGAACGGGACCCGCGGGATTCGTTCGGCAATGTCGAACGGCGTTCATTGCCCGCGTGTGACGCCGTTCATAGCTTCGGCACATGGCAGCACGATTGAAGATTCCGGGACTCGCCGGCGAGCTCGCCGCTGAGTTCGCCGGAACGATGATCCTCATCCTCTTCGGGGTCGGTGTCGTCGCCCAGGTGGTCGGCGGCGGCATCGGCGACCACGACAGCATCGCCTGGGCCTGGGGCCTGGGCGTGATGCTCGGCGTCTACGTCGCCGGCCGCATCAGCGGAGCCCATCTCAACCCCGCCGTCACCATCGCGCTCGCGGCCTTCAAGGGCTTCGAGTGGCGCAAGGTGGCTCCCTACTGCGGCGCCCAGTTCCTCGGCGCGTTTGTCGCCGCGCTGCTGGTGCGCTGGAACTACACCGAGGTCCTGCACCACGCGGACCCCAACCTCACCATCAAGACCCAGGGCGTTTTTTCCACTCTGCCGGGGAACGGGACACTTCCCGTCGGTGAGTGGGGCGCCTTCCGCGACCAGATCATCGGTACGGCCATCCTGCTCTTCCTCATCCTGGCCATCACCGACGCCGCGGGTACTCCCCCGGGGGCCAACCTCGCCCCGTTCATCATCGGCCTGCTCGTCGTCGGCATCGGCATGGCCTGGGGCACCGACGCCGGCTACGCCATCAACCCGGCCCGTGACTTCGGTCCCCGCCTGGCGAGCTACTTCACCGGCTACGGCGGGGCGTTCCGCGACCAGACCGGATACCTGTATTTCTGGATACCGATCGTGGCACCGATCCTCGGCGGCCTCCTCGGCGCCGGGCTGTACCAGGTCCTGGTCGGGCGCTTCCTGCCGTCGGCGGAACCGCCGGAACCGGGCCGCCTTCCCACCCCAGAGACCCCCGAGACCGTGGAGGCACGACGTGGCTGACTTCGTCGGCGCAGTGGATCAGGGCACCACCAGCACCCGTTTCATGATCTTCGATCACGGCGGCAACGAGGTGGCCCGCCACCAGCTCGAGCACGAGCAGATCCTGCCGCAGGCCGGCTGGGTCGAGCACAACCCGATCGAGATCTGGGAACGCACCATCTCGGTCGTGCGCACCGCGATGCAGAAGGCGAACCTGCAGGCGAGCGACCTGGCGGCACTGGGCGTCACGAACCAGCGCGAGACCACGGTGGTGTGGGACCGGCGCAGCGGGCGGCCCTACTACAACGCGATCGTCTGGCAGGACACCCGCACCGACCGGATCGCCTCGGCGCTGGACCGCGACGGCCGTGGCGATGTCATCCGGCGCAAGGCGGGCCTGCCGCCGGCCACGTACTTCTCCGGCGGCAAGATCCAGTGGATCCTGGAGAACGTCGACGGAGTGCGCGAGGCCGCCGAGCGTGGCGACGCCATCTTCGGCAACACCGACAGCTGGGTGCTGTGGAACATGACCGGCGGCGTCGACGGCGGCAACCACGTCACCGACGTGACCAATGCCAGCCGCACGATGCTGATGAACCTCGAGACCCTCGACTGGGACGACGAGCTGCTCGGCTTCTTCGGCATCCCGCGGCAGATGCTGCCGGAGATCCGCCCGTCGTCGGATCCGAACACCTACGGCGTGGCCCGCTGGCCGGGCACGCTGGGCGGGGAGGTCCCGATCACCGGCGACCTCGGCGACCAGCAGGCCGCCACGGTCGGCCAGGTGTGCTTCAACGTCGGCGAGGCCAAGAACACCTACGGTACGGGCAACTTCATGCTGCTCAACACCGGCACAGACCTCGTACGGTCGGAGAACGGCCTGCTCACGACGGTCTGCTACAAGTTCGGTGACGCCGCACCGGTCTACGCCCTCGAAGGCTCGATCGCGGTCACCGGATCGGCGGTGCAGTGGCTGCGGGACCAGCTGCACATCATCAAGGACGCGGCGCAGAGCGAGTCCCTCGCGTCGCAGGTCCCGGACACCGGCGGCGTCTACTTCGTCCCGGCGTTCTCGGGCCTGTTCGCGCCGTACTGGCGCTCCGACGCGCGCGGCGCGATCGTGGGGCTCTCCCGCTTCAACACCGACGCGCACCTGGCCCGGGCCACCCTCGAGTCGATCTGCTACCAGACCCGCGACGTGGTCGAGGCGATGGCGCAGGACTCCGGCGTGACCCTGGACGTGCTCAAGGTCGACGGCGGCATCACCGTCAACAACCTCTGCATGCAGATTCAGGCCGACGTGCTCGGCGTCGCGGTCAGCCGGCCGGTGGTGGCCGAGACGACCGCGCTCGGCGCCGCGTACGCGGCCGGGCTCGCGGTCGGCTTCTGGAAGTCGACCGACGAGCTCCGCGAGAACTGGAACGAATCGCAGCGCTGGCAGCCGCAGTGGTCCGCCGAGCAACGCGAGGACGGATACGGCCGCTGGAAGAAGGCCGTCCAGCGCACTCTCGATTGGGTAGACGTTGACTGAGAACACAGCTCTCTCCCCCACCGGTCGTGAGGCGGCCCTGACCGCCATGGCCGAGGGCGAGCTGGACGTGCTGGTCGTGGGCGGCGGTGTCGTGGGTGCGGGCAGCGCCCTCGACGCCGTCACCCGCGGCCTGAACGTCGGGCTCGTCGAGGCCCGCGACTTCGCCTCGGGCACCTCCAGCCGCTCCAGCAAGCTGATCCACGGCGGGCTGCGCTACCTGGAGATGCTCGACTTCGCCCTGGTCCGCGAGGCCCTGCGGGAACGGGGGCTGATCCTGCAGCGCCTCGCACCGCACCTGACCCGCCCGGTGCCGTTCCTCTACCCGCTGCAACACCGGGTCTGGGAACGGCTGTACGCGGGCACCGGCGTCCAGCTCTACGACCTGATGGCCACCACCCACGGCGGCCTCCCCCGCCACCGCAACCTGTCGCGCCGCGGCGCGCTGCGAGCCTGCCCGGCGCTCAAGAAGGACGCGTTGGTCGGCGCCCTGCAGTACTACGACGCGCAGATCGACGACGCCCGCCACACGATGTTCCTGGCCCGCACGGCGGCCGCGTACGGCGCCCACGTCGCCTCCCGTGCGGAGGTGGTCGGCTTCCTGCGCGAGGGCGAGCGCGTCACCGGCGTACGCGTCCACGACCTCGAGCACGACCGCACCTTCGAGATCCGCGCCCAGCAGGTGGTCAACGCGACCGGGGTGTGGACCGACGACACCCAGGCGCTGGTCGGCGAGCGCGGGCAGTTCCACGTCCGCGCGAGCAAGGGCATCCATCTGGTGGTGCCGCGCGACCGGATCCAGTCCTCCACGGGCCTGATCACCCGTACGCCCAGCAGCGTGCTCTTCGTGATCCCCTGGGGCCGGCACTGGATCATCGGCACCACCGACACCGACTGGACCCTGGACAAGTCGCACCCGGCGGCGTCCAGCACCGACATCGACTACCTGCTCAACCAGGTCAACCAGGTGCTGGCGACACCGCTGGACCGCACCGACGTGCAGGGCGTCTACGCCGGCCTGCGCCCGCTGCTGTCCGGCGAGTCGGAGTCGACGTCGAAGCTGTCCCGCGAGCACACGGTGGCCAGCCCGACGCCGGGGCTGGTGGTCGTGGCGGGCGGCAAATACACGACGTACCGGGTGATGGCCAAGGACGCCATCGACGCGGCGGTCCACGGCCTCGGTCGCTCGGTGCCGCGGTCGTGCACGGAGCGCGTACCGCTGCTGGGCGCCGAGGGCTACACGGCCCTGTGGAACCGCCGCCGTGTCCTGGCCGAGGAGTCGGGCCTGCACGTGGCCCGCGTCGAACACCTCCTCAAGCGCTACGGCTCCCTGGTCCACGAGGTGCTCGACCTGGTCCGCGACGACCCGTCCCTGGGCAAGCCCCTCGACGGCGCCGACGACCACCTGCGGGCCGAGATCACGTACGCGGCCGGCCACGAGGGCGCCCGCCACCTCGAGGACGCCCTCACCCGCCGTACCCGGATCTCCATCGAGACGTTCGACCGGGGGGTGACCGCGGCCCCCATGGCCGCCGACCTGATGGGCGACGTCCTCGGCTGGACCAAGGAACAGCGGGCCCGCGAGGTGGAGAACTACCGGCTGCGCGTGGAGGCGGAACGAGCGTCCCAGGAACAACCGGACGACGAGACCGCGGACGCCGCGCGCCTCGGCGCCCCGGACGTCGTACCCCTGCAGCTGCAGTGACCAGTACGGCGCGGCGCCCCTGTGCCGGGGGCGCCGCGCCGGGCCCGGGGCACCAGCGCCACGACGGTCACCGCCGTCGGGGCCACCGGGACGGCGGAAGCGATGCGGTCCGCCCCCGCCGCGTCCAGCAGGTGGGTGACCGCCGGCGCCCGCGACGCAGCTCTCCGGGCGACCGCCTCCCCTGCCATCGCGGGTGCCGGAAATCCGGCCTCGTCGTCCGGAGCGGGTGCAGCCCGGAGGCGCGGTGGGTCCCGTCGGGCGGAGCCTGCCATGCGGGATGAGCGGCCGTGCGCGGCCCGAACCTCGCGCGCATGCCCGCCTCCGTCAGCACCGCCAGCCGCGTCATGCCGTCCGTCCACCCCATGTCCATGGTGGCCGAGCGTAGGAGCAGCTGACGCCGCAGGCGACCGGATTATCGTTCCGTCAGCCGACCTGGCTCATCCCCTCGGGATGACCCGGCCCGCTGCTCCCATGCTCGCGGTCGTGCCCCACCACTTCCGCCCTACGGGGGTCAGGTCTCTCGTCCTGTCCGGGTGAGGGCTCAGTGCCCCCGTCGCACCGATGATGGCGGCATGTGGACGCGGCGAGCCCGTGGTGCCGGCGAGCCGGAGCCCGGGCAACGACATCCGGCGGCCGCGGTGTCCCCGGTGACCAGGCGACGCCGCCTCGTCGCGGCAGGTCTGACCCGCGCGCTGGCGACAACCGTGGTGCTTGTCGCGCTCTACTACCTGCTTCCGCTGGACCGCTTGTCGCACGTGCCCTCCGGCGAGGTCTTCGCTGGCGGCCTGCTGCTGCTACTCGCGACGGCTGGATGGCAGGTACGTGCGGTCATCACCTCCGCCAACCCCGCCATCCGGGCCATCGAGGGCGCGGCGGCCACCGCCCCGCTGTTCGTCCTGCTGTTCGCCGCGACCTATTACGTCCTAGCGCTCGCGCATCCAGGTTCCTTCAACGTCCCGGCGCTGAGCCGCACCGACACGCTGTACTTCGCGGTGACCGTGTTCTCCACGGTGGGGTTCGGCGACATCACCGCGACAAGCCCGCTCACCCGGAGCGTCGTCACCTTGCAGATGGTTCTCGACCTGGTGGTCCTGGGCCTGGGTGTGCGTGTCTTCGTCGGGGCGGTCCGCCTGGGCCGCGGCCGCAACGCCGAGAGACCGGGAGGCGCGCCGGGCGACGACTGACCCGCCCGGCGCACACCGCGGAGCGCGTCAGTGGTGGAAGCCGGACGCGGCCGGGCCCCGTCGACGTGCACCGGTACGTCGACGCCGGTGCGGGCCTGGAAAGCGTCGCAGACCTTGACGGCTCCTCCGCGGAGAGGTGCGGCCGGTCGCCGTCCATCGGCACCAGGCGCGTGCCATCCGCCGTGGCCGGCGACGAGCCACCTAGGCGAGTCCGCTCACCGGTGCGGCGGCCGTTCCGTTGCGCCAGGCCCCGGCGCCGGCGGTCGCTGCGGTGCGCGCCCGGCGCCACTGCCGACGCGCCAGCTCAGCAGGCGGAACCTCCATCCGCCCGATTCGGCGGCGGGCTGCACCGGCCGCCGCGACTGCGGTCACCGTCGCACCGGCGAGGCCGACCAGACCGCCCACCGCGGCGAGGGCGATGCCGGTGATGAGGAGCTTGGAGGTCGTCGGGCTGCTCATCGCGTACCTCTTTCTCTGCGATCTCGGTGTCCCACTATCGCCCGGGCAGGCCGGGGACAGCCTCATTCGCGCTGGATGAGCCGCCCCCGCCGGACAGCGCCGCGCAGATCCGGGGCACGACGGTGCCGATCGGTTCCCGGACCACCGCGGTCGCGAGGCTGTCGTACGGCGTCGGGTCCCGGTTGACGATGACCAGCCGGTTCCCGCCGTTGACGGCCACCGCGCACAGCGACGCCACCGGCTCCACCTGCAGCGAGCTGCCGACGACGAGCATCAGCTCGCTGTGCGACGCGATCCGCTCGGCCAGACCGACCGTGTCCGGGTCGAGGTGCTCGCCGAACATCACCACGCCGAGCTTGAGGATCCCTCCGCACGCGGCGCACCTCCGGTCCCCGTCCGCCCCGTCGATCGCCGTGGGGGTCCGCGCGCCGCAGCCGGTGCAGACCGTCTCCCGGATCGAGCCGTGCAGCTCCAGCACCTTGCGCGGGCTCGAGCCGGCCTTCTGGTGCAGCCCGTCGACGTTCTGCGTGAGGACGCGCACCGCGAACCCGCCGCGCTCGAGGTCGGCGAGCGCACGGTGGGCGGCATTCGGCCGGGCGGTCCAGGCGGGGTGGCCGGCGTACGTACGCCAGAATCTCGCCCGCACGTCGGCATCGGCCATGAAGGACTGGTAGGTGAACGCGTCGACCAGCGACGGGTCGCGCGTCCAGACGCCGTCGGGGCCGCGGTAGTCGGGGATGCCGGAGTCGGTGGAGATGCCGGCCCCCGTCAGCACCGCCACCCGTGTCACGCCGTCCGCCCAGCTCATGTCCATGGCGGCCGAGCGTAGGAGCCGGTGACGGTCCGCGGCGACCGCTTTTCTGATGGCGCCGCGTTGATCAACGTGGTTACGATGCCGCCAGGTGGGACCTGTAGCGCAGGGGTAGTCGCGCCGCCCTTTCAAGGCGGAGGATGCCGGTTCGAGTCCGGTCGGGTCCCACCGCCGCGGGGTGGGTGGTAGCGCAGTGGTCGACGCGCCGCCCTGCAAAGGCGGAGGACGCCGGTTCGAATCCGGCCCACCCACACCCTGCACGGCGGGAAGGGACACGATGGACGCCGACGAGCTCGAGCTGGCCTTGCGGGTGCTCGACGAGATCCGCGCCCGGCCGATGGACGACCCGGACCGCCGCCGGGTGCAACGCGCGGTCGACGGCCTGCTGAAGGACGCCCAGCGGCAGCGCCGTGCCGACCGCCGCCGCGCCACCGCAGCCGCCGACCGTGCCACCGTCGCGGGTACGGCCACCGGCGCGGCGTCCCGGGCGGAGGGCGTGCCGGTCGCTCCCGCGGCCCAGCCGGGTGGCGGGAACACGCGGCGGGAGCGCCGGTGCCACACGTGCCGGGGCCGGTTCCGTACGGTCGACACCTTCTACCACGCGCTCTGCCCCGACTGCGCCGAGCTCCACCGGGCCCAGCGGGACGCCCGGACCGACCTGCGCGGGAGGCGGGCGGTGGTGACCGGCGGCCGCGTCAAGATCGGGTACCAGGTCGCGCTCAAGCTGCTGCGCGACGGCGCCGCCGTCACCGTGGTGACCCGGTTCCCCGCGGACGCGGCGCGCCGGTACGCCGCCGAGCCGGACGCCGCCGAGTGGCTGCCGTCGCTACGCGTGATCGGCGCCGACCTGCGCGACCCGCGTCAGGTGCTGGCGCTGGCGGACCGGCTGGCCGAGGGCGGCACGCGGCTCGACGTCCTCGTGAACAACGCGGCTCAGACAGTACGGCGGCCGGCGTGGGCGTACCAGCCGCTGGTGGCGGCCGAGGTCCTGGCCGCCGCGGAGGGCCGGGCCGTGGAGTCGGTGCCGGGCTACCGGCCGGGCGCGGCACCACCGGAGTGGAGCGCCGCCCTCGACCACGTAGGGCACGAGCCGGCGGCACTGACCGACGCCACCGGCGCGCTGGTCGTGCCCGGCTCCCACAACTCCTGGACCGCGCGGATCGGCGAGGTCGACCCGGTGGAGCTCCTGGAGGTGCAGCTGGTCAACGTCGTCGCGCCGTTCCTGCTCCTCGACCGGCTGCGGCCGGTCCTGACCGGGCCGGGGACGGGCAACCGCTACGTGGTGAACGTGACCGGCCGGGAGGGCTGGTTCGGCGGCGGGATGGCACCGGAGCGGCACCCCCACACGTCGGTGAGCAAGGCGGCGCTGAACATGCTGACCCGGGTGGCGGCGCCCGACCTGGCCCGCGACGGCGTCTTCATGTGCGGGGTCGACACCGGCTGGATCACCGACGAGAACCCCCCGGAACGCAAGGCCCGCCGGGCGGCGGCCGGCTGGCGTCCGCCGCTGGACGTGGTGGACGCCGCGGCGCGCATCTACCACCCGGTCGTCGCCGGGGAGGCGGGCGCTCCGCTGCACGGCGTCCTGCTGAAGAACTACGCCGTGGTGCCGTGGTAGTCACAGAGGACGAGTATTTCGCGCTGGGCGAGACTCCTCATCGGACCGAATTGATCGACGGAACGGTGAGGGTGCTCCCACCCCTCGGTAAGCGCCATCAGCACATCGTGTTCCTGCTCGCCATGGGCCTCTACGAGGCGGCCGAGCGCGCCGGACTGCTGGTGCTTCAGGACGTCAACCTTCGCCTCGCAGGCGGACGGGTGGTGCAGCCCGACATCGTCGTGGCAGATACCGACGACGTAGGCACGACCGTCGAGGCCGCCGAGACGAAGCTCGTGGTCGAAGTGGTCTCACCCAGCAACGCCGGAACGGACCGACTCCTCAAACCGCAGTTGTACGCAGCGGCCGGGATCGACTGGTACATGCGAGTGGAGCAGCCGCAGGATTCGGTGGAGATGCACCTCCAGAGGCTGACCGGCGATCGCTACGTTTCCACCGTGGTCGCGGGTCCCGGCCAGGCGCTCACTGCCGAGGAGCCATTCTCTTTCCGGCTCGAGGTGGCGCCTCAGCTCAGGCGTCGTCGCGGCGACTGAGCGGGAGCGCTGCCGAGTCGGCAGCGCTCCCGTCGGGTCAGTTGTTCAGGCCGCAGGGTGCGAACCGCTCGAGCCCCTCGGGCTTGGCCGCATGCCGCCCGATGGCGGTCTCGATGCGGTTGAGCGTGGCGACGCGCTTGTCCTCCAGCGGCCCGAGGATGGCGTTCTGGATGAAGTTCGGCCCGCCCTCCCCCGCACTCGTCGCCAGCCGCCGGTTCGCCTCGGCGATCTGCGTGTCCAGCAGCTCCAGGTTCCGCGCCACCTCGTCGCGGGCCTGCGCCGGGATGGACGGCAGCCCGGTGACCGCCGGACAGGACACCGTCGGCGCCGAGCCGGCGGCCGGCGCGGCCGGCGCGGTGGTCCGGGCTGCGGTGGGGGCCGCGGTCGCGCCGCCGCGTTTCAAGGTGCAGGTGGCGAGCCCCTGGACGTCGAGGTTCGGCCTGGGTGCGCTGCGGCCGATCGCCGTCGCCATGCGGTTGATCGTCGCCACGCGCTTGTCCTTCAGCGGGCCCAGGATGGCGTTCTGGATGAAGTTGGGGCCACCCTCGCCCGCGCTCGATGCCAGGCGCTTGTTCGCCTCACCGATCTGCGTGTCGAGGAGGGTCAGGTTGCGGTCGATCTCGGCCTGAGCGCGGGCCGGGACCGCGCCGAGCGCGCCGGCGACGGCGGGGCAGGTCACCGTGGGGGCGGCGGTTTCGCCGGCCGAGGCCACGCCGAGGCCGACACCCGTCAGGGCCACGGCCACCGCGGCGACGCCGGCGATCTGCCAGCGGCGGGCGGAACTACGGGGGATGTGCATCTTCGCCTGAGCCTTCCTTGTCAGAGGACCTCGGCGAGCAGTACGGGAGCGCTCCCAGAACGGATCAATCCGCGGTGAGGGTCTTTCCGTCGAGTTTGCGGAAGCCGCTGGCGACGAGGGCTCGCAGCACGTCCGGGTCGATGTCGGCGAGGCGCCGGACGTGCAGGCAGGAGCGGCCGGCCCGGTGCGGGCCGAGCTTCGTGAGGAGGTGCTCGTCGTACCCCGCGGACAGGTAGACGGTCAGCGCGGTCTTGCGCGGGGACAGGCCCACCGGCGGCCAGTCGCCTTCCTGGCCGGAGGCGTACCGGTAGTGGTAGCAGCCGAAGCCGATGATGGTGTCGCCCCACATCTCGGGAGCCGCGCCGGTCGCCTCCGCCATGAGGGCGACCAGGGTCTGCGCGTCGGCGCGACGCTTCGGGTCCGGCACGGCGGCAAGGAAGTCCCCCACGCTGGCGCCGGTGCGGACGGTCCTGGGCCCGGCCATCGCTCAGCCCGCCATCTCGAGGACGACACCGTCGGCCAGGCGGTAGGGGTTCGTGGCGACGAGGGCCCCGATGGCGCGCCGCAGCCGGGAGATCTCCGCGCGCACGGTCACCACGTGCTCGTCGTCGCCGTACAGGGCGCGGCTCAGCGTTCCGGCGGTCAGGCCGGACCGGCCGGCGGCGTGCAGCAGGGTCAGGATCTCGGCGTGCCGGCGGGTCAGCGGCGCTCGCCACGGTTCGCCCTCCCCGGTCACCGACAGCACCGGCGTACCGGAAAGGTCGAGGGTGGCCCGCATGCCCCGGGCCCGTCCCGCCGGCCGCACCAGCCAGCCCTCGGCGAGGCGTTCCGGAAGACACAACCCCATTCCGGGTACGGCCAGAGCAGTCCCGGCACGGGGCGCGGCAATCCGGTCCCGGGCGGCGACGCCGGAGTTGTGGGCCACCCAGCCCTGGTCGTCGACGACGAGCAGCGGGCCCGACGCCGTGCCGACGACGTGCTCCGCCGAGCGCCGCAACCGGTCGAGCCGGGCCGCGTGGTGCCGCCAGAGCCGCGACTCGGCGAGGCGTACGCCGGCCTCCACCAGCGCCGCGATCGCGGGATGCAGGGTGAGCGCCGGGCCGCTGACGTCGACGATGCCGAGCAGCTCGCCGGTGCGCGGGTCGTGCACGGGATGCGCGGCGCAATACCAGGCGTGCTGCACCTGCTCGAAATGCTCGGCGGAGAACAGCTGCACGGGCGCGGCCTCGACCAGCGCGGTGCCGATCGCGTTGGTGCCGACCACGGACTCCGTCCACACCGCACCCTCGCGGAAACCCAGCCCGTCGGCGCGGCGCAGGGTGGCCGGGGCGCCGTCGCGCCAGAGGATCATGCCGTCGGCGTCGGTGACGACCATGAGCGCGACGTCGTGGATGACGTGGGCCAGCTCGTCGATGACGACGTGCAGCGGGGACTCGCGGCGGCGGCGTTCCACCTCGTCCGGCCGGTGCGGGTCGCGCGCGTTGGTGCGGTCCGGGTCGAGACCGGCGCGCAGCACCCGCGTCCAGGACCGTTCGACGACGGCTCGGGGGCGCAGCGGCGTACGGCTGCCGCTGAGCACGGCATGGTGGACGCGCCTCAGGTCGCGGGCATGCCGTGAGAGGTCCGTGCCCGGCAGGATGGCGTTGAAGTCACCCATGACCAGGCGACTGTAACCCGCTGATTGTGATCGCCGCCACAGGCAGGCGCGTGCAACACGGTGCAACCCTTTTGCGCGTACGGTGTCCGGCCGTGTGCTGAGAGACATGACGCAGACACGAGAGCGGGTGGAGGCGTGGCTCGGCGAGTTCGAGTCCGCGCTGCGTGACCGGGACGGGGAACGGGCCGCAGGGCTGTTCGCCGTCGAGAGCTTCTGGCGCGACCTGGTCGCGTTCACCTGGAACATCACCACGGTCGAGGGCCGGTCGGGCGTCGCGGCCCTGCTCGCGGCCCTGCTGGACGACGTGGACCCGTCCGGGTTCGCGCTCACCGAGGAACCGTCCGAGTCGGACGGGGTCACCGAGGCGTGGCTGCGCTTCGAGACCCGCGTCGGGCGCGGCACCGCCCACCTGCGGCTGCGCGACGGCCGGGCCTGGACCCTGCTGACCACGCTGCGCGAGCTCAAGGGCCACGAGGAGACCCGGCCGCAGGGCGTCGAGCACGAGCTGCGCAAGGGCCGCCGCTCCTGGAAGGAGGAGCGGGAGCGGGAACAGGACGCCCTGGGCCGCACCGAGCAGCCGTACGTCGTGGTGATCGGCGGCGGCCAGGGCGGGATCGCGCTCGGCGCCCGGCTGCGGCGGCTCGGCGTACCGTCGCTGGTGCTGGACCGGCACGACCGCCCGGGCGACCAGTGGCGCAAGCGCTACAAGAGCCTGTGCCTGCACGACCCGGTCTGGTACGACCACCTGCCCTACCTGCCGTTCCCCGCCAACTGGCCGGTGTTCGCGCCCAAGGACAAGATCGGCGACTGGCTGGAGATGTACACCCGGGTGATGGAGGTCCCGTACTGGTCGCGCGCGGAGGTCCGGTCCGCGGCCTTCGACGAGGACGCCGGCACCTGGCGGGTGGTGGTGGACCACGACGGCGAGTCCGTCGAGCTGCGCCCGGCCCACGTCGTCTTCGCCACCGGCATGTCCGGCAAGCCGAACCGCCCGCACCTGCCCGGCCAGGACGTGTTCCGCGGCGAGCAGCACCACTCCAGCGAGCATCCCGGGCCGGAGGCGTACCGGGGCAAGCGGGTCGTGGTGGTCGGGTCCAACAACTCGGCGTTCGACATCTGCGGCGCGCTGTGGGAGCACGACGCCGACGTCACCATGGTGCAGCGCTCCTCCACGCACATCGTGAAGTCGGCGTCGCTGATGGACATCGGTCTCGGCGACCTCTACTCGGAGCGCGCCGTCGCGAACGGCGTCACCACCGACCGCGCGGACATGATCTTCGCCTCGCTGCCGTACCGGATCATGCACGAGTTCCAGATCCCGCTGTACCAGCGGATGGCCGAGCGCGACGCCGACTTCTACGCCCGCCTCGAGAAGGCCGGCTTCCGGCACGACTGGGGCGACGACGGCTCCGGCCTGTTCATGAAGTACCTGCGGCGCGGCTCCGGCTACTACATCGACGTGGGTGCCGCCGATCTCGTCGCGGACGGCCGGATCAAGCTCGCCCAGGGCCAGGTCGACCACCTCACCGAGGACGCGGTGGTCCTCGACGACGGCACCACGCTGCCGGCCGACCTCGTCGTCTACGCCACCGGGTACGGCTCGATGAACGGCTGGGTCGCCGACATCGTCGACCGGGCCACCGCCGACCGGGTGGGCAAGGTGTGGGGCCTCGGCTCGGACACCACCAAGGACCCGGGCCCCTGGGAGGGCGAGCAGCGCAACATGTGGAAGCCCACGCAGCAGCGGAACCTGTGGTTCCACGGCGGCAACCTGCACCAGTCGCGGCACTACTCGCTCTACCTGGCGCTGCAGCTCAAGGCCCGCTACGAGGGCATACCGACCCCGGTCTACCGGCTGCAGGAGGTGCACCACACGAGCTGAGCGCCCGCCTCACTCCGCCGGCGGGTCGGCCAGGGGCCAGCCGCCGGCGGCGAGGTGCGCCGACACCCGCACCACGTCCTCCGGCGACGCCTCCTGCAGCATCGACGAGCTGATCATCTCCTCGATGTCCTCGGTGGTGATCGGGTCGGCGCCGTCCGGGACCCATCGGTCCGCGAGCTCGATGGCGATCTGGCGGACCTCGTCCTCGGTGAGCTTGCGGCGCAGCACCCCCAGCAGTGTGACGTAGTCCTGCCGCGGCACCCCGGACGGGTACCCGGCCCGCAGCCATTCGACCGCGCGGATCAGGAAGTTCGCCCGCTCGCTCACTTGTCCACCAGGGTCGGGAAGACGTGGGCGAAGCTGAGCGCCTTGCCGAAGCCGCTCGCCACGATGAACGTGATACCCAGCGCCACACCCAGCAGCACGATCGCGAACAGCACCCAGCCGAGCACGATGCCGGCCGGGGAGCCCTTCCCGGCATCACCACCGGCACCGTACGCGAGCGCGCGGATGCCCAGGCCGAACAGTGCCGGCAGGCCGGCGCCGAGAACCAGCCCCGCCGCCAGGACCTTCCAGGCACCCTCGAGCGCGAATCCCAGGTTGTGCATCTCGTACGCCTCTCAGCTCGCCGTGCCGGCCGGGACGCGCTCGACCGGGCGGGCGTCCTCCCACTCGTCGTTGACGTTCTCGTGGTCGACCGGCATCCGCCGCGACCGCAGGAAGATGAGGGATGCGGCGACCACCAGGATGACGAAGACGGCCAGCGCGCCCGCCAGTCCCCCGCCGAGCAGATGCCCGATCCACCAGGTGAACGCCCCGACCACCGCGGCAGCGGGCAACGTGATGAGCCAGGCCGCGACCATGCGGCCGGCGACCCGCCAGCGGACCCGCGCCCCGGACCTGCCGACGCCCGAGCCGAGGATGGAACCGGTCGCGACATGGGTGGTGGACAGCGCGAAGCCGAGGTGACTGGAGGCCAGGATGACGACGGCCGAGGAGGACTGGGCGGCCATGCCCTGCGCCGGGGCGATCTCGACCAGGCCCTTGCCGAGGGTACGGATGATCCGCCAGCCTCCGAGGTACGTGCCGAGCGCGATGGCCACGGCACAGGACGCCTTCACCCAGAACGGGATGGTTCCCGTGTCGGTCCACCTCCCGGCGGCGATCAGGGCGAGGGTGATGACGCCCATGGTCTTCTGCGCGTCGTTGGTGCCGTGCGCGAGCGAGATCAGTGACGCGCTGCCGATCTGGCCCCAGCGGAACCCGTTGTCGGTGAAGCGCTGGGCGACCCCGACGGTGACCCGGTAGATGAGCCAGGTGCCGGCCGCGGCGACCACGCCGGCGATGACCGGCGACATGACCGCGGGCAGCATCACCTTGCCGACCACCCCGTCGAGCTTGCTGCCGTCGCCGGTCCAGTTCACCCCCGCCCAGCCGAGGCCCGCGATCGTGGCACCCACGAGGCCGCCGAAGAGCGCGTGCGAGGAGCTGGAGGGCAGGCCGATCAGCCAGGTCAGCAGGTTCCACACGATCCCGCCGACCAGGCCGGCGAGCACGATCAGCAGCAGGGCCGAGCCGCCGTCCGCGAGCAGCTCGGGCTTCGGCGTACCGTTGGAGTTCTGGATCTTGACGACGGCGTTGGTCACGGTCAGGGCGACCTCGACGGAGAGGAACGCGCCGACGAGGTTGAGGACGCCCGAGAGGGCGACGGCGACCTTCGGCCGGAGCGCCCCGGTGGCGATGGACGTGGCCATCGCGTTGGCGGTGTCGTGAAAACCGTTGGTGAAGTCGAAACCCAGAGCGGCAACGACGACGAGGGCCAGGATGACCGAGGTGTCTGTCACACGCCGATGATGGCGTTGCGGAGCCACTCGCAGAAGACCCCGGGCCCGGCGAACTGAGAATTCTGCACCGCCGCACCGATGCAGTCACTCTCCGCATGCACTGGGTGACCATACTCGCAGGTCGGGGAGGTCCGCCGAACGGCCGGTCTGCAGTGGACGAACGTCGCCCCTCCACCAGGTCAGCGGCGGTCGGCGCATCTTCGCCGCACCTTGGCACGGTTCCGAGCTGCCCACGGCGCGGCGGCTCACAGAAAGTAGTGACCGGCTCCGGCGCCCTGGCGGGGGTGCCGGAGCCCCGCCGTGCTCACAACGCCTCGGCGTCGACCGTGCGGATCGCGTCGACCAGGATGGCCAGCCCTTGCCGGGCCTCGTCGTCGGTGAGGGTCAGCGGTGGCCCCATCCGGATCACGTTGCCGTACAGGCCGCCCTTGCCGACCAGCAGGCCGCCGCGGCGGCACTCGTCGAACACCCGCAGGGTCGCCGCCGGATCCGGTTCGGTGGTGCCCGGGCGGACGAACTCCACGGCGAGCATCAGGCCGCGGCCGCGTACCTCGCCGACGATGCCCGCCTCGCCGGCCGCGGAGCGCAGGCCGTCGAGGAGGATGGCGCCGACGTGCTTGGCGTGGTGCTGCAGGTCGTGTTCGAGGACGTAGTCCAGCACCGCGTTGCCGGCCGCCGTGGAGATCGGGTTGCCGCCGAACGTGGAGAAGCTCGTCGCCGGGACGGCGTTGACCAGGTCGGCGCGGCCCACGACGCCGGCCAGCGCGAAGCCGTTGCCGATTCCCTTGGCGAAGGTGATGAGGTCCGGCTGCACGTCGTGCGCCTGGTACCCCCAGAAATGGTCACCGGTACGCCCCCAGCCGGTCTGCACCTCGTCGGCGATGAGCAGGATGCCGTGGTTGTCGAGCTCCTTCTTCAGCGCGCCGAGCAGCCCGTCGGGCGCGTGCACGAAACCGCCGACGCCCTGGATCGGCTCGGCGATGAGCGCCGCCACGTCGCCGGCCGTGGTCGTGGCGAGCACCTCGCGCAGGTCCTCGACGGCGGCGTCGATGTGTTCGGCGTCGGACAGGCCCGCCATCCGGCCGCGCAGCCGGTCGCCGGAGTGCAGCCAGCTGACCTGCAGGGGGCTCAGCCCGCTCGCCGACCAGCTGCGGTGCCCGGTGATCGCCATCGCCCCGAACGAGCGGCCGTGGTAGCTGTTGCGGATCGCCAGGATCTGGTTGGTGCGGCGGTGGTTGGTGGCGAACAGCAGCGCGGCCTCGTTGGCCTCGGTGCCGGAGTTGGCGAAGAACACCCGGGCGTCCGGGATGCCGGAGAGCCGGGCGATCTTCTCCGCCAGCTCGACCTGCTGCCGGATCAGGTAGAGCGTGGAGCTGTGCACGATGCCGGTGGCGAGCTGCTTCTCCACCGCCTCGCGGACCTCGGCGATGTCGTAGCCGAGCATGGTGGTGAGCACGCCGCCGAAGAAGTCGAGGTAGGTCCGGCCGGCGCTGTCGGTCACCCGGCGTCCCGAGCCGGAGACCAGCTCGATCGCCTCGTCGCCGTAGTAGGTGGTCACCCAGGAGGGCAGCACGGCCCTGTGCCGGGCGAGCAGGTCATCGGTCATGGTGCCTCCCTGGGTCAGCGCCAGCCGCGCGGGTGCGGGCGGCTACGGGGTCCGCTGCCGCGGGCACCGGCCCGGGCAGCGGCGGCGAGGATGTCGGCGAGCTCGGCGTGACCGTCGCGGATCAGGCCGACGGTGACCCGGACGTGGTCCGCCCCGAGCGGCGTCACGGCGAACGGCGTGCCAGGGGCGACGGCGATGCCGTGTGCGGCCAGCGCGAGCATCGCCATCTGCTGGTCCTCGACGGTCATCCAGAGGTTGATGCCGTCGGCCGCGGTCGCGGTGACGTCCCGCGCCGCCAGCTCGGCGAGCATCGTGGCGCGCCGCCGTGCGTAGACCTCGCGGGCGGCGGCCACCTGCGCCTCGGCGTCGGGCGAGGTCAGCAGGTCCAGGAGGACGGCTTGCAGCAGCCGGCTGGACCAGCCCGGCCCGAGCAGGCGCCGATCCGTGACCGCGGTGATCACCTCGGCCGGTCCGCCGAGCGCGGCCAGCCGCAGGTCCGGGCCGTGGCTCTTGGAGAACCCGGCGACATGCACGGTCCGGTCCGGCAGGTGGGCGCCGAGGCTGACCGGCGGCGCGGTGGCGATGTCGCCGGCATGGTCGTCCTCGACGAGGGTGACCTCCGGGTACGCGGCCAGCTCGGCGGCCAGCTCGGCGACCCGCCGCGCACTGAGGCCGGCCCCGGTCGGGTTCTGCGCGCGCGGCTGCAGCACGACCGCCACCGGTTCGTACGCCTTGAGCGCCGCCCCCAGCGCCTCGGGCCGCATGCCGTGCTCGTCCATCGGCACCCCCACCACGGTGGCGCCGACGGCGTCGAGCAGGTCGAGCACCGGTGGGAAGGCGGGGTTCTCGACCAGCACGTGGTCGCCGAACCGCACGAGCGTCGCGACGACCCGGTCCAGCGCGTCCATGGCGCCGTCGACGACGGTCACCTGCTCCGGCGGGTACGGCCACCGCTGCCGCAGCACGGTCTCCAGCGGCGGCAGCACGGGCGCCTCGAGGTAGCTGGTGGTGAGCCGGGCGTCGCCGATCCGCGCCAGGGAGTCGGTGATGCTGGGCAGCAGGTCGTAGTCCGGGACGCCGGTGGAGTAGTCGTGCGTGACGGGGCCGAGGCCGGCGCCGAGCTGCGCGTACCGCAGGCGACCGCGCGGCACCGCGGGCGTCGCGACGAACGAGCCGGACCGGCCACGGGTCTGGATCGCCCCCGCGCGGGCCAGGCTGCGCCACGCCTCGCTCACCGTGGTGGGGCTGACGCCCAGCTCCCGGGCGACGTCGCGCACGGTCGGCAGCCGCGCCCCGGTCGGCAGCTCCCCCGCCGTCACGAGCCGGCTGACGGCAGCCGCGATCCCCCGCGCACTGCGGTCGTCAACCGCCCCAGCAATTAGCCCTAACAACGACCCGCTCCGGAATATTAAGTAACAGAACAACCATTGTTCGCCTTCATCTGTGTCGTTAGTGTCTCCCTCGTTGGGCCCTCGATGTCAAGCCGGGTGCTGGGACGATGACACGGGGTGGAGAGGCGATCACAATCGATGGGGTGACCTAGGCCACCGCTGACCGAGAGGGGTAGCTGGCATGAACGATGTTGTCCGTGCCGCCCTCGTCCAGACCACCTGGACGGGCGACAAGGAATCGATGATCAAGGCGCACGAAGACTACGCCCGCGACGCCGCCGCCCAGGGCGCCAAGGTGATCTGCTTCCAGGAGCTCTTCTACGGCCCCTACTTCTGCCAGGTCCAGGACGCCGCCTACTACGAGTACGCGGAGTCGGTCCCCGGCCCCACCACCGAGCGCTTCCAGGCGCTGGCCGCCGAGCTGGGCATGGTGATGGTCCTGCCGATGTACGAGCAGGAGCAGCCCGGCGTCCTCTACAACACCGCCGCGGTGGTCGACGCCGACGGCTCGTACCTGGGCAAGTACCGCAAGCACCACATCCCGCAGGTGAACGGCTTCTGGGAGAAGTTCTACTTCCGTCCCGGCAACCTCGGCTACCCGGTGTTCGACACCGCGGTCGGCAAGGTCGGGGTCTACATCTGCTACGACCGGCACTTCCCCGAGGGCTGGCGCGCGCTGGGCCTCAACGGGGCGCAGATCGTCTTCAACCCGTCGGCCACCAGCCGCGGCCTGTCGGGCTACCTGTGGCAGCTCGAGCAGCCGGCCAGCGCGGTCGCCAACGAGTACTTCATCGGCGCGATCAACCGGGTGGGCTTCGAGCCGCTGGGCGACAACGACTTCTACGGCCAGTCGTACTTCGTGGACCCGGAGGGCAAGTTCGTCGGCGAGGTCGGCGACACCCACGAGCCGGAGCTGATCATCCGGGACCTCGACCTCAGCCTGCTCGAGACGGTCCGCAACCGGTGGCAGTTCTACCGCGACCGCCGCCCCGACAGCTACGAGGGGCTGGTGCAGCCGTGAGCTTCCTGATCAAAGGCGGCACGGTCGTCGGGCCGGCCGGGCCCACCCCCGCCGACGTGCTGGTCGACGGCGAGACGATCGCCGCCGTGTTCGCACCGGACCGGGGCCCCGAGGACGTCGAGACGATCGACGCCACCGGCAAGTACGTCATCCCGGGCGCCATCGACGCGCACACCCACATGCAGATGCCGTTCGGCGGCACCGAGGCCAGCGACACCTTCGCCACCGGTACGCGCGCCGCGGCCTTCGGCGGCACCACCACGATCGTCGACTTCGCCATCCAGCGCTACGGCGAGGTGGTGCAGGACGGCCTCGCCGCGTGGCATGCCAAGACGGCCGGGAACTGCCACATCGACTACGGCTTCCACATGATCCTGGGCGGGGTCGACGACGAGTCGCTCAAGGCCATGGACCAGCTCGTGGCCGACGAGGGCATCACCAGCTTCAAGCTGTTCATGGCGTACCCGGGCGTGTTCTACAGCGACGACGGGCAGATCCTGCGGGCGATGCAGAAGGCGCGGGACAACGGCGCCATGATCATGATGCACGCGGAGAACGGGCCGGCCATCGACGTCCTCGTCAAGCAGGCCCTGGAACGCGGCGAGACCGACCCCTACTACCACGGCGTGACCCGGCCGCAGGAGCTGGAGGCGGAGGCGACGAGCCGGGCGATCTGGCTGGCGAGCGTGGCCGCCGACTGCCCGCTCTACATCGTGCACCTGTCCGCCTCCAAGGCCCTGGAGCAGGTGGCGGCGGCCCGCGACGCCGGACGCAACGTGTTCGCCGAGACCTGCCCGCAGTACCTCTACCTGACGCTGGAGGACCAGCTCGGTGCTCCCGGCTTCGAGGGCGCCAAGTGGGTCTGCTCCACACCGCTGCGCAGCAAGCACGAGAGCCACCGCGCGGATCTGTGGCGCGGGCTGCGTACCAATGATCTCGCTGTCGTCTCCACCGACCACTGTCCCTTCTGCATGAAGGACCAGAAGGAGATGGGCGTCGGCGACTTCTCCAAGATCCCCAACGGCATCGGCGGGGTCGAGCACCGCGTCGACCTGCTCTACCAGGGCGTGGTCGACGGCAAGCTGTCGCTGGGCCGCTGGGTCGAGACGATCGCGACGACGCCGGCGCGGATGTTCGGCATGTATCCGCGCAAGGGCGTCATCGCGCCCGGATCCGACGCCGACATCGTGCTCTACGACCCGGCCGGGCGGACCCGCATCGGCGTCGAGACGCACCACATGAACATGGACTACTCGGCGTGGGAGGGCTGGGAGATCGCCGGCAAGGTCGACACCGTCATCTCCCGCGGCGCGGTGCTCGTGCAGGGCGACGAGTACAAGGGTCGCGCCGGCCACGGCCGCTACGTCCCCCGTGGTCTGTCCGAATACTTGGTTTAGGAGGCCGCGTGCGCGAGATCAGACACTGGATCGACGGTACGGCGACAGACGGCACGAGTGGCCGCCGGCTGCCGGTCTGGGATCCGGCGACCGGTGAGCAACAGGCCTACGTGGTGGCAGCGACCGCCGCCGAGACCGAACGGGCGGTGGCATCGGCGAAGCGGGCATTCCCCGGCTGGCGGGCGGCGTCGCTGTCGCGCCGGGCCGAGGTGATGTTCCGCTTCCGCGAGCTGGTCGACGCCAACCGCAAGGAGATCGCGTCGCTGGTCAGCGCCGAGCACGGCAAGACCGTGGCGGACGCGGCCGGCGAGCTGGCCCGCGGGCTGGAGAACGTCGAGTTCGCCGCGGGCGCGCCGCACCTGCTCAAGGGCGGCTACAGCGAGCAGGCCTCCACCGGCGTGGACGTCTACTCGATCCGCCAGCCGCTCGGGGTGGTCGCCGGCATCACGCCGTTCAACTTCCCGGCCATGGTCCCGATGTGGATTTTCTGCAACGCGCTGGTCTGCGGCAACACCTTCGTGCTGAAGCCCAGCGAGAAGGACCCGTCGGCGTCGCTCATGCTCGCCGACCTGCTGCGCCAGGCCGGGCTGCCGGACGGCGCCTTCAACGTCGTGCAGGGTGACCGCGAGGCCGTGGAGGTGCTGCTCGGGCACCCGGACATCGAGGCCGTGTCGTTCGTCGGCTCGACGCCGGTCGCGCGCAGCATCTACCGGACCGCCACCGAGAACGGCAAGCGGGTGCAGGCGCTCGGCGGCGCCAAGAACCACATGGTGGTGCTGCCGGACGCGGACATCGGTGCCGCGGCCGACGCCGCGGTCAGCGCCGGGTACGGCTCCGCGGGCGAGCGCTGCATGGCGGTCTCGGTGGTGGTGGCCGTCGGCGCGAGCGCGGACCCGTTGGTCGAGGCGATCAAGGAGCGGGTCGGCCGGATCGCGGTCGGCCCCGCCACCGACCCGTCCGCCGAGATGGGCCCGCTGATCAGCCGCGAGCACCGCGACCGGGTGGCCGGCTACCTCGCCGACCCGGGCGCGGCCGAGGTGGTCGTCGACGGCCGGGACGCCCCGGTCAGCGACGGGCCCGGGTTCTTCCTCGGGGCCTCGCTGGTGGACCGGGTGCCGACCGACTCACCGCTCTACACCGACGAGATCTTCGGGCCGGTGCTGTCGGTGGTGCGGGTGGACACCTACGAGGAGGCGCTCGAGCTGGTCAACGCCAACGAGTACGGCAACGGGACCGCCATCTTCACCCGCGACGGCGGCGCGGCCCGGCAGTTCCAGTACGACGTCGTCTGCGGGATGGTGGGCGTGAACGTGCCGGTGCCCGTACCGGTCGCGTACTACAGCTTCGGCGGCTGGAAGTCCTCGCTCTTCGGCGACCTGCACATGTACGGCCCGGAAGGGCTGCAGTTCTACACCCGCAGCAAGGTCGTCACCTCGCGCTGGCCCGACCCGGCCGGCTCCGAGGTCGACCTCGGCTTCCCGAAGGTGCGGTGAGGCGCGATGGACATCGGTGTGGTCCTGCAGTGCGACCCGCCGTCGAGCGAGGTCGTGGAGCTGGCGAAGCGCGCCGAGGAGCTCGGCTACAGCCACGTGTGGACGTTCGACTCGCACGTGCTGTGGCAGGAGCCGTTCGTCATCTACAGCAAGATCCTCAGCGAGACCGGCCGCGTGACGGTCGGGCCCATGGTGACCAACCCCGGCACCCGGGACTGGACGGTGATCGCGTCGCAGTTCGCCACCCTCAACGAGATGTACGGCAACCGCACCATCTGCGGCATCGGCCGCGGCGACTCCGCGCTGCGGGTCCTCGGCCTGCAGCCCAACACGCTCGCCCAGCTGCGGATGAGCATCGGCGTCATCCGGGGCCTGGCCAACGGCGAGACGGTCACCCTGCGGGACCGCGAGCTGCGGTTCGCCTGGGCACCGCACAGCCGGCTGGACGTGTGGGTGGCCGCGTACGGTCCGAAGGCCCTGGCCCTGACCGGCGAGGTGGGTGACGGCTACATCCTGCAGCTCGCCGACCCGGACATCGCGGCCTGGATGATCAAGGCGGTCCGGACCGCAGCGGAGCGGGCCGGCCGCGACCCGGCCGCCCTGAAGTTCTGCGTGGCGGCCCCCGCCTACGTCGGCGACGACCTCGCCCACCAGCGGGACCAGACCCGGTGGTTCGGCGGGATGGTCGGCAACCACGTCGCGGACATCGTCGCCCGCTACGGCGCGGACGGCGCGGTGCCGCAGGTGCTGACCGACTACATCAAGGACCGGCGCGGCTACGACTACGCCGAGCACGGACGGGCCGGCAACTCGCACGCCACGTTCGTGCCGGACGAGGTCGTGGACCGCTTCTGCATCCTCGGGCCGGTCGAGAACCACCTCGCCCGCCTCGAGGAGCTCCGGGCGCTCGGCGTCGACCAGTTCGCCGTCTACCTGCAGCACGACGACAAGGAGGGCACGCTCGAGGCGTACGGGAAGAGCATCATCCCGGCCCTGTCATGAGACGCGTCCTGAGCCCCCTCGTGGCGGTCGTCGTCTTCGTGGCGGTGTGGGAGGGCTACAAGGCGGTCGGGAACCCGGACGGGACGGTGCTGTTCGGCACGCGGGTCCTGCCCCGCGCCGACGACCTCTCCATGCCGCACGTGTGGGACATGCTGCGCCGGCTCGCCCGCCCGGAGCTCACCGGTGGCCGGCCGGTGTGGCAGGTGGTGCTCGGCGCGGCGGCGTTCACGCTGGGCATCACGGCCGCCGGGTTCGCCGTCGGCACGGTCGTGGGGCTGCTGCTGGCGGTGGCGATGCAACGCTTCCGGCTCGTCGAGCGGGGCCTGCTGCCGTACGTGATCCTCTCGCAGACCGTGCCCCTGGTCGCGCTGGCGCCGCTGGTGGCGGGCTGGAGCGGCAATTTGTCCCTGGGACCGTATCCCTGGGCGGATTGGATGACGGTCGCGGTGATCGCCGCGTACCTGAGCTTCTTCCCGGTCGCGGTGGGCATGCTGCGCGGCCTGCAGTCGCCGCAGGCGAGCGGCGTGGAGCTGATGCGCAGCTACGCCGCCGGCTGGTGGCGCACCCTGGTCAAGCTCCGCCTGCCGGCGTCGCTGCCCTACCTGTTCCCGGCGCTGCGGCTCGCGGGCGCGGCCGCCGTCGTGGGCGCGGTCGTCGGTGAGATCTCCACGGGTACGCGGGGAGGCATCGGCCGCCTGGTCATCGAGTACTCGCGGGAGGCGACCAGCGACCCCGCCAAGGTCTACACCGCGATGCTCGGCGCGGCCCTGCTCGGCCTCGTCGTCGCCGGGTCGGTGAGCCTCCTGGAACTGCCGCTCATGCGGCACCGGCGCCGAGTCCCGGTGGTGACGATGTGACCGCGGTATCCGTCTCCGGTGTCACCAAGGTCTTCAACCAGGGCCGCCCCGACGAGGTCACCGCCCTGTCCGACGTGGACCTCGCCGTCCGCGCGGGTGAGTTCGTGTCGCTCATCGGCCCGTCGGGCTGCGGCAAGAGCACGCTGCTGCGGCTGATCGCCGACCTGATCTCCCCGACCGCCGGCACCGTCACGGTCGCCGGCAAACCGGCCCGCCAGGCCCGGCTCGACCAGGCCTACGGGATCGCGTTCCAGCAGGCCGGGCTCTTCGAGTGGCGTACGGTACGCCGCAACGTGGAACTGCCGCTCGAGCTGCGCGGACAGTCCCGCGCCGCACGGCAGGCCCGCGCGTCGGAGATGCTGGCCCTGGTGGGGCTGAGCGACTTCGCCGACCACTACCCCGCCCAGTTGTCCGGCGGCATGCAGCAGCGCGTCGCGATCGCCCGGGCGCTGGCCGTCCAGCCGCCGCTGCTGCTGATGGACGAGCCGTTCGGCGCCCTCGACGAGATGACCCGCGAGCGGCTGCAGACCGAGCTGCTGGGCATCTGCGCCCAGACCGGCACCAGCACCATCTTCGTCACCCACTCCATACCGGAGGCGGTGTTCCTGTCCGACCGCGTGGTGGTCATGTCGCCACGCCCGGGCCGGATCACCGGAACCGTCGCCATCGACCTGCCGTCCCGCGACGAGACGGTCCGCCAGTCCCCCGACTTCTTCTCGTTCGTCACCCTGGTCCGCAAGACCCTGCGCGGCTCGCCATGAGACGCGTCCTGCCCCCGGTGCTGCTCGGCATCGGCGCCCTCGTCGCCTGGGAACTGGTCGTCTCCCTGGGCCGGATCGCGCCGTACATCCTGCCGGCGCCGTCCGCGATCTGGCACGAGCTGCTCCAGCAACGCGGCGCCATCCTCACCGCGGCGGCGGCCAGCGGCCTCAACGCCCTGATCGGACTGCTCTGGGGCGCGGCGGCCGGCATCCTCAGCGCCATGGCGGCGAGCCGCTTCCGCCTGCTGTCCGACGTGTCCCTGCCCGTGGCGGCGGTGCTCAACGCACTGCCGATCATCGCGCTCGCCCCGATCCTCAACAACATGTTCGAGTCGACCTCCAGCGTGCCCCGCCGGCTGGTCGCCGGGATCATCGTGTTCTTCCCGGTCTTCATCAACACCCTGCGCGGGCTGCGCGAGGTCGACCCCACCCACCGCGACCTCATGACCAGCTACGCGGCGACGGGCTGGACGTTCACCCGCCTCGTCCGGCTGCCCGGCGCCCTCCCCTTCGTCTTCACCGGCCTGCGACAGGCGTCCTCGCTGGCCGTCATCGCCGCGGTGGTCGCCGAGTACTTCGGCGGCCTGCAGAACGGGCTCGGCTCGCGGATCACCTCCGCCGCCGCGTTCACCGCGTACCCCCGTGCCTGGGCCTTCGTGGTCGGCGCCTGCCTGCTCGGACTGGTCTTCTACCTCACCACGCTCCTGCTGGAGCGGCTCGCGATGCCCTGGAAAACCATCTTCTGAGGAGCCCGCATGCGACGTCTGCTGCTCGCCTCTGTCACCTCCACGGCCCTCCTGCTCACCGCCTGCGGTACCGCCGACACCCCCACCACCCCGACCGGCGGCACCACCGTCAAGCTGCAACTGCAGTGGTTCTACCAGGCCCAGTTCGCCGGCTACATCGCCGCGGTCGACCGCGGCTTCTACACCGAACAGGGCCTCGACGTCCAGCTCCTGGAAGGCGGCGTCGACATCGTCCCCCAGACGGTGCTCGCCCAGGGCAAGGCCGACTACGCCGTCGCCTGGGTACCCAAGGCCCTGGCCTCCCGCGAACAGGGCGCCACCATCACCGACGTCGCCCAGATCTTCGCCCGCTCCGGCACCTACCAGGTGGCGTGGAAGGACAGCGGGATAACAGGTCCGGCCGACTTCAAGGGCAAGAAGGTCGGCAACTGGGGTTTCGGCAACGAGTTCGAGCTCTTCGCCGGCATGACCAAGGCCGGCCTCGACCCGGGCAAGGACGTCACCCTCGTCCAGCAGCAGTTCGACATGCAGGCCCTCCTGAAGAAGGAGATCGACGCCGCCCAGGCCATGAGCTACAACGAGTACGCCCAGCTCCTCGAGGCGAAGAACCCGGCCACGGGCAAGCTCTACACGTCCGCCGACTTCACCGTCATCGACTGGAAGACGAACGGCTCCGCGATGCTGCAGGACGCGGTGTGGGCCAACACCGGCCGGCTCAGCGACCCGGCGTACCAGCAGCAGACGGTGAAGTTCCTGACCGCGACGATCAAGGGCTGGGCGTACTGCCGCGACAACCCCCAGCCGTGCCGCGACATGGTGGTGGCCAAGGGCTCCAAGCTCGGCAAGAGCCACCAGCTCTGGCAGATGAACGAGGTCAACAAGCTCATCTGGCCGTCGGCCGGCGGGATCGGCCTCGTCGACGAGGCGGACTGGAAGCAGACCGTCGACCTCTCGATGACCACCAGGAACCAGACGGGAGACACGATCCTCACGAGACAGCCGGAGGGCACGGCGTACACCAACGACTACATCCGCCAGGCCCTGCAACAGGCCCGGGCCGCGGGAGTCGACGTGACGGGCGCCGGCTTCACCCCGAAGGCGGTGACGCTGAACGCGGGCGGCGCCTGACCGCCGTTCAAGGCTCCTGCAGCGTCTGCGACGGCGCGACGTGGTACCGGGCCCGGTAGGCGGCCGCGAACCGGCCCATGTGCGCGAACCCCCATCGCTGGGCCACGGCGGTGACGGTGGTGAGTCCCGGGTCGGCGTCGCTCAGCTCGTCGTGGACGCGAGACAGCCGCACGTCGCGCACGTACGCCATCGGGGTGCAGCCGAGATAGCGCCGGAACGCGGCCTGCAGGGTGCGGACGCTCACCCCGGCGGCGTCGGCCAGGCCTTCGACGGTGAACGGATGCTCGGGACGCGCCTCGACGGCCTCGACAGCCCGCCGCACCGGCGGTGGCCGGTACGCCACCGCCGGCCGGGCCAGGGCCTCACGGTGGGGATGGCGCGCGGCCAGCAGCAGCCCGACGGTCAGCGTCTCGATCAGGCGCCCGGTGATCAGCGGCTGCTCGAGCATCCCCGTCGCCGTCCGGAACTCGCCGGCGACCAGGCGCACCAGGGCCGCCCAGCCCCGGCCCGGACCGGCACCGACGTCGAGGTCACCGGACAGCTCGAGGGGGCTCTGCACCGTCGCGCCGAGCCGGCTCTGCAGCTGGTTCTCGAGGTAGCCCTGCTCGATCTTGACGACGAGTTGGTGGCAGTCCGCCGGCCACCGGTCGATGATCATGTCCTCGCCGACCCGGGAGACCGCCGCGCGGTTACCTGCGCTGACCAGGGCGCGGTCCCGCTGATGCGCCTCCAGGCTGCCCGCCTGGGGCACACCGACCTGGTACGCGTCGGGACAGTCGTACCCCAGGGTCACATCGGCGCCGTACCGCGCATCGCACAGGGTGATCGGCCCCAGGCGCATGAGATGGAAACGCGCGGCGAGACGTCCGGACCGGCCCAGCGGCTGCAGGAACTTCCGGGGGAAGAAGTGCTCCGTCCCGAACGCACGCACCTGCTCCACATCGTCGGAGCGCAGGGAGAAACGCTGCACGATCAGGCGATCCACCGGGTCCCCCGTTCCCTCCACCCTCGACGGAGCGTTGCCGCGACGCGACTCTTCGAACATAGCTCGGCGTCAAGCCTCGGTGACCCGCGCATTCCTCTGCCGCGGCCACGTGCCGGCCGGCGCCTGAAAGAGAACACCGGCGCAGAGATCGGCGACAGCGCTCACGAAGGTCCGCTCGACGTCCGTGAAATGGTGACCGGTGGTGTCGTGGATGAGGCCGATCGCACCGATCGCGGCGCCCCCGGCCAGCAACGGAACCCCCGCGAAGGCGCGCCCCCACAGCGCGCCGCCGGTGGGATAGGCGGCCCGCACCTCCGGCGGTGACGCCAGCCAGATCGGCTTCGCCCGTACGATCACGTCGGTGAGCGGATACTGCGGGCTCACCGCAAGAGCGCCGGCGTCGTGCACCGGGCCGCCGGCGGCCGACAGCATCGAGACGTCTACGACGTCGCGGTCGTTCACCGTGCCGAGCACCGCGCTGTCGGCCCCGGTCGCCGCGGCGGCCTGGATCATCGCCAGCTTCAGCACGGACGTGTCGCCCGGTGCCGAGGCCACCGCCAGGTGCAGCAGCATGTGCAGCCGGCACAGCAAACCCGAAGCGCCGAGGTCGTCGTCCGGCACCCTGTCATGCCTGTCCATGAAATCCCCTCCGGCGCGAATGGTGCCCGCCGCGAACGGCGGATCGCCACCGCTCACCGTCGCGTCGGCTCGCGGAGCGCAACCGGAGGTCCGAAACGCAAGCTGAGAGTCCGCGGCGCTACATGGAGGTCAGCCGGGCGGCCAGGGCTACCGCGGTCAGGTCGCCCTCGCGGAGGCGGGCCGCGGCCTGCGCCTCACCGAGGCCGGCCAGCCGCTCGGCCGCCGTGCTGATCAGGCGCTCGTCGCCGCTGAGGAGCTTGCGGGCCAGGTTGGCCTGGATCGGGCTGAGCGCCGCGTACGCGCACTTGTCCAGTGCCGCGATGGTCTCCTCGTCGAGGGTGCCGGCCAGGGCCCGTTCCGTCACGATGCGCAGGAGCCAGGAGGGCCACCAGCTGTAGCGGCCGATCAGGTGGCCGGAGCGTACGGCCTCCCGGGGCGTCTGGCCGCCCTCCAGCAGGCGCAGGGTGAGCGGGATGTCGAAGCGTTCGAGGCGCAGCGCCGTGACGAAGAGCCGCTGCAGCTTGCTCGCGCCGACCAGGGGCGCCGCCGCGGCTGCCGCCTCACCGTAGTCGCCGCGCAGCGCCAGCAGGATGATGTTCGCCTCGTCGGTGGAGATCGCCGAGCCGGTCGAGCGGTCCTCGATGCGGCTCAGGGTGTGGTGCAGCCGCTCGGTCGCGTCGCGGGCGTAGTCCTGCCGGTCCTCGCTCGTGGGGCGCTCCAGGTAGCGCACGACGTTGTCGATCGCGATCTGGACCTCGCGGCGCAGCAGGGGCGCCTTGATGTGCGGCAGGACGAGGTCGCCGAGGCCCTCGACCAGGAGGGCGCGGTCGAAACGGTCCGATTCTTGCAGGAATCCCGCCCACCACGACGCCTCGTGCCGCTCCACCCTTCCAGGGTGACCGACCGGCGGCGCCTGTGCGGCGCAAACGCCCGAGGTCACCCGGCCGGGCCCGCCATGCGAGCCCGGCCGGGTGTGACGGACAGTGATCAGTCCTCCGACGGGGTCAGGACGACGGTCGCCGAGCCGCTCTGCGGCGGGGTCCCGGTGTCCGTGTACTCCGCCACGAAGACGGCGGTCAGGTTGTCCGCTCCCGCGTGGCCTCCGTCGATGAAGGTGGTGATCGAGCCGGTGCAGCCGGACGCCGTGGAGAGCGGATGCCCGTGCTGGTCGTGCCCGAGGATGTAGGTCACCGTCACCCGGGAGCAGTCGACCGGCTGGTCGTCGACGACGTTCACCTGGAACGTGACCGTGTCGCCGAACTCGAACGGCTGGTCCTCGGTCGGGGTGACGAAGCTGACCTGCGGGGCCAGGGTGCCGACCGGGAGGATCACCTCGGCCGAGGCCCAGCGGCCTGTCGGGTCGGTCACCTTCAGCGTCGGGCGGTAGTTGCCGTTCTCGGTGAAGGTGTGGACGGCGTTCGGCTGCCGGGAGTCGACGATGCCGTCGGCGTCGAAGTCCCAGGCGTAGCGCAGCGTGTCGCCGTCGGGGTCGGTGGTGCCGGCGCTGGAGAAGGTCACCGTCAGCGGCGCCTCACCGCGCGTGGGGGTCGCTGTGATCTTCGGGATGGGGGTGCGGTTGCCGCGGACGTAGTCGATGCGGGCGAGCTGCGCCTCCGGGTTCTCCGCGAAGTAGCCGTCGCCGTACTCGAGGACGTAGAGCGCGCCGTCCGGGCCGAACTCGAGGTCCATCGGGTTGTCGAAGACGATCGACGGCAGCACGGGCTTGATCGAGGTGACCTCGTTGGCCGGGCCGAGGGTGAACTCCTTGACGTAGTCGCGGGTCCACTCGTAGAACAGCGGCTTGCCGTCGTAGTACTCCGGCCACTTGGTCGCCGACCTGTTCCTCGCGTCGTAGTCGTACGCCGGGCCGCCCATCGGTCCGATGCCGCCGGTGCCGAGCTCGGGGAACTCGGTGCTGGCGCCGTACGTGTAGATGACCTCGGCCTTCTCCACCGGGGGCAGCCGGCGCTTGCCGGTGTTGTGCGGCGAGTCGTTCACCGGCGCGGCGCAGTTGAACGGCGCTCCGGAGGTGTGGGTGGCGAAGTCGTAGTCGACGTAGGGCATGTCCGGTGCCACGCAGTACGGCCAGCCGTAGTTGGCGGGCTTGTCGATGGCCGCCCAGCGCCCGTGCCCGGCGGGTCCCCGCTCCGGGTTGGGGGTACGGGCGTCGGGCGAGTAGTCGCCGACGTAGATGATCCCGGTGCGCTTGTCGACGGCGAAGCGGAACGGGTTGCGCAGGCCCATCGCGTAGATCTCGGGCCGGGTGTACGCCGTACCCGGCTTGAAGAGGTTGCCCCGCGGGATGCGGTAACCGCCGTTGCCGGTGACCTTGATGCGCAGGATCTTGCCGCGCAGGTCGTTGGTGTTGGCGGCGGTGCGCTGGGCGTCGAAGGCCGGGTTGCGGTCGGGCCGTTCGTCCAGCGGCACGTAGCCGTCGGAGGCGAACGGGTTGGTGTCGTCGCCGGTGGACAGGTAGAGGTTGCCGGCGGCGTCGAAGTCGATCTTTCCGCCGACGTGGCAGCAGATGCCGCGGTCGGTGGGGACGTCGAGGATCCTCTGCTCGGTGCTCAGCGCCAGTGTGTTGCCGTTGAGCTTGAAGCGTGACAGCCGCATGACGCCCTTGAACGGCGCGAAGTCCGCGGCGGTGCCCTGCTCGGGCGCGTCGCCCTCGTTCACCGCCGGCGTGGCCGGGTTGTCGACCGGGGTGTTCAGCCGCGGCGAGTAGTAGAGGTAGACCCACTTGTTGGCCGGGAAGTGGGGGTCGATCGCGACGCCCTGCACGCCCTCCTCGTCGTGCTGGTAGACGGGGATCGTGGCGGCGAGGACGTTGCGGCCGCTGCGGGGGTCGTTGATGCGTACCTCACCCTTGCGGGAGGTGTGCAGCACGCGCTTGTCCGGCAGGACGGCCAGGGCGATCGGCTCGCCCGGGAAGTCGTCGAGGGTGACCTTCTGGAAGTCGGAGTCCGGCGGCGGCGCGGCCGCCGGGGCGGCCGCGGCCGGGTGGGACGGTGCCATCAGAGCGGTCGCGACGAGCGCGAGCGCGGGTACGGCGGTGAGAACCCGCTTCATGGTTCTCCCCTCAGAACCGCAGGTTGGCGAGGTAGTCGTAGCCGACCTCCGCGGTGATCAGCGCGTCGGCCGGGGTCCGGGGTGGGCTGCCGGCGTCGTCGCGCTCCACGATGTACTCCACGAGCCCGGCCTCGCGGGAGTGCTCGAAGATGCGGGCGAAGTCGATGAGCCCGGTGCCGGGGTCGGCGAAGCTGCCGGAGGGCGCGAGGTCCTTGACGTGCACCTGGCGGATCCGGCCCCGGTTCTCGTGGATCAGGTCGACCGGGTCGTGCGCCCCGCGGAACGCCCAGAAGAGGTCCACCTCCAGGTGCACCAGGCCGGGGTCGGTCTCGCTGGTCAGGACGTCGTATCCCGTACGGGTGCCGCCGTCCTGACGGGCGAACTCGTTGTGGTGGTTGTGGTAGCCGAAGCTGAGCCCGTGCTTGCGGGCCAGCGCGCCCGCTTTGTTGAGGTCCCGGGCGAAGGCCTTGTAGACCGCGCTGTCGCGGATCGGCTGGCCGTCGGCTCCGGCGCCGAAGTACGGGTGGACGATGTACCTGTTGCCGACGATCGCCGCGTCCTCGAGCGCCCGCTCCCAGGTGGCCGCGTCGAACGGTTGCGGGATCCCGACGTGCCCGGAGGTGGCGCGCAGTCCGGCGTGGTCCAGCGCGGCGCGGAACTCGGCGGCCGTACGCCCGACGAAGCCGGCGTGCTCGATCCGGGTGTAGCCGATCTCGGCCAGCTCGGCGAGGGTGCCGTCGAGGTCGATGGCGAGCTGGTTGCGCAGCGTGTAGAGCTGCACGCTGATCCTGTCGCGCGGGACCCGGGACGGACGGCCGCCCCGGCCGCTGGCCTCGGCGGGCGACGCGGCGACGGCGCCGGTGCTGATCGCGGCGGCACCCGCGGCGGCCGCTCCGAGTAGGTGTCGGCGGCTGACGGTGGACTCGTTCTGCATCGCTGCACTGCCTCCCGGTAGGTGGTGCCGGTGGACGTGGGCACGCGGAAGCGCCCGGATCGGGCATGTGCCACGCCGGAGTACTTGTCTTGCATCGAAGTCGTTCGAAGACTGATGGTAATCAAAGGTTTCGCTCTAGTGGCGAAAAGAATCTTCGAAAAATACAAAAGTTTCGACGGGATCATACCGAAGTCCCGTCAAAGCCTTCGAGACCGACTAAGTGGATAGGTCGGACACACGCCTGAAGAGAGCGCGTTCAGGCTGCCGGGAGGGCCTGCCGCTGCGCCGCCAGCAGAGCTGTCAGGTTCTCCGCGGACATCGGCCGCGCGAGGTGGTACCCCTGACCGAGCGTGTAACCGAGGGCGTGCAGCCGCTCGGCCTGCGCCTCGTTCTCGATTCCCTCGGCCACGGAGTCCAGGCGCAGGGCGCCGGCGAGCTGGATCACCGCGCGGGCCACCGCCTGCCGCGCGTCCCGGCTCTCCGGGTCCACGTCGTCGATCTCCAGGCCGTCCACGAACGACTTGTCGAGCTTCACGATCGCCGCCGGGAACGCCCGCAGCAGGCTCAGCGACGACTCGCCGGTGCCGAAGTCGTCGAGCGCCAGGCGGACACCCGCCGCGTCCAGCTCGTGCAGGCTCTGCGAGATCTGGCTGCCCCGCAGCACCGCCGACTCGGTGAGCTCCAGCACCAGGTGATCGGGCGCCAGGCCGGACTCGTCGAGCGCGGCGAGCACGTCGGCGACGAAGTCCGGGTCGTGCAGCTGCCGCGCCGACACGTTGACGCCCGCCTTGACCGGCGCGTCCGGGCCGAACTCGCCCAGCCACGCCGCGATCTGCCGGCACGACTCGCGCAGGACGAACCGCCCGACCTGCACGATCAGGCCGGTACGCTCGGCCGCCGGGATGAACTCGCCCGGCATCACCAGGCCCCGGTCCGGGTGGTTCCAGCGCACCAGCGACTCGACGCCCACCAGTTTCCGGGTGTCCAACGCCATGATCGGCTGGTAGAACACCTCCAGCTCGCCCTCGTCGACGGCGCGGCGCAGCTCCCCACCGAGCCGCATGTGCGCCACGACCGGCTCGGCCATCCCGGGCAGGAAACGCACGTACGCGGCCTTGCCCCGCTGCTTCGCGGCGTACATGGCGACGTCGGCCTCCCGCAGCACGCGGTCGACGGAGGCACCCGGCTCTGCGGTGGCGATCCCGATGCTCGCCTGCACCAGCAGCGTGTGCTCGCTGATCGGCTCGGTCAGGGCGTCCAGGATCCGCTGGGCGACGGTCTCCCCCACGGTCGTACCCCCGACCAGCAGCACGGCGAACTCGTCGCCGCCGATCCGCACCGGCAGGCCGTCGCCGGCCTGCTCCCGCAGCATGGCGGCGAGCGAGACGAGCAACTGGTCGCCGACGTCGTGGCCGAGCGAGTCGTTGACGGTCTTGAAGTCGTCGAGGTCGACCAGGAGCACGGTGGCGCTCTCGCCCGCCGCGAGCGCCGCCTGCAGCCGGCCCCGGAACATCGCCCGGTTCGCCAGGCCGGTCAGCCCGTCGTGGCTGACCTCGTGCTGCAGGCGCTCCTCCTGCGCCCGGATGTCCCGCAGCAACCGGGCGTTGTCCCGGAACGCCACGAACTGCCGGACGATCACGAACACACTGACCACCACGGCCGCCACCAGCACCAGCCGGTCGGTCCAGCGCAGCTCCCGCACGGCGATGCCGAGCAGCGGCAGGTCCACCGAGGCGACCGCCAGGTACGGCAGCAGCGGCGAGGACCGGCGCGACACCCGCCCGCGGCCGAGGGCGGCCTTCCACTGCGCCCGTACGGCCAGCACCAGCACCAGAGGCGCCAGCGGCAGCACGACGGCCTGCGACGGCGGCCCGCCGGCGTCCCCATAGGTGGTGGCCAGCACGGCGACCCCGGCGGCAGTGAGGCCCATGGTCGCCACCAGCCGCAGCGCCGTCCGGTCGACCGGCCCGTCACCGAGGTACGCCACCTTCGTGATACCGCCGACTGACATGAGGAATGCGAGCCCGATGAGCACCAGCGTCTGCGGGCTCCACCGGTCGTCGGCGGTGAGCATCGGAGCCAGCCCGAAGTACCAGAGCGGCGTCGAACACCCCAGGAACGCGATGGTCCGGTCGAGGTTCATCCGCCGGCGCTCGCCGGGGCCGCCCGCCTCCACCGGCACCCGCGCGACGGCCCACATGGCCAACCCGAAACCGAGCGCGACACAGGCGGCCGAGGTGATCGTCATGTCCGGCGGGTCGTCACCCACGGTGTTGCGAACGGCGTTCACCGCCATCAGCCCGTAACCGACGGTCATGAAGCCGGTTCCGGCCAGCAGGCTCCGCCAGAACCTCCGGGCCACCGCGTCCGGCCGCACGATGCGCCCCAGCCTGTGCACCGCCACGATCGCGACCGCCCCGCCCAGCGGCATGGTCAGGTACGCGATCCAGACCGGCCCCGCCCCGACGGTGCTCCAGACCGCGAACCACAGCGAGCTGACGAGCGCCAGGCCGGCGACGATCCACACGTAGCGCAGGGGCGCGCGCCTGTCCTCGGCCATGACCGGTCGATCGGCTGTCGCGCTCGACGGGTTAGGAAAACCGGGCCACGCGCAGGGGGTCGGCCGAAAGACAGAGGGGTGAGGGGCAAGGCCGGTCCCCGGTCGGATGTGCCACCGGTACGCCTGCGGCGATGCTGGCTGCACCGTGCCGGCCGAAGCTCTCAGGGGGAAAACGATGACGTCCGGGCCGTACTCCACCGACACCGCGCCGCTGGCGCACACGGACGCGCTCGTCCTCGACTACCTGGCGGCACTCTGGGCCGCCACCGACGACCTCGAGCCGGAGCTGCGGGACGAGCTGATGACCACGGTCGCCGACTACATCGCCCTGCGGCGGTCCGTGAGCGGCGGCCCGGTCGAGGATCCCGCGCAGATCCTGCGCCGGCTGGGGTCGCCCGAGTCGCTGGCCGCCGCGGCCCGGCGTGGGCGGGTGCCCGCTCACCTGCGGCGGCCGGTTCCCGCTCCGGCCGTGCCGGCGGCGCCCTCCTCCGGAGCCGAGTACGCCGGCCTGGCGCTGCTGACCGCCGGGGCCGTGGTGCTGCCCGTGCTCGGCCCGTTCGCCGGGATGTTGTTGATCTCGGGGTCGCCGCGGTGGAGCGCTGCGCACAAGACGGCGGCGTGGGTGCTCGCGGCCGGCCCCGCCCTGCTCGGGTTCGCGCTGGTGGTGCTCGCGGTCATGCTCGGTGGGGGGCCGGACACGCTCGTGGTGGCGTACCTGATGACGCTCGCGGGCGGTTTCGTCGCCGCGCTGTGCCTGCTGCCGGGTCTCAGCGCCCGGCGGCACTACCCTCCGGGCTACTGAGGGCGCCGCGCGCCAGCATGGCGACCGACAGGGCCGCGTGGGCGGTCAGGAGGCCGAGCAACGGGTACGAGCCGGCGAGGAATCCCGCGGCGAGCGCCGCCACGACCCCGGCCGTCACCGCGAGCCCGCCGCCGACCAGCGCCTGGGTCACTCCGCGGACGCCGCGGACCGTCGCGGCGAACCCGGCCACCGCCGCCAGGAAGGCCACGAGCAGCGCGGCCTGACTGCCCGGGGTGCCGAAGACGGCTTCCCGGCCGACGGGCGCGAGGCTCGAGCAGAGGGCCGCGACCACGGGAATCTCGACCACGGGGGGCAGCAGCCAGGGCAGCTGGGCGGTCCAGCGCCGGTCCGCCGTGCCCGAGTACTGCGCCATGCTCGCCTCCGTCGTCTCGCCGTGCCCAGTCTCCTCCTACCCGGCAACACCTACCCCGCGACCACTCCGTTCAACGGGTCCGTGAGCAGGTTCTCGAAGGCGATCTCCGCCGCTCCGATCAGGGGCGCGTCCGCCCCGAGCGCGCCGGCGCGCAGCTGGAGGTGTTCGCGGGAGGCGGGCAGCGCCATCGTGTCGAGGCGGCGGCGGACGGTCGCCGCGCCCGCGGCGTACACCTCGCGCAGGTTGCCGCCGAAGACCACGACGTCCGGGTTGAAGACGTTGACCAGGTTGGCCACGCCGAAGCCCAGCCAGTCGGCGACGCCGTACAGGGCATCGCGGGCCGCGGTGCCGCCGAGCGCCGCCGCCCGCACGACCGCGAGCGGGCTGGTGCCGGCCGGGGCGCCCGCGCGGCGCAGCAGGGCCGTCGTTCCGGCCTCGGTGTCCCAGCAGCCCCGGGAGCCGCAGACGCACCGATGGCCGTGCGGGTTGACCACCATGTGACCGACCTTGCCGCTGTGCCCGTCGTGACCGGTGATCAGGCGGCCGCCGGTGACGATGCCGGCGCTGATGCCGACGTCGCCGTACAGGTAGAGGAGGTCGGCGATGCCGGCCGCGACGCCGCGGGTGTGCTCGGCCAGCGCGGCGAGGTCGGCCATGTCGCCGGCGACGAAGCCGGGGCGGTCCGGTTCCGCCGTGCCGAGAGCGGCGTCCAGCGCCGCCGGGACCGCCCCGTCCTCGTCGCGGGCGGTGTCCGCCACCGCCACGGCCCCGCCGGCGCAGACGGTGTCGGCACCGGGGTCGTGCGGCATGGCCCGCAGGAGCGCGACCAGGTCGTCGATCGTGTCGAGCAGCGCGGTGCCGGGCGCGCGGGGCGACTCGCGCAGGTGCAGGATGTGGCCGCCCAGGCCGACGCGTGCGGCGCGGAGCCGGTGTGGCTCGATGCTCACCGCGTGGGCGTAGACCCGCTCGGATCGGGGGGTGACCACGAGCGAGGGCCGCCCGGCCCGCCGGGCGGTGGTCGGGACGTCCTCGGAGACCAGGCCGGAGGCGACGAGGTCGGCGGCGAGCGTGCCGATGGTGCTGCGGTTCAGGCCCAGCCGGCTGGTCAGCTCGGCGCGGGAGGTCGGCCCGTGCACGTGGACGTAGCGCAGGACGGCGCCGAGGTTCTGGCGGCGGATCTCCTCCTGGCCGGCGGCCGCGGGCGGCGGGGCGGGCGGGTTCTGGTCGGGTGGGGTGGCTGGTCCGGCGCGCAGGCCGCGCCGCAACGGTGCGACCACGACAGGGCTCCTCTGGGGTACGGGCGCAGACGGCAAAGGGTCCCCGGAGGCGCGCTCCGGGGACCCAAGGCCTTGCGGGATTACTTGGTGAGCGGCGCGAGCTTCGGGTCGTTCGCGTACGCCTCCGCGGCGTTGTCCTTCGTCACGGCGACCGGCGGGAGCAGGTACGTCGGGACGACCTTGGTGCCGTTGTTGTACGACTTGGTGTCGTTGATCTGCGGCTCGTTACCCGCCTGAAGGGCCTTGACCATGTTGATGGTCTCCTTCACCAGGTTGCGGGTGTCCTTGTTGATCGTCATGTACTGCTCGCCGGCCATGATCGACTTGACCGACTCGACCTCGGAGTCCTGACCGGTGACGACCGGGACGGGCTTGTTCCGGCTCTTGATCGACTGGATGATCGCGCGGGCCAGCGTGTCGTTCGGCGACAGCACGCCGTCGAGCTCCTTGCTGCCGTAGGTCGAGGTCAGCAGCTGGTCCATGCGGGCCTGCGCACCCTCGGCCTTCCAGCCCTGGATGGCGGTCTGCTTGACGTCGGTCTGGCCGGAGCCGACCACGATGTTCTTCTTGTCGATCTCGGGCTGGAGCACGTCCATGGCGCCCTTGAAGAACACACCGGCGTTGTTGTCGTCCGGCGAACCGGAGAACAGCTCGATGGTCCAGGGGCCCTTGGCCTTCTTCTTCTTGAGGCCGTCGAGCAGGGCCTGGCCCTGGAGCTGGCCGACCTTGAAGTTGTCGAACGCGACGTAGTAGTCGAGGTCCGGCGTGTTCAGGATCAGGCGGTCGTACGCGATGACCTTGGCACCGGCCTTGTGGGCCGCCGCGATCTGGGTCGACAGCTGAGCGGCGTCGGTCGCGCCGACGACGATCACCTTGGCGCCCTTGGTGGTCATGGCGGTGATCTGGGCCTGCTGGTCGGCGACCGTGGTCGACGCGCCGGCGTACTGCACGTCGGCCGTGAAACCGGCCTCCTTCAGACCGTTGGTGAACAGGTCACCGGCGAGGACCCAGTTCTCCGAGGTCTTCGCGGGAAGCGCCACACCGATGAGGGAGTTGGCCGCGAAGCCCTTCTCCGACCCACCGTTGGAGCCGGGCTTGGTCTCGTCGTCGCGGCCGGAGCCACAGGCCGTCAGGGCCAGCATCGCGATGGCACCCACGGCCACCGACTTGCCGAAGAAGTTACGCATGGGGGGTTGTTGCCCTTCTTTTGGAGGTGTTGCGGGGTGAGAGGGGGGTCGGTGGACCGTCAGCCGGCCACCGTCGTCTTGGCGGGCTGGCTGCCCGCTCCGGACGATGAAGCCGGTACGGCGGGTGCCTCCCGGCGGAACGGGCGCATGATGCTCCCGATGATCGAGAAGCGGCCCTGGCTCTTGTTGTAGACGTCCAGGGCGACGGCGAGCAGCAGGACCAGGCCCTTGATGATCTGGACCCGGTCGGTGCCGACGCCGAGCAGCTGCAGGCCGTTGTTGAGCACGGCCATGACCAGACCACCGACGATGGAGCCGGAGATCGTGCCGATACCGCCGGACACGGCCGCGCCACCGATGAAGACGGCCGCGATCGCGTCGAGCTCCCAGTTCAGACCGTCCTGCGGGCCGGAGGCCCCGGAGCGGGCCACGAAGATCATGCCGGCCAGCGCCGCCAGGATCGACATGTTCATCATGACGAAGAAGTTGACCCGCCGGAGCTTCACGCCGGAGAGCTCCGCGGCGCGGGAGTTGCCGCCGACCGCGTAGATGTGCCGGCCGCCCGCGGTGTTGCGGGTGTAGAAGCCGTACACGATCACCAGCACGACCAGGATCAGGCCCGAGATGGGGAAGCTGGTGCCGACCCGGCCGCCCGCGAACCGCAGGGTGAGGAAGATCAGGACGCCGACCATGATGGCCATCCGGATGACCGAGACCCACATCGGCGCCGGCTCGGCGTTCATCTCCTTGCGGGTACGCCGGGCCTGCATCTCCCGCCACACCACGGCGGCGCAGGCAGCGAGGCCGAGCAACAGGGTCAGGTTGTTGTAGCCGGTGTCCGGGCCGATCTCCGGCAGGAAGCCGCCGCCCATGTCCTGGAAGCCCTCGGGCACCGGGATCGTGTCGGCGTTGCCGACGAACTGGTTGGCGCCGCGGAACAGCAGCATGCCGGCCAGCGTGACGATGAACGCCGGGACGCCGACGTAGGCCACCCAGAAACCCTGCCAGGCACCGATGAGCGCGCCGATGCCGAGGCCGAAGAGAATCGCCACCGGCCAGGGCAGCGACCAGTCCGCCATGGACTTGGCGACCAGGATGCCGACGAAGGCGGCGACCGAGCCGACCGACAGGTCGATGTGCCCGGCCACGATCACCATCAGCATGCCGATGGCCAGGATCAGGATGTAGGAGTTCTGCTGGAACAGCGCGATCAGGTTGTCCGGCCGCAGGGTGAGACCCTCGCTGAAGGGCACCCCGAGGTCGCGCGCGGTGAGGAACTGGAACAGCAGGACGATCGCCACCAGGGTGAAGATCATCCCGAACTGGCGGGCGTTGGAGGTGGTGCCTCCGAACAGGTTCTTCTGAAGGTCCTTGAATCGGCTCATCGGGTCTGCATCTTCTTCGTCGAGGTCATCTGCTTCATGAGGGTCTCCGGGTCCGCGTCCTGGCGGGCGATGTCGCCCGTGATCTGGCCTTCGAACACGGTGTAGATGCGGTCGCAGAGCCCGATCAGCTCGGGCAGCTCCGAGGAGATGACGATGACGCCCTTACCCTGGTCGGCGAGCCGCTGGATGATGCCGTAGATCTCGTACTTCGCGCCCACGTCGATGCCCCGCGTGGGCTCGTCGAGGATCAGCAGGTCGGGGTCGGTGAACATCCACTTCGCCAGGACGACCTTCTGCTGGTTGCCGCCGGAGAGCTTGGAGACGCCCTCGTCCACGGTGGGCGCCTTGGTCCGCAGATCCTTGCGGTAGGCCTCCGCGGCCTTGTACTCGGCGACCTCGTCGATCACACCGCGCTTGGTGATCTTCGAGAGCTTGGCGGCGACCGTCGACGTCTTGATGTCGTCGAGCAGGTTGAGCCCGATCGCCTTGCGGTCCTCGCTCACGTACGCCAGGCCGTGGTGGATCGCGTCGGCGACGGACTTGAGCTGGATCTCCTTGCCGTCCTTGATGATCTGCCCGCCGAGGTAGACCCCGTACGACCGGCCGAAGATGCTCATCGCCAGCTCGGTGCGGCCGGCGCCCATGAGGCCCGCGAAGCCGACGATCTCGCCGCGGCGGACGTGGAAGTTGGATCCCTTGCAGACCAGCCGCTCGGTGGAGATCGGGTGCCGGACGGTCCAGTCGCGCACCTCGAAGAAGGTCTCGCCGATCTTCGGGGTGTGGTCGGGGAACCGGCTGCCGAGCTCGCGGCCGACCATGCCACGCACGATGCGGTCCTCGTCGACGCCGTCCCGCTTGATGTTCAGCGTCTCGACCGTCTTGCCGTCCCGCAGGATGGTGATCTCGTCGGAGATCGCCTCGATCTCGTTCAGCTTGTGCGAGATCATGATCGAGGTGACCCCGCGCTCGCGGAAGCCGCGCAGCAGGTCGAGCAGGTGCTGCGAGTCGGCCTCGTTCAGCGCCGCGGTGGGCTCGTCGAGGATGAGCAGCTTGACGTCCTTGGCGAACGCCTTGGCGATCTCCACCAGCTGCTGCTTGCCGACGCCGATGTCCTTGATCAGGGTGTCGGGGTCCTCGCTGAGGCCGACCCGGGCCATCAGGTCCAGTGCCTGGCGCTGCGCGGACTTCCAGTCGATCGCACCGCGCTTGCGCGGCTCGTTGCCGAGGAAGATGTTCTCGGTGATCGACATGTCCGGGATGAGGGCGAGCTCCTGGTGGATGATCACGATGCCCGCGTGCTCGCTCTGCCGGATGTCCGAGAACCGGACCTCCTGGCCCTGGTAGACGATCTGACCCGAGTAGCTGCCGTACGGGTAGACGCCGCTGAGCACCTTCATCAGCGTGGACTTGCCGGCGCCGTTCTCCCCGCAGATGGCGTGGATCTCTCCGGCCCGGACCACCAGGTTGACGTCGGAGAGCGCCTTGACGCCGGGGAACTCCTTGGTGATGGAACGCATCTCCAGGAGGATGGGGGCGGATGTCGTCATCGCACGCACCACCTCGCGAACGTCATGGATGCCTCCGGGAGGGGTCGAGTTAACGCTGAGTTTTGTTGCCGACGGCAACCTATTCCTCCGCGAAGAAACCTCGCAAGTCTCGAGATCCACCGGCTAGGTAACAATCCGGCAATGAAAGAGCGGGCTGCCGTAACGACAGCCCGCTCCTACTCGGTTCAGACAGTGACCGGAACCTTGTCGGATGCCTGGTCAAGCTGCATGCGGAGCTTTTCTCCCTCGATGTCGACGTTGGGCAGCAGCCGCTGCAGCCATCGCGGCAGCCACCACGCTGAGCGACCGAGCAGGGAGATCACCGCGGGCACGATCGTCATCCGAACGATGAACGCGTCGATCGCCACGCCGATGGCGAGCGCGAAGCCCATCGACTTGATGACCGGGTCGTCCAGCAGGACGAAACCGGCGAAGACGGACGTCATGATGAGCGCGGCAGCCGTGACGACCCGGGCGCCGTGGCCCATGCCGCTGATCGTGGCCTCCTGCGGGCCCGCGCCGTGCACGAAGTCCTCGCGCATCCGCGACACGAGGAACACCTCGTAGTCCATCGCGAGGCCGAACAGGATGCCGATGAGCAGGATCGGCAGGAAGCTGATCAGCGGTCCCGGGGTGGAGAGCCCGACGAGGTCCGCCAGGTGCCCCTCCTGGAAGACCAGCACGGTGACGCCGAAGGTCGCCCCCACGGTGAGCAGGAAGCCGAGCGCCGCCTTGAGCGGGACCAGCACCGAGCGGAAGACGAGCATCAGCAGCAGCACCGAGAGCCCGACGACCAGCAGCAGGTAGACGGGCATGGCGTCGGACAGCTTCGCGGACACGTCGATGCCGATGGCGGTCTGCCCGGTCAGCGCGATGTCGGCGCCGTTCAGGCCGCGGGTGCGCGCGCGGACCGTCTCGACGAGCTTCTCGGTGGCCTCGTCCGTGGGGCCGGCGGTCGGGATGACGCCGAGCAGGGCGGTGCGCTTGTCCCCGCTGAGGTTCGGCGGGGTGACCGCGAGCAGGTTCGGCGTACCCTGCAGGACCTGGTTCACCTCGGTGACGGCGGTGGCGGTCTGCTGCGGCGAGTCGCTGGAGACGACGAGGGCGAGGCGGCCGTTGAAGCCGGGCCCGAAGCCCGCGGTGATGAGGTCGGCGGCCTCGCGCGCCGGCGTGCCTTCGGCGCTCGCGCTCGCGTCCGGCAGCGCGACCCGCATGCCGGTGGCGGGCAGCGCCAGCGCGCCCAGGCCGAGGATTCCGACCAGGATCACGGGTACGCGCAACCGCGTCACGATCCGCGCCCAGCGGAAGCCGAAGCCCTCCTTCAGCGTGGCGTGGCCCGCCCGGCCCGCGCGCAACCGCCGGGGCAGCACCTTCGCACCCGCGAAGCCGAGCAGCGCGGGCAGCAGGGTCACGGCGACCAGCACCGCCACCGCCACCGTGCCCGCCGCGGCCAGGCCCATGACGGTGAGGAACGGGATGTCGACGACGGCCAGGCCGGCCAGGGCGATGATCACCGTGATACCGGCGAAGACGACGGCCGAACCGGCGGTACCGACCGCCCGCGCGGCGGCTTCCTCCGGCTCGATGCCCTCCACCAGGTGCTGACGGTGACGGGACGTGATGAACAGCGAGTAGTCGATACCGACCGCGAGGCCGAGCATGAGCGCCAGCACGGGAGCCGTGCTGGTGAGCGAGACGACGCTGCTGAGGGCGTACAGGCCGGCCATGCCCGCGCCGACGCCGATGAGCGCGTTGAGCATGGTCATCCCGGCCGCGACCAGCGAGCCGAAGGTGACCACCAGGACCACGAGCGCGATGACCACGCCGATGGCCTCGGTGCCGCCGACCTCGGGCTCGGCGTTCATGACCTCACCGCCGTGCTCGACGCGCAGCCCGGCGGCCTCGGCGGACGCCCCACTGTGCTCGTACGCTTCCCGCTGGTCCTTGGTGACCGCGTCGGCGCGCTCGGCGAACTGGACCTGGACCAGCGCGTAGCGGCCGTCCTGGGACAGCGCCCGGGCCTGGAAGGGGTCGACCGCGCCCACCACGCCGGGCAGGGTGGCGGCCTCCTTGACCAGGCCCTGCACCGCGTTCGTGAGCTGCGGCTCCGTCAGCGCCCGGCCCTGTGGCGCCGCCACCACGATGGTGCCGGTGGCGCCGCTCGCCTGCGGGAATTCCTGCCGGAGCGCGTCGATCGCGCGCTGCGACTCGGTGCCGGGCATGGTGAAGTCGCTCGAGGTCGGCCCCTGGAAGGCGAACGCCGCGCCGCCGAGGGCGCCGAGCAGGACCAGCCAGAGGACCACGACGAGCCTGCGGTGGCGGAAGGAGACCCGGCCGAGCCGGTAGAGCAGGGTTGCCATGTCAGTCCTTGTCGTCGGGTCGGGTGAGAAGGGCGCGCCGGGCCACGCCGACGAGGGCGGCCCGCAGCTCGGCGGGCTCGCGCTCCTCGTCGATGACGACGGTGACGATCCCGGAGAGCACCACCTCGGCCGCGATGCACGCGGCCGGTTCGGTGGAGCGCCCGGCGAACGCGGCGCAGAGGGCGTCGGTGAGCGGCAGCAGGTCGGCGAAGGCGGGCTCCTGCAGGAACTGCGGGATGCCGCCATAGATGACCTTGGCCTCCCGGCGGTGCCGCAGCACCAGGTCCACGAAGCCCTCGATGGCGGCGGCCTGCACGGCCGTGTCGTCCAGCGGCGCCAGCCGGGCCACCAGGTCGGCCAGCTCGCGGGCGGCGGGTGCGGTGAGCTCGGCGAGGATCGCGTCCTTGCCGGCGAAGTGGTAGAGCAGGGTGGCCTTGGAACATCCGACCTCGGCCGCGATGTCCTGCAGGGAGGTGCCCTTGTAGCCGAAATGGGCGAACTGCTCGGCGGCGACGCGGAGAATCTCGTCGCGGGTACTGACGCGTGCCATGGCTCTGAGCATGCCTGACCGATCGGTCAGAGACTGGCCGATCGGTCAGGAAAGTGGCACACGCAACAGAAAGATCAGGGGCGCCCGACGGGCTCCCGCGGCTGCTCGGGGACCCACGAGCCCGGAGTGCGCGGGTGCGGAACGGTCGCCGCCGGCGGGACGATCTCCGGCGCCGGAGGCGTGACGAGCGCCGGGCGGGGCAGCACCAGCAGCACCATGGTGAGCAGCGCCACCGCGACGATCGCGTCCAGCCAGTAGTGGTTCCCGGTCGCCACGACCACGAGCAGGGTGATCAGCGGATGGGCCAGCCACAGCCAGCGCAGGCGGCCGGTGCCCGCGGTGATGAGGACGATCGCGACGGCGAGAGCCCACCCGACGTGCAGCGAGGGCATGGCCGCGTACTGGTTGCTGACCGTGTCGGTGGCGGGTGAGCCGTAGACCGCCGGCCCGTAGAGGTGGCCGGTGTCGAGGAGGCCGGCGACGGCGGCCATCCGCGGCGGCGCCAGCGGCACGACGAGGTGGACCACGAGGGCGATCGCGGTGAGGCAGGCCAGCGTCCGGCGCATCCACCGGTAGAGGGCCGGGCGGCGGACGTACATCCAGATCAGCGCGAGCGCGGTGGCCGGGAAGTGCACGTACGCGTAGTAGCAGTTCGCCAGCCGCACCAGGAACCGATGGTCGATGATCGCGCCCTGCACCGCCGACTCCGAGGGCAGGTGCAGCGCCCGCTCGAAGTCCCACACGTGCGTCGCGTTGGCCATCGCCTCGGTCACGTGCCCGGTCGCCAGCATGCGGCCGGCCTCGTACGCCAGGAACAGCGCCGCGACCAGCAGGAGCTCGCGCACCGCGGCCCGCACCGCCACCCGGCGGCGAGCGCCGGTGTCCTCCGCCACCGTCATGGTGGCCCCCCGTTCTGGCGCCGGCTGATCCCCTCGACGCCCGCGACGACGGGCGGCACCGAGGGTAGATCTTGGCCCCTGAGCCACCCGGGCGTCACGCCCCGGACGCCCGGATGTGACCAGTCGCTCACCGGCAGCGGCGTCGCCGCCGGGCCGTCAGTCGCGAAGTTCGCGCAGGATGCGGGCCAGTTCGGCGCGATCCGCCGCGCTCAGCGCACCGAAGAACCGCTCGGTCTCCGCGTGCCGCGCCGCCTTGATGCGCTCGCCGGTCGCCCTTCCCGCGTCGGTCAGCGCCACGAGCGTCGCCCGCCGGTCGGCCGGGTCGGGCTCACGCCGCACCAGGCCCCGGCCCTCCAGGTCGTCCACCACCTCGGTCGCCGACCGGGCCGCGATGCGCAGGTGGCCGGCCAGCGCCCCCGGCCGGATCGGGCCGTGGCGCATCAGCACCGCGAGCGCGCGGCCCTGCGACGGGGAGACGGTGAGCGGCTCGAGGGTCTCGCGGCTGAGGTGGCGCAGGCGCCGGGCGACGGCCCAGAAGAGCTCGGAGAGGGTGCTGTCCTCCACGGGAATACCGTACCAGCGATTGCGGTTGTTCCCTCATGTTGAGGTAACCTCAGCAAATCTCAGAGAGAAGGTCGCACTTGGAACCCAACGAGAAGGCTCAGGCGCGGGAGGTCTCCCTGCGCCGCATCGGGCGCCTGTTCACCCCGCATCGAGGGCAGCTCGCCCTCGTCGTCGCCATCATCGTGGCCTCGTCCGCGATCTCGATGGCGTCGCCGTTCCTGCTGCGCGCGGTCATCGACGTCGCGCTCCCCCACCAGAACCTCACGCTGCTCGTCCAGCTGGTCACCGGCATGGTCGCCGTCGCCGCGCTGACCTCCGCGCTCGGCGTGGTCCAGACCTGGATCTCCACCACCGTCGGCCAGCGGGTCATGCACCGGCTGCGCACCGACGTGTTCCGGCACCTGCACCGGCAGTCGGTCGCGTTCTTCACGCGTACGCGCACCGGCGAGGTCCAGTCGCGCATCACCAACGACATCGGCGGCATGCAGTCCGTCGTCACCTCGACCGCAACCTCGGTCGCCTCGAACCTCACCACCGTGGTCGCCACCGCGGTGGCCATGGCCGCCCTCTCCTGGCAGCTCTCTCTCGTGTCCCTGGTCGTGCTGCCGCCGGCGATCCACCTCACCCGCCGCGTCGCGCGCATGCGCCGCGCGATCACCGCGCAGCGCCAGCGCGAGCTCGCCGACCTCAACGTCACCGTCGAGGAGGGACTGTCCATCAGCGGCGTGCAGCTGAGCAAGACCATGGGTACGGGACCCGCCCTCGTCGAGCGCTTCACGGCCTCCTCCGCCCGGCTGATCGACCTCGAGCTGCGCTCGGAGCTCGCCGGCCGGTGGCGGATGGCCTCGATGAGCATCCTGTTCGCCGTGATCCCCGCGGTCCTCTACCTCAGCGCCGGCCTGCCGTTCACCCGCGGCACCCTCAGCATCGGCACCCTGGTCGCGTTCACCGCACTGCAGGCGGGGCTGTTCCGCCCGATCATGGGCCTGCTCGGCGTCGGCGTCTCGCTGACCAGCTCGCTGGCCCTGTTCGCGCGCATCTTCGAATACCTCGACCTGCCCGTCGAGGTGGCCGACCCGGAGCACCCGGCCGACGTCGACCCGGCGCGGGTCCGCGGGCACCTGCGCTTCGAGGACGTCACGTACGCGTACCCGGGCAGCGAGACCGCCGCGGTCGCCGGAGTGAACCTCGACGTGCCGGCCGGGACGTCCCTGGCGCTGGTGGGCGAGACCGGCTCGGGCAAGAGCACGCTGGCCGGCCTCGTCGCCCGGCTGCACGACCCGGACGCCGGGCGCATCACCGTCGACGGCGTCGACCTGCGCGACCTGCGCCTGACCGACCTGGCCCGGATCGTCGGCGTGGTCAGCCAGGAGACGTACCTGCTGCACACCACCGTGCGGGAGAACCTGCGCTACGCCCGACCGGACGCCACCGACGAGCAGATCGAGCAGGCCGCCCGCGCGGCGCAGGTCCACGACCTGATCAGCGCGCTCCCGGACGGGTACGACACCGTCGTCGGCTCACGGGGTCACCGGTTCTCCGGCGGCGAGAAGCAGCGCATCGCCATCGCCCGTACGCTGCTGCGGGACCCGCGCATCCTGGTGCTCGACGAAGCGACCAGCGCCCTGGACACGGAGACCGAGCGTGCCGTGCAGCGGGCCTTCGACGAGCTGGCGCGGGGGCGTACCACCATCACCATCGCCCACCGGCTGTCGACCGTGCGCGACGCCGACCGGATCGCCGTGGTCGACCACGGCCGCATCCTGGAGTCCGGCACCCACGACGCCCTGCTCGCCGAGGGGGGCCGGTACGCGGCGCTGGCGGCCTGAGGCGGCCAGCATTCCCACCGTGACGACCGCGACGCCGGCGACCGCGTCCAGCACCCAGTGGTTGGCGGTGCCGACCACCACCAGCGCGGTGATCCCGGCGTAGAGCGCCCCGGCGAGACGCAGCAGCGGCCCGCGCAGCACCCAGGCGACCCAGAAGGCCCAGCCGACGTGCAACGACGGCATGGCGGCGAGCTCGTTGGTGAGGTGGCCCATCCCTGCCGGCGCCGAGGCATGGGCCGACCACCAGCCGAGGTCGGCGGTGCTCGCAAGGGTGTCGACGTAGCCGGTGGGCATCAGCCGCGGCGGTGCGGTCGGCAGCAGGACGTAGCAGACCAGCCCCAGCGAGGAGGCGATCACCAGCCCGTTGCGAGCCGCCGGGTAGCGGTCGGGGTGACGCCGGTAGAGCCACAGCAGCACCGCCGGTGTCACCAGGTAGTGCAGGGCGGCGTACCAGAAGGACATGGCGGCCGCCGCCCAGGGCACCCCCGCGACCGCATGGTTGAGGCCGGCCTCCAGGTCGAGCCCGGCCAGCCGCTCGGCACCGACCAGCGCCGAGGCGCGCTCCTGCGCCGCCGCGAGGTGCGGGTCGGCCAGGAGCCGCGCCGCACTGTACGCCCCGAACAGCCCCAGCAGCAGCGCGATCTCGCGCCATCCTCGTCGTGCCACGATCCCTCCCCCGTCGGCGAACACAGGGGAATCCTGGCGTGAACGGGTGCCGACCCGAATCCGGCGTCCGACTGGTCGAATCCTCGCCGGCCTCTGCCTTTCGGCCGGTGCGCTCGTCTGATCGTGACGACGCGGTCACAGCGCATGCACATGCGGCGCTCAGGGCGATCACAAAGCGTGGCCCGACGATTCCGGTATGACGATGGTGACCACAGCCCCCCGGATTCTGATCGTGGACGACGCGCCCACGATCTCGGACGTGCTCGCGATGGCCCTGACGTACGAGGGATGGGAGGTGCGCAGCGCGGGGAACGGGACGACGGCACTGGAGACGGCGGCCGGTTTCGCCCCGGACGCCGTGCTGCTGGACGTGATGCTGCCGGACATGGACGGGCTCGAGGTGCTGCGCCGGCTGCGCGTCCAGCGGCCGGGCCTGCCGGTCCTGGTCCTCACCGCGAGGGACTCGGCCGAGGACCGGATCGCCGGCATGCTCGCCGGCGCCGACGGCTACCTCACCAAGCCGTTCAGCCTGGACCACGTGGTCGGACGGCTGCGCGCCGCCCTGGACGTGAGCAGCGCCATGGCGCTGGTGCACGGCGACCTGGTGGTGAACGTCGGCAACGGAACCGTCCGCCGCGGGGGCGCGACGGTCGCGGTGACGGGCACCGAGCTCGCGGTGCTGCACCGGCTCGTCATCCGCGCCGGGGAGACCGTCACCGCCGCCGAGCTGGGCCGGACCCTGCCCGGCGGCACCGCGGCGGTGGCGCTGTGCGTGGCGTCCCTGCGCCGCAAGCTGGGCGTCGACATCCGGGCGGCCGGGACGGGCTGGCTACTTCCCGCCGTCTGAGCCGGCGGCCACCTTCCGGCGCTCGAACGGGTCGCCGTACTCACGGACCGCGGCCCGGGCGTACGCCTGCTGGAAGGTCGCCACGCGCTCGGACCGCCCCCGGCCGAGGAAGCTGACGAACCAGTGCAGCACGGCCGTCAGCCTGTTCTTGAAGCCGACCAGGTAGAGCAGGTGGACGGCGAGCCACATCAGCCAGCCGAGGAAACCCGACACGTTCACCTTGCCGATGCTGGCGACCGCGTGGAAGCGGGAGATGGTCGCCATGCTGCCCTTGTCGAAGTACGTGAACTTCTGCCCGGTCTCCTTGCCCGCGAGCCGGCGCTTGACCTGGTCGGCGGCGTGCCGCCCGCTCTGGATCGCGACCTGCGCGACGCCCGGCAGGTTGTCCAGCGCCATCATGTCGCCGACGGCGAAGATCTCCGGGTGCCCGGGCAGGGTGCAGTCGGGCTGCACCTTGATGCGGCCGGCCCGGTCGGTCTCCACGCCGGCGGCCTCGGCCAGCTTGCGGGCCAAAGGCGGCGCCGCGACCCCGGCCGCCCACATCTTCGTCATCGACTCGATGCGCTCGTGGCCCCGCGGGGTGTCGACCTCGATGCCGGTCGCGTCCACGCCGACCACCTTGGTCTCCAGCTCCACCTCGACGCCGAGCAGATGCAGCTGCCGCAGCGCGCGGGTGGACAACCGGTCGCCGAACGTCTTCAGCACGGCGTCGACCGCGTCGATGAGGATGATCCGGGCCTTACGCGGGTCGATGTGCTTGTACTGACCGGGCAGGTTGCGGTGGGCGAGCTCGGCGATCTGCCCCGCCATCTCCACGCCGGTCGGGCCCGCCCCGACGACCACGAAGGTCATCCACCGCTCCCGCTCGGCCGGGTCCTGCTGCAGGTCGGCCAGCTCGAAGGCGCCGAAGATCCGGGCGCGCAGCTCGAGCGCGTCGTCGATGCTCTTCATGCCGGGCGCGAAGTCGGCGAACTGGTCGTTGCCGAAATACGACTGGGAGGCGCCGGCGCCGACGATGAGCGTGTCGTAGTCGACGGTGTAGTCGATGCCGGGTGCCTGGACGAAGACCTTCTTCGCCTGCACGTCCACGTCGGTGACCCAGCCGAGCTTGACGTCGACGTTGTCCTGCCGCTTGAGGATCTCGCGGATCGGCGGCGCGATCTCGCCCTCGGACAGGATGCCGGTCGCCACCTGGTAGAGCAGCGGCTGGAACAGGTGGTAGGCGGTGCCGTTGATCAGCGTGATGTCGACGTCGGCGCGACGCAGCGCCTTGGTGGCGAAGAGCCCACCGAACCCCGCTCCGACGATCACGACGCGGTGCCTGCGAGCAGTGCTGTCAGCCATGATCCGAGCCTCCGGTGGTCGGTTCGTTCCTCCGCGTACGGTATCAACGCGCTGGTCCCCTGCTACCTTGCCCGCTTTTTCGAATCGGCGATCGTGGGAACCCTCACATCGGGCCTGCCACGGGGATGATGTCCCGATGCGGACCGTGCAGCTGTTCTGGGGAGCGGTGCTCCTCAACCTCGCCGTCGTGTGGGCGCTGTTCTTCACCGTGGCGCCCGAGCCGAAGAACGCGATCCTCGGCCTGGGCCAGTTCCTGGGCCTGCACGCGGCGCTGCTGATGATCCTCCAGCTGACGCTGGTCGCCCGGCTGCCGTGGCTGGACCGGCGGATCGGCATGGACCGGCTCACCTCGTGGCACCGGTGGACCGGGTTCGCCCTGTTCTGGGTCGTCCTGCTGCATCCGGTCCTCGTCCTCACCGGCTACGCGACCGCCTACCACTCCACGGTCTGGCAGCAGTTCCGCAACCTCGCCGGCATGGCCGGCTCGCTGGCCGGCATCATCGCGCTCGCCGTCATCGTGGTGGCCGCCGGCGTGTCGATCCGGTACGCCCGCCGCCGCCTGCAGTACGAGACCTGGCACGCCGTCCACTTCTTCCTGTACGCGGCGGTCACGCTCGTCCTGGTCCACCAGCTGTTCGAGCTCTCCACGTTCACCGCCGCACCGGTCGCCACCGCGTACTGGTGGGCGCTGTGGATCTTCGCGATCGGGTCGCTACTGGTCGGCCGGGTGGCGATGCCGCTGTGGCGCAACGCCCGCCACCAGTTCCGGGTCGCCGCGGTGGTGCCCGAGTCCGACGACGTCGTGTCGGTCTACGTGCGCGGCAAGGACCTCGACAAGCTGCCGGCCCGCGCCGGGCAGTTCTTCATCTGGCGGTTCCCCGGGTACGCCCGCTGGTGGCAGGCCAACCCGTTCTCGCTGTCGGCCGCCCCGGACGGGCGCTCGCTGCGGCTGACCGCGAAAGCCGTCGGCGGGGCCAGCGCGGCGCTGCGGCACCTCCCGGTCGGGACCCGGGTGTTCGCCGAGGGGCCGTACGGCGCCTTCACGTCGCTGCACCGCACCCGGGACAAGACGCTGCTGGTCGCGGGGGGCGTGGGCATCACGCCGATCCGGGCGCTGCTCGAGGAGCTGTCCGGCGACGTCGTGGTGCTCTACCGGGTGCACAGCCGTACGGACGCGGTGCTGCTCGACGAGCTGGAGGCGCTGGCCCGGGACCGGGGTGCGCGGGTCGAGCTGCTCGCCGGGCGTACCGGAACGGGCACCCCGCCGTTCGCGCCGTTCGAACCGGCCAACCTCGCGTCCGCGGTCCCGGACGTCACCGACCGCGACGTCTACGTCTGTGGGCCGCCGGCGATGACAGCGGCGGTGATCCGGGCGCTGCGGGCCCTCAAGGTGCCCCGCCGCCAGGTCCACGCCGAACGCTTCAGCCTGGCGGCTTGACGCCGGAGCAGCTGTGCTCCCAGTGCCAGCCGATGAACGTGTGGCGCAGCGTCACACTCTGGCGGCAGGTCGCCGTGCCGTCCGCCGCGATCGTCACCGACGTGTCGTGGGTGTTGTGGTACCAGTGGCCGGTGGGGTCGAAGATGCCGCGGTAGGCGAACTCCGCGTGCGTGGTGACCGTCGGGCCGCCGGTCCGGGTCACCGACTCCACCGACCACCCGGCGTCCCACGGCTCACGGTTCACGTGCGTGTCGTACGTCGACGTGGTCGCGTCCGTCCGGGTGGTGAGTGCGGTCATGAGGATGCCGCAGCAGTCGTACATCTCCGAGGTGGTCCGGTAGCCCCCGCCCTCGCCGGCTACGACGCGGCCGTACGTGATCCGGCAGTCCTCACCCACCGCGACACTGCGCCGCGCGGGCCGGCCACCGGGCAGCACCGGCAGCGCGTCCGTGATGCTCAGCTGCCCGCACTCGCGCCGGCCCGGTGCCGCAGCGGCGGACGCCGGGGAAGCCGTGGCCGCCAGCAGCCCTGCCGCGGCAAGGAGCACCGCCGTCGATCGCCTCACGTGGTGCTCCTCATCCGTTTCGAACGCATTGATAGGGTTCGGCCATGAGCCTGCCGCCGTTGTCCATCTTGGAGGTTGCCCCGGCGGAGGACGCCCGGCCCGCGCCCGAGGTGCTCTCCGCCACAGTGGCCGCGGTACGCCGGGCCGACGAGCTGGGCCTGCGCCGCGCCTGGTTCGCCGAGCACCACGGCGCTCCCCTCATCGCCAGCGCCGCCCCGCCCGTGCTGGTCGCGCACGCGGCGGCGACCACCTCCCGGATCCGGGCCGGCTCCGGCGGCGTCCTGCTGCCGAACCACGCACCGCGCGCCGTCGCCGAGCAGTTCGCGACGCTGGACGCGCTGCACCCCGGCCGGATCGACCTGGGCATCGGGCGGGGACCCGGCACGTTCGACCCGATGGTCGTCGCCGCGCTGCAACGCGGGGCCGCGCCGACCACCGACGACACGTACCGTGCGGGGATCACCGAACTGCTCGGTTACCTCGCCGGTGAGGCCGGACCGCCGCTGCTGCCGGGCTACCGCGCGACCGTGCAGCCGTGGCTGTTGTCGTCGAGCACGGCGGGGGCCTCGCTGGCGGGCGAGCTGGGACTGCCGATCGCCTTCGCCCACCACATCCGCCCGCAGAACACGACCGAGGCGTTGGAGCGCTACCGGCAGGCGTTCCGGCCGTCACGCTGGCTCGACCGCCCGTACGTGATGATCGCCGTGGAGACGATCTGCGCGGACACCGACGCGGAAGCGGCCCGGCTGGCCCGGCCCCTCGACCTCGTCAAGGCCGGCCTCTTCGCCGGGCGGGCCGACCAGCCGCTGCTGCCGCCGGCCGAGGCGGCGCAGGTGACCTTGACGGACGAGGTCGAGGAGCGGCTGCGCGCCTACCACGCCCAGCAGGCCCAGGGATCACCGGCGACCGTGACCGGACGGCTCGCAGCCCTCGCCGCCTCGACCGGCGCGGACGAGATCATGCTCTCGATCACGATCTACGACGCGGCGGCCCGTCAGCGTGGCATCGAGCTGCTCGCCAAGGCCTCCTAGCCGAACGGTTCGTCACTCCACCGCCACCATGCCTCGACGTCGTCGATGTGGAGCAGGAACTCCGGGACCTCCCGGCCTTCCGGGTCCCGCAACGTCACGGCCTGCCGGATCGCCTCGTACGCTGTTTCCCACGACTCGGCGTCCTCGTCGACGCGGTCGAGGTGGCGCAGATCCTCGGCGAAGAGCGGCCGGACCTCCGCGAGGCCGTCCGCGGGTTCGACCCGGGCGTTCAGCCAGGGAAAGTCGCCGCCGGTGGGGACGAGATGAGCCAGGACCCGCCCGTCGCGACGCCGGTGCAGCGTCCAGGCACCGGCTGGATGATCTTCTTCGAGCACGGCAGCGCCCTCCTGCGGGGATCCGGAACTGCGCTTGAGTTTGCCTTGACCTCGGGTCGGGATGCTTCAGGGGTAAGCGGAGAACTCGGAAGGATCACTGTGATGAAGGCTTCGACCTCGAAGGGTCTGCGGCGTTGGACGACGCTGCTGGGCACAGCCGCCGCCGCGGGTGTGGCCGCCACGATGGGCCTGGCCGCGCCCGCCATGGCCGCCGAGGCCGTGACCGTCGGCGCCGGCAGTGACCTGACCGG
>NZ_JBFAPM010000025.1:0-100257 GCF_040676695.1 Actinoplanes sp. NPDC049548
CATCCGCTGCCTCAAACGCTACGTCGCCCGCGAGCTCTACCCACTGCTGCACCAACCCCTCGACAATCCATAGGGGCATCCCCGGTATCCGGCCGCCCGGCCCACTTGCGAGACGAAACCTGGACTCCGTCTCGGCGACGCCATGACCGGCAGAACACGCCCTACCCGGTGTAGCCGGCGAAGATCCGGCTGAAGTCGTACGGCGCCTGCGGGATGTTGGTGCACATGTAGAGCGCCCCGGTGCAGGCGTTGCGGTCGCGGGTCAGCTCCCAGAAGGACAGCATGCCGAGGTGCTTGCCCTGGGCGAAGGACACGAGCTGGCGGGCGTCGTTCTGGTCGTACACGTGGCCGTCGTCGTTCTGGCCGAGCATCGGGGTGACCCCGACCATCCGCCAGACCTGGGCGTCGGTGCGGTCCGGGTACAGCGACTTCAGCTGGGCGAACGTCGAGTTCGCGGCCTGCACGGCGAGGTCGCCGTAGTCGCCGGCCCGGTAGTAGTCCATCGCCATGACGTTGACCAGGTCGATGCTCACGCCGGCGTCGCGGGCGGACCGGACCACGCCGAGGCCGTCGGCGGTGAGGCCCTCGGGCAGCACCGGCAGCGTCAGTGAGACGCGCAGGCCGGGGTTGGCGCGCTGCAGCCCGGCGAGCGCCTGCGACCGGCGGTTGACCGAGGTGGGGTCCGCGGTGGCCGACCCTTCGATGTCCAGGTCGATGTACTTGAGGTTGTACGCGCTGACCACCGCCTGGTACTCGGCCTGCAACGCGGCGACCGAGGTGCAGGCCTGGGCCAGCTCGATGCCGGTGGCGCCGCCGAAGGAGATCTTCACGTCCCCGCCGCGGGCCCGGACGGCGTCGATCTGGTCCTTGGCCCAGCCGGCCCGCGGGTCGTACGCGTTGAACCACATGGCCTTGCACGCCGACGCGGTGATGAAGGCGAGCGTGACGTTCTTGAGGTTGCCGCTGCTCACCATCGTCGACAGGGTCGGCGTGGGCCAGGCGCCCATGTCGACGTACGGTGCGGTGGCCAGTCCGGCGGTGGCCGGCGGGGGCGGCCCGGTCGGGGGAGTGGTGGGCGGCGGCGGTGGGGTGTCGCCGTCGCAGGCGCCGAGGTCGCGCCAGATCGAGGCGGCGGCGACCGGGGTCCAGCCCGCGCCCGGTGGCGGGGTGTGTGCCACCAGCGCCTCGTAGAGCCGTCCGTTGTAGATCACCCGGGCGCCCACCGGGTACGCGGTGCCCTCCGCCCAGAGCGGAGCGTTCGAGCACGCTACGAGCACCGATACGCCGGTGCCGGTCGCGGCGAAGCTCGCCGGTGCGGTCGTCATCGCCGCTGCCACGGTGGCCGCACCCGCCGCCAGTGCCACCCATCGATGCACAGTTCTCATGCAATTGAGCTTTGTCGATGCTTTGACTTATTGTCAACACTCTTAAACATTTCATCGGCAGGTGCGCAGAGCTACCGCGCGGTAACTGAGGTGGGTAGCGTGGCGGTAGCCGTACCCGGGTCAAGGGGGTAGACCGTGACCACGACGCAGCGCAAGCCGGCCGACGTCTCCGAGAAGCAGGCGCGACGGGTCGCCGAGGCGGCTCGGGAGTCCGAGTGGCGCAAGCCCAGCTTCGGCAAGGAGCTCTTCCTCGGGCGCTTCCGGCTCGATCTCATCGATCCCTGGCCGGGCCCGGAGCCACGCCCCGATGCCGACGACTTCCTCGCGAGGCTCGAGGCGTACGTGCGCTCCGAGATGGACGGTGCCGCCATCGAGCGGGACGCCCGCATCCCGGACGAGGTCTTCCACGGCCTTGCCCGGCTCGGCGCCTTCGGCATGAAGATCGACAAGGAGTACGGCGGCCTCGGGCTGTCCAACCTGCATTACTGCAAGGCGCTCACGCTCGTCGGCTCGGTGAGCCCGGCCGTCGGCGCGCTGCTGTCCGCGCACCAGTCGATCGGCGTGCCGCAACCCCTCAAGATCTTCGGCAGTCCCGCGCAGAAGAAGGCCTTCCTGCCCCGGCTCGCGGCCGGCGAGGTGTCCGCCTTCCTGCTCACCGAGCCCGACGTGGGCTCCGACCCGGCGCGCCTGGGCACCGTCGCGGAACCGGTCGAGGGCGGCTACCGGCTCAACGGGGTCAAGCTCTGGGCCACCAACGGTACGGTCGCCACGCTGCTGGTCGTGATGGCCCGGGTGCCCGACAAGGGCATCACCGCGTTCGTCGTCGAGGGCGACGCTCCCGGCATCACGGTCGAACGGCGCAACGAGTTCCTCGGCCTGCGCGGGCTCGAGAACAGCGTGACCCGGTTCCATGACGTGTTCGTGCCCGAGGAGAACGTCATCGGCGGACTCGGCAAGGGCCTGCGGATCGCGCTGACCACCCTCAACACCGGCCGGCTCTCGCTGCCCGCCATGTGTGTCGGCGCGGGCAAACGGTCGCTGGGCATCGCCCGCGAGTGGTCCGCGCAGCGGGTGCAGTGGGGCCGGCCGGTCGGGCAGCACGAGGCGGTGGCCAAGAAGATCGCCTTCATCGCCGCGACGACGTACGCGATGGAGTCGATGCTGGACCTCAGCTGCCTGATCGCCGACGACGACCGCAACGACATCCGCATCGAGGCGGCGCTGGTGAAGCTCTTCGCCAGCGAGATGGCCTGGCAGGTGGCCGACGAGCTGGTCCAGATCCGCGGCGGCCGCGGCTTCGAGAAGGCCGACTCGCTGTCCGCGCGCGGCGAGCGCCCGTCCGAGGCCGAGCAGATCCTGCGCGACCTGCGGATCAACCGCATCTTCGAGGGCTCCACGGAGATCATGCACCTGCTCATCGCCCGCGAGGCGGTCGACGCCCACCTGTCGGTTGCCGGAGACATCATCGACCCCGACGCGGGCCTCGGTCGCAAGGCCCGCGCCGGCGCCAGGGCCGGCGCCTTCTACGCGCGGTGGCTGCCCACCCTCGCGGTCGGCCGTGGCCAGACCCCCGCCGGGTACGCCGAGTTCGGACCGCTCGCCGCCCACCTCAGGTACGTCGAGCGCGCCTCCCGCAAGCTGGCCCGGTCCACCTTCTACGCCATGTCCCGCTGGCAGGGCAAACTCGAGCGCAAGCAGGGATTCCTCGGCCGCATCGTCGACATCGGCGCCGAGCTGTACGCGATGTCGGCGGTGTGCGTCCGCGCCCGGGCCGAGCGGCGCGAGCGGCCGGAGGGCGCCGAGCTGGCCGACCTGTTCTGCCGCCAGGCCCGGCTCCGCGCCGAGGCGCTCTTCGCCGCGCTCTGGGACAACACGGACGCGCTGGACGTGAAGGCCGCCCGGCGCGTCCTCGACGGCCGCTACGCGTTCCTGGAGGAGGGGACGGTCACGCCGCCGAGCGACAAGGCGTGGGTGGCGGGCTGGCAACCCGGGCCCGCCACCGTGGACGACGTGCGCCGGCGCATCCCGCCACCCTCCTGACCCGCTACCGGGCTAGCAGGCGCCCGGCACCCACGAGCACTCGACGTCCTCGCCGTTGCGCGTGACGACGTGCCGCGGGACCGGCGGGAGCTGCCGCGCCCTCAGGTTCGCCGCCGACGGGCCGCCGGAGCTCGCGATCGCGACCGCGGCGGTGTCCAGGATGTCGCTGACGTTGGACTGCGCGGCGTTCGACACCGACGAGAACAGCAGCTTGCGCCCGCTGCGGTCGGCGACGTACCCGGACAGCGCGTTGACGCCGGTGAGCGTGCCGGTCTTGCCGTGCAGGTTGCCGGCGGCCGGGGTGCCGCGCATGCGACTGGCCAGGGTGCCACCGACCAGGGGGCTGGGGTCACCGGCGATGGGCAGGGCGGCGTACCAGGTGGCGAACCACGGCCGGGCCTGAGCGCGTTGGAGCAGGTTGGCGATCTGCGCGGCCGTCAGCCAGTCCCGGCGGGTCAGGCCCGAGCCGTCACCCATGGTGATCTTGCCGGTGTCGACGCCCAGCGTCCGGAGCGCGCCGGTCGCGGCGGCCAGGCCGGTGCTCCAGCTGCCCGCGGAGCCGGGCGTCTTCGCCCGGCCCATCGCCTTGGTCAGCAGCTCGGCGTGCCCGTTGTTGGACAGCTTCAGAAAGTACGGCAGGAGCTGGCTGAGCGGGATCGACGCGTGATCGGTGATCGTCTTCGCGGAGCTGGGCGTGGTGCCGGTGGTGGTGGCGCCGGCCACCGTCACGCCCTTGCGCTTGAGGGCGTCCCGGAACACACCGATGGCGACCTTGGCCGGATCCTGCACCGAGACCAGGCTCGTCTTGGCGGCGCCGCGCAGCGGGATGGAACCGGTCAGGGTGATCGTGTTGGTGGCGTGCCCGCGAGTGGCCGAGATGCTCGTGGCCGAGCCGGCGGCGCCGGTGACCGTCTTGTTGACGATCTTCACGACCGAGTTCGCCGGCGTCACCGCCACGACGCCCGCCTTGCCCGCGGCGCTGCCCGGCTTCGTCACCAGCGAGACGGCGCCCGCGTTGAAGTTCGCGTCCGCGGCGACGGTCAACGCCGAGATCGGCGCGTTGTCGGCGTACGTCTCGTCCTGCCACGACCAGTCCAGGCCCAGCGGCGTACGGTCGAACCACGAGTCGTCGGCGACCAGCGACCCGGTGACCTTCTTGATGCCGGCCCGGGCGACGGCAGCGGCCATCGCGTCGAACTGCGCGTACGTCATCGTCGGGTCGCCCTGCCCGCGCAGGTACAGGTTGCCGGACACGGTCGTGCCGCTCTTCGTGCCCGAGTAGCGGGCGACGGTGTGGAACTTGTAGCCCGGCCCGAGCACCTCGAGGGCGGCGGCGGAGGTCATCAGCTTCTCGTTCGACGCCGGGATGACCCGCTGGTCGGCGTTGTGCGAGTACACGACCGACCCGGTGGTGGCGTCCCGGACCTGCAGCGCCGTGGTCGAGCCCGCCAGCCGGGAGTTGGCGAGCACCTGGTCCAGCGTCGCGACCAGGGCCGCGTCCGAAGCGGTCGTCGTCGTCTCGGCGGAAGCGGTGCCGACGGCGAACGCCGTACCGGCGACGGCGACGGCGACCACCGCCACAGCCGGCAGCATCGGCAGCTTGGTGCGCACTCTACGCATGGACCCTCTACTCTGCTCTCGTCGGAAGCGCCGGAAGGCGGCGGCGCACATCCTCGCACGAAAGCCGCTTCCGGGTGGGGCACCCGTCACACCGCCCTGGCCGCGGGACGGCCCGTGCTGCGACCATCACCGGCATGGGCAAGCTCTACGAAGCGATCGACGGCCGGCTCCGCGACTTCATCCTCCGACAGCCCGTGTTCTTCGTCGCCACCGCACCGAGCGGCTCCGGCGGGCACGTCAACATCTCCCCGAAGGGAGGGGCGGGCTGCCTGGCGGTCGCCGACGAGCGCCGCGTCGCCTACCTCGACTACACCGGCAGCGGCGCCGAGACGATCGCCCACCTGCGCGACAACGGCCGCATCACCCTCATGCTGTGCGCGTTCCAGGGACCACCGAAGATCGTCCGGCTGCACGGGCAGGGCCGGGCGGTGCTCCCGTCCGACGCGGGCTTCGCCGAGCTGCTGGCGCTGTTCCCGCAGGAACCGGCCCGCGGACTGCGCTCGATCATCGAGGTGACGGTCGAGCGGATCAGCGACTCCTGCGGCTACCAGGTGCCGCTCATGGAGTACGCCGGGGACCGCGACCTGCTCGAGCGGTGGGCGGAACGCAAGAGCGACGCCGAGCTGGCGGACTATCGGCGTACCCGTAACGGCCGGAGCATCGACGGCCTCCCGGCGATGTCCGACTGATCTCAAGAGCGGCTCAGCTTTCCTCAGGACCACTGCACCCGCGGCCGCGCCCGCCGATCGCAGGCTCGTCGCCGGGACCGCCGGCGGCCGATGAGCCGCGAGGAGAGAGCACATGCTTCCGGGTGTCCGCCGCATCATCCTCCTGGCGGTCGCCGCGGCACTGTCGTTCCTGGCGGCGGTGGTGAGCGTCGGCGCGATCAGCCTCGCCGAGGCCGGCCAGAGGCTCGACGCGATGTACCGATCGAACGAGGGGGGTGCGTCAGTGAACCTCAGCGGACTACGCGCCGAGGTGGAACACATCCGCTACGTCGTCGAGATGGCGCCGTTGGACAGAAGTGCCGGCAAGGCCCTCAGCCGGAGCGAGGTCCGCCAGTCCTCGTGTCGCTTCATCAGGGAAGCGGGACGACGGAATCCCTATCAGATCATGCTGCGCGACTGCCCCGCCGCGATGCCCACCGGCGGCGACCCGGCGCTGGCCGAGCTGGAACAGGCGTGGGACCAGCTGCGGGAGGTGTCCCTCGCCGAGCTGGACGCGGACACCCGCACGACGCCTTCTCCCGTGCAGTCGGACCGGCTGAGCGCTGCGGAACAGCGCGTCACAGCCGTGATCGACGAGAGGTCGCGCACGCAGCTCCTGGCGAGCCGGCGGGAGCGAGAACGGGAGCTGTCACGGATCCACACGGAGTACAGCCGCTACAAGGTGATGGTCGGCGTCGTGTTCGCGACCGGTGGACTGCTCGCCCTGGGCGCCGCCGGCCGGCTCCTTCGTCACCGGAGGCGCGTGCTGCGCGCGGCGTGATCAGTGCAGGTCCGGGGTGGCGTGGCCGTCGCCCCAGATGGCGACCTCCCCGTTGGCCAGGCACACCATCAGCAGGCCGTCCGGGCCGGTGACCGCCCAGGACTCGAAGTCGGCGTCGACGCCGACGAGCAGGTGCGAGCCGCTGCGGAAGGTGATCTGGAGCTCGCCGTCCGCCCGCGTACCGGCGCTCTCGACGACGTCGCCGAGCAGCGTCGCCAGGGCGTCGGAGGGGTTCTCCCCCGGTTCGACGTCGACGCGGCCGCGCGGACCGTGCAGCTGGGTGACCGTCTCGATCAGGACCTGGTAGCCGCCGGAGAAGGCGAGGACGAAGGCGTGACCGAGCCTGACATACTGCAGTTTCGCTCCGGCCAGCAGGTCGATCGACCGTGCCTGCCGTGGACGGCGTCCGGCGCCCTTGTCGGCGACCATGACTGGCAACATGACGTACCTCGTTCGGGCTCGTCGGATCTTTGACGGCAGGACCGTAGCTCCGGCCGCCATAAGAGAGCCTTAACAACGCCAGAGCAATTCGTGAACCACTCTCACAGCGGTTCGGGCGTTTATGCCCGGAATGCGCGTCGCTATGCTGGCGGCCATGGATGACCTCCCGCTCTACCACGAATGGCACGGCAGGTCCGGCGGCTCCCACCCGCCCCTGCTGCTCCTCCACGGTGGCGGTTCGACCATCGAGTCGAACTGGGGGCGGCTCATCCCGGCGCTGGAGGACGTACGGCGCATGCTGGCCGTCGAGCTGCAGGGGCACGGCCGGACAGGTCCTGGCGACGGGCCGGCGTCGTTCGAGGGCTCGGCGGACGGTGTCGCCCGGCTGCTCGGCGAGCTCGGCGCCGGGCCGGTCGACGTGCTCGGCTTCAGCAACGGCGGGCAGGTCGCGATGCAGCTGGCCGTCCGGCATCCCGGTGCGGTACGCCGGCTCGTCGTCGCCTCCGCGCCGTTCCGCCGGGACGGCATGATCGAGGGATTCTGGGACGGGCTGGCGGCGGCGACCTTCGCCGACCTTCCCCAGCCGTACCGGGACGCGGATCTCGCGGTCAGCGGCGACCCCGCGCACGCCGAGCGGATGTTCGAGCTGGATCGGGAGCTCATGCTCACCGGATTCACCGACTGGCCCGAGGCCACGGTCGCCTCGATCACCGCGCCGACCCTGGTCGTGGCGGCCGACCGGGACGTGGTGCGGACCGAGCACACGGTTCTGCTCGGCTCGCTCATCCCGAACGCCCGGACGCTGATCGTGCCGGGGAACCACGGGGACTACCTGGGCGAGCTCGCCGCCGCGGTGGACAGCGGGCCGCTCGAGCGCACGCTCCCGTTCATCCTGGACTTCCTGAGCTGACGCGCCACGCTCGTCACGCGCCGTGCGGCGCCCAGTGACCGGGCGTCGTGGGCTGCGTCCCGTGCACCGGATGCGCCGGGTCGGGGTAGGCCGGATGCGACGGCGCGGCTTGCGGGTAGGGCGCGTGCTGGGGTGCGGGAGCCGGTGCCCCCATCAGCCCCGAGGGCAGGTCCTGATAGGAGCTGGCCGGGGCTACCGGGTAGGCGTCCTGATACGTGACTCCGGCCGCCGGCGTGGCGGGCTGCGCCGCATATCCGCCGTCGAAGGCGGGCGTGGCGGGCTGCGTCGGATACCCGCCGTCGAAGGCGGCGGTGTGCTGCGGGCCGGCCGGTGCGTAGTGGTGGCCGTATCCCGCCGCGACGGGCGGCGCCGCCCGGTACACGCGGGTCGCCTTCCGCGCCCGCAGCGCATGGATGACCGCCCAGACCGGCGCCGCGAACGCGTAGTAGAAGATCCAGAACTCGGCCGGTTCGGCTACGAAGAGGTAGGTGGCGTAGCTCAGGAAGCCGACGCTGAAGAGGCCCTCCACCACCCGGGCTCCCATGGACAGCCCGAAGCCGCGTACGGCGATGATCGACAGCACGAGACCGCTGAAGGCGAGCAGAGCGACATAGGCGTGGAACTCGCCTTCCGACACGCGGGACTCCGATCGTGAGGATGAGCTGCCCAGGCTCCGGTCGCCTGGGTGCAGAGCGGGTGCGGGAGGGGTGCGGCTCGGTAGCGGGACCGGGCACGGAACCCTGACGGTGCGTTGAGTCCTGGTTGAGGTTCGGTCCGGATAGTGGCCTGCATGACGTCCACCGCCAGGCGGCTGACCGCTGCCGCCGTTCTGCCGCTCGTGTCGCTTCCGCTGTTGGCCGCCCGGCCCGCGGAGGCAGCCGCCGCGCACCCGCCGAAGTACTCGCTGGAGGCGACGGTCGCCCCGGCGGCCATGACGGCGCGTGGCTGCCTTGCCGACCCGACCTGTGTCTTCGCCGCGGACCCCTCCGGTGGCGACGACTACCTGGCGTTGCAGGGCGCGGTCACGCAGGCGGCGGCTCTGGTGCGTCCCGCCGTGCTGGACGCCGACGGTGCCGTGGTGACGCCGGCCCGCCCGGCCACGGTGCTGCTCGCGGCCGGCACCTACCGGCTGAGCCGGGGCCTGCAGCTTCCGCCGAATGTGAACCTGCGCGGGCGGGGCATCACCGACACCACGGTCTCGATGCTCACGGCGTACTGGCAGAACTTCACCTACGGGTATCTGATCAGCTGGGACTACCACAGCCGCGAGGCCGGCAGCAGCAACCTGGTGTCGGACCTGACCGTCAACGGCAACTGCCGGGAGGGTGCCGGCGCTCCGGTCCGGCGAGACCTGCCCGGCCGGCCCGGCGAGTTCTGCGACTTCCGCGGGCCCCGCGGTGATCTCGCCAGCACGAACGCCGGCGGCGGCATCGCGGTCGGGGACCGGTGGACGGTACGCCAGGTGCGCTTCACCAACCTCGAGTACTTCAAGGTGTGGGTGGGCGACGGGGTGAAGGACGTCCGGATCGTCGACAACCGCTTCGACAACTGGGGCGGCGCCGAGTCCGGCGACGAGGACAACGTGGGCGGTGGCAGCCGCAACGACGGCGTCGTCGTGGAGGACAACCAGTTCGACAAGACGATCCGGGGCAACAGCTTCGACTTCACCAACGCGATCCGGACCACGGTGCGGCACAACACGGTCAGCTCCGACGGCGAGGTCGCTGCCGCCCGCGGCGAGACGTCGGGCTCCGGGAACATGTACCTCGAGGGCCTGGTGCAGGCCACGGTCGCCGACAACGTCCTGTACGGCGCGCAGATCAGCCTGAAGACGAACGGCGGCTACGAGCACAGCGGCGAGAACAAGGACATCACGAACCCGCGCGACTCGGTGGTGTCGGGCAACCGGATCAGCTACGCCGGGGAGGCGGGAATCATCGTCGTCTACGACGACTACCGCGACGCCGACGCCTCGGTGGGCACCGTCGGCGGCTGGGACGACAGGAGCACGGCGGCGACCGACCACATCGTGCGGCCCGGCGGCAACAACGTCATCCGGGACAACGTCGTCGAGTACGCCGGCCGCTCCGGCATCCTGGTGATCGGCAGCTACGGCCACGCCAAGGACGCCGCCGACACCATCACCGGCAACACCGTCCGCAACTCCGGGTGGGGCGGCTCCACCGGCTACGACACCGGCGCCGGGCTCTTCGACACCGCCGGCATCGGCCTGTCGATCGGCGACGGGGACCGGATCTACGGCAACACCGTCGCCGACAAGCCCTCGCAGAAGTCCACCTGGTACGGCATCCACCTCGGTGCCCGCCGCGCGCCCACCGTACCGTCGAACACCGTGCTGACCGGGCCCGCCGGAGAGACCAACGTGGTCTCCGACGTCATCGCCTCCGCCTACCGCACCGTGGCCGCGGCGCCCGAGGCCCCGGCCGGCCTCACCCGCAGCGGCGCCACCCTGAGCTGGGAGGAGTCGTACGCGCTGGAAAGCCGCCCGATCGCCGGATACCGCGTGTACCGCGACGACGAGATGGTCGGGGACCTGCCCGTCGGCAGCGCGACGATCCCGGGCAACCTGCTCACGGCCGGTGAGTCGGGCTTCGAGACCGCCGCCGCGGGCACCTCGGGCTGGACCGCCGGGTTCCGCACCACGCTCGTCCGGGTCGGCGGCGGCGGCGCGAACGGTACGGGCGCGATGTCGGTCAAGTCCAGCGGCACCGGCGAGGTGAGCTTCGCCGGGCGCAAGCTGTCCGCCACGCCCGGCCAGGTGTACACGTCGGTCATCTCGGCGGAGGCGCAGGGCGCCGGCCGCTGGGTGCGCGCGGGCCTGCAGGTCACCACCGCCTCCGGCACTGTCCTCAACCTGGCGACGGGCAACCGGGCCACGACCGACTCGGCGACCGGCTGGATCACCAGCAGCTACTCGTACCAGGTGCCGGCCGACGCGGTGTCGGTCCAGGCCTGGTACCTCATCGAGGGCACGGTCGCCGACGAGGTGCACCTGGTCGACCGGCTGGGGCTGGTCGCCGGTACGCGAACCGAGCAGTGGACCGACCCGAAGCCGCGCGCGAAGACGGCGGCTTACCACGTGGTCGCGTACACGGCGGCCGAGAACTCGACGATGTCCAGCGCTCAGCTGTAACCGGAGTAGCCACGTCCGCGCGCCACATCGACGGCGGCGCGGACGTCGGCTATCGGGGTCTCGTGCCCGAGCACACCGTCGATGAGGAACAGCACCTCGTCGGCGGTGAACGGCTTGGCGAGGTAGTAGCTGGCCCCGCTCTCCCGGCCGCGCGCGGCGCAGTCGGGAGCCGCGGTCAGCAGCAGCACCGGGACCGCGGACGCCGCCTCGACGCGGATGCTGCGCAGGACCCCGTACCCGTCGAGGTGCGGCATCATGACGTCCAGCACGACGAAGTCGGGCCGCAGGCTCGCGAACGCCCGGACGCCGTCGGCGCCGTCGACGGCGACGTGCACCTCGTGGCCGTCGAGCTCCAGCACGTCGCTCAGCAGCTGCCGGATGGCGGGGTCGTCGTCGACCACCAGGACCTTGGCCATGAACATCCTTTCCTGGAAAAGAAGTCAGCGCGCGAACGCGTGGATCATCTGCAGGACGCCCGGCCCGAGGATCACCACGAACAGGGCGGGGAACAGGCAGAACAGCACCGGGAACAGGATCTTGATCGGCACCTTCTGGGCGATCTCCTCGGCGCGCTGCCGGCGCCGTACCCGCATCTCGCCGGCGTGCTCGCGCAGCACCGCGGCGATCGGGATCCCGAGTTCGCCGGCCTGCACGACGGCCGTGACGAAGGTCCGCAGCTCCGGGACGGTGGTCCGGGCGGCCAGCGCCCGCAGCGCGGCGGCCCGCCCGACGCCGAGCTGCATCTCCTGCAGCACCCGCAGCAGCTCGCGCGCCATCGGGGTGCGGCCGTGCTGGGCGACCTGCGCCATCGCGGCGTCGAAGGCCAGGCCGGCCTCGACGCTGATGACCAGGGTGTCGAGCACGTCCGGCATGGACAGCAGGAGCTCCTGCTGCCGCTTCAGCGCCATGTTGTAGATCAGCAGGTCGGGCCCGTGGAAACCGGCGGCCGCGCCCACGGCGCCGCCGACGACGGCACCGCCCACCGCGCCGAGCAGGCCACCGAAGCCGGCGCCGAGCACCGTCCCGGCGACCAGGGCCACGCCCTTGAGCGGCACGACCCGCTGCAGCGGCAGCGCCGGTGGGTTTCCGGCGTAGTCGAGGTGCCGCTGCAGCCGCGCGACCACGGCGGACGGGGTGAGCACCGTGCCGAGCCGGCCCAGGCGGCGCCCCAGCGGCCCGCCGAGCCGCTCGGCGAACGGCCGGTCGCGAGGCGCCACGAACGTGGCCGGGTCGGGCCGGGGAACCGACTCGAGCAGCCGGGCCACCGCGGCGCCGGCCGGGGCACCGGCGAAGGCGAGTGCCAGCACGAGCACGGCGCCGGTCAGGGCGGTCAGGCCCAGGCCGAGGAGGACCGAGGGCGGCACGCTACACCTCCACCTTGATGAGCTTGCGCAGCCACAGGCCGCCGATCAGCACGCCGATCACCGAGGCGCCGAGCATCAGCAGCCCGAGCGGCTCGGTGTAGAGCGGGCGCAGGTACTCGCGGCGGAACACGAACATCCACGCCGCCAGCACGATCGGCATGCCGAACAGGATCAGCGCCGACAGCCGTCCCTCCGCGGAGAGCGCGCGGACGTGCCGGTGCAGGCGGGCGCGCTCGCGCATGGTGCCGACCGCCGTCTCGAGCACCTCCGAGAGGCTCCCGCCGACCTCCCGCTGGATGCGGATCGCCATGACCAGCCACGAGAGGTCCTGGCTCGCGTTGCGTTCGGCGACGCGTTCGAGCGCCTCCTCGAGGTCCCCGCCGAGCCGGGTCTCCGCGAGGGCCCGGCCGAGCTCGCCGGCGATCGGTTCGGCGCCGTCGCGCACCAGCGCGTCCAGCGACTGCGGCAGCGAGAAACCCGAGCGCAGCGAGCCGACCAGCAGCTGCAGCGCGTCGGGCAGCTGGCCGCCGAACGAGCGCGCCCGGCGGGTGGCACGCAGCCTCAGGTACAGGCCCGCCCCGCCCCATCCGGCGAGCAGGCCGCCGGGCAGGCCGACCCACCAGGGCAGCACGGTCACCAGGGCGATCGCCGCGCCCACCGCGAGGCCCAACCGGATCAGCTGCCACTCCGCCGGACGCAGCGAGCTGCCGGCGCGGTCCAGCATCAGCTCCAGGCGCTGGTGCCGGTCGGGTTGCTGCACGGCGCGCTCGGAGACCTCCATCACGGCGCGGACGAGTCCGTTGCCACCGGCGCCGCTCTCCGCCGGTGGGCCGCCGCGGGCGGGCACGAACCGGTCGAGTTCGCGCAGGCGCCGCCGGACCCGGCCCCGGCTGAGCAGCGGACGCAGTGCCAGCAACGTCAGGCCGAAGATCGCCACCGCCACCACGGCCAGCGTGGGCGCGGGCCCGGGCGCGCCGGAGCCGGAGGACAGGACGGGTGGAGGACCCGAACCCGCGGCCGGGTCGGCGCGGAAGGTCACCGGAGCACCGGCTTCGAGATCCCGGGACCCCAGCTTCATCCGTACGCGGAGCAGCACCGTCCGCCCACCCAGCTCCGCCGGCACGCCGGCCCGGACCACCATCGGTGCCGACAGGCTCTCCGCCATGTCGCGAAAGGACGCGCGCAGCGCCGGGGCGTCGGCGGCGGTCAGCACGCGCCCACCGGTGGCCCCGGCGAACCCGGCGAGGCGCTGGCGATCCGCCTCCGCCCCGAACGCCACCGCATCCAGGGTGGCGTCCGCTCGCGCGATGGTGGTCAGCAGCCGGTCCGCGCCCACGCCGGAGGACGTGTCGGCGCCGTCGGACAGCACGACGATGCGCCGCTCGAGCACGTCCTGGGACTCGAGCAGGTCCTGGGCGGTGCGGATGCCGTCGTAGAGGGCGGTCCGGCCCTTCGCGGCCAGGTGCGCGACCGTCACGCCGAACGCGGCCCGGTCGGTGGTGGGCGCCAGCGCCACGGCGGCGTCGTCGGACACGGTGACCATCCCGAGCCGGACCTCCGCCGGTGCGGCCGCCGCGTAGTCGAGCGCCGCCGCGCGGGCCGCGGCCAGCCGGGCACCCTTCATGGACCCGCTGGTATCGAGGACCAGGACCACGGCGCGGGCCGGTGCCTGCCCGGACGTGCCGGCGACGGTACGGGTCTGCGCCGCGAGCGTGACACCGTCGGCGGTGACGCTGACGTGCGCACCGGCGAGCGTGACCCCGGACGGCAGGTGCCGGCCGGAGACGAAGAACTCCACCGCGCCGGGCGACGGCTGCACGCCCGTGACCACGATTCCCGGCTCGGCGGCCGGAGCAGCGGCGGCCCCGGTCCCGGTCGGCAGGATGACGCCCAGCAGCGCCGCGGCGAGCAGGCGCCGGATCATCGCGGACCCGCCTGGAAGACCTCGACCGGGACCGTCACCCCGTGGGCGGCGAGATGGTCGAGGAACCGTGGCCGCAGGCCGGTGGGCTGCAGCTTGCCGCGGAACCGCCCGGCCGCGTCGGTGCCGGCCCGCAGGTCGAACAGGAACAGGTCCTGCAGGGTGACGATGCCGGACTCCATGCCGACGACCTCGGTGACGTGGGTGATCCGGCGGCTGCCGTCCTGCAACCGGCTGACCTGGATGATGAGGTGCACCGCCGAGGCGACCTGCTCGCGGATGGCGCGTACCGGAAGGTCCATGCCCGCCATCAGGACCATCGTCTCGAGCCGGGCGAGCGCGTCGCGGGGCGTGTTCGCGTGCAGGGTGGTCAGCGACCCGTCGTGGCCGGTGTTCATGGCCTGCAGCATGTCCAGCGCGGCGCCGTCGCGGACCTCGCCGACGACGATCCGGTCCGGGCGCATCCGCAGGGCGTTGCGGACCAGGTCCCGGGTGGTCACCGCGCCGCGGCCCTCCACGTTCGGCGGCCGGGACTCGAGGCGTACCACGTGTTCCTGGTGCAGCTGCAGCTCCGCGGCGTCCTCGACGGTGACGATCCGCTCCTCGGCCGGCACGAACCCGGAGAGGACGTTGAGCGTCGTGGTCTTGCCGGAGCCGGTGCCCCCGCTGACGACGATGTTGAGGTGCCCGCGTACGCAGGCCTGCAGCAGATCCGCGGTCTGGCGGGTGAGGGTGCCGAAGGAGATGAGGTCCTCGACGGAGAACGGGTCCCGGGAGAACTTGCGGATCGTCAGCGAGGAGCCGTCGAGGGCGATGGGCGGCACGACGGCGTTCACCCGGCTGCCGTCGGGCAACCGCGCGTCGACCATCGGGCTCGCCTCGTCGACGCGGCGGCCCACGCGCGACACGATGCGGTCGATGACCCGGCGCAGATGGGCCTCGTCGGCGAACTCGGCCGCGGCGGTCTCGAGGCGGCCGCCGCGCTCGACGTAGATGCGGTGGGGGCCGTTCACCATCACCTCGTTGACGCTCGGGTCGCGCAGCAGCGGTTCGATCGGCCCGTGCCCGAGGATCTCGTCGGTCACCTCTTGGGTGATGCGCGCCCGGTCGGCGCTGGTCAGCGGGGTCTCCTCGGCGGCGAGCAGCTCGGCGACGGTACGGCGTACCTGCAGCTCCAGCTCGTCGGCGGCGCCCATGTCGTCGTACAGCTTCGGGCCGAGCAGCTCGGCCAGCCGGCGCTGGATGCGCAGCCGCACGTCGGCGAGCGGGTCGGGGGCCGGGCGGCCGGCGGCGGAGCGTGCCGGGCCGCTCTCGGGCCGTGCCGGTTCCGCGGGCCGCTGCCGCTGGGACAGGTGTTCGCTGAGGCCCATCTCAGCGCCTCCGGCCGAACAGCCGGGCCAGCGGGCGCCGCGCCCGGTCGTCGTCGCGGGCGCCGCAGCGGGCGGCGAGCTCGGCCATCGCCCGGGCCACCGGATGCGCGGGGCGGTCGGCGGCGAGCGGCACCCCGCGGTTGACCGACAGCGGCACGTCCCGCGACGACGGCATCAGCACCGCGGTCGGCTGTCCCAGCGCCTTCTCGACGTCCGCGACGGTGAGGCCGACCTCCGAGTCGGCCCGGTTCAGCACGATCAGCCGGCGGTCGGCCGGGTACTGGAGCATCTCGAAGGTGGTGAGGGTGAGCCGGGCGCTCTTGAGCGAGGGCAGGTCGGGCGTCACCACCAGGGCGAACCAGTCGGTACGGTCCAGCGCGGCCAGCACCTGGTCGCTGACGTACGGCGGGGTGTCCACGACGATGTAGTCGTACATCGGGCGCAGCACTTCGAGCAGCTCGGCGACCAGCTCGCGGTCGACCTGGTCGCCCTCGGCGGGGCCGGCCGGGGCCAGCAGCGCGTCCATCCCCGGCCGGTACGGCGTGAGCAGCGAGCGGACCCCGTCCTCGTCCAGCCGGCCGGCCATGCCCACGGCGTCCGCCAGGCCCCGCTCCGGCGGGAGCTGCAGCAGGATGCCGACGTCGCCGAACTGCAGGTCGAGGTCGACGAGGCAGACCCGGCGGCGCCCGCCGCCGGCGAGGGTGACGGCCAGGTTGGTGGCGACGGTGCTCTTGCCGACCCCGCCCTTGCCGGCGAACACAGTGACCACCTGCGCTCCCGCCGCGGGTGCCTCCGGGTTCAGCCGGCGCGTCAACTCCAGGGAGCGGGCGCAGGCGGCGTCCACGGCGTCGCGGTCCCCGGCCGCGACGACGTCTCGGACGCCGGCGCGCAGGGCCTCGGCGAGCACGGTGACCTCGACGTGGTCGCGGAGCAGCACGACGCCGAGCGAGGGCCGCTCGACGCGCTGCCGGGTGGTGAACGCGACGGCCTCGGCCAGCGGTACGCCGGGACCCAGCACGACCAGCTGCACGTCGGGACGCTCGGTCAGCAGCGCCGGCAGCTGCGATGCTTCCGCTACGGCGTACGCGGGCTCGGCCGAACCGGGGAACGTGGGCTCCGGGCCGGGTTCACAGTAGATGGTCATCGTCATCGCCCACGCCGTCACGGGAACAGGGAGTTGTTGTCGACGCCCTCGTCGGGCTCCACGGTCGCGGTGTCGTCCAGCAGGGCCAGCGACAGCACACCGGTGAGCGAGACGTGGAGCAGCTTCTCCGCCTCCGCCTGGGTCACGGCGACGGTGACCAGCAGGCCGGCGGCCGTCTTGGCGCCGGAGCCCGCCGCGGCGGCCGGGTCCGCGGCGGGGGAGTCGCCCGCCGTCGCGGCCCCGGCGGCGCCGCGTTCACCCACCGCGATCACCTCGACGCGCGGCAGCAGCATGCGGGTGGCCTGGTTGTAGTCGTGGCCGCTGCTGAGGCCGTCGCCGGCGGGCACCCGCCCGCGCCCCTCGCGCATCGTGAACGTGGTGAAGACGGCGACCCGCGAGCCCGGGCGGACGTAGCCGGCGACGCGCGCGGCGGCGGTCACCTGCACGCTGACGGCGAGCTTGCCGTCCGGTACGGCCAGACCGCCGGTCACCTGGCTGGGCTCGGCGAACATGCCGCGCAGCAGCAGCCGGCTCGGCGCGACGTCGGCGGTGAGCACCAGCATGTCGAGCTGCTCGTCCACCTCGCCGAGCGCGGTGCCCGGCACGGTCGCCGCCGGCATGGCCACGCGTTCGGCGTACCCGCCGTCGCGGATGTCGGCGGCGCTCGTACCGGCGGGGATCAGCTGCTTGGTGACGAGCACCCACACCGCCTCGCGGCCGGCGAGGGCGCGCCGGTCGGCGCCGCGCACGTACGCGACCACCGCCACGCAGCCCGCGCCGGCGAGGACGGCCGCCACGAGCACCGCGAGAAGTCGCCGTCTCATCTCTGTCCCTCCTTCAGCCGACCAGGTTGACGATCGCGGCGCCGAGGTCCGGCCCGCCGATCCGGGCGCCGGTCGTGCGGACCAGGCCGCGGACGAAGTAGCCGTAGAGGCACCGCTGGGCGCCGCCGCACAGGCGCCGCCCGCTGAGCCAGGACGGCGCCGAGAAGCCGGAGAGCTGGTATCCGGTGAGGACGAACGACGCGAAGCCGGCCAGGTGGTAGGTGGTGCGGGCACCCTGCGACCGGACGGTGTCGTAGATCGGGATCAGGACCACGCTGTGGGCCTCCAGGGCCGCGCGCATGGCGGAACGGCACGGCTGCGACGCCGAGTTGCCCGTGTTGCCGCCGAAGGTGCCGTCCGCCTCGACGGTCACCGCGCACGACGCGGCCGGGTCGTCGAGCCAGCCGAAGCCGCCCGGCCGGTCCCAGCCGGACGGGCCGGCCGGGCAGGTGCTCAGCCCGCCGGCGGCCTTCAGCCGGACGATCCGCTCGGCCGTGGCCGGTGGCAGGCCCGCTGCCGGGGCCGGCCAGAACGCGGTGCCGTTGCCGGTCAGCTCCCGCCATTCACACAGGGAGAACGTCACGGCGAAGCCCTCCGCCACCAGGGGCGGACCCCAGGCGACCCGGGCGCAGGCGCCGACGGTGGTGCCGTCGTGGCCGCCGCTCAGCGTGCCGGCGAACACCGGCGGCAGTGCGGTCGCGCCGTCGGGCAGCCGGGTCTCGACCCGCACCTCGGCGTACGGGACGGCCGGCGGGACCGTGCCCAGGCAGCTCGTCCGGTTCGCCGCCGGGGCGGGGCAGCCGGGCAGGCCGGGTCCGCTGCCGCAGATCGCGGTGACGGTCGTCGTCGCGTCGGCGGCGTTGTCGTCGGCGTACCCGCGGGCGGTGGTGAGCTGGCCGGCGCAGCGCTCGGGCGTGGTGACACAGCCCTCGCCGACCGCCCACGCCGCCGCGTCCGCGCCGCTCTGAAGCTGCTCGCGTTCTGCGTAGAGGCGGCCGACGTCGACGACGACCGCGGCCACGCCGAGCAGCACGCCGACGCCGAGCACGATCGCCACGGTGGCGGCGACCGCGCCCTCGTCGCCGCGAGGCGGGCGGCGGCGTACGGTCATCCGACGCATGGCATGACTCCTCGCGCGACGATGGTGAAGGACCCGTCCGACCCGCCGCCGAAGAGGCTCATCAGCGAGCCGACGGGGGTCACGGGGCGGAAGGCGTGGGACACGCGCACCACGGCGTCGGCACTGAGGTCGCCGGCGCACGGGGTGACCTGCACGGACTGGACGGGGAGCGACCCGGCCGCGGAGGTGACACGCGCGCGGCCGTCGAGGCCGAGGGCCGCGGCCCGGGCGCCCTCGCGAGCCGCCTCGGTGAGGGTGATCTGGGCGTTCAACGCGCGGCCGAAGTCGATGATGCCGAACAGCAGGAGCAGCAGCAGGGGCAGGACGAGCGCCAGCTCCACCGCCGCCGCTCCGTCGTCACCGGGGGCGGGCGTGGCCGGCCGCGCGCGCCGGCCACGTCCCTCCCGGCTCACGGGGTCGGCGCCTGCACCTGGTCGGCCACGCCGCCGAACATGCTGCTGAGGTTGTCGCCGAGCAGGATCACCGCGCCGATGATGACGACCGCGATGAGGGCCACCATGAGGCCGTACTCCACGGCCGTGGCGCCCTCGTCGTCGCCGGGGGCGGGGTTGACCAGGGTCTGGACGATTCGAGTGACCATGAGAACTCCTCGGGTGCTTCGTTGTTGCGCTTTGTAGTCGTCCTGCAACCCAAAGTCATGAGCGGTTTTTTGATCTTTTCTTGAGACTTCCCGGCTGGCGGCCGTCGGCTAGCCTGGCGTCTCGTGCCCACCCCCGCCGATCACCATCCCCTCGTGGCCGGCCGGTACCGGCTGCTGCAGCGCATCGGCAGCGGCGGCATGGGAGTCGTCTGGGCCGGCCGCGACGAGGTGCTGCGCCGCCGGGTCGCCGTCAAGGAGCTGCGGCATGGCTGGGGCAGCTCGGACCGGACCGTGGCCGAGGGCCGGGAGCGCAGCCTCCGCGAGGCCCGGGCCGCCGCGGCGCTGGACCACCCGAACATCGTCAGCGTGTACGACATCGTCGAGCACGACGGCCGCCCCTGGATCGTCATGGAGCTCGTGTCCGGACGGTCGCTCAAGGACCTGGTCGCCGAGGAGGGGCCGGTGCCCGTCGACCGGGCCGTCGGCATCGCCCTGCAGCTGCTCTCGGCGCTGCAGGCGGCGCACCGGGCCGGCATCACGCACCGCGACGTCAAACCGGCCAACGTGCTGGTCTCCGAGGGCGACCGGGTACGGCTGACCGACTTCGGGCTCGCCGTGCTGCCCGACGCGGAGACGCTCACCGAGTCCGGTGTGGCCCTCGGCACCCCCGGTTACCTGGCGCCGGAACAGGCGAAGGGACTGCCTCCGGGGCCTGCCGCCGACGTGTTCGGCTTCGGTGCCACGCTGTACCACGCGATCGAGGGCGTCGGGCCGTTCCACCGCGACGGGTATCTGCCGATGCTGGTCGCGTACACCCGGCATGAGATCCGGCCGCCGCAGCGGGCGGGCGACCTCGGCCCGGTGCTGTTGAGGCTGCTGAGTGCCGATCCGGGCAAGCGGCCCACCGCCGAGGAGAGCCGCGCGCTTCTGCTCGGCGATGCGAACCGGCGGCCGGGGCTGTCGCGGCGGCTCGTGCTCGCCGGCGCGGCCACGACCACGGCCGCCGCGATCGGCGGCGTCTGGTGGGGCACCCGGCGCACCCGGGAGGCACGCGCACCCGAGCCCACCGCCTCGGCACGCCCGGTCGGACTGGGCGCCCTGGCCTGGCAGCGCGACGACGTACCGTACCCGCAGCTTGCCGGTTCGACGCTGGTGAGCAAGCAGACCGACGGGGTCCTGGCCGTCGACACCACCACCGGAAAGCAGCGTTGGCGTGGCGGCCCCCGGGACTGCTGGGGGGTCAGCGCGCTCGGCGCCGACCTCGTGCTCGTGGAGGGCGCCGAGCGGGACCAGGTTCTCGCCGCCGACACCGGTGCCCTGCGCTGGCGCTGCCCGGTGAAGGCGAGCAGCGTCACCGCGGTGGAAGGGCTCTTCGTCATCCAACCGGTTGGAGATCCTTTCCTGATCGCGTACGACGCCACGACCGGCCGCCGGCGCTGGCGCGGGCAGATCGGCGACTACGGCGTCTACGAGTACGTCGGGGGCTCCGCGAGAGTCCTCTGCGTGTCGGCGCGCCGCGAGGACGAGTCGTGGCTGTACGGCTTCGGCACCGAGGACGGCACGGTCCACTGGAGAACTCGCCTGTCGACGGCCACCGACCACAGCGTGCGGGTGTGGGGCGGCGGGGACCGGGTGTACGCGGTGGTGCTCGACCACCAGGGATGGACCCTGATCACCGTCGACAACCGCACCGGGAAGGTGGCGTGGACCGCTCAGCTCGTGAAGCATCCGGGCGCGCCGCTGCGGGGCATCACGGAGCAGGACTCGCAGGTCACGATCGAGGTCACCGGGCTCGCCACCGTGGCGGACGCCGTCGTCGTGAGCGTCACCAGCGAGGAGCTCACCCTCCGCCACGCCGGCCTGACCGCCCTCGACGCCCGCACCGGCGCTGTGCGGTGGCACCGCCCGCTGCTGAACCCCGCCGTCGTCGCGGCCGGCGGGAAGCGGCTGTTCGCCGGTGCCCACGACTCGGTGCTGCACGAGCTGGACCCCGCGACCGGTACGACGCTGTGGTCGACGTCCACGCCGGGGCCCGCGAGCCGCCTCGACGCCGCCCCCACGATGCTGGTGGCGAGCATGGGCAGCGCCGCCGTCGCGTACCCCCTGTCCAACCTCCGATAGGGATCGGCTTCCGTCCCAGGTCCGATGGCAGGCGCGACGCCGCTTCGTACCGTGAAGCCATGGCCGACAACACTGCGAACCACCGACGTCTTGTGATCGCCGCCGTGCTGGCCGGTACGGCCGGCCTGGCCCTGGTGGCCCTCGGCTGGTGGGTGGTCGGCTGGCGGATCCGTGCCGACTGGGGGAGCTGGGCCGACGGGTCCTGGTGGGCGGGGGCGGCGGTGCGCGGACTCGGCTATCTCGCCTTCGGCAAGGCCGGGTTCAAGGTCGCGCTGATCCTCCTCGCCGGCGTCAGTGCCGGAACCACCTGGGTACGGGCCCGCCGCCGCAAGCCCACCGATGCCGCGAGCGTGGTTGACGAATCCCCTCCCGACGACAATAGTAAGGCGCGTGCCTAAGTATCACGACGAGCTCGACGCCGTGCTCCGCGCTCTCGCGGATCCCACGCGCCGGGCCGTCGTGGAGCGGCTGGCGAAGTCCCCGGCCGTCGTGTCCGAGCTTGCGGCACCGTTTGCGATGGCGTTGCCGTCGCTGATGCAGCACCTTCGCGTGCTCGAGGAGGCGGGGCTGGTCACATCCAGCAAGCAGGGACGCGTCCGCACCGTGAGTCTGCGACCGGGCGCGCTCGACGTCCTGCACCTGTGGCTCGACGAGCAGCGGACCCCGGCAGAACGCCAGGCCGACCGGCTCGGCATCCACCTGACCCGTACCAGCGCTAAGGAAACCTGACATGACCCGCGTTCGCATCGACCTGTTCGCCTCGCTGGACGGCTACACGTCGGCCGGCCAGGCCCCGGACAATCCCATGGGGGAGGACTGGGGGCCCCTCACGGCGGCCTACACCGCGACCCGCACGTTCCGCGAGCGCATCCTCGGCGACACCAGCGGCAACGGTACGACCGGCGTCGACGACACCCACGCCGCCGCACACTTCGAGGGCGTCGGCGCCGAGATCATGGGCGCCGCCATGTTCGGCCTGCACACGTTCCCCGACGACCCGGACTGGAAGGGATGGTGGGGCGATCAGCCACCGTTCGGCACCCCGGTCTACGTCCTCACCCACACCGCGCCGCGTCCGTCGATCCCGATGCAGGGCGGAACGACGTTTCACTTCCGCAACGCCGCCATCGGGGACGTGCTCGCCGAGGCGTCCGAGGCCGCCGGCGGCCTGGACGTGCGCGTCGGCGGCGGGATCAGCACCGGGCGCGACTTCCTGCGCGCCGGTCTGGTCGACGACCTGCACGTCATGATCGCCCCGATCCTGCTCGGCCGCGGCGTCCGGGTCTGGGACGACCTGCGCGGCCTCGAGCTCACCCACAAAGTGGCGACGGAAGTGGCCGAGAGCGGCACGATCCACGTCACCTTCACGCGATAGGACCTTTGATGACGATCGAACGCCGTATCGCCCACTCCGGTTTCACCCTGACCCGCGACTACCCCGCTCCCGTCGAGCGTGTCTGGGCCGCCTTCGCCGACGAGCAGGAGAAGCTGTCGTGGTGGGGCGCCGGCGACGCCATGGAGCACCGCGAGTGGTCCTTCGACTTCCGCGTCGGCGGACGCGACATCGCCGAGGGGAAGTTCCACGACGGCCCGGTCTCGCGGTACGAGGCCACGTACACCGACATCGTCGAGCACGTCCGCATCGTCACGACGTACGACATGTGGCTGGACGGGACCCACATGTCGACGTCGGTGGCGACGCTCGAGTTCGAGCCGGTCGACGAGGGCACCCGGTTCACCCACGTCGAGCACGGCGCCTTCTTCGACCAGTTCGGGGACGACGGGCCGAACCGCGAGGGCGGCACCCGGGGCCTGCTCGAGGCGCTGGGGAAGTACCTGGGTCGCTAGTCCGCCACCAGGGTGTGGACGATGCGCAGCAGGTCGGCCGTGGCGGTGAGATCGCCGAAGATCACGACCTTGAGGTGGCTGCGGTCCTCGTCGTAGATCGCCTGCACGCGCAGGCCGGCCGCGGCGGCGATCACGGTGTTGCTCACCCGGTCCGCCGCGGCGCGCCCGACGTCGTCGATGGCCACGACGGTGGAGACCTCGACGCTCGGCGCGCCGGCGGAGCCGGCCCCGGGGTCTCCGCCGCCGGTGAAAGCCTGGAGGTCGGCGTGCGCGATCCGGTACTGCTTGCCGATCCGGACCGCCTTGAGGCGCCCGTCCCGGACGTAGTTGCGAACGGTCCGCACGTGGAGCCCGAGCCGCTCAGCGACCTGCTCGACGGAGTAGAGCTCCTGCGCCATAAAGGGACTCTAACAGCGCCGGTTGGGGAAGCTTGAGTGCCGTTACACCTCGGCGAGGGCCTCAGCGGGCGTCATGCGCGCCGCGCGGACGGCGGGATAGAGCCCGGCCACGGCGCCCACGGCGACGGTCGCGCCGAGGCCGGCGGCGAAGGCCCATCCCGGGGTGGCCGTCGGCCAGCCGCGGCTGAGGGCGTACCCGGCGGTGGCCACCATGCCCAGCGCGAGGCCGCCGGCGCCGCCCAGGGTGGTCAGCAGCACCGACTCGGTGCAGAACTGCAGCCGGATCTGGCCGCGGGTCGCGCCCAGGGACCGGCGCAGGCCGATCTCGGTCCGCCGTTCGAGCACCGAGATGACCATGGTGTTGGCGACGCCGACGCCGCCGACCAGCAGCGCCACCGCGCCGACACCGAGCAGCAGCCCGTTGAGGGTCCGCTCGGTGGCCAGCTTGGCGGCGAGCGCGTCGGAGGGCCGGGAGACCACCACGCGGTAGGGCGTCGCCGGGTCGGCGGTGGCGGCCAGCACGTCCCGGACCGCCGGCACCCGGTCGTAGGCGGCCCGGAGGAAGACCGTGGTGGGACTGCCAGCGGCGGCCAGGTACCGCCGGGCGGCGGCGGTTCCGATGAGTGCGGCGCTGTCCAGCGCGGACACCAGCGGCGTCCTGGCGAGGATGCCGACGACCGCGAACCGGCGGCCTCCGATGTGGACCAGCACCCGGGTGTCCACTGTCCGGATGCCCAGCCGGTGAGCGGCGTCGGCGCCGAGCACCACGGCGGGGTACGCCGCCATGGCCGGGTTGAGCCAGGCACCCGCGGTCATCCGCGCGCCGACGACGGCCGGCAGGTCCAGGTCCGTGGCGTAGGCGGTGATCCCCGCGCTGCGCTCGGCCGGGATGCGGTCGTTGCGGTAGACATGGACGTCGTCGGGCAGCCTGCTGACGGCAGCGGCGCTCAGCACCGGCCCGATCCGCTCGATCATCGGTACCGCGGCGGCGGGCAGCGCCACGCTGTCGCCCTGCGCCTCGTCGCCGCCGCTGACCACGAGCAGGTTGGTGCCCAGCCGGTCGAGGGTGCGTTGCAGGTCCGCCCGGCCGGACGCCGAGATGCCGACCACGGCCAGCATCGCCGCTATGCCGATGGCGATGCCCGACGCGGACAGCATGACGCGCAGCGGGCGGGTGCGCAGGCCCACCGCACCGAGGTGCAGGACGTCCGCCAGGGAAAGCCGCCGGGGCGTGCTCACGCGCTCACCCGCCCGTCGCGTACCGCGATCCGGCGCGGCAGGTCGGCCGCCAGCTCGGCATTGTGGGTGATCACGACGACCGTCGTGCCGGCCCGGTGCAGTTCCTCGAGGACGTCCTGCACCGCCCGGCCGGAAGCGGAGTCGAGGTTGCCGGTGGGCTCGTCGGCCAGCAGCAGGGCGGGCTCGCCCACGATCGCCCGGGCGATGGCGACCCGCTGCCGTTCGCCGCCCGAGAGCTCGTGCGGGCGGTGCCCGGCGCGGTGTCCCAGCCCCACGCGGGCGAGCGCGTCGGCCGCCCGGCTCCGGCGGGCACGGCGCCGCACCCCGGCGTAGAGCAGCCCGTCGGCGACGTTGTCGAGGGCGGACCGGCCGGGCGCGACATGGAACTGCTGGAAGACGAAGCCGATCGTGGTGGCGCGCAACGCGGCGACCTCCCGGTCCCTCAACGCGCTGACCTCCGTGCCGGCGACGCGTACCTCGCCGGAGCTGGGCCGGTCCAGCGTGCCGACGATGTTGAGCAGCGTCGACTTGCCCGATCCGGACGGCCCGACGATCGCCACGCACTCGCCCCGCTCGATGCGCAGATCCGCGTCGCGCAGCGCGGTCACGCCCCCGGCGTACGCCTTGGTGACGCCGCGCAGCTCCACGACCGGCGCGGTCACTGCGCCATTCCCACCGTGAGGCCCGCCCTGATGCCGGGGCCGGAGACTTCCACCCGGCCGGCTGCGAACAGTCCGCTCCTGACGGTCACGATGTGGGCCGGTCCGTCGCCGAGAACCTCCAGGCCGTATCCGCCCTCGGCGAGCGCCAGCAGCGCCCCGACGGGCACGGCGAGCACGTTCTTGCGGCTCTCGCCGGGGAACTCCACGCGTACCGGCCCTTCGTCGCGGCCGCCGACACCGGTCGGCGCGACGACCACCTCGAGACCCGGCTCGCCGCCGCCCTCCTGATCGTCGGCTCTGCTGCGCACGGACTCCACCGTGCCGGGTATCCGCCGGCCCGAGGGCAGGACCACGGTCACTTTCCCGCCGGTCCTGGCCACCGCCCGGTCCTGCGGGCCCAGCGTCGCCGTCACGCGCTGCTTCGTACTCGTGTAGGTCAGCACCGGACCCTGTGGCACCGCGCCCAGAATGGCCTTGACGGAGCCGACGCGGATCCGGCCCGGCGCGTAGAACACCCGGCCGAGCTCCACCACGCCCGTCCGTGGCAGTCCCAGATCCCGCTGCCAGCGGCGCACCGCGTCGGCCGTCTGAGCGCTGTACTGCTCGTCGACCGTGAAGCCGCCGTACCCGAGGGCGCGCAGGTTGCGCTCGAACTGTTCGACGTCCTTGCCGGCACTCGCCGCGATCGCGGGTTGTGCGGCCCGGCCCGTGCGCGGGTCGGCCGCGACAGCCACCCGGCCCGCCGTCAGCCGCCGGTACGCGGGAACGCCACCGTAGAACAGCACGACCGGTCGCTCGTCGATCCGGAACAGCGACTGCCCCCGGGCGATCGTCGCGCCGACCGCCGGCAGCGCGGTGACCGTGCCCTGAAGCCGGCTCTCGAGGGGCTGTTCCGGGCCGTTGGCCAGCTTGCCGTTCGCGGTGACGACGTCCACCAGCGTCTGCCGGGTGATGGTGGTGGTAGCGGGCGGAGGCGGGGCCGCCTCCGTGGCCGGCCCGTGGTGCAGGAAGCGTACGGCGAGCGCGCCGATGCCCAGCAGGGACGTCGTCACGACCACCGTGACGACGCGCCACCGCGTCATCGGTTCTCCGGCGTGTCGTTCGCGGGATCGTCCACCAGATGACGGCAGTCCTGCTCGGCGGCCCGGTATTCCGGCGTCTGCATGTAGTCGCTGTTCGTCGGGGCGTGCCACATGCCGTCGGCCTCCGGCTCGTACACCGGTACGCCGTGCTGCTTCATGCACCGGTTGTACGCGGCCGACCGCGCGACCTCCTTCGGGTCCGCCTTCACCGGCCAGGTCGCGGGCATCAGCTGTCGGCACTTGCCGAAGGCCGCCAAGCGCGCTTCCACAGCCGACATCGGTTCGTCGGCCACCACCACGTCGCCGGTCATCAACGGCTCACCCTCCACCGGATCCGGCATCTTCGCGCCGTTCTCGGTCATGCAGCGGGTGTATCTCAGCGCCTTGTCGTAGTCGCTCTCCTTGGGCCGCGCGGACACCGGCGGCGCCGCGGTGCCGGACGTGGCCGTCGAGCCGCCGGTCCCGGCGGTGGCCACCGCGGGACTGTGCGGCTCGCTGCAACCAGCGGCGAGCAGCGGTACGAGAGCGGTCAGGAGCAGGGCACGGCGCATCGTCATCGTTCTCCTTATGAGCGGTGAGCGATCAGGGAAGGTCGCGAGCGTGGTCCACGAAGGCGACTCGCCGCAGGGCCGTCCGGCTGTGGATCTGGACGATCAGGTGCTCGTGGTCGGCGACCGCGTCGCCCAGCCGGAACGTCATGCCGAGGTACTCGTAGTTCACCGCCCCGAGGAGGATCTCGACCGTGACGTCCGTACCGGCACGGACCAGCGCCACGCCGGGCCGGCCGACCAGGTCTGTCACCCCGGACCGGACGGTGACGCCCGGGATGCGGGCCGCCGCGGCGAAGAGCGCACGCTGCACGGCCGGTGTCGCCCGCCCCTCGCCGAGCAGCTCACCGACCCGGGAGAAGGCGAGGTCGTCCGGCGACCGCTGCGCCGCCACGGCCCCGTCGTCGTCGGCCGGCGGCCGGTACAGGTACCGGTGCATCGCCTCGGAGTCGGTCGGCAGGGAGTCGTCCGAGATCGGCGAGGGCGTACACGTGCGGTCCGCGTTCGGGCCGTCGAGGAACGTCGGACGCCCGTGGCGGCACCCGGGGTTCCACGTGCTCGTCCAGGCGCCGTCCGGAGCGTCCCGGCGGCGCCACTGACTCAGGCCGCTGCGGGTGCCGTCCACCGACCGCCACTCCCGCACGACCCGGATCGGCAGCGTCTGCGCCGGCCGGTGGTCCAGGGGGACGTTCTGGACCTCCACGATGGACTCGGTGAAGAGGAACTGGTCCGGCCGCGGCCGCACGACCGGCGCAAGGGCCGCGTGCTTCGAGGCCAGGCGCAGAACGTCGACCGCTCGGTCGACGGCCGGGCCGGCGGGCGAGAACTGCACCGCTCCCGGCCGCTTGCCGCCGCCGGACGGTGTGACCACGGCCGCCACCGCCACCAGGGCCGCTAGGGCGGCACCGGCGAGTGCGGCCCGGCGCAGCCGCACCGGGCGGTACGCGGCCGGCCGAACCGGCGCCGCGCCGTCGAGCACGCGGCGGCGCAGCTCGTCCGGGGGAGCGGCGGCCGGCGGGCCCAGCAGCTCGCCGAGCCGGCGTACCGGATCCAGGTCGGGCGTCAGCACAGCTCCTCCCGGGTCGGGTCGGTCCCGCCGAGGGCGTCGCGGACCTTGCGCCGGGCGCGGTGCAGCCGCGACCGGACGGTCCCGATCGGTACGTCGAGCGCCGTGGCGACCTCCTCGTACGTGAGGTCGCACCACGCGATCAGCAGCAGCACGTCGCGGTCCGCCTGGGAGAGCCGGCGCAGCGCCTTGGCAAGGGGTGCCCGTACGGCGTCGGCGCTCGCCCGTGCCGCCACCGCGTCCGCCGGGCCGTCCTGCACGGCGTCGGCGGCGGTCCGCGCCAGCGCCCGGTACCGCGCCTTCTCCGTCCGGTAGTGACGCGCGAGCTTGCGTGTGAGGATCCCGAACAACCACGGGCGGACCGGAGCGCGCCGCACGTCGTAGGCCTCGCGCTGCCGGAAGGCCGCCAGGAACGTGTCGGCCACCACGTCCTGGGCGGTCTGCTCGCCTACACGCTGGTAGGCGTACCGGTAGAGGGCCGCCGCGTGCGCCTCGTAGAGCGCCGCGAACCCGTCCGCATCGAGCGGCGGCGCGACCGACGGCTCCGCGTCCGCCGGTGTCACCGCCGCCACGTCCAGACCTCGGGTCGCAACCACCGAACCTCCCGTCGTGTCGCTGTCACCTCCTTCTTTCCACTTCGGCCGACGGGAGTTCACGCGACTTCTCCGGCTCAGCGCCGTCCGGCGCCGGTCAGGAACTGCAGCACCGCGAGCGCCTGGTCCGGCAGGAGATGCCCGGCCTCCGGCAGGAAGCGGACCGTCGCGCTCGGTGCCACCGCCTCGAGGCGCCGCCTGGTTCCCGCCGAGTCGAGGAACGCGTCGCGGCCGCCCACGACGGCGAGCACCGGCATCGTCAGCCGGCGCAGTGTGTCGTCGTCGAAGGTCGGCACGGGATCCCTCCGGGGCGAGAAGTGCTGGAAGATCAGAAGCGCCAGGGCGCCGACCGGTCCGGCGTCCTCGGTACGGCGGGCGGCGGCCGGGCCGAGCGCGAGCCGCATCGTACGCCGCAGCCCCCACTCGCCGAGCGGGCGCAGCAGCGCGGCGGCGAGCAGCACCCCGATCCGGCGCTGCCCGATCCCGCTCGGCGCCAGCAGGACGAGCCGGCCGACCCGGCCCGGACGCCGCGTCGCGTAGTCGACGGCGAGCCGGCCGCCGAGGGACACGCCGACCATCGCCACCTCGTCGAGTCCCAGGCCGGCCAGCACGTCGTCGAGCCACTCGGCGTACGCGCCGGATTCGAGGGGCGGGCGGGCCGGCGCGCTGAGTCCCGGCTCGCCGATGACGTCGACGGCGTGCACGCGCAGGTGCGGGGCCCAGGTCCCGATCTGCCGCAGCCACATCGCCGAGTTGGCACCCGATCCCTGCAGGGCGATCACCGGTGGCGCGGCCTCCGGGCCGGACGTGATGACGAAGGTGTCGCCATGGCGGGTCGGGAGGGTCTGCCGGGTGTTCGGTACGGGCCAGCGGTCCAGCAGGTCGCGATAGTGCTGCCGAACTGTCTGTTCACCGGCGGCCGAGCGATAGATGCGCACGCCATTACCCTATCGCTCCCTATCCTTCTAGAGATAGAGAGCTTTAGGGAATCTTCGGTACGCAGTACACGTCGCCCGCGTTCGCCTCGTGCGGCAGCTCGGACAGGTAGGCGGCGATCGCCGAGGCGGGCAGCCACCGTCCGTGGGCGAAGCTCAGGGACTCGCCCAGCGACACGTCGAAGCCCTCGAAGCCCAGAGCCGTGGCGCGGTCCAGGCACCGCAGCGCCACCGCCCGCTCCACGGTCGTGAACTCGAAGGACATCGTGGGCACCGGGTCGCTCATGCCGGCCAGGACGACGTCCTCGTACCCCTCCACGTCGATCTTGACGAAGGCGGGCGTGCCGTGCTCCGCGACGAGCGCGTCGACGGTCACCGTCGGGACCTCGAGCTCGCCGTCCCACACCTGGCCCTCCCAGCCGCCCGCCCCGTCGGCGGCCCGGACGAACTCCGGCGAGGCGGTGGAGACGGTGGGATTCGCCGAGTTCACGTACAGCCGTACCCGGCCCGGCTCGGCCCCGCACGCCGCGGCCACCACGGTGACCTCGTCGTCGGTGCCGTAGAGGGCGTGCAGCGCCTCGACGCACAGCGGCTGCGGCTCCACGGCGACCACCCGGGCCCCGAGCCGGCGGAAGCTGCCGACCCGGTCGCCCACGTGCGCGCCGATGTCGAGGACCAGGTCGCCGGGGGAGACGAAACGGGCGTGGAAGGCGTCGAGCGCGGCGTCGCGGGCCGGGTCGCCGTAGTAGTACTCGAGCGAGCGGTGCAGCGAGGACATGCCGGGCTCCGCCCGGAGCCTGCGCAGGGCGGCGAGGTCGGCGGTCATCCGGCGATCCTAAGTCACTCTTTCGAGCTACCGCCGTCGTTCCGTACGGCGGGTACCTTCGAGCGCACACTTCCGTGACGGCGAGGGAGGGCCGTGGCCGGGTCAGCGCTGCTGGAACGAGTCACTCGAGGCGATCACGTCTGCTGGATCGTCGAGGACGAGGTGTCGCGCCTGGACACGCTCGCCGGTGTCGTGCTCGCGGGCCTGCGCGCGCGGGACCGCGTCGTCTACTGCGGCGAAGACCCCGAAGGTCTCGTGGCCGGCGTCGGGCACCGCGGCGTGCCGGCCGCCGAGGCGGTGGCCTCCGGCAACCTGCGGGTGTCCGCAGCCGAGGGGTCCCTGCTGTGCTCCGGAGTGTTCGAACCGGCGGCGGCCCTGTCGTTCCTGCGCGAGGAGGAGGCGCGGGCCCGCAAGGACAAGTACTCGGGCCTGCGCGTCATCACCGACATGTCGTGGGCGAGCCGCTCGCTGCCGGGCGCCGACCAGGTCACCCGTTACGAAGCCGGGCTCAACTCGTTCTTCTCTGAGGGCTACCTGCTGGGGATCTGTGCGTACGACCGCCGGCTCTTCGATCCGCTGAGCCTGCGCCGGCACGCCGGAGCCCATCCGAGCGCCGCCGGGCCCGGCATGCCGTTCGATCCGGGCTCGACGCTGCGCATGCGGCGCACGCGGCACCCGTACGGCCTGCGGTTGGAGGGTGAGGCGGACATGTTCAACCGGCAGGCGCTGAGCTCGGTCATCGCCCGGCTGGTGGACGACCTCCCGGACGACGGTACGGTGATACACGTCGATGTGTCCGGGCTCCGGTTCGCCGACACGGCGGCCGCTCGCATCCTGTCGCAGGCCGGCGACCGTGCCGGCGGGCGGCTCCGGCTCATGGGCTGCTCACCGGCCCTGCTGCGGCTGCTGGATTTCCACGGCAGCCGGCTCGGACGGGACCGCAACGGCGACGCCGAGAGGGACACTGCATGACCGGCCGCAGGCCCGATTCGAGCTTCGACCATCCGGCGCTGCTGTACCGCAGCGCCGAGGAGTACCTCGCCGGCACCACCACCTTCGTCCGGTCCGCGGTGGCGGAGGAGAGCCCGGTCCTGGTCGCCGTGCCCGGGCCCAACCTCGGCGCGCTGCGCGAGGCGCTCCTCGGCGTCGCCGACCGGGTCGTCTTCGCCGACATGGCGGTGGCCGGCCGCAACCCTGGCCGGATCATCCCCCGGGTGCTGTCGAAGTTCGCCGGCGACCACCCGGGCCGCCGGGTCGCGATCATCGGCGAGCCCATCTGGCACGGTCGCACTGACCTGGAGTACCCGGCCTGCGCCGCCCACGAGGCGATGATCAACGCGGTCTTCGCCGGCCGCGACGCCGCGATCCTGTGCCCGTACGACGCCGGGCGGCTGCACCGCTCGGTGATCGAGGACGCCTGGCGCACCCACCCGACGATGATCGAGTTCGGGGCGATCCGGGCCAGCGACCGGTACGCCGACCCGTTCGAGACCGCCTCGTCCTTCAACCAGGCGCTGCCGGCACCGCCCGCGGACGCCGAGACCCTCTCCTACGGCGAGCACTCGTCGCTGGCGGCGGTCCGGGCCTTCGTGCGCCGGCACGCGGCCGAGTACCTGTCCGCGGACGCCACGGAGGAGCTGGTGCTGGCCGCGAACGAGCTGGCCGCCAACACGATCGAGCACACCCCGGGCCGCGGCCGGATCACCGTCTGGTCGGAGCCCGGCATGCTCGTCTGCCAGGTGGAGGACGCCGGCCTGCTCACCGATCCGCTCGCCGGCCGGATGCTGCCGGGCCGCGACCGGCAGGGCGGCTACGGGCTGATCCTGACCCATGACCTGTGCGACCTGGTACGCGTGCACTCGTGCCCGACGGGAACGACGATCCGCCTGCACAAGCACTGCTGACTCCATATCCTTCAGCCGGCCGTCTCCCTGCCGATAGGAGGAGGGAGTCTGTTGTCAGGCAGGGAGTCGCAGAGATGCCCGCACCCCATGCACCGGCACCGGCACCGGCTCTGACGGTCGGCGAGGTGCTGGCGGGACGGTTGGTGCGCCCGTTGTTCCAGCCGATCGTCGACCTCTCCACCCGTACGGTGGTGGGGCTGGAGGCGCTCGCGCGCGGTCCGGCCGGCACGGACCTGGAGTTCCCCGACCGGTTGTTCGGCGCGGCCCGGGCCGCGGGCCGGCTCGGCGAGCTGGACATGCTCTGCTCCGAGCGGGCGCTGGAGGTCGCGGTCGCGGCTCCGAACCCGCCGCCGCTGCTGTTCGTGAACGCCGAGTCGGGGGTGCTGGACCAGCCGCTGTCGCCGCGGCTGGTGGAGCTGCTGCGCAACGGGTTCCCGTTCCGGCAGATCCTGGAGTTCACCGAGCGGGCGCTGCCGGCCGTACCGGGGAGCCTGCTGCGGGTGGCCGGCATCGTGCACCGGTGGGGTAACGGCCTCGCGCTCGACGACGTCGGCGCCGACCCCATGTCGCTGGCCTTCCTGCCCCTCGTCGAACCCGAAGTGATCAAGCTCGACATGAGCATCGTCCGCAACCCCGATGCCCCCGCCACCCGGGCGACCTGCGAGGTGGTGCGCGACCAGGCGCGCCGCACCGGGGCGATCCTGGTCGCGGAGGGCATCGAGACGGAGGAGGACTTCGGCACCGCCCGCGAGCTCGGGGCGCACTGGGGTCAGGGCTGGTTGTTCGGCCGGCCGGTGCCGATCGAGCAGGCCGGTGACCGGTTCGACGTCGATGCGGCGGGTGTGCTGCCGAAGGCGCGTCCCGGCTTCCACCAGCCGGCCGGGACGCCGTTCTCGATCGCGGCCGGGCACGGCCCGGTCGTCACCGCGGATCCCGGCGCTGTGGCGGTGGCGATGGCCAGGCTCCGTGACACCGTCGCCGCGGACGCCGCCTCCGTCGTCGTGACATCCCAGCCGCTCGCGGGCACCGGCGTCGACGCTTCGCCGGCGCGGTGGGCGGAGGGCGCCGGATCGTTGATCGTGCTCGACGACCCGATCCCGGGCGAGTTCGCCGCGGTGGTGCTGGGCCCCGGCCACGGATACGCCGTGTGCATCCAGTCGTCCGGGACGACGGAGCTGGTGGCGCTCGACCACCTGCCCACGGTGGCGACGATCGCCCGCGTACTGCTCAACAGGCACCGCTGACACACACCACTGCACGAGTTCGACCGTCATCCATGACGCTTCTTGTGCACCTTTGTGGAGTCGGGCACACTACGGGACATCGACGTTCATCGACGTGAGGAGTTCCCGGTGGCCATTCGCCGTGCCGTCATCTGCGTCCTGCTCACGTCACTGACCCTCGCCGGCGCGACCGCCCTCGACGCGCACCGCGAGCCGGCGGCCGCCTGGGACAACGGCCTCGGGCGCACCCCGGCCATGGGCTGGAACAGCTGGAACCGCTACGCCTGCAACATCGACGAGGCGCTCGTCCGCCGCCAGGCCGACGCGATGGTCGCCAACGGCCTGCGCGACGCCGGCTACCGGTACATCAACGTGGACGACTGCTGGCAGTCGAGCCGGGACTCCTCGGGCACCATCGTCGCGGACCCGGTCCGGTTCCCCAGCGGCATGAAGGCGCTCGGCGACTACATCCACGCGCGCGGCCTGAAGTTCGGTATCTACTCCGACCGCGGAACCCAGACCTGCGCCGGCCGGCCCGGTTCGCAGGGCTACGAGTACCAGGACGCGCGGACGTACGCGTCCTGGGGCGTCGACCTGCTCAAGTACGACAACTGCAACGCCCAGCTGGACCAGCAGTCCCAGTACGAGACCATGCGCGACGCGCTGGCCGCCTCGGGCCGTCCGATCGTCTACAGCATCTGCGCCTGGGAGTTCAAACCCTGGCAGCCCAAGACCGGACACCAGGCGCGCACCACCGGCGACATCGGCGACGACTACACCTACAACCCGGACAACTGGCTGCTGCCGGTCGACCGGATCATCGACCTCAACAACGAGTACGCGAACTACGCCCACCCCGGCTACTTCAACGACCCCGACATGCTCCAGGTGGGCAACTACGGCACGGGCAGCACCAACGGCAAGGGCATGACCGACACGGAGTACCAGACTCACTTCAGCATGTGGGCGCTGATGTCGGCGCCGCTGATCGCCGGCAACGACCTCACGGCGATGAACGCGGCCACCCGGGCGATCCTCACCAACCCCGAGGTCATCGCCGTCGACCAGGACCCGCTGGGGGTGCAGGGCCGCCGGGTCCGCGACCTCGGCGACCGGGAGGTGTGGTCCAAGAAGGTCCAGGGTTCCGGCGTACGGGTGGTCGCCCTGTGGAACCGCGGCGCCTCGGCCGCCACGATCCGCGTCGACTGGCGCGACATCGGGCTCGGCGGGGGAGCGGCGACCGTCCGCGACCTGCACGCGCGAGCCGACCGCGGCAGCTTCACCGGCGGGTACACCGCGACGGTGCCGTCGCACGGCGTCGCCCTGCTGCGGGTGGCGGGGGCCGAGACTCCGGACGCCGTACGGATCACGAAGACCGACCCCCGAACCGTCACCGGCCTGCAGGTCCGCACGGAGTTCCTCATCAACGACGAGTGGCACGACGACTTCGAGGAGACCGGAACCCTCGACCACTCCACCACCCTGAACCTGGACGGCAACGGCGCGACGTGGAACGGCTCCCGCTGGGTCGGCGACCTGCTGCGCACCGCCGGCAGCGCGGCCGGGCCCGCCGTGGTGACCGTGAACCGTACGGACCCACGCCCGATCTACGGCGCCCGCGTCCACGTCTCCTTCACCATCGACGGGCAGCCGCACTACGACTACGAGGACCTGAGCCTGCTCTCCGGCACCGTCAACCTCCAGCTGAACGCGAACGGCGGATCGTGGGACGGCACCCGCTGGGTCGGCGACTTCCTCCGCATCGAGTGATCAGCTCGTCCGGCGGCGGATGAACCACACGGCCGCGGCGAGCAGCACGACCGCGAGTCCGATGTAGATGCCCGCCTCGATGAGCTGGAACGTCCAGAACCGCGCCGCCGGCTGGTACTCGACGAGGTGGCGCAACCCGTGGCCGGCCAGATAGCGCTCGAGCGGGGAACCGGGCCCGTGCAGGGAAGTGCCGTCGCCGTAGACGCCGCGCAGGATCGTCAACCCCTCGGCCTCGGTCAGCTTGTGCCCGGCGGCGTCCACGTAGCCGGTGTCGAGGACCCAGTCGGTGGGCGAGCCGATCCAGGCGCCCGCGCTGTCGGTGACCGGGTCCGCGGTGGCCCATACGGGCGGCAGGTAGTGCGGGCGGGCGTACAGCTCGATCGGGACGCGGATCGCGACGAACGCGACCAGGGCCACCGCCATGGCGGGAACGGTCCGGCGCAGGACCGCGCCGGCGAGGACACCGACGGCGAAGGCCAGCAGGGCGGCCGCGGGGAGGTTGACGCCCTGCACGTTGAAGGCCTTGGGCTCCATCGGCCCCTCGACCGCGTTCAGCGGCGTGCGCCACCACGCGAAGAGTGCCGCGAGGACGGCGAAGACGGCCACCACGCCGAGCCCGACGACGGCCAGCTTCACGCCGAGCCAGCGGGTACGGGTGACGCTCTGCGTGAACGCCACCTTCCACGTGCCGTGCTCGAACTCCCGCCCGAGCAGCGGGGCGCCCACGAACACCCCCGCCACGGCGGGAAGCAGCTGCACCCAGATCACTTGCGTGCCCCACTCGGAGTACTCGCCGAGGAAGACGTTCAGCGCTCGGGTACAAGCGGTCTCCGGCCCGGAACCGGCTCCGGCGCAGGCGGCGAGCCCGCCGCTGTCGAAGGCCTCCCGCATGGTCAGGCCGGTGAGGATCAACGGTACGGCGAGAGCGGCGATCAGGATGAGCGCGCCGGCGAGCTCCGCGCGGTGTTGGCGCCAGGTGAGCCACAGCATCGGTCAGTTCTCCAGGTAGGCGACGACGAGTTCTTCGAGACCCACGGGGTGGGTCTGCCAGCGCGGGTGGTCCTGTGCCCCGGCAGGCCGGCGGACCAGCAGGTTGCTGTGCCGTTCCCCGTGCGTCGCCGCGACCAGCCCGTCGACGTCCGCCGTGTCGTGGCGGGGGCCGACGAGCATCCGGTGGCCGGCGAGCAGGTCGTCCAGCGCCCCGGCGAGCCGTACCCGGCCGGAGTGCAGCAGGACCAGGTGGTCGCAGACCTGCTCGAGCTCGGTGACGACGTGGGAGCTCAGCAGCACGGTCAGGTCCCGGTCGGCGACGGCCCCCACCAGGGCGCGCATGAACAGGCGCCGCGCCACCGGGTCCAGGCTGGCGACGGGTTCGTCCAGGACCAGGAGGCGGGGCTGCTTCGCCAGGGCGAGGGCGAGGGCCACCTGCGCCTGCTGCCCGCCGGAGAGGGCGCCGGCCCGCCGGTCCAGCGGGATCTCGAGCTCCTCGACATGCCGACGCGCGCCGGCGACGTCGAACCGGGGGTTCAGATGCCGGCCGAAGCGCAGCAGGTCCTCGATCGTGAAGGTGCGGTAGAGCGGATGGTCCTGGGCCACGAACCCGATGCGCGCCAGGCCGTCGGGCCGGTTCGCGCGCAGCGGCTCGCCGAACGTCCAGATCGCACCCTCGGTCGGCTGCAGGAGGCCGATCAGCAGGTGCAGCAGGGTCGACTTCCCGGCACCGTTGGCGCCGACCAGGCCGATGATCGCGCCGCGGGGCAGCTCCAGCGTGCAGTCGCGCAGCGCCCAGGTGCTGCGGCCGTACCGTCTGCCGAGGCGCTCGGTGCGCAGCGCCGGCTCGCTCATGCCGCCCGCTCCGCCGCGTCGTCGTCGAGCACCGCGGTCACCAGGGCGTGCACCTGGTCGCCGTTGAGCCCGGCCTCGCGAGCACCGTTCACCCAGGTGCGCAGGCCGCGGGACAGCCGCGCGTAGGTGGCGGCCGGCACCTGGTCGACACTGCCGGTCACGAAGGTGCCGTGACCGGCGCGCGCGGCGGCGAGGCCGGCATGTTCCAGCTCCCGGTACGCCTTGGCGACGGTGTTCGGGTTCACCACCAGGGCGGCGGCGACCTCGCGGACGGGTGGGAGCTGGTCGCCGTCGCGCAGGTAGCCGAGCAGCAGCCCCCGGCGTACCTGATCGACGATCTGCAGATAGGTCGGCACCCCCGAGCGGGTGTCGAGGCGAAACGCGAACACGCCGATGCCTCCAAGAATTGTCGCGATGTACTAGGACTGTAGTACACGCGACCGCCTCGGGCTAGGGGGCGACCAGCTGGCCGGCGCCTGCAGGGCCGCTGCGCAACCGGCTCGTCGTCCCGTTCGGCATCGAGCGCGGCGACGAGTCGGCCTTCGACACCATCACCCGTACGGACCACGAGGTGCTCCTCGGCACCGATGCCGGTCATCTCGACTTCCGGGCCGGCGTCCTGGTCGAACCGGACGACGACGGCACCACCATCACCGTGTCCACGCCGGCCACGCCGCAGTCCCTGGCGGGGAGCGCCTACCTCGCGGTCGTCCGGTTGGTGCATCCCTTGGTGGTCCGGGCCATGCTGCGCCACGCCGGGCGTAGGACCGTGGCCGAGCGAGACCTGCCGATGAGTCGCTAGAGTGGACGCATGGCTGCGAACGGGCTGCGCAAGGCGCTCCTTCCCGCGTTGCTGCCTGCCCTGCTCATCGTGCTGCTGGCGTTGGTCGCCGCGCCGCCGCGATCGACCGCGGCGCCGCGGGCCGCCGTCGCCGGTGCGGCCACGCCCGCCGAGGCCGCCCCCGAGCAGTCCGACGCCGAGTCCACCGGGGACGCCGAGGTGGCGCCCGCCGACGGCGCCACCGTCCTGATCGCTCAGTTCACCGCGGGTGTCCGCGGTTCCCGCGCGCCGCCTGCCGCGTCCGCCTGACCACCCGACCCGGCCGCTCCGGCCGCCCGGTGGTCGCAGCTCGTCATCGGACTTCGAGCGGACGGATCTTCCACCATGAACGTGGTCGCGGACATGCTTCTCACCCCCGCCCCGGCGGTCATCTGGGCGACGCTGACGGTGCTCACCCTGCCGGCATTGCTGCTGCTGGGCAGCCCCGAGGGCATGCGGCAGCCCCGGCAGGCCGCGCGGGAGCTGGTCGCGGCGCTGCGCCGGCACCGTGAACAGCTGCGCCTGCAGGCCGAGGAGGCGGCGCAGTCAGCGCGCTTCGCCGAGGAGCTGCACGTCGCCGCCGGCCGGGCCGCGGCCAGCGCCGAGCGCTGGCAGCAGGTCTGGCAGCGCTCGGTCGACGAGGTGGACGCGGCCTGGCAGTCCTGGCTGGCCGCCGACGCGCGGCTGCGAGCCGTCCGCGCCGCCGCAGCCTGGGGTACGCCCGCCACGGCGCGAACCTGCGAGGAGTACGCGGACCGCGACCGTTTCCTGCACCGCACCGTGGCAGCCGCTGTCGCCCGCGGGGACCTGCCGCCGGAGGCGGTGGCCGACGCGCAGGCGGGCCGCAACGGCTGGGACGCGCGCCTGCACCCGGCGGACCAGGAGGTGGTCATCGCCCGCGCCTCGGCGGCGTGGCTGAGGCAGCGCTACGAGCAGGCGACGGCCGCGGAACGAACCGCCTGGCACGACGCCGAACTGGCTCGCCGGACCCGCGACGATCTGCAGCGTGAGGTCGCCGCCACCGCCGTAGCGGACGGAGCCGGCCCCAGCCGGCGTACCGCTCGCTCCGGAGCGTTCACTGCCCGTCCCTTCCCGGCGAGGGGATGAGGACGACCTTGCCGATGTTGCGGCGCTCGCTGATCCGCCGGTGCGCCGCGGCGGCCTCCTCGAACGGAAAGACCGCGTCGACGCGCGGCTTGACGACGCCCTCGCGCCACAGCTCGAGCAGCGCCGCCAGCTCCTCGCGGAGCAGGTCCGAGCGGTCCCACAGGTGCCCGAGGTTGACGCCGCTCACCGTGTGGTTGCGGTTCATCATGCCGAACGGGGTCAGCACCGGCACGCCGGTGAGCTGGCCGGCCAGGCGGCGGATGCTGCGCCGGTCGCCCGTGCTCGCGTTGGCGAAACCATACGCGATGAGCTGCCCCACCGGCCGCAGCAGCCGTAGGCCGCGTTTCCAGTCGCGCCCGCCCAGCGCGTCCAGCACGAGGTCGACGCCTTTCCCGCCGGTGAGCTCGCGCACCCGCGCGGCGTAGTCCTCGGTGCGGTAGTCGATCGGGTGGGTGCAGCCCTCCTCCCGCAGCACGTCGTGCTTGGCAGCGGACGCCGTGCCGAACGTGACGACGCCCGGCACCGTGCGGCACAGCTGGAGCACCGCGATGCCGACCCCGCCGGCTGCCATGTGCACGAGCACGCGGGCCCCCGGGCGCAGGTTCGCGACGCGGAACAGCATGTGGTACGCCGTCAGATAGTTGACCGGCAGCGCGGCCCCCTCGGTGAAGCCGAGGTCGTCGGGCATGGGCAGCACCCGCTCGGCGGGAGCGCACACGGTGTCGGCGTGGCCGCCGAAGCGCACCAGGGCGAGCACCCGCTGCCCGACCGCGAGGCCGGTGACGTCCGCGCCGAGAGCGTCGACGACGCCGGCCACCTCGTATCCCACCACGCACGGCGGCTTCGGCGCGTCCGGGTAGAGCCCCTGCCGGGCCATGACCTCCGCGAAGTTCAGCCCGGCGGCGTGGACGGCGATGCGCACCTCGCCGCGGGCCGGCCGGGGGTCGGCGCTCTCGCGCACCTCGAGGACCTCGGGGCCGCCCGCCTTCGTGATCCAGACTGCGCGCATCGGTGCTCCGTTCCACTCCGGCGAGCTACTGCTTCGTCATCCTGGCCCGGGCGGTGTAGCGGCCGCCCGCCGGCTTGTAGTCCAGCAGCATCGACGCCGGACCGGTAGGCCAGAGCACGATGTCGCCGCGCGCACTGCAGTGCCCCTTGTCGATGCGCTCGGCCAGCACGATCTTCTCGCTGGTCCGTTGCGTCACGGTGACGGTTCCCGAGCATCCGAGCCGGGGGTAGCGGATCGTGCCCCGGTCCGCGTCGAGGGCGAAGCGCAGGTGCACCGGTTCGTCGCTGCCGAAGCTCTGCTGCAGCTCACCGATCCATTCGGTCCCCGCCGACGCCGAGGGGGAAGGGGCCGCGGACGGGGTGGCGGAGGTCGCCGGCGGCGCGGCGAGCCGGTCCGGCGAGCGACGATCCCGGATCAACGGTACGGCCGCAGCCGCCCCGCCCAGTAGGACGACCACGACGGCTGCTGTCGCGATCCGGCGGCGACGGCGGACCCGGGAGCCGGGCATGGTGTGGCGCCACGTCACGGCCTCCACCGCGGCCCGCAGGTCGGGCTGGTCCTGCAGCACCGTCGTGTCGTGCGCGACCGTGCCGGCGTCCAGCAGGCGGTCCAGCAGCTCCCGCGCCGTCGGGCGGTCCGCCGGGTCCTTGGCGAGGGCCTCGGCCACCAGGTCGCGCAACGGAGGGTGCAGGCCGTCGAGGTCGGGTTCCTCCGAGATGATGCGGGCCGCCGTCGCCATGGCCGAGGGCGCCCGGAAGGGCTCGTGGCCCGTACCGGCGAGGGTCACGACCGCGCCCCAGGAGAAGACGTCGGCGGAGGGCTCGACGGGGGCCTCCGGGCGTGGGTTGAAGCGTTCCGGCGCCATGTAGCCGACCGTGCCGACGAGCTGGTTCTCCGCGGTGAGCCGGCTCGACCGCAGGGCGTGGGCGATGCCGAAGTCGATGACCTTCGGGCTGCCCGGCGGCAGCAGCACGTTGCGCGGCTTCAGGTCCCGGTGGACCACCCCGGCGCCGTGGATGGCGGTCAGCGCGGTGGCCACGCCGATGGCGAGCGCGTGCAGGTTGGCGGCGGTCAGAGGGCCGTCCCGGCTGATCACGTCGGCCAGGCTGGGCCCGTCGACGTACTCGACGACCAGATACGGCGGGTCGTGCCCGGGATCGGCGTCCAGGACCTCGGCGGTGCAGAACGGCGGCACCTGACGGGCCCCGTCGATCTCGCGCCGGAACCGCCGGGCGAACTCCGGGTCCGCGGCGAGGTGGCTACGGACCACCTTCACGGCCACCCGGCGTCCCTGCGGGTCGGTGGCGAGATACACCGTGCCCATGCCACCCTCGCCGAGCCGCCCGGCGAGACGGTACGGGCCGACGCTCGCCGGGTCGCGCGGCAGCAGCGGCGCGACCTCCGCCCCCGGTCGACCCGTCACCACGCCTCACCATGCCCGTCGATACGCCGAACACAAGGTACAGGCACCCGCACAGCCCCGCCGGGCCAGTACCGTGAGCCCGTGCGGACACCGATCATGGCGTGGCGGGCGGCGACGTCGGTCGTCTTCCTGCTGTTCGGGGCCACGCTCGGGGCGTGGACCGCGCGGATCCCGGCGATCAAGCACGACCTGGGCGTCGACGACCGGCGGCTGAGCATCGCGCTGCTCGGCCTCGCCGCCGGGGCCATCACCGGGATGCAGCTCGCCGGGTGGCTGGTCGACCGCTTCGGGCCCCGGGCGGTGCTCGTCCCGGCGGCCCTCACCGAGGGCCCGCTGCTCATACCGACGGCGTACGCCCCCGGCGTGGCGGCGCTCGCCCTGGCCCTGGTCGTCTTCGGCGTCGGCCACGGAGCGCTCAACATCGCGATGAACGCGGAGGCGCTCGCCTTGCAGCGGGCCCGGGGCCGGCCGATCATCTCGTCGTTCCACGCGGTCTACAGCATCGGCGGGCTCGCCGGGGCGGCGATCGGTGGCCTGTTCGCGTCGGCCGGGGTGAGCGCGCGGGCCAGTTTCCTCTGCGTCGGCACGGCCGTCCTGCTCGTCGCGGCGGTCGCGGTGCGGCTCGTATGGCGGGCGCCGGCCGAGCTCTCGCCGGGCCGGGATTCGCCGGGCCGGGATTCGCCGGGCCGGGATTCGCCGGGCCGGGAGGAGACGTCGGCGGGGCGGCTGCGCGGGGTGGTGGCGCTCGGGCTGCTGGCGTTCTGCGTGCTGGTGGGCGAGGGCGCCGCCGCGGACTGGAGCGCGGTGCACCTCCGCGACGACCTGCACGCGAGCGCCGGCACGGCGGCCGTCGGATACGCGGCGTTCGCGGGCGCGATGACGGCCGGACGCCTGGTCGGCGACCCCCTCGTCGCCCGCTGGGGAGCCGTGCGGCTGGTGTGGGGGAGCGGCCTGCTCGCGGCGGCCGGCCTCGGCGGGGCGCTGCTGGTCGGCGAGCCCTGGGCGGCGGCGCTCGGGTGGGGGTGCTTCGGTGCAGGGCTGTCGTGCATCGCGCCGCAGATCTTCTCGGTCGCCGGGGATCGCAACCCCGGTCAGGCGGGCCGAGCGCTGGCCCGGGTGGTGAGCATGGGATATGCCGGGTTCCTGGCGGGACCGGTGCTCATCGGCCTGGCTGCCGGTGCGGTGGGCCTGCCGGTAGCGCTCGGCATCCCGGTCCTGCTCGCGGCGGTCGTCGCTCTTTCCGCCGGCATCCTGCGAGGCAGAAGCACCGGCCATCCACCGCCGGCACCGGCCGCGACCTCAGCGCCGTAGCGCCGACGGGTGCGGCCATTCCTGGACCGGCGGATCGCCGGCCGCGATCAGCCGGCGGCGGTCGCGGGCCGAGGGGGGGTCGTCGCGACGCGACTGTCATCCATCAACCGGCGACGGCTGCAGCCTCAGTGCCGCCCGTGACCCAGCCAGGGGCGGCTGTGGCGTAGTGCCGCCCGTGACCCAGCCGGCGACGGCCGCGGCCACCTTGCCGACCGCGACCCCGCCGAGCGCGGCGCTGTTCATAGCGCCGACCGCCGGTGCGGCGCGGGGGTGGCGACGCCTCGTGCTGTGGGTCAGCGGCCGGACCCGGCCAGGATGATCTCCAGGATCGGCGTCGTCGACGTGGTGCCCGTCGTCGAGGACGTCGACGGCGGGTCCTCCGGCTCGGGTGACTGTGGCGGGGTGGTCGTGGACTCGGTGGGCGGCGTGGTCGTCGGCGCGGTCGTCGTCGGCTCCGGGTCTGGATCCGGTGCCGTCGTGGTCGTCGGCGGGTGGGTCGGGGTGCGCGTCGGTGTCGGCGGCGGGTTTCTGGTCGGTGTCGTGGTCGGCGCCGTGGTCGTGGTCGGGCGCGGGCCTGGCTCCGGCGCCGAGGAGTGCTCCGGGTGCGTCGGTGTGTCCGCCGTCGTCGTGGTCGTTTCCGGGGCCGGTGCGGTGGTGCGCCGATGGAGCGGAGGCTCGGCGTCCACGGGCTCGTCGCGGCCCGGGGCGGACGAGGCCGGCGGTGGTGCGATGGTCGTGGGGATCTGCGGTTTGCGGGGCATCGTGCCGGCTCCGGTGCCGCCGTCGACGGCCGCCTCCGCCTGGCGGCCGCCCGGTGTCGCGTAGCCGTTGGCCACCTGCAGGCCGACGATGCTGAAGACCGCGGCGGCCACGGCGATCGAGGCTGTGACGGCGGCGCGGCGGCGCGAGCGCGTACGGCGTACCACCGCGGGAACGCTGCCGATGACCGCGACCGGCGGGCGGACCGTGGGCACCGGGGCGGCGGCGCGCCGCAGGATCTCGGCGGCGGTGGCGGCCGACGGGCGCTGGGCCGCGTCCTCGGCGACGCAGGCGTCGTAGAGCCGGATGACCTCGCGGGGGAGCCCGGGGATCCGCGGCAGGCGCGGTGCCCGGCGCTCGTGGCGGGCGGCGAGGATCTCCCCGACGCTGGTGCCGGGCCAGGCCCGCGTGCCGGTCAGGCATTCGAAGAGGAGCAGGCCCAGCGCGTAGACGTCCGCGGCGGGGAAGGTGGGCTCGCCGCGCAGCTGTTCGGGCGCGAGGTGGGCGGGGGTGCCCCAGAGCCGTCCGTGGGTGTCGAAGCTGTTCTGGCCGGCGGCCGCGGCGATGCCGAAGTCGAGGACCTTGACGCCGGCGGGGGTGAGCATGACGTTGCGCGGCTTGACGTCGCGGTGGACGAGGTTGCGTTCGTGGGCGGCGGCCAGCGCGGCCGCGGTGTCCCGGCAGACGGCGGCGGCGCGGCGCCATTCGAGGGCGCCCGTGCGGGCCAGCTCGTCGGCGAGGGTGTCGCCTTCGAGGAACTCCATGACCAGGTACGGCGTGCGGCGGTCGCCCTCGAGCGCCTCGCCGTAGTCGTAGACCCGGGCCACGTTCGGGTGACTGAGGCCGGCCGCCGTGCGGGCCTCGCGCAGCACGTCCACCGCGGGCTCGGTGCTGCCCGGCCGGTACGGCGCGAACAGCTTGATCGCGACCTGGCGCTTGAGGGTGCGGTCGTAGCCGCGGTGCACGACCGCGCTGCCGCCGCGGCCGACCGCTTCCTCGACCTTGTAACGCCCGGCGAGAGATCGCACTGTGACCCCTCCCGTTCGTTGTTCGGCGCCACTACTCACCGTGTGGATGCGCCCAAGGCTGTGCTCGCGGGGCGCGGCGTCACGATGGCGATCGCGTCCTGCGAATGCCGTGCATCGTACCCGACCTGGGAAGAGTTCAACCAGGCAGCGGGCGGCGGCCGGAAAGTCACGCACAGTGAGCGACGTCCCGGCATGAAAGACCTAGTTGACAGATAGGATTACGGGGTTAAGCCTTCAGATATGACCGTCACTGCCACCAGTCTCGATCTCACCGCCGACGTCGTCGTGGTCGGCGGCGGGCCCGCCGGCGCCTGGGCCGCGCTGACCGCCGCCGAGGCCGGCGCCGACGTCCTGCTGCTGGACAAGGGCTACTGCGGCACCAGCGGCCCGACCGCCTCCGGCGGCACCGGAGTCTGGTACGTGCAACCGGACCCCGCGGACCGGGAGAAGGCCATGGCGAGCCGGGAGGCGCTCGGGGGCTTCCTGCAGGACCGCCGCTGGATGGCGCGCGTGCTCGACCAGACGTACGAGAACATGAACCGGCTCGGGACCGAGGCCCGCTACCCGTTCCCGATCGTCGACGGGGAGCCGTACAAGCGGGGCGTGCAGGGGCCCGAGTACATGCGCCGGATGCGCTCCTGGATCAAGCGGGCCGGGGTGCGCATCCTCGACCACAGCCCGGTCACCGAGCTGCTCACCGACGCCTCCGGCGCGGTGGCGGGGGTACGCGGGCACCGGCGCCAGCACGGCGTCGACTACCGCGTACGCGCCGGCGCGGTGGTGCTGGCCACCGGCGGCTGCGCCTTCCTCAGCAAGGCGCTGGGCTGCGACGTCGACACCGGGGACGGGGCGCTGTTCGCCGCCGAGGCCGGGGCGGAGATGTCCGGGATGGAGTTCTCCAACGCGTACGGGATCGCCCCGACCTTCACGTCGGTCACCAAGACCGCCTACTACGGTTTCGCGACGTTCTTCCGGGCCGACGGCACGCCGCTGGCCGGGGCCGGCAGCCAGGGTGGCCGCTCGGTCATCGCGCGGGAGCTGCTGCGCACCGGCACCGTGCTCTGCCAGATCGACCAGGTCACGCCCGAGATGCGCCGGCAGATGCGGCTGGGCCAGCCGAACTTCTTCCTCACCTTCGACCGGCTGGGCATCGACCCGTTCACCGACAAGTTCCCCGTCACCCTGCTGCTCGAGGGGACCGTGCGCGGGACCGGCGGCATCCGGATCGTCTCGGACGACTGCGCCACGACCGTCCCAGGCCTGTACGCGGCCGGCGACGCCGCCACCCGCGAGCTGGTCTGCGGCGCCTTCACCGGCGGCGGCAGCCACAACTCGGCGTGGGCGATGTCGTCCGGCACGTTCGCCGGGCGGGGCGCCGCGACGTTCGCCAGGAGCCTGGGCGCGGCTGCCGCGAAGCGCAGGCTGACCGGCGCGGGCGGCGCCGGGATGCGGCCCACCGGCGGCGCTGCGACGGCGGGTGGTGCCGAGGCCCTCGAGGTGGTCCGGCGGCAGGTGCACCCGTACGACAAGAACTATCTGCGGCACGGCGACCGGCTGCGGCCCGCACTGTCCGATCTGGACGCCGTCTGGGCCGCCCTGCGATCGGGTGCGGCGGCCGAGGGCGCCGGGCTGCCGCGACTGCGGCAGGCTGCCGCCATGGTCGCGCACGCCCGATGGATGTACGCCAGTGCGCTCGCGCGGACGGAGAGCCGCGGCATGGCCCGGCGCGAGGAGTTCCCGGAGCTCGACCCGGAGCAGTACCACCGGCTCGCGGTCGGCGGCCTGGACCGGCTGTGGGTCCGGCCCGAGCCGGCGACCGGCCGCACGCCGCGGGAGCTGGCGGTGGCGTCGTGATCGAGGTCGTCTCCGGTGAGCGGTGCGTGACCTGTGACGTCTGCATCGCGGTGTGCCCCACCAACGTCTTCGACTCCGGCCCCGGCGGCGTACCCGTCATCGCCCGGCAGGGGGACTGCCAGACCTGCTTCATGTGCGAGGCGCACTGCCCGGCCGACGCCCTCTTCGTCGCGCCGCTGACCCACCCCGCTCCGGAGGGCTCCCCGCTGCGGGACGAGGTGCATCTCGCCGAGGCGGGGCTGCTCGGCAGCTACCGTCGCGAGATCGGCTGGGGGCGCGGACGCAAGCCGGGCGCCCGGCTCGCCGTCGGGCCCGAGCTCGGCCGAGCCCGCATCACTCCCGCCTCGGAGAACGCTCCGTGAGGTAACTCACCACACCAGCCGTTACATCCACACATGGAAATAGATCACGGGAAGTGTGCCGTCCATCGGCCACTTCCCGTTTCCATGTATCGATACGTGAGACCGCAAGCAACTGACCGCAGTCGCCGGCCGTGCCGCGGGGTTGCTGGCCCAAGATCACGTTGCTACCTTCGCCGCGCTGACCCGCCGAAGAAACTTCGGACCGAGCCGAGTTTCACTGCAGAAATAGACGTCTAACTCGACGTTTGCCTAAGAATCTTCTGCGCGGCGGGTCACTCAGGGGGAGGAAGACATGAGCACGATCAACCGTCGCGAGCTGCTGAAGTTCGCGGCCGCCGGCACGGTCGCCGTCGGCACCGGCGCGCTGGCCGTCCAGGTCCTGACCACGAGCGGCTCGCAGGCGGCCGTGGAGGACCCGGCCGGCCTCGACGAGACGTACAAGGGCCGCCGCATCCAGGCAGCCCCGGCCGGCCTGCGCGCTCAGAGCCGTGACGCCGCGCCGGCCATGCCGCACGTGCTGATCGACGGCAAGCCGCTGCACGTCATGGTCAACGGCGACGGCACGTACACCAGCGTGTCGAACCACTACGAGACCTTCAAGTCCCTGCGCGCGGTCGCCCGCGCCGCCGTCGACCAGCTCGACGGCGCCCAGCTGGTGCCCCTGCACCACCGCTGATCCCACCGCGACCTCCGCACACCACGAAAGGCCTCGACACCATGGGCGTACGCAAGAACCAGCGTGACCTGACCGCCGCCGAGAAGCGCAGCTTCGTCAACGCCGTGCTGGCGCTCAAGCGCAGTGGCCGGTACGACGAGTTCGTCCGCACCCACAACAGCTTCATCCTCAGCGACAGCGACGACGGGGTCCGCGTCGGCCACCGGTCGCCGTCCTTCCTGCCCTGGCACCGCCAGTTCCTGCTCGATTTCGAGCGTGCCCTGCAGGCCGTCGACCCGAGCGTGAACCTGCCGTACTGGAACTGGACGGTCGACCGGGACACCACGTCGTCGCTGTGGGCCGCCGACTTCCTGGGCGGCAACGGCCGCAGCAGCGACGGCCGGGTCACCACCGGCCCGTTCGCGTTCGGTGCCGGAAACTGGACGATCAACGTGCGTACCGACAGCCGCAACTACCTGCGCCGGGCCCTGGGCGCCAACGGGCAGAGCCTGCCCACCGCCGCCCAGCTGCAGACCGTCCTCGCGGTGAGCACGTACGACGTGGCGCCGTGGAACAGCACCTCGGCCACCGGCTTCCGCAACCAGGTCGAGGGCTGGCGGGGCGCGAACCTGCACAACCGGGTGCACGTCTGGGTCGGCGGCGACATGACCTCGGGCACGTCCCCCAACGACCCGGTCTTCTGGCTGCACCACTGCCACATCGACAAGATCTGGTCGGACTGGCAGGCCGCCCACCCGGGCTCCGGCTATCTGCCGAGGGGCAACACGCCCGACGTCGTCGACCTCAACGACACGATGGCGCCGTGGAACACCGTGCGTCCGGCGGACCTGCTGGACCACAAGGCCTGGTACACCTACGCCTGATTCAGGCGGCCTCGAGCAGCGCGCCGGTCACGACGCAGTCGCGGCCGGCGCGCTTGGCCGCGTACAGGTTGCGGTCGGCGATGGAGAGCAGGTGCGGCTGGGTGCGGTCGGCGGCCTCGCGCACGCCGGCCGCGCCGATGCTCACCGTCACGGGCAGCCCGTCGGTGGTCTCCTCCCACGGGAACGAGCCGACGCCCAGGCGTACCTGCTCCAGCCGCGCGGCCGCCAGGTCCGCGGGCGTACGCGGCAGCACGAGCAGGAACTCCTCGCCGCCCAGCCGGGCCACGAAGCCCTCCGGGCAGACCTGGGCCACCTCGGCGTCGAGGATCTTGGCCGCCTGCACCAGCACCCGGTCGCCGACGTCGTGCGAGAGCTGGTCGTTGATCTGCTTGAAGTGGTCGAGGTCCACGATCGCGACCGTCAGCTGGGCGTCGGAGGCGATGAGCCGGGGCAGCTCCTCGTCGACGTAGCGCCGGTTGCGCAGCCCGGTGAGCGGGTCGCGGCGGGCCTGCTCGCGGAAGCGCTCGGCCTCGCCGCGGGCCTCGGCCGTCTCGAACATCGCCTGGCGGGTACGGGCCTGCGCCTCCTGCTGCTGCGAGCGCAGCCGCTCGTGCGCCTCGAAGAACTCCCTGTGCTCGGCGAACGCGGCGGCGAAGTCGCCGCGGGCGGCGTACAGCTCGGCCTGCTCCTGCTGGACGCGTACCAGGACCTCGTGCAGACCGCGCTGCACGCACTCGTCGCGGGACGCGTTGAGGCTGTGCTGAGCGTCGTCGGTCTCGCCGAGCCCGCGCTGTGCCTTGGCCAGCGTCAGGAAGTACTCGGCGAGCGCGTCGGCGTCGTCCCGCTCGCCGGTCTCGTGCCGGGCGAGGCAGAGCTGCATGGTCTGCTCGGCCTCCGCGAACCGGCCGTTGGTGATCTGGATGGCCGCGACGGTGTCGAGGATCGCGGCGTCGACCTCGAAGCCGTGCGCGTCGGCGTGTTGCAGCAGGCGCCGCACGACCTCCTCGGCGCGCTCCGGGTTACCGGTGATGTGCTCGAGGTAGGCGTGGTTGTTGAGCACCTGCATGTGCAGCCAGGGCTCGTTCAGCTCGCGGGCGATCTGCTCGGCCTGGTCGTAGCGCACCCGGGCGTCGGCCATCGACGCGGTGAAGCCCAGCGCGTCGGCCAGCTTGGTGACGTGCCAGACCTGCATGTGCGCGGTGGCGGTCCCGTCGAGCAGCTCCACCGAGCTGAGCGAGTGCTCCAGCGACCTGGCGGCGTCGCCGAGCAGCCGGTGGATGTTCGCCCACACCAGGTGCGTACGCGCCTGCAGGATGCGGTCGCCGTGCGCGACGGCCCACTCGTGGATCTCGAGGATCTCCCGGTTGGCGCCGGCGAGCTCGCCCATCCGCAGCCGCATGTTCGTCCGGCAGAGCCGGGCGCGCACCACCAGGGTCTCGTCGCCCAGGGCCGCGGCCCGGTGCTCCAGCTCGGTGGCGATCCGGAAGGTGGCAGGGGCGTCCCACATCATGCGGTCCTCGATCGCCAGCAGGGCGATCGAGACTTCTTCGACGTTCATCACGGGCCGGCTCCTTCCGCCGGACCTCATCGGCGCCCCCGGCCCGTGCTGAAGCGCTGCACCGGGTCGGCAACTCAGATGGCGCGAACCGCACCCGAAGGCGGTCAGGACCGGGCGATGAGCACCGGGCAGCCGGCGTGATGCAGCAGGCGGGTGCCGACCTCGCCGAGGAGCACTCCCTCGAAGCCGTGCCGGCGCGGTCCCGCCACGACGAGCCGGGCCTGGTGGGAGCGTTCGGCGAGCACCCGGTCGGGGCGGCCGGCGACGATCTCGCGCTCGGCCCGGACCTCGGGGTACTTCTCGCGCCACGGGTCGAGCTGGTCGTCGAGCTCGCTGCCGAGCGCGGCCCGGGCCACGGACTCGCCCGCCGTGTCACGTGCGGTGATCGCGAGCAGCGGGGCCCGGCGCAGCGCGGCCTCCTCGAAGGCACGGCCGATGACCGGTCCCGCGGCGGTGCTGTCGTCGACGCCGACGAGCACCGGCCCGTCGTCCGCGTCCGCGCGGCCACGCACCACGACGACGCAGCCCAGCGACTGGGTGGCCACCTGGTTCCCGACCGATCCCGAGGGCATCCCCGGCATCCGGCGGTTGCCGCGGGAGCCGACCACCAGCAGGGTGGCCACCTCCGCCGCGTGCAGCAGCACGGGCACCGCGTATCCCGGCAGGGCCAGCCCGCGGACGTCGACCTCCGGGGCGGCTGCCCGGGCCGCTGCCACCGCCTCGTGCAGCACGGTGGCGGTGACGGCGTCAGGCGCCTGGTTCGGCTGCGGTTCGATGCGGTGGTACGCCGTCACCACCCGCAGGTCCGCCTCCCGGAGCCGCGCCTCGGCCGCGGCCCATCGGACCGCCGCCAGCGCTCCGGGGGAACCGTCGGCCCCGGCGACGATGCGTGGCTTGATCATGGCCCCCTCCTCGACCGGCAGGGCATGTCGGCACAGCCTCAGAATCGCGCGCGCCGGTGCCGTTGGCAAGGCCGCCGGGGGAGGGCTTCATCCCTTGCGACCCTGGGTGGCCACACCCTCCACGAAGTACCGCTGGCAGAGGAAGAAGGCGATGATCATCGGTACGGTGGTGAGCACCGCCCCGGCCAGCACCACCTCCCAGCGCGCCTCGCCCGCCTGGCCGAACTGGTCGAGGACGGCCTTCATCCCGCGCGGCATCGTGAACAGCTCGGGATCCCGCAGGTAGATCAGCGGCTTGAGCAGGTCGGACCAGCTGGCGCGCAGCTCGAAGACGAACGACACGATCAGCGCCGGGCGGCACAGCGGCACCGCGATCCGCCAGAACAACCGTCCGTAGCCGGCACCGTCCACCCGGGCGGCCTCGAACAGCTCGCGCGGCACGCCCAGGAAGAACTGGCGGATCAGGAAGATGTAGAAGGCGCTGCCGAAAAGGTTCCCGGCCCACAGCGGCACCTGGGTGGCGGCCAGCCCCAGCTCGTTCCAGATGAGGTACGTCGGGATCACCGTCACCGCGCCCGGCAGCATCATCGTGCCGACGACCAGGGCGAACAGGGGACCGCGCCCCGGGAACCGGAAGTATGCGAAGCCGAACGCCACCATCGCGCTGGAGACGGTCACCGCCACCGCGGCGGCCAGCGCCACCACGACGCTGTTGACCAGCCAGGTCAGCACGGGTGCCGCCGACCAGATGGTCGCGTAGTTCCCGGGCGCCCAGTCGTGGGGTACCAGCGCGTTGTCGAAGACCTCAGGGCGCGGCTTCAGTGAGGCGCTGACCAGCCACAGGAACGGGTACACGAAGACCACGGCGGCGATGGAGAGAGCGGTCCACAGGGCCCAGCGGCGCGGCATGGTGTCACTCGCTCTCGTAGTACACGAAGCGCCGGCTGAGCCGGACCTGCACCAGGGTGATCGCCACGATGATCAGGAACAGCAGCCAGGCCAGGGCCGACGCGTATCCCATGTGGAGGAACTGGAACGCCTGCTGGAACAGGTAGACGACGTAGAACAGGGCCGCGTCGTTGCCGTACGACTGTTGGTTGCTGCTGCCGTAGAAGGCCGTGTAGACCTCGTCGAACGTCTGCAGCCCGCTGATCGTGTTGATGATCAGGGTGAAGAACAACGCTCCGCTGATCATCGGTACGGTCACCGCCCGGAACCGCGCCCACGGCGAGGCCCCGTCCATCTCGGCCGCCTCGTACAGGTCCCGGGGCACGTCCTGCAGCGCCGCCAGATAGATGATCACCGTACTGCCCAGGCTCCAGGCGCCCATCAGCACCAGGCCGGGCTTGATCCACGGCCCGTCCGAGGTCCAGTCCGGACCGCTCACGCCGACGAACCCGAGCACCTCGTTGACGAGCCCCACCTGGCCGTTGAACAGCAGCAGGAACAGCACGCCCACGGCCACCTTGGGCGTGACGGTCGGCAGGTAGAAGACCGTCCGGAAGAACCCGGCGGACCGTCGGCCCGCGCGTACCAGGAGCATGGCCAGCGCCAGCGACACGGCCATGGTGACCGGCACGTGCAGCAGCGTGTAGACGAGCGTGTTGGCGAGGCTGGTACGCACCTTCGGGTCGGCGAGCAGTTCGCGGTAGTTGTCCGCACCGACGAACCGGGTGCTGGTCAGCACGTCGTAGTCGGTGAGCGACAGCACCAGGCTGGCCACCATCGGCCCGCCCATGAACACCAGGAAGCCGATGAGCCACGGGGACAGGAAGCCGAACGCCGCCCATGTCTCGCGGCGGCGTGCCGTGGCCGCCATCTCAGGATCCGCTGCGGGCCTCGTCCAGCGCGGCCTGGGCCTGGCGCTGGGCCTGCGCGAGCGCCTCGGCGGGCTGCTGCTTGCCGTCGAGCACCCGGTTGACCGCGTCCTGCCAGGCCGCCTTGAACTCCTCGCCGGCGGCGAGCGCTGGTGTGGCGAACCCGGCTTCCTGGGTGCGCAGGACGGTCTGCACGGCGGTGTCGAAGGCGGGGTTGCCGCCGGGTCTCACCACGTCGCGGAAGATGACCTCGTCGGCCTTCTTGTTGCCGGTGTAGACGCCGGTGAACGGCTTGCCGGCAGCCAGCCGCGCCGAGGCACGTGCCTTGGCGGCCGCGATCCACGTGGTGCTGTCCGTCATGGTCTTGATCCACTTGCAGGCCAGGTCGGCGTGCCGGGTCTTCGCGGGGATCGCCCAGGCGTTGCCGGTGATCCAGTCCACCGGCTTGCCGTCCACGCCCAGGAAGGGTGCGACGGTGAGCTTCACCTTGGGGGAGTTCTCCGCCAGCACGTTGAGGTAGAAGTCCTCCATCGGGAAGGCGCCGAGCTGGCCGGTGGCGAACTGGTTCTTCGCCCCGAAGAAGTCGAACGAGTCCCGGAACGACTTGAACCGCGCCCAGCCGCCCTGCGCGTTGACCAGACCGACGGTGTAGGTGAGCGCCTCGATCACCTTGGGATCGTCGAGGCGCGCGGTCCGGCCGTCGGAGCTGACCATGTCGGCGCCGTTGGCCCGCGCCCACAGCGGCAGGAACTCCGGGATCTTCGGGTCGAAGCCGATCCGCCGCAGCCGGCCGCCGCTGATCGAGGTGAGCCTGGCGGTGGCCGCGGACAGCGCCGGCCAGTCGCTGGTCGTGAACCGCGCCGGGTCCAGGCCGGCCGCCGACAGCACCGAGTCGTTGATCATCAGTACGCGGTTGTTGGAGAAGTCCGGGAGGCCGTACAGCGTGCCGCCGAGCGTGGCCTCGGTGACCGCGGCCTCCCGGAACTGGCTCATGTCGACGTTCTCGCGAGTGACGCAGTCGCCCAGCGGCATCAGCGCCTTCTTGGCGGCGTACGTGCCGAGCAGGCGCCGTTCCATGTAGACGAGGTCCGGCGGGGTGCCGGACGCCACCGCGGACAGGAACTGCTGGGCGTTGAAGCTGCCCTCGGACGCCTTGGCCGCGGCGGGCGCAATCGCCGCGTTCGCCGCGTCGAAACGGGTCCGGGCAATCTCGTCGCCGGTGCCGAACCCCATCATCGTGAGGATCACGGCGTCGCCGCCGGACTTGGGAGTGGATCGTCCCACTCCGCCGCAGCCCGCCGCCAGCGCGACGACCAGGACCGTACCCACCGCTGCGCGCCACACCCGGATGGCCATCGTCAAAATATAGAAGAATGCCGATGGTTGCGCATGCGGGCGGCGTCCGCTTCAGCGACCGGCGACGGTTCCGGCGAGCAGGCGGCGCCCCGCGGTGGTGCCCAGTGCGGCCGCCATCCCCGTGTCGCGCAGCCATCGGCCGGGCCGGGACCGCACGGTAGTGCCGCGGGTCGCCAGGTCCGTCCAGCCGAGCACCTGCCGGGCCCGGGCGCGACGCCGGGCGGCCCAGGCGTCGAGGTGCCGGTCGGGCGCAAGGCCGTGCACGACCCCGGCCAGCACCTCCGCCAGCGTCACCGCGTCGCGCAGGCCCAGGTTGAGACCCTGGCCGCCGATCGGGCTGCAGGCGTGTGCCGCGTCGCCGGCGAGCAGGGCCGGGCCGCGGCGGAACGTGCCGGCCAGCCGGCGATGGATCCGGAACGCGCTGTGCCAGCGTACGTCCGTGACCCGCAGCGACACCCCGCGCTGCTCGGCGTGGTGCAGCAGGCCGGACACCGGGTCGGCGTCCGGCTCCGGCCGTCCCGGCGGCAGCTGGACGAGCACCCGGCGCCAGCCGGCCAGATGCATCGGGAGCACGGCGACCAGTCCGGCCCGGGCGAGCACCATGTGCAGCGTGTCGGCGTCGAGCGCGCAGTCGGCGCGGAGGTCGGCGAGCACATAACGGTGCCGGTACGTCGTACCCCGGTACGCGATGCCGGCCTCCGCACGGACCCGGCTGCCGAAGCCGTCGCAGCCGACCACCCAGCGCGCGTGGATCGTCTCCCCGGCCCCGGTGACGGCGGTCGCCCCGTCCGCATGCCACGTCAGCCGGTCGATCCTGGTGCCGCGCCGCGCCCGCCGTCCCACGGCGGCCAGTCGGTCGTCGAGCGCCCCCTCGGTAGCACACTGCGGCACCGTGAGGATGTACGGGTACGGCGAGCGCACCAGGTCGGTGCGGTAGCCCCCGAGCGGACCGGCGGGCGAGTGCACGGCGACCCGGTGCGTCGGGCGGCCCAAGGGCAGCAGCAGGTCGGTGAGGCCGCTCGGCCGCAGGGCCTCCAACGTCGCGCTGTGCAGGTCGGTGGCGCGCGACTGCGTCACGGGTCCCGCGCCGGCGTCGACCACCTCGACGTCCACGCCGGCGGAGGCCAGCAGCAGGGCCGTGGTCAGGCCGACCGGCCCGGCGCCCACCACCAGGACCTGGGTTCGCATGGGGCCACAGTAATGATCACCGCACAACGGGCTCGAACGTGACCGGGAGCGCCTGCAGCCCGCGCAGCACGCTGGGACGCCATCGCAGCTCGTCCTCGGGCATCGCGGGGGCCAGGCCCGGCAGCCGGCGCAGCAGCGCCCCGATGCCCTCCACCGCCTCCAGGCGGGCCAGCGCCGCCCCGAGGCAGAAGTGCAGGCCGTGCCCGAAGGCGACGTGGGCGTTGTCCCGCCGGTCCAGGACCAGCTCGTCCGGGTGCTCGAAGCGCTCCGGGTCGCGGTTGGCGGCACCGGTCGACAGGACGACCATCTCGCCGGCCGGGATGGCCTGACCGCCGATCTCCACCTCGGCGGTCGTGTACCGGATCACGCCGGTCATCACCGGGCCGTCGTAGCGCAGGAACTCCTCCACCGCGGGGCCGAGCAGCGCCGGGTCGTCGCGAAGGGCCGCCATCCGCAACGGCCGTCGCAGCAGCAGGAGCATGCCCGTACCGATGAGGTTGACCGTGGTCTCGTGCCCGGCGACCAGCAGCAGGACGGCCATGGAGACGACCTCGTCGTCGCTCAGGCGGTTCTCCTCGCCGGCGGTCACGAGGTCGCCGAGCAGATCGTCCGTGCGGCGCAGCTGCTTGTCGCGGATGAGCTCGGCGAGGTAGGCGCGCAGCCGGCCGCGCGCGGCCTCGGCGACCGCGACGCCGGCCGAGTCCACCTGCGGGCGCAGCATCTCGGTGCTCTGCCGGCTGAAGAACGCCCGGTCCGCGAAGGGTACGCCGAGCAGCTCGCAGATCACCGCCACGGGCAGCGGGAAGGCGAAGTCCGCCACGAGGTCGGCGTGCCCGTGCGGGGTGACCGGGTCGAGCAGCTCCTCGGCCAGCTCGCGGACGCGGGGCCGCAGCCCCTCCACGCGTCGCGCCGTGAAGGCCCGTGACACCAGGCGGCGCAGTCGCGTGTGGTCCGGGGGATCGGTGGTCAGCATCGACGGTGACGCGGGGGTGCCGAGCAGCCGCGCGCCGGCGGCGACCCGGCGCGGGTCGCTGGACAGCCGCGGGTCGGCCGCGGCGGCGAGGACGTCGCGGTGCCGGGTCACCATCCAGGCCTCGGTGCCGCCCCGCAGCCGGACCCGCTGCACGGGGCCGGCCTCCCGCAGGTCGTTGAGCCAGGGGTACGGGTCCGGCCGGCGCTCCAGGTCGGCGGGGAACGGGTGTACGTCGTGCAGCGCTCGCTCGTCCATGGGGACTCCCAACGGCGTCCAAAAAGGGCATCTTTCCGTAACGAGCGTTCCAGACAGAGCGATGAATGTCTATGTCTAGACGGGTCTGCGGTTAGGGTCGGCACATGAACGACACGGCGACCCGGGGCCGCACCACGCCGTCGCGCGAGGCGATCCTCGACGCGGCGTCCACGCTCATGTCCCGGTACGGCTACGCGGCCACGTCGATCTCACGGATCTCCACGGCCTGCGGCCTGCCCGCCAGCTCGATCTACTGGCACTTCGGCAGCAAGGAGGGCGTCTATCTGGCCGTCCTCCAGCGGGCCCGGCAGACGCTGCTCGCCGGCCTGCCGGCGACCACGGTGGCCGGCGCCGGCGTCCCGCAGCGGCTCACCGCCTTCCTGGCCGCCGTAGCGGAGGTGTTCGACCGGCACCCGCACGACCTGCGCCTGCTGGTCGGCATCAGCATGCTCGAGGAGACCGCCTGCTCGGCCGCGCGCGCGGAACTGGCCGACTACCGCCTGGCGCTGCGCCGCTGGCTGGCCGACTCGCTCGGGTCCGTCTTCCGGATCCCCGGCACGTCCGAGATGGCCGAGTCCCTGGCCGGTTTCCTGCTGACCATCGCCGGAGGTGCCTCGATCGCCCGATGGTTCGAGGACCCGGACGCCGCCCTGCCCCTCGACGACCTGCACGTGGCGCTCAGCGCGCTGGCCCGCACCCACGAGAGGGGACAGCGGTAGGAAAGAGGCGGGCCAGGATCCGGTCGCGCAGCTCGGCGTCGACGGCGGCCAGGTCCGTGAACACGAGGCGGGCCAGCGCCGGACCGTCCGCGATCAGCTCGTAGATCCGCTCCAGCGCCCGGTCCAGCACGGCGGCCGCGACGTCGCTCAGCGCAAGCCCTGGAGCGCCTCAGCCGGACTTCAGCCGGACCACGGGGCCCGGCGGCAAGGTGTGACGCTCCAGTGACATCTGAGGAGTCCCATGAAGAAGAAACTGGCTCGCCTGCCGGTCGCGGTGGGCGCCGCCGTGGCGGTGGTCGCGTCGCTAGCCGGCACCGCGGCCGCCACCGTCGTGACGCCCGCGGCTCCGCGGGCCGGAAAGCTCGTGCAGGTCGGCCCCATCGCCGAGCACGGCTTCCCGGCCTGGTACCGCGACAGCAACGGCGTACGCCTGGAAGCCTGCACCACCCTCGACGACCCGCTGTGCTCCACGCTCCCCGACGAGGTGCCCAACCCCGAGGCTCCGGTGTCGTACCCGGACAACTTCCCCGGTGAGTTCTTCTACCAGCTCGCCGGCGCGGACATGACCCTGAACGACGGCACGCGCGCCACCATCGGGCTCGACCTCGAAGGCGCCTGGGCGGCCGAGCAGGTGCGCGAGGGCGACCAGATGGTGTTCGGCCGGGTCCGGATCCGGTTCGACGCGCCCGAGGGCCAGCGTTACCGCATCACGCACCCGTACGGCATCGACGACATCGTCGCGACCGACCGCGGCGTGAACATGACCGAGGACGTCGGCATCACCCCCGGCGCGTTCGGCGGCGCAATGAACTCCCGCATCGGCCCGTTCCTCAAGTGGGACCCGGCGGTCGCCCCGGCGGCACCGGCCGGCTACGTGGGCGACCCGGGTGTCGACCACGCCGTGGTGGGCAGCCCGTACAACACGAACTTCGTACGGATCGAGCGGCTCGACCCGGCCACCGGCGCCGTCCTCGGCCAGGTCGGCTTCACCAACCAGTTCAGCGTGCAGGGCCGGTACGCGACCAACGCCGGCGTCGACATCGACCAGGCCACCTACACCCTCGGCTCCGACGGCACCGGCGTGGTCGAGGTGTACGCGACCAGCGAGCCGGACGAGGTCATCGAGATCGTCGGCAACGAGGCGCTCGGCTTCCGCGGCACCCGCCTGCGGGGCAGCAACGGCCACTACTACGGCCGCTTCCCGGTCGCCGGCCCGGTGCCCGCGGGCACCACCATCGAGGTCGTCAACAGCAGCGACCAGCCCGTGGCCCGCAAGAAGCGCGCCCTGGTGGACGTCGTCCGGATCACCCAGGCCGACTACGACGCCGACCGGCAGACCCTGACCGTCGACGCCACCTCCAGTGACCGCAGCTCGCGGCCGCGGCTGTCGGTGACCGGCTTCGGCGCGGTCGGCAACTCGCCCTTCACCGGTGTCGTGGCGCCGCCGCCGACCATCACGGTCACGTCCGCCGCCGGCGGCTCGGCCACGGTGTCCCTGCTCGGCTCCGGTCGCGTGTTCCGTCCGGGTGCCCCGGTGGCGGCGGCCACGGCCGACACCCCGGCGATCATCGGTCAGACCGTGCGCCTCGACGGCCGCGCCTCGGCCGGTGAGATCGACACCTACCGGTGGACGCAGACCGGTGGCCCGCAGGTCACCCTCGCGGACCCGGCCGCCGCTCTCACGACGTTCGTGCCGACGACGCCGGGTGCGTACACCTTCTCGCTCGCCGTCTCGGGCCCCGGCGGTGCCGCCATCCCGGTGTCGGTCACCGTCGACGTCACCGCCGCGGCCGTTCCGACCGCCGACGCCGGTGAGGACCAGACCGTGGTCCGGGGCCGGTCGGTGACGCTGGACGGATCGCGGTCCACGGCTGTGGAGTCGTACTCGTGGCGCCAGGTGTCCGGCCCGGCGGTGACGCTGTCCAGCGCGACGGTGGCCCGTCCCACGTTCACCTACCCGCTGCAGGTGCTGCCCGCCGTGCCCGGTCCGAACCCGGCGTACGAGCCGAACAACGACCCGGTGGTGCTCGAGCTGACCACGCGCAACCCGGCCGGCATCGCCGTCGACCAGGTGGTCGTGCGGCCGCAGACCGAGGCGCTGACCGGCATCACGGTCCGGTACCGCACGGGCAACAACGAGTGGCGCATCTCCGGTAACACCAGCCTGCTCGCCGGTCAGCGCGTCGCGGCGGTGCTCGGCAGTACCGCCAACGGCCGGGTCATCGGCTCGCCGGCGACGGTGGACGCCGCCGCGGTGTTCAGCATCCGGACGACCGGCCCGGCGCCCGGCGCCGTGCGGACCATCACGCTGATCACCTCGACGGGCGCCCGGCAGGTGGTGAACGTGACGGTCACCAACTGACGAAGCGTCAGACCACGGCGCAAGCCGTGCAACCGGCGGCGGTCTCCGAAGTCAGGAGGCCGCCGCCAGCTGTTTGCGCAGGTGCGCGCTGGACGCGGACGACACCTGCTCGGCGATGGCGTCGCCGATCATCGAGCTGCGATGCTGCACCTCGCCCTCCGGCCCCTCACTGAGCAGGGCGGCGTGCACGAGGCTGTCGATGCAGGACAGCAGCTCGGGCACCGGCCGGCCGGTGATCGGCGCGAGATCGGCGGTGCTCAGCGGGCCGAGCACCGCGCACGACCGCAGGACCTCCCACGCCAGCTCCGGCATCCACCGGGTACGCGCGCGGGCGATCTGCATCGCCACCGCGTGCGCGATCTCCGGCGGCCGTGACGCCACGGCGACCAGCGCCGGGATGCCGCCGCTGCGCCCGGCCAGGGTGGGATCACCCAGCGGCTCCAGCTCCTCGGCGGTCAGCGGGGCCAGCCGCAGCACCAGCGGCGTGTTCAGGGTGGCCAGCGGGCGGCCGACGATCTGGGACGGGTAGCAGTACGTCAGCACGATGCGCAGCGCCGGGCAGTGCCGGTTCAGCCACGCCAGCTCGGCGACGCTGGTGCGGTCCAGGTCCTGGGCGTCGTCGACGGCCAGGAAGACCGGCTCGGGCCCCGCGAGGACCGTGCCGACCAGCTCCAGCTCGTCGCGGCGCAGCGGCCGGTCCCCGCCCGCGTCCACGGCCTCCAGCACGTCCGGGCCGGCGCCCAGCTCGGTCAGCGCGGCGCGCAGCCAGGCCAGCCGCAGCACGCCGGCCGACGAGTCGCCGTGCCCGGCGCCGGTCCGGCCGGGGGCGTGCCGGGCGATCTCGGCGAGGAAGGCGGACTTGCCCGAGCCGGCCGGACCGACGACGTGCACGATCCGGGGCGCGTCCGGCCCGAAGAGCACCGTGAGCTGGGTGACCCGGCCGAGGAAGCGGTCCTGAGGCGCGGCGGCCGGCGCCTTGAGGAGCACCGGTGCCGCAGGGGCCCGTACGGGCTCCGCCTTGGCCGCGGTGGCGTGCCGCTCGGCCAGCACCGCGCGCTGCAGCCGGACCAGACCGGGCGACGGCGGTACGCCGAGCTCCTCGTCGAGCACCTTGCGGCAGCGGTCGAAGATGCGCAGCGCCTCGTCGGGGCGTTCCATGGCCACCGCCGCGGCCATCGCCGCCTCGTACCCGGACTCCAGGTACGGGCTGAGCTCGATGGCGTCCAGCGCGAGGCGCAGGGACCGGGCGGGGTCGGTGTGCAGCGCCGCCTTGGCCAGCTCGAGCAGCGAGTTGACGCCGGCGAACTGCACCTCGGCACGGGCTGCCTCGGCCCAGTCGGCGTACGGGTCCTCCGGGAACGGCAGCTGGCGGGCGAGGTTGAGGATGCCGGCGTGGGCGGCGAGGCGCTCGAGGCCCTCGGGCGGCATCTCGTCCAGGCTGCGGATGGCGGCCCGCAGCTCGGCGAGGTCGAGCTCCGCGCGGCCGGTGTCGAACAGGTAGCCGCTGTTGCGGGTCACGATGAACCACGACGCCGCGTTGCCCTCGGGCTGCAGGCGCCGCCGGATCACCGACACGTAGTGCTCGAGGGCCGCCACGTGGTTGCCGGGCAGCTTCATGCCCCACACCGCGTCGGCGAGGGCGTCCTTCGACTGGATCCGGTCGTGCCGGGCGGCGAGAACCCCCAGCACCTGCCGGGCGCGGCGCGGCAGCTCGCCGGCGGGCAGGATCACGCCTTCGCCGTTGGTCACCGTCAACTGTCCGAGCACACAGACGCGCATCCACCCACCTCCTCGCCGGGACCAGATCGGCAGCCGCCGCCGAAGCTGAACGATTCCGCGCCCATCGGCTCGCCGCTGAGGCCCGGCTGAAGTGGCCGCCGTCGATCCAGCGGCGCCTCCAGGAAGACCAACGGAGCACTTCAGAGGCGGTGCCTAAGGTCTGCGATCACTTGCACGCCTCTTTGCTTGGAGTTCGGATGAGTCAAGGAAACGTGAGCCGGCGCGGCCTGCTCAAGGGCGCGTTGGCGGTCGGTGGCGGAGGGCTGATCGTCGCCGCCGCCGGTGGTGCGGTCATCGCCAAGGGCAGCGCCCTGGCCTCGAAGAACACCCCCACGCCGTTTACGAACATGTTCCGGCGCCCGCCGGTGCTCATGCCGACCGAGCAGGGCGTCGACGAGAAGGGCCCGTTCCACCGCTACCGGCTGACCCAGTGCTGGGGAGAGGCGAACATCGTCCCCGGCCTGACCACCCGGATCGCCGGCTACAACGGGATCTTCCCCGGCCCGACCATCAAGGTGCCGCAGGGCACCCGCACGGAGGTCCGGATCGCGAACAAGCTGACGGTCAACCCGCTGCACGGCAAGCCCTTCAGCACCGTGACCCACCTGCACGGCTCGGCGTCGCTGCCGCAGTACGACGGCTACGCGAACGACCAGACCAAGCCGGGGGAGTGCAAGGACTACAAGTACCCGAACTGGCAGCAGGCCCGCACGCTCTGGTACCACGACCACAACCACATGACCACGGCCCAGAACGTGTTCTCCGGCCTGGCGGGCATGTACCACCTGAGCGACCCGTACGAGCGCGCCCAGCTCCCGCAGGGCGAGTACGAGGTCCCGATGGTCGTCAGCGACATGGCGTTCAAGGCCGACGGCTCGGTGGCCTTCGACGGCGAGGACAACGCCGGCTTCATGGGCGACGTCATCCTCGTCAACGGCGTGCCGTGGCCGAAGATGCGGGTCAAGCCCCGGGTCTACCGGTTCCGCATGCTGGTGGCCAGCATCTCCCGTTCGTACCGGTTCACGCTCAGCACCGGCGACCCGCTGTACGTCGTGGCGACCGACGCCGGGATGACGCCGAAGGTCAACGCCGTGCCCTCCTACCGGCACGCCCCGGCCGAGCGGTACGAGATCCTCATCGACTTCCGGAAGTACAAGCCGGGACAGAAGATCGAGCTGAGGAACCTGAGCAACAAGAACAACGTCGACTTCGCCAACACCGGCAAGGTCATGCAGTTCGAGGTCGTCGCCGACTCGGCCGGCCCGGACCCGTACGTGATCCCCACGACCCTCGACCTCGGCCCGCAGCCGTTCATGAACCGGGGCGCGATCGAGGTCAACAACCTGAAGCCGGAGATGGCCAAGGCGCGCCGGACGATGCGCCTGGAGCGCAAGCACGGCATCTGGACCGTCAACGGGGAGACCTGGGAGGACGTCGAGAACACCAACTTCCAGCGGGTGTTCGCGAACCCGAAGCCGTACGACGTGGAGATCTGGGACCTGGTCAACGAGTCGGGCGGCTGGTACCACCCGCTGCACATCCACCTCATCGACGCCAAGATCATCGCGCGTAACACCACGCCCGACCGCAAGGCGCACGCGTGGGAGGGCGGCGGCAAGGACGTCTTCTACCTGGGCGAGAACGAGACCGTGACGGCGCTCATGCAGTTCACGACCGGCGACGGCAACGCCGGAGGCCGCTACATGACGCACTGTCACAACCTCATCCACGAGGACAACGACATGATGATCCAGTTCGCGGTCGGCGACATCAACGTCAACGACCCGATCAACTCCGACAAGCCGCACCTGGACGATGAGCCGGAGAAGCCCGTCGTGTACGCCCCCAGCTACCCGCTGGGCACCTGATGGGCGCCCTGACGACGATCCGCACCCGGCTGTGGCGGGTGCTGCTCGTGGCCCTGGTCGTGGTGGGCGCAGGCGTCGTGCTCCGCTCCGGCGGCTGGTTCGCCACCGCCGACGCGCAGCCGGCCCTCAAGCCCGCCGGGGTGATCAGCGACGACGCCGGCGACGAGCTCGCCACGACGACCTTCGACGGCGCCATGGTGCGGCAGCGGGCGGCGATCGCGATCCATCCCGCCAAGGGTGCGGATCGCGGGCAGATCACCCGGGAGCTGAAGGCGGCGGCGCGCCAGTCCGGCGCCGGCGAGCTCGCGGAGGCCACCTTCGCGGTGTTCAGCCCGGAGATGCTCGAGTACCTGGTGCCCGAGATGACGTTCGTGCTGCCGGAGAACGTGTCCGTGCCGCACGCCGAGGCGTTCATGCGGGACCACCAGCCGCGGACGGTGGCGTTCTACATCGTGCAGCCGGTGCTGGTGCACGACCTCACGTTCGCGGTCGTGCCCGCCCCGGGCACCTCGCCGGCCGAGGTGCGGGCCCGCGCGGACCGCGAGGGCATGCTGTCGGACTCGCTGAACCACTACGTCTCCACGGTGCAGGAGTCCGGGCTGACGGTGCGCTACTTCGGTGCCATCCTCAGCGACGGCCAGATCCAGTCGGTGCGCGAGGCGCTGGGCCGTGCCGCGAACGTGGCCGCCGAGCGGGTGTCGGTGTCGCCGAACCTGCCCGGGCCGGGCGTGGACCTGTCCCAGGGCGCCCCGAACCTGACCGAGTCCGGTGGTGGCCACGGCGGTCACCACGGCTGAACCTGTCGCACGGCTGAAGCCGCCTCCGGTGTTCCGGGGGCGGCTTCAGCCTGTGCTCAGCCGGACGTGAGGGCGACCACACCGGTGATCTCCAGGATGTGAGCCATCAGCGCTTCCCCCTGACTCCCCGGAGAACGCGTCCATGAAGAAACTGCCCGTCAGCATCGCCGTAGGCGCCCTGCTCGCCACGACCCTGATCGCCACGCCGGCCACCGCGGCGCCGGCCGGTCAGGGCTTCACCGTCACCCCGGCCGATCTCGCGTACATCCTCAAGCAGATCAAGATCGCCGAGGCGCACGCCGCGGCCACCACCAGCGAGACCGGCCCCTGCGGCGCGCTGCTGGGCACCGGTCCCCACCAGCTGCCCAGCCCGCTGCTCTCGATGGGCCTGCGCACCGTCGACGGGACGTGCAACAACCTCGTCGCCGGGCAGGAGAAGCACGGCGCCGCCGACCAGGCCTTCCCCCGCCTTGCCGGCAAGGACTTCAAGGCCGCCGAGAACGCCCCCGCGGGCCTCTTCGGCCCCGGCAGCCCCGCCTTCCCCACCACGTACGCGGACAAGAAGGCCGCCAACACGGTCGTCGACTCCCAGCCGCGGGTGATCAGCAACCTGATCGTGGACCAGACGGCGGCCAACCCGGCGGCGGTCGCGGCGGCGGGCAACCCGGTCCGCAGCCAGACCAAGGGCACCACGACCCCGGCGACCGACGGCCAGACGCTGTTCATCCCCAACGTGACCACCGACGTCGGGCTCAGCGCCCCGTACAACTCGTGGTTCACCCTCTTCGGGCAGTTCTTCGACCACGGCATCGACCAGACGGTCAAGGGCGGCGGCACGGTCATCGTCCCGCTGCGCGCCGACGACCCGCTGATCGCCGGCGCCGACCGCGTCCCCGGTACGGCCGACGACCCGAAGCCCGGCGACGCGCGGTACGTGCCCCCGTCGATGCGGTTCATGGCCCTGACCCGCGCCGCCAACCAGCCCGGCGCCGACGGCAAGCTCGGCACCGCCGACGACGTGCAGGACGCCCGGAACACCGACACCCCGTTCGTGGACCTGTCGCAGACGTACACCTCGCACGCCGCCCACCAGGTCTTCCTCCGCGAGTACGCCCAGGACCCGGCCGGCCGTACGGTCTCCACCGGCCGGCTGCTGTCGGGCGCCGCCGGTGGCCTGCCCACCTGGGCGGAGACCAAGCGGCAGGCCCGCGAGCTGCTGGGCCTCGCGCTCACCGACGCCGACGTCCTGGACGTGCCGCAGATCCTGACCGACCCGTACGGCAAGTTCGTCCCCGGTCCCGCCCGCGGCCTGCCCCAGTACGTGACCCGCCACGGCCTCGTCGAGGGCGACCGGGCGAACCCGGTGGCGGTGCCGGCGGACACGCTGCACTTCGACACGCCGTTCCTCACCGACATCGCGCACAACGCCGACCCGACGCCGGTCGACGCCGACCACAACCCGGCCACCGCACCGGTCGCGCCCCGGGCCGACGACGACCACACCGCCTCCGCGGACTTCGCGAGCCAGCCCGCCGGCACGTACGACGACGAGATGCTCGACGCGCACTACATCGCCGGTGACGGCCGGGCCAACGAGAACATCGGCCTGACGTCCATCCACCAGATCTTCCACTCCGAGCACGAGCGGCTCGTCGGCGACATCGAGCGGGTCCTCACCGAGGACGGCGGCCCGGCGCTCGCCGAGTGGAAGCTCGGCGACGACTGGAACGGCGAGCGGATCTTCCAGGCCGCGCGCTTCATCGACGAGATGGAGTACCAGCACCTCGTCTTCGAGGAGTTCGCCCGCAAGATCCAGCCGGCGATCAACCCCTTCCAGCCGTTCGCCTTCACGCAGAGCGAGCTCAACCCCGCCATCTACGCCGAGTTCGCGCACGCGGTCTACCGCTTCGGGCACTCGATGCTGACCGAGACGATCGCCCGGACCGCGGAGGACGGCTCCGACGACTCGATGTCGCTGCTCGACGGGTTCCTCAACCCGCCCGCGTACACCAACGGCGGGACGATGAGCCCCGAGCAAGCGGCCGGCGAGATCGTCATGGGCATGTCGGACCAGGTCGGCAACGAGCTCGACGAGTTCATGACGGACACGCTGCGTGACAACCTCCTCGGCCTGCCGATGGACCTCGCGGCGGTCAACATCGCCCGCGGCCGCTCCGAGGGTGTGCCGTCGCTGAACACCATGCGCCGCAGCCTGTACGAGCGCACCAACGACGGCCGGCTGGCGCCGTACCGCAGCTGGGTGGACTTCGGCGAGAACCTCAAGCACCCGGAGTCGCTGGTCAACTTCGTCGCCGCGTACGGTAAGCACCCCTCGATCCGCACCGCGACCACCGTGAAGGCCAAGCGGGACGCGGCCCGTGCGATCGTCGACCCGCAGCCGGGCGACGTGACGCCGGACGACGCGGCCGCGTTCCTGAACGCCACCGGCGCCTGGACCACGGCCACCTCCGGCCTCGACGACGTCGACCTGTGGGTCGGCGGCCTGGCCGAGACCACGCAGCCCTTCGGCGGCCTGCTCGGCAGCACCTTCGACTACGTCTTCGAGACCCAGCTCACCGCCCTGCAGAACGGCGACCGGCTCTACTACCTGGCCCGTACGCCCGGCATGAACCTGCGCACCCAGCTCGAGGGCAACTCGTTCGCCGAGCTGATCATGCGGAACACCACCGCGCACACCCTCCGGGCCGATGTGTTCTCCACCTCCGACTGCAAGTTCCAGCTCGGGAACCTGGCCGGCACCCCGGCGGGCTACGCGGCCCTCGGCAACCGGGTCGCCGACGACCCGGGCACCGACTGCGACGAGCAGGCCCTGCTGATCCGCATGCCCGACGGCACCATCAAGTACCGCGCCCGTAACAGCGTCGACCCGTCCGGCATCAACGGCCAGTCGGTCTACAACGGCACCGAGGACCGGGACCGGGTCGTCGCCGGCAACGACAACGACACCGTCTGGGGCAACGAGGGCGACGACGTCCTCGAGGGCGGCGCCGGCAACGACGTCACCCTCGGCGGTGAGGGCGACGACGTCATCACCGACCTCAGCGGCGACGACATGCCCAAGGGCGGTCCCGGCAACGACGCCATCGAGGCGGGACCGGGCCTGGACATCGTCAACGGCGGCACCGGCAAGGACTTCACCAACGGCGGCGCCAACGCCAACGACACGTTCGCCGGCGAGGGCGACGACTTCCTCATCGCCGGCGACGGCGAGGACGCGGCCTGGGGCGACTCGGGCGACGACTGGGAGGAGGGCGGCAACTCCCCGGACCTGCTCCAGGGCGACAGCGGCAGCCTGTTCTTCCTCGACGACACCAACAAGCCCGGCCACGACGTGCTGATCGGCCAGGGCGGCGACGACGACTACGACATGGAGGGCGGCGACGACATCGGGGTCCAGGGCCCCGGCATCGAGAAGAACGCCGGCGGCTCCGGCTACGACTGGTCCATCGCGTCGAGCCCCGAGCAGGGCGGCGACGACCAGCCGATGAACTCCGACCTGAACCTCTCGCTCATCCCGCTGGACATCCTGACGGTGGGCGTCCGCGACCGCTACAACGAGCTCGAGGCCCTCTCCGGCGGCGCCCACGACGACGTCCTGCGCGGCGACGACGTGATCCCGTCACAGGTGGGCGGCGGCGGCTTCCTCGGCTGCGACGCCCTCGACGCCGCGGGCATCGCCCGGATCGTCGGCCTCGACCGCATCGTCACCAGCCTGCCGACGCCGGCGTCCGCGGTGGCCAACCAGACCGGCCGCCCGTGTGACCTGCACGGCAACGTGTGGGGCGAGGGCAACATCCTGCTCGGCGGTGCCGGCAACGACACCATCGAGGGCCGCGGCGGTAATGACATCATCGACGGCGACCGCTACCTGAGCGTGCGCCTGAGCGTCCGCGACGCCGACGGCAAGGAGATCCGCTCGGCGCGCAGCATGGCCGAGCTCCAGGCGGACGTCTTCGCCGGCAAGATCAACCCCGGGAACATCTTCCTGGTACGCGAGATCCTGACGGCGCCGTCCGGCCAGGACACCGCGGTCTTCTCACGCACCAGTGACCAGTACGCCATCCAGCCTTTCGGCGACGCGCTGGTCGTCTCCGGCCCCGACGGCACGGACACCCTGCGCAACATCGAGAAGCTGGCGTTCGCCGACAAGACGGTGGAGGTCACCGCGCCGGTGGCGTTCGCGGGCATCTCGGCCTTCGCCGGCGACGCCCAGGCCACGGTCGTCTGGACGCTGCCGGCCGACACCGCCGGCGACGCCGTCACCGGCTTCACGCTCGAGCGCACCGACGGCACCACCACGGTCCTGACCGACGTGCCGGCCACCGCCCGCAGCCTGGTCGTCGACGGCCTCACCAACGGCGTCCCGGTGACCTTCCGGATCCGCGCCAACACCGCGGCCGGCCCCGGCGAGTTCACCGCGGCCTCGCAGCCGGTCACACCGCTGGCCGCCACGGCGCAGGGCCCGGAGGGCGAGGGTCCCGAGCAGGAGACCCCGGACGCGGGCGAGACCCCGGCCAACCCGGCTCCCGTCGTCACCACCCCCACCACCCCGGCCGACCCGGCGCCGGTGGTGACCACGCCGACGACCGACCCCCGGCCGGTCCACCCGATCGCACCGGACGCTCCGGCGATCGGCACCGCGACGGCCGGCAACGGCACGGCCGTGGTCCACTGGACGGCGCCGGCCTTCGACGGCGGCACCCCGGTCTACGGGTACGAGGTGCAGGCGCTCGAGGACGAGACGGGCACGGTGCTCGGCGTGGACGTGGCCGGGCCGGACGCGACCGAGCTCACCTTCACGGATCTGACCAACGGTGCGGCGTACGCCTTCCGGGTCCGCGCGGTCAACGCCGCCGGCGCCAGCGGGTTCTCGGCCGTCTCCAACCGCGTCGTGCCGGGCATCGGCACCGGCACGGGTACTCCGGGTGCGGGTACTCCGGGTGCGGGTACTCCGGGTGCGGGTACTCCGGGTGCGGGTACTCCGGGTGCGGGTACTCCGGGTGCGGGTACTCCGGGTGCGGGCACTCCGGGTACGGGCACTCCGGGTACGGGCACGCCCGGTACGGGTACCCCCGGTACGGGGATCCCCGGCACGGGCACCGGCACCGGCACGCGTACCGCTCCGGGCAGCCCCGCGATCGGTAAGGTCATCGCCGGCAAGGGCCTCGCGATCGTCCGCTGGACCGCGCCGGCCGACAACGGCGGCTCGCCGGTCGTCCGCTACGAGGTCCAGGTGCTCACCGCCTCCGGCGCCCGCGTCGGCGGCATGCGCACCGCGCCCGCCACGGCCTCCGTCCTCGCGGTGACCGGGCTCGCCAACGGCACGGCGTACCGCTTCCGGGTGCGGGCCGTGAACGAGATCGGTGCGGGCGCCCTGTCCCGCGCCTCGGCCACGGTCACGCCGCGGACGGTTCCGGGCGGCCTGAAGAGCCTCAGCGGCACCTCCGGCGCGGCCGGCGGAGCGGTCACCGCGACCCTCAAGTGGACGGCGCCGACGGCGACGGGCGGCTCGCCGGTCACCGCGTACCGGATCGTCCGGCAGCGGCTGAACGCCGACGGCAGCCCGCGTGGCGCGGAGATCGTGACGACCGTGTCCGGCAAGGCGCGCTCGTTCACCTTCGCCGGGGCGGCGAACTCCCGCTACCGCTGCACCGTCCAGGCCGTCAACGCGGCCGGCGCGGGCACCGGACGGACGGTCACCGCCAAGACCCGCTGACCGCACGACCACGACTCCGGCGGTGCCGCACCTGCGGCACCGCCGGATTCATGTCTTTTGCGGCTGACAACGTCCTATGAAGACCCGTCGACAACCCTGGCCCGTGGCCGGATCCCGGGTCGAGGGTGGACGTCATGAGACGAATCCGGTTCACGGCCGTGCTGGCCGCCGCACTGCTCGGCGCCGCCCTCGGCACGCCCGCGGCAGCGTCCTCCGGCCCCGCCTGCGAGGCCGGTGGCCCGCTGACCGTCGACGGCGGCGCCGCGTACGCCCTCACCAGCGACCCGGGCCTGGCCGTCTGCTACCCGTTCGAGGCGCAGGCCGGGCAGACCCTCTCCGTCGGCCTCTACATCCCGCTCGACGACGGCACCTGGCGCGGCTATGCGAGCCGCGCCACCGTACTCGATCCCACCGGCGCGGTCGTGGCCGCCTTCAGCGCCGAGAGCCCGCAGGTGCGGCCGACGTTCCGGGTGCCGGTGCCGACCCTGACCCGCGACGGCACGTACACCCTGGTCCTTGCGCCGATCCAGGCGACCTCGACCCTGCGGGTCACGGCCGCCGTCTCCTCCCGCGAGGTGGCCGGCACGACCGAGGTCGACGGTCCCGGCCTCCCGGTCGCCTACGACCGGGTCGGCCAGGACAAGGACGTGCGCTTCCCCGGTACGCCGGACCAGTTCGTCGCCCTCCGCGTGACGGCCTTCGCCATGACCACACGGGAGGCGGGCGCGGCCCCGGGCCTGTGGATCGAGGTGCGCCGGGCCCGGAGCGACGCCGTCGCCTACCGCGGCGTGGCGTTCGGGCCGGGCGACCTCACCGTCGGCCCGCTGCGGGAGGAAGGCGACTTCACCGTACGCACCTGGCCGCTGGACGGTTCCCTCGGCCAGGCGACGATCGGCGTCGTCACCTCCCACCCGTAGACATCACCGGCTGAGCGCGGCCACCTCGTGCAGCCGGGTCAGCTTGTGCGGGTTGCGGACCGCGAAGATCCGCGCGATGCGGCCGCCGTCGACCACCAGGCTCAGCACCGTGTTCAGCTCGCCGCCCAGGTCCAGCCGGGCCGCCGGGCCACCGTTGAGCGACACCGGCAGCACGTCGAGGCCGCCGGCCAGCCCGGCCAGGCCGGCGAGCAGGGCAGCCACCCGGCCGGCCCCCACGATCGGGCGGCGGGCCGCGGCGACCACGCCCCCGCCGTCCGGCACCACGACGACGTCGGGGGCGAGCACGTCCAGCAGCCCCTGCAGGTCGCCCTCGCGAACCGCGGCGAGGAACCGCTCGACGACGATGCCCTGCTCGGCCGGGCTCACCCGGGTCCGTGGGCGCCGCGCTGCGACGTACCCCCGGGCACGGTGAGCGATCTGCCGCACCGCGCCGGGCGTCTTGCCGACCGCCGCGGCGATCTCGTCGTACGGGGTGTCGAACACCTCGCGAAGCACGAACACCGCTCGTTCGGTGGGACCGAGAGTCTCCAGAACGGTCAGCATCGCGAACGAGACACTCTCCGCGAGCTCCGCGTCCTCGGCCACGTCGGGACCGGTCAGCAGGGGCTCCGGCAGCCACTCGCCGACGTACTCCTCGCGCCGCCGCGCCAGCGTGCGCAGCCGGTTCAGCGCCTGCCGCGTCACGACCCGTACCAGGTAGGCCCGCGGATCGCGCACATCGGCCCGGGCGGCGGGATCGAGGCCCGCCCACCGCAGCCAGGTGTCCTGCACGACGTCCTCCGCGTCGGCGGCGGAGCCGAGCATCTCGTAGGCGACCGTGAACAGCAGGCTTCGGTGCGCGGCGAACGGATCACCGGTCATGGTGCGAAACTACGCCGCCGGGGCCGGGCAGGGGCGCGAGGCCGCATGCCGCCGAGAAGCCCTGAGCCTCGATGCCGAGCGCGACGTTCGTCCGGGCGTACTGGTTCGCCAGAGCGACCCACGCGGTGAGCTCTACCATCGCCGGGGCGCCGAGCCGCCCCAGCAGCCGGGCGGACAGCTCGTCGGTGACGGCCGGCGGCGTCTGCGACATCGCCTCGGCGTACTCCATGACGTCGCGCTCCAGGGGCGTGAACACGTCCGACGTCCGCCATCGCGGCACCTCACGGGCCTTGGTGACGTCCAGTCCGTCGTTGTGCGCCTGGAAGTGACCGAGGTCGAGGCAGAACGAGCAGCCGATCAGCGACGCCACGGCCATGTGGGCGTAGCTCTTGAGGTTCGCGTCGCACTCGTGCCACCTGCCGGCCCTGCGGCCGAGGCCGAGGCTGAACGCGAGCACGGGCCGGTGCTGCCACATCACGCCGAGGGCGTCGGGCACCTCGCCGAACATCTTCCTGCTGAACCTCTTGAGGACGGCGCCGTAGAGGCCCGTGATCGGAACCTGGGGGACGCGGGTGCTGCTGGTCATGTCTCCTCCTCGCCTGCGGGTCTGGCATGGAGACACCGGCCGGGGCCGATCCGTGACAGACGGAGAAGGAAGACGATCAGAACGGGCGGAAGGCTTCGAACGGTGGCTCAAACGGCGGGTCGGGCATTCTCAGCGCCCGGCACCGCGGCACGGTCTCGGCGGCGGGGTCGTCACCGAGGCGCCGGACGGTGCCGTCGGCGAACGCGCCGGCGATCACGGTCCAGCCCAGGTTCCGCTCGTAGTAGCGCACCGCCGTCCGCACCGAGGGGGCCCAGTCGTCGTCGAGGACGACCAGGCCGCCCGGCCGCACGATCTTCCGGAGAAAGTACAGGTCGACGAACACCTCGTGGAAGCGGTGGCTGCCGTCCACGAAGGCCGCATCGGCCGTGAGTCCTTCGCCGGCCAGTCGCGGCAGCGCGCTCGACGACGGCTCGGCCAGCAGGGTGGTGACCGGGTCGAGTCCGGCCGAGCGGAGCGCGCCCCACCCGACGCCGGCGTACGCCTGCTCCTGGAACGGGTCGATGACGATGTGCCGCGGCTCGGGCCAGCCGACCGTCAGCAGCGCCTCGGCGATGGCGAGGGCGGAACTGCCGTACGCGAGCCCCACCTCGACGACACTCCGGACCCCCTCGCGGATGAGGAGGTCGCGGAGGAGGTCGCAGTCGTGCCGGGGGAGCGTGACGGTCTCGAAGTCCCCGGGACCTCGGGTCCAGGGCGGTCCCTCGCGCAGGAGACTGTCACGCACCATCCGAACGCGGTGCACCCGGTCGTCGGACGTCATCAGTAGAGCGCCGTCTCCCAGCCGTCGAGCTCCGGCTCCCCGGGCGGGAGCGTGCCGGTGCAGTACTGGTAGAGATACGTCGCGGCGCGGCGTTCGGCGTACTTCTCGTTGAGCGGCTCGCCGTCGTCGTCGAGCTCGAGGACGTTGGCGAAGATGGCGAAGCAGGTCTCCGTCTGCGAGGGAGAGTCCTGCAGGTCGTCCCAGTAGTCGATGCCCTCCAGCAGGGGGTGGCCGACCGAGCCGCGTGCCACCCATCCGGCGAAGCGGCGCAGCGCCCCGGAGGCGCCGTGGCTGAGGTGCGACGACATGCCGACACCCTAGCGGCGGTCAGTACGCGGTGTACCGGGCCCAGTCGTACTTGGCGGTCAGCGCCGTGCCGGGGTAGGAGAAGGGGCCGAGCCAGCTGTCGACGCCGATGCCCGGCCACAGGTTCAGCATGATGCGCTGCGGGTGGGTGGGCAGCGGCCCGCGGGAGCCGTTCTCCTGGTGGACGAGCCGGCCGTCGACGAACCAGTTGATCGTGCCCTGGTTCCACCATTCGATGGCGTAGTCGTGGTAGCCCGCCGAGGCGTCGAAGCCGAGGTCGATGAGGCTCTCATGGCCGCCGGCGCCGTCGGTGAAGTAGTTGGTCTGCATCTGCCAGGTGTTCTTGCCGAGGATCTCGACGTCGATCTCGTCCCAGGGCTGGTTGTCGCTCGGCCCGGTGTAGGTGAAGAACGCGGTCACGGCGCCGGAGGTCTTGACGGCTCGCAGGCGGGTCTCGAAGCGGCCGTACGAGTAGAGGTCGTTGGTGCGGTACTCGCCGGAGGCGTACGGCTTGCCGGAGCAGCCGCTCGGGCAGGTCGCGGTGTCCAGGTTGATGCCCATGGTGCCGCCGGTGAACACGACGTGGTCGGCGCGCCAGCCGACGTTGAACATGCTGCCGTTGCTCCACCCGTCGGCCTTGTGCCAGCGGCCGGTGTCGAAGGTGTCGAAATTGTCGGTGAAGCTGCCGCCGATCGCCGCGCTAGCGGGCGTGGTGCCGATCGGGGCGGTCACGGCGGTGAGGATGCTGAAGGCGGTGAGCGTCAGTGCGACCGCAAGGCGAGATCGATACCAGGACACAGGGCGCCTCCATTTTGTAACGCTCCTGTCAATGTCCTGTAACCATCGGGCATTGATTAACGTCAGTCAATGGATTCACGTGGTTCCGGAACCACCTCGCCGTGGGCCTGTCATGCGGGGGCAGCCGGTCGCCTCGCGCGGATCGTCACGCGGCGTCGGCAGCCTCCAGCGAGCGTCGGCCCGGCAGCGCCGGTCCGCGCTCCGGGACGTCGTCGGCGCGACCCGGGTCGGCGCGCCACAGGCTGCGGTCGGCCGCGCCCTGCGCCGTCGCGATCATCGACACGAACGCGGTGCGGATCTGGAACTCCACCTGCGAAGGCGGCAGGTCGGAGAGCTCGACGAGCAGAGAAGCACTTCCGAGGATCCCGTACGCGTTGCGCGCGATGCCCTCGTAGTCCCCACCTTGATAACGGCTGACGTTGGCACCGGCCACGTACGTCATCGCGTCGTCGTTGCGCACCGCGAGCTGCCGCGACCGGGTCACCGCCGCCTCGCCGGCGAACGGCGACGTCGGCCACAGGATCGAGGCGTGCCCAACCTACCGCCCGGCCCGGGCTCAGCCGATGGTGATCACCGCCGCCGAGCCGGCCGCCAGGTCCAGCGACAGCGTTCCCGCGCGCACCGGGACGCGGTCGGCGCGGCCGGGGGAGAGCCGGCCCGCGCTGTCCACCCGTGCGCCCTGCACGGCCGTGTCCACGCCGGTCAGGCTGCTGCCCGTCATCGTCAGGACGCGGGCGGTCCGGTTTCCCCCGCCCACCGTGAGGTCGACGTGGACCGGGCCGGCCGACGGGTCCTCCTTGCTGATCACGGCGAGTCGCAGCCTGCCGTCGTCGCCGCTCACCGCGTACGCGGTCAGGTTGCGCCCGGTGGTGAGGGTGACCGGCAGGAACCGGCCGGGACCCACCTGGCGGGCCATCCACAGGCCGTAGTAGATCGGCTGGACCCGGTAGATCTGGGCCAGCTCAGCGGCCTTGCTCGCGGCGCAGATGGGGGTGTAGAGCTGCCACTTGCCGTTCCAGATGGGGGCGTCGCAGACGCCGAGGCCGCCGTGGAAGTTGAGCCCGGCCACGCCCGCCTGACCCAGTTCCAGGGCGTAGTCCAGCGCCCACAGCGCCGCTCCGTGCCGGTTGCTGACGCCGTTGATGCCGCCGCCCCAGGCCGAGTTGGTCTCGTCGACGCGCAGCGGGATGCCGAGCGCCTTGGCCGCGTCGAGGTTGGGGGTGATCGAGCGGAGCTGGCTCGCGTACGTCTGCGGGGACAGCAGCCGGTCCATGGTGCCGTTGGGGTCCATGGCGTACTGGTGCAGCATCACCATGTCGAGCCGGCCCTGGGCGTCGCGGGCGAGGTCGGCGGCCCAGCTGATGCCCGGGTTGGCCGCGTCCGGGCCGGCCAGCGGCAGGTGCGGGCCGACCGCGGCGGCGCAGGCCTGGAAGTCCTCGAGGTAGTCGGGGTAGCCGTAGCCGGCGGGCCGGAAGCCCTTGCCGACCCACTGGTCCGGTTCGTTGCCGCACTCGGCGGCGACCAGCTGGTGGCCGAGCTCCTTGCGCAGGACGCGGGCCTGGTCGGCGGCGGCGGCCGCGTCCCAGCGGCCGAGGTTGATGCCGACCTCGGCGCGCCAGCCGGTGGCGTCGAGGAGATCGTCGAGGCGCCTGATGTCGGTGTGGGTGACGACGTGCTGCAGCCAGTCCGGCTGCGGGTCGGGCAGCGCCTGCCCCTCCGGCAGCCAGATGCCGTCGCGGTCGAGCGTGTTGCCGGAGATCCGGATGTTGCTGGGGCCGAGGGTACGCAGCAGCTGCGCCATGGTGCCCCGGCGCGCGTCGAGGTTGCCGATGCCCAGCTCGCGCATCTCGAACGACAGGCCGACCAGGTCGCCGGGCAGCCGGGCGCCGGGGTGCTGCGCGTCGACGGTGACGGTCGCGCCGCCCGGGGCGGGGGCGGCGGCCGCCGGCGGCACGTAGCCCAGGGCGGTGACCATGGCCAGGCCCGCGACGGCGCAGGCGGCCCGAGGTGTACGCATGTCAGCTCCCGATGAGGTGGGGGGAAAGGAGGTCGTGCAGGGTGGTGGCGTCCGCGAACGCCTGGGCGGGGTCGTCGCCGGCGACGAACTCGAGGCTGGCGTAGCGGTCGCCGGGTGCGGCGGCGGCCACCGCCAGCCAGGCGGACCACTGCTCGCGGTGGTCGTGCAGCGGTAGCCGGGAGTGGTCCGGCCGCCAGGCGAACACGTGCAGGTTGGCCAGGTCCGGCAGCAGCGCCTCGAGGTCGGCAGCGTTGGTGGCGGCATCCCGTTCGGGGTTCGGCTGCCACAGGCTGCGGATGCCGCTGCCGGGGACGGCGGCGAGGAGCGCGGCGGTGGAGTCGCGGGTGTCCGTGAGGGTGCCCCGGTGGTACTCGAGGACTATGCCGATCCCCTCGGCCGCCGCCGACGCGGCCAGCCGCAGGGCGTCGTCGCGGACTCTCGCCCGGTGGTCCTCGTCCGCGTCGGCGCTGGCGCGGCTTCCGGCCCAGACCCGGATCACGGGTGCGCCGAGCCGGGCGGCGGTGGCGACCACCTGCGGTGCGTCCGGACTCTCGCCGAGGCGGTAGTAGGAGCCGTAGGCGGACACCGCGAGGCCGGCGCGGGCGGTCAGCGCGGCCACCTCCTCGGCGGCGGCCAGGTCGCCATGCGGCACGTGCACGTCGCCGCCCCATTCGACGCCCGCCAGGCCGGCCCGCTGCGCCAGCGCCACCACGCGGCGGGGTTCCAGCTGACGGAACGTCACCGACACCAGGCCGGGCCGGATGCTCATCGGACCGCCGCCAGCAGATCGGCGAAGAGCCCCTGCCGCCCGGCCGGCGCCAGCCCGAGGTGGTAGAGGCTGAACCGGTCGGCGCCGGCTTCTCGCAACCGGCGTACGTGGGCCAGGAGGGTGTCGCGGTCCACCTCGGACAGGACGGTGACGTAGGCGTCCAACGGTCTCCCGTACAGGGTGGCGTCGCTGATCAGGGTGGCGGTGGCCGGGTCGGCCGGCCAGGCGGGCACCAGCAGGGCGTCGACGTCGGCCGCGGCCGTCAGGGTCAGCCCGGGCGACGGGCCGGTGGCCCACGGGTCCGGGCTGGCGTGCAGCACGACGGGCACGCCCGGGGCGGCGCTGTGCACGGCGGTCAGCACCTCCGCGCGCAGGGCGTCGGTGTGCTCGTGGCGGGCCGCCAGGACCAGCGCCGCACGCTCCTCGTCGAGTGGCGGGCCGCCGCGCAGCGCCTCCCGCAGCGAACGCACCATGAGGGCGTCGTCCGCCCCGGCTCGCTGCCAGGCCGTGCGGCAGGCGGTGCAACAGCACACCGACAACAGCCTTCTCTCGTACGCGGTGAAGGCGCCGGCCGTCTTCTCGTGGTGCCCGAGGTGGTCGGCACCCAGCTGCCCGCACGCCTCCAGGGAGACGGCATCCACCCGGACGCCGCGCAGCGCTTCGGCCGCCAGCGTGGCCGCGTACCGGCGCACGTCCGCGTTCGCGGGGCACAGCGCGTACGGGTAGGGCTCGCCGAAGCAGTTGACCACCGTCACATCGAGGTTCGCCCGGCCGAGCCGGGTGTCGTGGGTGAGCACGATCCAGGCGTTGACCCGCAGGCCGGCCTCGCGCAGCACGACCACCGCGGAGCCGAACGGATCCGGCTCGGCCACCCAGTCCGGCGTAGCCGGCCGCAGCCGCCGGCCGGCCCACGCCTCCATGCGCACCGGGCGGTAGAGCGCCGCGTGCCGGGCGTCGACGAGCCGGCGGGCCGGATGCAGCGGCGTCGCCGCCCGCGTGCTGTGGTACGTCGCCGCAAGCGTCACCGTGTCGAGCCCCGCCTTGGTGACCCGGCCGGAGAAGTCCGGGTCGCCCAGCACGTCCCACGGGTACGCGTGCCCCGCCGCCGTCACCATCGCGGCCGCCGCCGGGTGTACGACGGCTCGAACCGCTGGAGGTAGCCGGTGTCGTCGCGTTCCCGGATGCCGCACGCCAGGTAGTCGGCGTGCATGCGGGCCAGCGCCTCCCGGTCCAGCGTCACGCCCAGCCCCGGTCCGTCCGGCACGGTCACCGCACCGCCGGTGATCTCCAGCGGCTCGGTGACGACGTCCGCGCCCAGCTGCCACGGGGTGTGCGTGTCGGCCGCGTAGGTCAGGTCCGGTGTGGCGGCGCCCAGGTGCACCATGGCGGCGAGGCTGATGCCCAGGTGGCTGTTGGAGTGCATCGACAGGCCGAGGCCCCAGGTACGGCAGAGCGCGGCGAGGCTAGCCGACTCGGTGAGGCCGCCCCAGTAGTGGTGGTCGGCCAGGACGATCTGCACCGATCCCCGGCGTACGGCCTCCGGCAGGTCGGCGGGCTGCACCACGCACATGTTGGTGGCCAACGGCATCGGCGCCTGCGCGGCCACCGCGGCCATCCCGGCCAGGCCGGACGTCGGATCCTCGAGGTACTCCAGCAGTCCGTCGGTCTTGTCCGCGACCCGCACCGAGGTCTCGACGCTCCACGCGCAGTTCGGGTCGAGGCGCAGCGGGTGGTCCGGGAAGGCCTCGTGCAGCGCCGCGACGGCGGCGATCTCCTCCTCCGGCGGGAAGACGCCGCCCTTGAGCTTGAGCGAGCCGAAGCCGTACCGGCCTACCATCCGGCGGGCCTGGGCGACGATGCCGTCCGGGCCGGCCGCCTCGCCGTACTCGTCGGCGGGTGCGCCCGGGTGCCCGGCCCACTTGTAGAACAGGTATCCGGAGAACGGGACCCGGTCGCGGACCCGGCCGCCGAGCAGGTCGTGCACCGGGCGCCCGGTGGACCGGCCCTGCAGGTCCAGCAGTGCCACCTCGAACGGCGACACCACCCGGGCGACGGTCTTGCCGGTGCTGGACGCCCCGGTGAGCCCGTGCCGGTCGGGTGCGTCGGCGCCGCCGAGGACGGCGGCCGCGCGGGCGCGCAACCCGTTGAGGTCGAAGACGTCGAGGCCGTCGAGCACCGGCGCGACGCGTTCCAGCAGCGCCAGGTGGGGTGCGTCGCCGTAGGTCTCGCCGAGGCCGACAGAGCCGTCGGCGGCCCGGACCTCCACGACGGCCCGCAGCGCCCAGGGCTGATGGACGCCGGCCGAGTTGAGCAGCGGGGGATCGGGGAAGGCGATCGGGGTGATGGTGACCCCGGTGACGCCCAGGCGGGCTGCCGCACTCATGCCGCGACTCCGGGGGCGACGGGCGAGTCCTGGAGCCGGCGCAGGGCGGCGCGGCCGTCGCGGATCAGTGCGGCCAGGTGCTCGACGTGCTCGGGGGGAAGGTCGGTCAGCGGCGGCCGGACCGGGCCCACCGCGAGCCCGCCGAGCCGGGCGCCGGCCTTGGGCAGCGCCACCGCGTACCCGGCGACCCGCTCGCGCAGCGCCACCAGCGGCAGGTAGAACTCGCTGAGCAGGGTGCGGGTGACCCGGTCGTCGCCGGCCTCGTACGCCCGGTGGAAGGCCACGGCGAGGTCCGGTACGAAGCTCAGCGCGGCCGACGAGTAGCTCGGCACCCCGATGGCCCGGTACGCCGCGGCGGTCACCTCGGCGGTGGGCAGCCCGTTGAGGAACACCATGTCGGCGGCGCGGGGGTGGCTGCTGGCCCGGATCGTGGTGACCAGCCGGGTCATCGCGTCGACGTCGCCGCGCCCGTCCTTGATGCCGATGACGGTGGGCAGGTCCAGCAGGGCCAGCGCCGCGGCCGGGTCGAGGACCGCGTTCGCCCGCTGGTAGACCACCAGCGGTAGCCCGCTCGCCTGCGCCACGTACGCGATGTGGCGTACCAGCCCGGCCGGGGTCGAGGTCACCAGGTACGGCGGCAGCAGCAACAGCCCGTCCGCGCCGGCCTCCGCGGCGGCCCGGGCGAACTCCCGGGCGGTCCGCGGGCCCCCGCCGGCCCCGGCGAACACCGGCAGCCGGCCGGCCGCCTCGCGCACGGCGGTCCGGACGACGGTGCGGTACTCGTCCATGCCGAGCGCGGTGAACTCGCCGGTGCCGCAGGCCACGAAGAGGGCCGCGGGTCCGGCAGCGATCTGCTGGCTGACGTGCTCGGCGAGCACGGCGGCGTCGACGGTGTCGGCGGCGGTGAACGGGGTGAGCGGGAAGGAGAGCAGGCCGTGCAGGCGCATGGGCATCCTTGATCTGTGGGCAGGGGCGAATTCAGCCCTTGACGGCACCGGAGGTCAGGCCCTTCATGAACTGCCGTTGCAGCGCCAGGAAGGCGAGCACCGACGGCAGCAGGGCGAGCAGCGAGGCGGCGAGCAGGACGCCGAGGCCGGCCTGCTCGTCGGTGCGCAGGGTGCGCAGGGCCAGGGGCAGGGTGAACTGGGCGGCGTCGCGGGCCACCAGCAGCGGCAGCATGTACTGGTCCCAGATCATGGTGAAGCCGAAGATGCCGATCACGCCGAGCGCGGGGCGGCACAGCGGCAGCACCACGGTCAGCAGGATCCGCAGGTCACCCGCGCCGTCGATGCGGGCGGCCTCCTCCAGCTCCAGCGGGATGTCCTTCATGAACTCGGTCATCACGAGGATGGAGAAGGCCCACGCGGCGACGGGGATGATCATTCCGGCGAGCGTGCCGATGAGGTTGACGTGCACCACCGGGACGTCGGCGAGGACCAGCGACAGCGGAATGGCCAGGATCTCCTCGGGCAGCATCATGGTGGACAGGATCAGCAGCAGCACCAGCCGCATCCCGGGGAACCGGTGCCGGGCCAGGGCGTACGCGGCGGAGACGCTGACCAGGATCTGCAGCAGCAGGCCGAAGCCCACCACGATGAACGAGTTGAGCAGGTAGCGCAGCACTCCACGGTCGACGGCGGCGGTGAAGTTCGCCAAGGTCAGGTGGCGGGGGAGCAGCGTCAGCCGGCTCGGGTCGGGGACGGGGCTGAACGCTCCGATGAGGATCGCGAGGAGCGGACCGGCGAAGACCATCACCAGGGCGGCGTACAGGAGCACCCGGGCCACCCGGGCGAGCGGGCCGCGCCGGCTGCTGAAGCCCAGTGCCGAGTCGAAGCGGGAGCTCATCGCGTACCCCTGCCGCGCAGCGCCTGGACCGCCAGCGTGAGCACGACGCTCGCGCCGAGCAGCAGCATGGAGCCGGCAGCGGCGACGCCCAGCTCGTTGCGTTCCAGGCCGAGCTTGTAGATGAGGGTCATGAGCACCTCCGTGGAGCCGTTGGGCCCGCCGTTGGTGAGCAGGAAGATCTCGGTGAAGATCCGCAGGCTGCGGATCGCGGCGAGGGTGAGCAGGATGACGAAGACCGGGCGCAGGGCCGGGAACGTGACGTGCCACAGCCGGCGCAGCGGCCCGGCACCGTCGGCGCCGGCGGCCTCGTAGAGGGCGCGGTCGACGCCGGCCAGACCGGCAATGAAGATCATCATGTCGTACGGGGCCTCGCGCCAGATGCCGACCGCCATGACCGACCACAGCGACGTCCCCTCGGCGTTGAGGAATGCGGACGGGCCGGCACCGAAGAAGCCGAGCACCGAGTTCAGCATCCCTTCGGGCGCGGGGTAGTACAGCACCCGCCAGACCTCCGCGACCACCGCGAGCGCGGCCACCGTCGGCAGGAAGACCGCCGTCCGCACGAACCACAGGTGCCGGGCGCTGCCCTCGAGCAGCAGGGCCAGCACCAGCCCCGCGACCAGGGCACCACCGGTCTGCCCGGCGGCGAGGATCGCGGTGTGCTGCACGGCTTCCCGGAACGCCACGTCCGTGACGACGGCGGTGTAGTTGTCCCCGCCGGCCCACCGGTCGCCGAGGTAGGGGCGGACCTCGTGGAAGCTCATGTCGAGGGCCCGCGCCATAGGGACGAACTTGAAGACGGCGAACAACACCAGCGCCGGGAACAGGAACAGCCACGGCAGCACGGGGAACCTGCGCCGGCGCCGGGGACGCGCCGGTGCGCCGGAGGCCGGGGCCTCCGGTCGCGCCGGTGCCGCGCTCAGGGTGGTCACCCCTTGGCCTCTTGCCGGGTGAGCTCGTCGTCGAGGGTACGGGCCAGCTTGTCCATCGCGGCCTTGGTGTCGCTCGCGCAGTCGGCGAAGACGGCGTTGAAGGAGTCGGCCGAGGCCTGCCGCAGCGGTGTCCAGTCCGGGACGGCCGGGGTGTAACGGCCCGAGGACCTGTAGATGTCCTCGAACGTCTTCCACCGGGTGTCCTTGCGGACCGAGGCGAGCTGCACCTTGGCGTTCACCGGCAGGCGCACGATGGTGCCGTCGGTGTCGCCGGCCATGCCCAGCGCCTGGCCGTCGGCGGAGACCGCGTACTCGGCGAACCTGCGCTGACCGTCCTGGTTGGCCGACCCGGCCATCAGGTACAGGTTCTCGCCCTCGGCGAGGGACACCGCCTTGCCGCCGGGACCGGCCGGGAGGGCGACGACCTCGTACTTGTCCTTGCCAAGGCTCTTGTCGAAGCGGCCCATGTTGTACGGCCCGGTGAAGTAGATGCCGCCCTTGCCGCTCTCGAACGCCTGGTGCGCCTGGGTGGTCTCGAGCGTGACGGCACCGGGGACGACGGTCTTGTCGGTGCAGAACTCCTTCTTGAGGTAGTCGATCGCGGCGACCGACTGCGGGGTGTTGACCGCGGCCGTGTACTTGCCGCCGGTGCCGGTGACGAAGTCGCCGCCGGCCGACCAGAGGAAGCTCGTGGCGTACCAGGACGTGTAACCGCGCTTGGTGGAGCCGGGGATGACGAAGCCGTACGTGTCGGCCTTGCCGTCGCCGTCCGGGTCGCCGGTGGTGAACCTGCGGCCGAGGTCCTCGAGCTGCGCCCACGAGGAGGGCAGCGGCGCGCCTATCTTCTCGCGCCAGTCCTTGCGGATGAACAGGGCGAAGGACTGGGCGGAGAAGGGTACGGCGTAGTGCTTGCCGTCGGCGCCCTTGGCGGCGTCCCAGGAGAGCGGGTCGAGGTCGGCGTTGCCGGCGATGCCGCCCCTGTCGACCTCTCGGACCAGCCCCTGCTTGACCAGGGTGCCCAGCTGGGCGGTGTCGTTGATGACGATGTCCGGGAGCTGTTTCTGGGCGGCCGCCTGCTGCAGCTTGGTCTCGAAGTCCTCGAACAGCGCGGTGACCCGGGTGGGGATGCCGCTCGCGGAGGTGAAGCGGGCGGCCAGGGCCTTGGCGGTCTTCTCGGTGGGGGAGCCCGGTGGCTTGCGGATCCAGATCTGCAGAGCTGCCTTCGGATCCTGCTCGACGTCGTCGCCCCCGCACGCCGCGACGGCGCCGGCGAGGAGGGCGAGGGCGAGCAGAGCGCCGACGCGTCGGGGAGCGGTGCGGTCGGGCACGCTTCTGCCTCCTGTCCATATATGTGGATGACATTCGTGGATGTGATTGCGAAGCACCGTCAAGTTAGCGTCCGGTAGCATGGCGGTCAACAGTCATCCACGGCCCAGGCGGAGGCGCGTACCCATGCCCCAGGCAGGCGACCTGTCGCCGGTCAAGTCGGCCGAGCGGACGGTGAAGATCCTCGAGACGCTGGCCGCCTCGCCGACCCGCCTGACGCTGTCGCAGCTGCAGGAGCGCACCGGCTACCCGCGCTCCAGCCTGCACGCGCTGGTGCGCACGCTGCGCGAGCTCAAGTGGGTGGAGACCGACGAGGGCGGCTCGGCGTTCGGGGTGGGCCCGCATGCCCTGCTCTCCGGTACGGCCTATCTGGACCGCGACCCGGCGCTGATGTACGCGTACGAGGCGCTCGAGGACCTGCGTGCCGAGCTGGGCTACACCATCCACTACGCCCGGCGCGACGACGCCCACGTGCTCTACCTGGCCAGCCGCGAGTCGCGCGACTCCGTCCACGTGGTCTCCCGGGTCGGCCGCCGCCTGCCCGCCCACATGACCGCCCTCGGTCAGGCGCTGCTGGCCGACCTCACCACCGACGAGGTCAAGGCGCTGCTGCCGAGCACGCTGGAGAGCTACACGCCGAACACCATCACCGACCTCGACGCGCTGCTCACCGAGCTGGACGCCGTGCGGCAGCGCCGCTGGGCGTTCGAGCGCGAGCAGGGCACCGAGGGCGTGGCCTGCGTGGCGGCCACGGTGGACTACCGCATCCCCGCGACGGACGCGATCTCCTGCTCGATGCCGGCGCGCCTCGCCAAGGGCGCCGAGCTCAAGCGGGTCGCCGCCGCCCTGACCGCGCGCACCCAGGCCCTCGCGGCGACGCTGCGCCGCGAGGGCATCCGCTGACTCACATCCGCTCGCCGATCGGGGTGTCGCACCAGAACCCGCCGATCCGGGAGAGGTTCGGGTCGCCCGTGAAGTCGGGCTCGCCGAGCTCGGCCACGAGCTTGTCCGCGTACGCCTCGGCGTCGTCCTGCGGCAGGTAGCCGATCTCCTCGCCCTCGCGCAGGGACAGCCATCGGCGGGTGTTGCGGCTGATGCCCCAGACCTGCCGGAAGCCCGGCTCCGGCGTGCTCAGCGACGCCTCGACCAGCCGTGCGCAGTCGTCCGGGGACAGCCACATGGCCAGCCCGCGCAGCCCCGGCGGCTCCGGCGCGCACATGCCGATCCGCAGGCAGATCACATCGATGCCGTAGCGGTCGTGGTAGAGGCTGCCGGCCGCCTCGACGGCGACCTTGCTCCAGCCGTAGAGGGTGTCCGGCCGCGCGGGCGCACTCGCCGGCACCTCGTCGGGATGGTCGTCGAGGTGGTGAAAACCGGCCACGTGGTTGGAGGACGCCAGCACGACGCGGCGGATCCCGGTGCGGCGCGCCGCCTCCAGCACGCAGTAGGTCCCGTACGCGTTGAGGCGCAGCACCTCCTCGGCTCCCGCCTCGCGGCTCTGCCCGCCGAAGTGCAGGATCGCGTCCACGCCGGCACACGCCGCCGCGACCGCGTCGAGGTCGTCGATGGAGGCGGTGACGGTCTCCTCCGGACCGGTGCCGGGCAGATCTTCCGGCTCGCGGACGTCCAGCAGGCGCAGAACGCGGTCCGGGCGGGCCAGCCGGGGCCGCAGCAGCGTGCCGACCTTGCCCGAGCCGCCGGTCATCAGGATGCGCTGACGGTGCATCGATCGCCTCACTTCACGAATGGCTATTGATCGATGGCCAGCATATCGTCATCATCCTATTCGTGAACCAAAACCAGCTACATAGTAGCAATCCACATATGTGGACAGCCGCCGATCAGGGTCGGAACCCCTACAGCGGTGAGCCGGTCGGTGCGCCGGTGCCGCACACCACCGACTCCGCGGTGGCGGCCGCGGGCGACGCCGCCGGAGCCGCAGCACGACCGCTGGCTGCCCTGGGCTCGGACCGGCGCGCCGACCTGCTGGACGCTGCGGCCGCAGCCCTCGAGGACCACCGCGACGAGCTGGTCGCGCTCGCCGACGCCGAGACCGGGCTCGGCCCCGGGCGCCTCGGCGGCGAGCTGACCCGCACCAGGGTCGAGCTCGAGCTCTTCGCCGCAGTGATCCGCGAGGGCGCGTTCCACGAAGCGATCATCGACCACGCCGATCCGGCATACGCCCCGGCGCCCCGCCCGGACCTGCGCCGGATGCTGGTCCCGCTGGGCCCGGTCGCCGTGTACGCCGCCAGCAACTTCCCCTTCGCCTTCTCGGTGGCCGGCGGCGACACGGCGAGCGCGCTCGCGGCCGGCTGCCCGGTGGTGGTCAAGGCGCACTCGGGCCACCCCGGCCTCTCCCGGCGTACCGCGGAGGTCGTCGGTGCCGCCCTGCTCGAGGCCGGCGCCCCCCGGGGCACGTTCGCGGTGGTGCACGGCACCGACGCCGGCCGGCAGCTGGTGCGCCACCCCGCCATCCGCGCGGCAGGCTTCACCGGCTCCCTCGGCGGCGGCCGGGCCCTGTACGACCTGGCGAACACCCGCCCGGACCCGATCCCGTTCTACGGCGAGCTGGGCTCGCTCAACCCGGTGGTCATCACGGCGGGGGCGCTGGCAGCCCGGGGCGCCGCGCTGGTCCAGGACTTCGCCGCCTCCCTGACCCTGGGCACCGGCCAGTTCTGCACCAAGCCCGGCCTGGTCCTGCTGCCCGAGGGCCACGGCCTCGACGACGCGCTCGCCGCCGCCGTCGCCGCGGCCCCGCTCGGCCCGCTGCTCAACGACCGCATCCGGCAGGGCTACACCACCGTCTCCGCCGCGCTGGCCCGGGTGCCCGGCGTCCGTCCGATCGTCGCCCCGGTCGCCCCCGCCGGCAGCGGCTACCGGGTGAGCCCCGCCCTGCTCGCCGTCGCCGCGCACGACCTGGCCGAGCGGCCCGGTGACCTGCTCGAGGAATGCTTCGGGCCGGCCGCCCTGCTCATCGAGTACGGCACGGCCGAGGAGCTGACCCGGACGCTCGCGCTGCTCCCCGGATCGCTGACCGCCACCGTGCACGCCGACCCCGGCGCCGAACCGGAGCTGGTCGGCGCGCTGCTGGACGGCTTCGCCGAACGCGCCGGCCGGGTCATCTTCGGCGGCTGGCCCACCGGCGTGGCGGTCACCTGGGCCCAGCAGCACGGCGGTCCCTGGCCCGCGACCACCAACGCGCTGCACACCTCCGTCGGCGCCACCGGGATCCGCCGGTGGCTGCGCCCGGTCGCCTACCAGGACGTACCGGACGCCTTTCTGCCCGCCGCCCTCCAGGACGCCAACCCGCTGCGCATCCCGCGCCGGGTCGACGGCGTTCTGCGCCCGCCCGCCTGACCCCGCCGAGGAGAGCCCGATGCCCCGCTCCCACCGCTACCCGGCCGCCTGCGCCGCGGCCGTGCTGCTGCTGGCCGCCCTGCCGGCCCCGGCCCGCGCCGGCCACGGCGCCGCCCACCGGCCGCCGGACTCGGTGACCACGGTCGCCGCCGGCGTCGCCGCCCGCACCGACCGCCGGCCCACCAACGGCGGCGTGTACGACGCCCGCGCCCACATGACGTTCATCTCCTGGGCCGGCCGGTACGAGGACAACTACGTTCAGGCGTACGACCACCGCACCGGGGTCTGGTCGGCGCCGGTCAAGGTCGCCGACGGCGGCAACGACACGCACAACTACCCGACGCTGATCCAGGCCGCCGACGGCCACCTGCTCGTCTTCCGCGGCATGCACAACCGGGAGCTGTGGTACGCCCGCTCACCGCGGCCGCACTCGATCGAGGGCACCTGGACCGACACCCAGATCCCCGAAGGGCTCGGCGCCACGTACCCCATGGTCTTCCGGGCCGACGACGGCGCGATCTTCGTGTTCGTCCGGGAGACCGCGGGCGACCTCGACGACCGGTACCCGACCGACTTCCGGCCGATGAAGTACGTGCGCTCCACCGACGACGGGCGTACGTGGCAGAGCTCGGAGACGCTCACCGGGCAGCGCTGGGCCATCGCGCCGCAGCTGCGCACCGACAACATGAACGAGGTCTACATCGGACAGCTGCGCCACGAGCCGGCCGTGCCGGGCCGCCCCGAGCGGGTGGGCATCGTCTACACCCTGGCCGGCGGCGGTCCCGAGGGCCACCTGCACGACCGCTACCACCGCAACCTCTACCACGTCTGGTTCAGCCCCCGGGACCTGCACTTCCGTTCGGCCGCCGGCGCTGACCTCGGCGTGGGGGTCGACGACGCCGACCAGGAACGGCACCTGAAGGTCGCGCAGACCGAGCTGCAGGCCACCAACCCGCGGTCCCCGGACTACATCCAGCTCGTCGGCTCGACCAACGGCGGGCTCACCCCGTTCGTGGTGTGGATGCAGCTCGACGCCGCCGGGGCGGTGCACACGTACACGGCGTCGCGTACCCCTTCCGGCTGGCAGCGCAGAGAGGTGGCCTCCGGCATCCGGGTCCGCGACATGGAGCGGGTCGGCCCGCTCACCTGGCGGGTGTACGCCACCAGCACCGACCCCGCGGTCACGGCGGTCTCCACCCACCTGCTGCAGGCCGGCGTCCGGTGGCGCGACGAGACGACGATCGCGGTCGCGCGGCCGGTGCAGCGGATCGAGGTCGTCGACGGCTACCGGGACCCGGCCCGGCTAATCCTCAGCGGTGCCAGCAGCGCCCGCCCCGCCGACGTGGCCGACGGCGACATCTCGGTGGCCGGTCGCTGACCCCGGCTACCGTGTCCGCCATGATGAGCTTCCCGGTCGACGACGTGGCCCCCGCGATGGAGGCCCTCCCGACGGTGCCGCTCGGCGAGCTGGTCGAGGACGCGCTGGTGGTCGGCGGTGACCCGGCCCTGCGCGTCCTCGCGTCCGACGGCGTGCACCCCTTGCTGAGCGCGGTGGCCCGGGCGTTCGCCGACCACCGGCCGCTCGTGCTCTCCCCGGACGCGGTGTGGCTGACGATCGCGCAGGGCGTCGCCCAGCACGTCCGCCTGCACGCCGAGGAGCTGCGGCCGCGGCTGGTGGCGCACTCGGGCCGCAAACGCCTCGAGGTGGTCCACGACGGGCCGCTGCCTCGCGACGCCGCATCCTGGGAGGCGATCGCCGGGTCGTTCGGCAAGCTGCTCGCCGGCGAGATCACCGACGCCGGGTTGTTCGAGTGCGACTTCTCCACGAGTACGGACGTCGAGCGGGTCGCGGGGCGCATCGTGATGCTGGACGCGTACTCGCCGTACTTCTCGTTCTGGCTGACCTGTGTGTGCGGGATCCCCTCGGTGACCCTGACCGGCACGGTGGCGGACTGGCGGGCGATCCGCGAGCGGGTGGACGCGCTGGAGAAGTTCGGGCTGGAGGTGTGGCGCCGGTCCCTGGTGCCGATCGCCGACCAGTTCGTCCGCGCCGCGGCCGGCGACGTCGACACCGCGTTCTGGCAGCGCATCTACAACCCGCAGGACGCGTACGGCGGAGACGTGATCACCGGGTGGGCGGCGCGGCTGTACCCGTACCTGAAGGGGGACGCCGGCCTCGACCGGCCGAACCCGCTGCTGGAGCTGCCGATCGACGGACCCCGCGGGCCGGCCTCCGGTCCGATGGGCTACGCCGGGCCGGGGGTCCGCAGCGACTCCGTGCCGGCAGTCCTGTCCCGGGTGGTCGTCCACGTCGCCGATCTCGTCGGGCGGGACACCCGCTCGGTCGCCCTGCACGGCGGCCTCGTCGCCGTCGCCCAGGACGACGACGGCGCCCTGCGGCCGGTCGCCGGATGGCACGTGGCGCCGGCGGACCCTGACATGAGCGACCTCGTCGACCGGATCGTCCGCGACCATCACGCCACCCCGCCGACGGACGACCACCCGTGGTACGCCACCGCCGACCTCGTCGCGCTCTACCGCGGGATCGGGTCCGCGACCCTGTTCGGCGGCGGCTGGCGGATCCGGCCGGTCGCCGGGCACGTCCAGGTGCTCCGGAACGGCGGCCGCCTGCCGATCTTCACGATCGCCGACCTGGCGGACGGCCGCAGCCTCGGCGCGGCCGTCGACCACACCACCGAGACGCTGCACTGGGTCACGTGCCGGGTGGACGAGAGCGGCGCCTCCGACCCGGACGACCCCGTCCGGCGCCTGCTCGACGATCCCGCCGACGTCCCGGTCCACGGCACGTCCCTGGCGAGGCTGCTCGCCGCCGCCCTCGACAACGAGGGTGACATCACGGCGCTGTGCGTCGGCCGGCTGGACGAGCTGGATGCACTGACGGCCGGGCATTCCTAGGAAAGGGCCCGGCGGTGATACTGAGCGGATGTCGCGTTACACCGCTCTCCTGCAACGTCTCGGTGACCAGCGCTGGTTCGCCGCCCTCGGCCGCCGGCTGGCCGGGCTGGACGGCCGGATCCACCGGCTGAGCCGGGGGCGGTGGTCCGTCCTGGGCCGGCACCAGCTGCCCACGCTGCTCATCACCACGACCGGCCGGAAGTCCGGGCAGGCGCGCACGCAGCCGTTGCTCTATGCGGCCGACGGGGACGGGTACGTGGTGGTCGGTTCCAACTGGGGCCAGGCGCACCACCCCGCCTGGTCGGCGAACCTGCTGGCGAACCCGGCCGCCCGGGTGACCGTCGGCGATCGCGAGTTCGCCGTCCGCGCCACCCTGGCGACCGGCGAGGAGCGCGACCGGCTCTGGCAGCTGGCCCGGCGGATCTGGCCGGGCTACGACGCGTACGCCGAGCGCGCCGAGGGCCGGCAGATCAGGATCTTCCGTCTGGTACCCGAGCACTGACCCGGAGGCGTCGATGGAGCTCGAGGAGCAGTTGTTCGACCTGTGGCGGGTGCCCCCGTCGCGGCACGACGATCCGCTCGGCGCGTTCGGCCGGCTCTACACCGACCCGGTGGTGGTCAACGACGTGCCGCTGGCGGTCGCCGACCTGGTCGCGCGGGCGGCCGCCCTGCACGCCGCGTTCACCGAGCACGAGATCGAGATCGTCGACCGGGTCGCCGCGCCGGGCAAGCTCACCGTCGCGTTCCGGCACAGCGCACGGCACACGGGCGTGTGGCGTACGCCCCTGGGCGAGCTGGCCCCGACCGGGCGTACGGTCAGCGGCCTGGGCATCGACGTCCTCACCCTGGACGCCGCCGGCCGGATCGAGCGGATCTGGGTCCTCGCCGACGAGCTGCAGCGGATCCTGCAGGTCCGGGAGCCGTGACGGGCGGCGTGCCGCGCCCCTCGCCGGCGGTGGATGGGCGAAGATCTCGAGGTGTTTGCGGATGAAGAGCTCGACACCTCCCGGCTGACGTCCCGGCAGCGGGCGGTGCTGACCGCCATCCGGGACTGGGCGGTCCGGTACGGCTACCCGCCGTCCACCCGCGAGATCGCCGACGCGGTCGGGCTGGCGTCGACGTCGTCGGTCAGCCGGCACCTGCGGGCCCTCGAGGACCTCGGTTTCCTGCGTCGCGGCCGGACGGCGACCCGCCAGCTCGACGTGCGCCTGTTCCTGGGCAGCGAGACCGGCACCCGGCGCGACCCGGCGACCGTCGGGGTGCCGGTGGTCGGGGTCATCGCCGCGGGCAGTCCCATCCTGGCCGAGGAGACGGCCGAGGAGACCCTTCAGCTGCCCCGCGACCTGGTCGGCCGGGGCACCCTGTTCTGCCTGCGGGTGCGGGGTGACTCCATGGTCGACGCCGCGATCTGCGACGGCGACATCGTGGTGGTCCGGCAGCAGTCCGAGGCGTACAACGGGGACATCGTGGCCGCGATGATCGACGAGGAGGCCACCGTCAAGGTGTACCGCCGCCGGTCGGGTCACGTCCTGCTGGAGCCGCGCAACCCCGCCTACGAGCCGATCGACGGTGACCGGGCGGTCGTGCTGGGCAAGGTCGTCTCGGTCCTGCGCCGCGTCTAGGGTGCGCCCGCCGGGCGGGCTCCGACGAGTCCCGCCTCGGCCAGCCGGGCGGCGGCGGCCGCGCGCCGGGAGACGCCGAGTTTCGCGTACGCGCGTCCGACGTGGATGGACACCGTGCCGGGGCTGAGGAACAGCCGGCGTGCGATCTCCTTGTTGGTCAGGCCTTCGGCGACCAGCGTGACGATCTCGGTCTCCCGGACGGTCAGGGCCGCGATGCCGGCCGATCCCTCGCTCGCGGCCCCGGCCGTCTCCTGTCGTTGCCGGGACCGCGCCGCCCCGAGCGGGTCGCCGGCCCGGGCCAGCAGTTCGGCGGCGTGCCGAGCGGCGGCGGCGGAGGCGCCGGGGTCGGTGCCGAGCAGGGAGTCGCTCAGGGCGAGCTCGGCGTACCCCTGGACGCGGAGTCCCGGCGTGCGGTCCGCGAGCCGCTGAGCCGACGCCGCGCACACCGCGGCCGCCGCGGGGAGCCGGCGGTCGGCGCACGTCGTGGCGGCCAGCTGCAGCCACCGGACCCGCACCAGCGGATCGCTGCCGGACGCGTCCAGGGCCAGGCTCAGACGGTCGGCGGTGGCCGGGTCGTCGACGAACCGGCGCCACGCCTGCAGCGTGATGCCGTCGCCGGTCAGCCGCCGGGCCGCCATGCGGTCGTGTTCCTGAGCCTGCGCGGCGAACCGTGCCGCGGCGGCGTCGCCCTGCCACAGGTGCAGCCAGGAGCGGCTCGCCGCCGCCTCGGCGCGTCTCGCCGGGCTGCCGCTGCGCCGGGCGGCGTCGTCGGCCCGGTCGAGGCTGTCGGCGGCGCCGGCCAGGTCGCCGGCCAGCACCCGGGCACGCCCGGTGATCCCGTGCAGGGTGGCGAGGGCGTCGTGCCGGCCCGCCGCGCGAGCGATCGTCAGCAGGCGTGCGGTGTGCCGCCGCGCGGCGCCGAGACGCTCGGCCGCCAGCTCCGCCTCCGCGAGCAGGCCGGCCGGGTCGAGGACGGCGACCAGCTCGTCGTCGGGCATCGCGTCGACGAGGTCCGCCGCCTCGTCGAGGGCGTCCTGGTTGTCGGCGCCGCCGGTGAGGCGGCCCGCCAGGTACCGGACGGCCGTGGCGGCGACGCGAAGCCCGGCGGCCTTCGGCGCCTGCCTCAGGACCACAGTGGACCAGTGGAGAGCCGCCTCCCCGTCGCCGCGCAGAAGCGCGCCGCAGGCCAGGGCTGTCGCCGGCGCGGTGCCCGGGGTGGGGAACTCGCGGCGGAGCAGGGCGTCGGCCTCGGCGTGCCGGCCCAGGAGCTGTTCGGTACGCGCGGCGAGCACCACGGCCGGCTCCCGGCGTACGGGGTCGGCGACCGGCAGCTCGGCCAGCATCCGATGCAGGTGGGTGCGGCTCTCCTTCAGGCGGCCGGCGAGACCGAGCGCCCGCGCGCAATCCAGCCGCAGGGCGGCACGCCGGTCGGCGGTTCCCGGTTCGTCGGGCAGCAGCCGCAGCGCCGCGCTCAGCCAGCGGGCCGCGTCGGCCGGTGACCGGTACACGGCGTCGCGGGCCGCCCGGCCGAGCGTCCCGGCGGCCTCCTCGTCACCCGGCGCGGCGCACACCTCGAGGTGCCGGGCCCGCGCGGCGGCGCTCGCCCCGCGTACCCGCAGGGCCCGGTCGGCCCGGGCGTGCGCGGCTACGCGCCACCCCGCCGGCGCGGACTCGTACGCGACGGCCCGCACCACCGGGTGGCGGAACCGGAAGCCCGGGCCGTCGGCGGCGCGCAGCACATCCGCGGCCGTGAGCCGGTCCAACGCCCGGTGCACGGCCTGCGGCTCGCACTCCGCGACGGCGGCGATGAGTTCCGGATCGGCCGGGTCGCCGGCGACCGCGGCGGCGCGCACGACCAGCCGCTCGAGCGCCGGGCCGGCGAGCAGCTCGGGCAGCAGCACGGCACGGACGCGCTCGGGCACCGGCGTACCCGCGGCACCCAGCAGGTAGAGCGGGTTGCCCTCGGCCGCCTCGACCAGCTCGGGTTGGCGCCGGGCCGCGGGCAGCAGGCCGGTCGCCTCCTCGGCGGTCAGCGGCCCGAGGGTGATCCGCTGCGCCACCCCGGCGGCCACGGCGGTCGCCAGCGCGGCGGCAGACGTGCCGGTGAGCTGCCGGGGCCGGTGGGTCAGCAGGAGCAGCACGGGACCGGCCGGCGGGTTGCGCAGCACGCCGGCGATGAGCTCGGCGACGGCCGGTCCTGCCGCGTGCACGTCGTCCACGACCAGCACGCGCGGCGTACCGGGCCGGGAGCTCAGCGCCGCCGCCGACTCGTCGTCGCCGGCCCGGCAGAGCTGCACTCGCCACCCGGCGCGCGCCGCGTGCCGGGCGAAGGCCGCCACCAATGTGGACTTGCCCATCCCCGGATCGCCCGCGATCTCGATGACCGACCAGCGCCCGCCGCCGCCCCGCGCCAATGCCCGGCGCAGCGTGTCCATCTCGGTCTGCCGCATCGTCGCCCTCCCCGCCGGACCGCCGGCGCGGCCCGCGGATCAAGCTGTCAGACCGGCCACCCGGACACATCCGTGCGTACGCGTATCCACGGCACGTACGTAGGCGTTCGCGGCTCCCCGGCTACGGCCGCTCATTGCCGGGCGAAGTCGGCGCCCAGCAGCTCCCGCAACCGGGCCAGCGCACGCATGCTCCGCATCTTCACCACCGAGGCCGAGACGCCGAGAATCTCGGCGACCGTGTCGACGCTGTGGTCCTCCCAGTGCCGCAGCACCACGATGGCCTGGTCCCGGACCGGCAGGGCGGCCAGCGCCTGCAGCAACGTGACGTGCAGGTCCGCGTCGGCTGCGACCGGCGGCCCGGACCGGTCGGGCACGTCCGCGAGGACGACCTCGGCGTCGCTGCGACGTCTGCGCTGGTCGAAGACCGCGTTCATCAGGACCCGGCGGCTGTACGCCTCCAGGTTCGCCGTGCGCCAGATCCGGCCCCAGGACGCGTACATCTTCGCCAGGGTCAGCTGCGTGAGGTCCTGGGCCAGGTGCCAGTCGCGGCACATCAGATACGCCGTACGCCGCAACCGGGGCGTGACGGCCGCGACGAACGCGGCGAACTCCTCGTCCCGGGCCGCCCGGTCACGCCGCCACGAGACAGTCCAGCCTCCCTCGGAAGACACGCTGTCGGTCACCTGCCCGCCTCCGGGCAGACGCTGCCGACGAGGTCCGCCACACCGGCACGGTCGCGGAACCTCGCGGCGAAAGCCGGGTATTCGGACGGCTCGGCCAGTGCCATCCGGAACGACTCCGGCACGGAGTCGGGGGAGAGCGCGGCCACGAAGTCCGGACTGTCCGCCCAGAGGCGCTTGAACCGGGCGAACGCCTCCTCGCGGCTCTCGAACCGCAGGTCCCGCACCAGCGGATCCGCCTGCAACGCGGTCAGCAGACCGGACCGCTGCGACGCCGTGATGTCTCGGGCCAGGAAGACCGAGACGTCGGAAGCGCGGTCCCGCGCCGGTGACGTGCACCTCGGGTCCGCCGGAGCCATCATCGCCTGGGCGGCCGACGTCGGGGGCAGTGGTGCGGCGGGCGCCACGCTCACGTTCACCGCGACCGCCGCGGCGACGACCGCCGCGGCCGCCGCGCCTCCCGCCAGCAGGCCGCGCCGGCGGCGGATCCGCCGGCCCTGTGCCATGGCTGTCCGGGCGGGGTCGCCCGGCGGCGGTACGGGCTCGTCATCGAGGGCCCGTTCGAACAGGGCTCGCAGGTTCTGCTCCACAGCACGTTCTCCTGATGTCCGGTGCGCGCTTCCTTCCTTCATGACGTGGTGGGACCCGGGATCGGTCACACCGCTCAGCGGGCCAGCAGGCTCACCGCGGCGGCCCGGGTGGCGACGCCGAGCTTGGTGTAGATCCGCGACACGTGCGTCTCGACCGTCCGTACGCTCAGGAAGAGCCGCCCGGCGATCTCGGCGTTGGACAGGCCGGCGGCGATCAGCTCCGCGATCTCGGCCTCCCGCCGGGTCAGCAGCGACGCGCCGCCCCCGGCCGCCGGTGCTTCGGGGCGCAGCCGCCGGGCGAGCCGCCGGACCGCCGCGTCGAGGTCGGCCGAGTCGGTGCGGCCGACGACCTCCTCGGCGCGGGCCAGAGCCGTCAGGGCGGCCGCCTCGTCACCGATCCGCAGGCGCAGGCCGGCGGCGCTGATCCACGCCTTCCCGGCCATGAGGAGCAGCTCGGCCTCGGTGAGCAGGGCCGCGGACTCCTCGGCGACCTCCGCCGCGCGGGCGGGCTCGTCGGCGGCGACGGGGAAGACGCTCGCCAGCAGGGCGAGACCGTGCCCGAGCCGGTGCCGGGGGTCGGCGACGCGCGCGGCCAGGTCCGCCCAGTGCCGCGCGGAGTCCAGGTCGCCCAGCTTCACCGCGATCTCGCTGAGCACCGTGCAGGCGATCAGGCGGTTGTGCGGGTACAGGGCCGACAGCTCGGGGCCGCCGCCGGCCGCCACCAGGTCGGCCACGCCCCGCCGGGTGTCGTCGGCGGCGATCCGGCTGAACGCCAGCATCGCCCGGGCGGTGGCGAGCCAGCCGCGGCTCTCCTCCGCCGCGGCCACCGCCTGCTCACCGGTGGCGATCGCGGCCGCGTACTCACCGGCGCAGCGGTGCAGCCACGTCTGGGTCAGCAGCGCCAGCGCGAGCGGCTCGGCCGCGGACAGCAGCCGGGCGATGCCGGTGGCCTCCTCGGCGGCCCGCATCGCGTCGCCGATGCGGCCCAGCCGGGCCTGCATGAGCGCCTGCATGGCCAGCAGGTAGGGCAGCACGAAGCTGTGTCCCACCTGCACCGCCACCCGCCGGCAGCGCAGGAGCCGGCGCAGCGAGTCGCGCGGCCCCTCGATCTCCAGCCCGACCCAGCACAGCCAGGCGAAGAGGTCCAGCTGGCGGGCGACGTCGCGGTCGTCGAGGGTGTCCAGCAGCGCCGCCGCCGACTGCGGCCGCTCGTCCGCGCGCTCCGCCGGCCCGGCCGCGTAGCCGGCGATCGGCCGCATGGCTCGCGCGATGCAGGCCGCCGGGCTGCCCGGGACGAGCGCGATGACCTGGCGCAGGCGCTCGTCGGCCTCGTGGAGCTGGCCGCGCATCAGCGCGTAGGTCGCGATCTGCAGCAGCACGTCGGAGTTGTCGGCGCCGGGCCGGCGCTCCAGCTCGGCGGTGAGCAGCGCCTGCGCCTCCTCGTGGCGGCCGAGCAGCCGGATCATGACGCCGGTGAACGCCACGGCGCCGGGCCGGGCGGGGTGGCCGGCGGGCAGCAGCTCGTCGAGCACCACGGCCATGGTCCGGCGCGCCTCGGCGAGGCAGCCGCTCGCCGCCTGCCGCTCGGCCAGATAGGTGACCAGCTCGGCGCGGTCCGGCAGGCCGGCGAGGGCGGTGTCGCCGGGCAGCAGCCGCAGCGCGGTCTGCGTCCACTCGGCCGCCGTGGCGGGAGCCTGCGCGCCGACCGCCCGGGCCGCCGAGACCAGGGTGAGGGCCGCGCCCATGTCGCCGCTGGCCGCCGACCGGGCGACGTGGTGGGCCCGGGCCCGCGGCGGCGCACCCACCCGCTCCAGGTAGGCGGCGGCCCGTGCGTGTGCGCCCAGGCGCCATCCGGCGGCGGTGGAGGCGTACACGACGTGCCGCACCAGCGGATGCCGGAACCGGAACCGGCCGGTGCCGCTCACGACGTGCACGAGGTCGCGGCTCACCAGCTCGTCGAGGCAGCGCAGCACGGCCGGCATCGGCAGCTCGGCGACCTCGGCGAGCAGGACCGGCTCGCACTCGTCACCGGCGACGGCCGCGGCGGAGGCCAGCAGGCGGCTGTCCGGTCCGACGGTTTCCCACTCCGCGCCGAGCGCGGCACGGACCTCCGCGGGCAGGGCTGCGAGCGCGGGGTTCAGGTCGTCATCGGTACGCGCGGAGCCGGCCGCCGTCGTACCGCAGCGGCGCAACGCGTCCAGATACAGCGGGTTGCCGCCGCTGAGCCGGAACAGGTACGCCGCGTCGCGCGGGTCGGCGCCGGGGCCGAGCAGATGGTTCACATCGGCCTCCCTCAGCGGCGCCAGGACGAGCCGGTGGTGGACCCGGCCCGTGGTGTGGTCGGTGGCGAGCGCGGCGGCCAGCCGGGCGGGCGCCTGCGCCGGCCGGTAGGCGAGCGCGAGCAGCACCGGGCCCGCGGGCGGGCGGCGCAGCAGATAGTCGATGAGATCGGTGGTGGCGGGGTCGCACCAGTGCACGTCGTCGAGGATCAGCACCAGCCCGTCCGGCTCGGCGATGATCTCCAGCAGGCGGCGCAGCGCCCGCAGCGACCGGTAGCGTTCGGCCGCCCCGCCCGGTGACGCCGGCGCCGCGGCCGGCCCGGTGCGCAGGCCGTCGAGGATCTCGCCGAGCCAGCCCACGTCGTCACCGGTCAGCCGCTCCCGCAGGCTCTCGCCGTGCCGGCGGACGTGGTCGTCGAGCGCCTCGGTGAGCAACGCGTACGGGATCTCGGACTCGAACTCGGTGGCCCGGCCCGTGAGGGTAAGCAGCTTGCGGTCGCGCGCGTACCCGGCCAGCTCGGCGAGCAGCCGCGTCTTGCCGATGCCCGGCTCGCCGACCACCTCCAGGACCTGGGCACCGTCGCCCACGCACTCCAGTGCGTCGGTGGCGGTCCGCCACTCGGCGTCCCGGCCGATCATGCTCTGCACCCCGGCGGCCCCTTCCCGAGTTCCACGGGCCGCCATTGTTGCAGCACCTGACCACGGGCAGAAGTCCGGCATCGACCGGAATCACTGCACGGACGCCCGGGCACGTCCCGGCAGCGTTCCGCTTGGTGTTTCCCATACGGGGAAAGCTAGTGAAAGGGGGCCCCGGCGGGGATAGGGCGAATGACATATTCGAGGGGAGCGGAGCGGCATGACGGACCGTACGGTGTCGGATCTGGTGGTGGAACGCCTCACGGCGTGGGGCGTCGACCGGGTGTTCGGGTATTCCGGCGACGGGATCGACGCGGTGATGGGCGCGCTGCGCCGGGCCGGGAAGCCGGAGTTCGTCCAGGCCCGCCACGAGGAGGCGGCGGCGTTCATGGCGGTCGGCCACGCCAAGTACGCCGGTGGCGCCGGCGTCTGCCTCTCCACCCAGGGCCCCGGCGCGGTGCATCTGCTCAACGGCCTCTACGACGCCAAGCTCGACGGCAAGCCGGTGGTCGCGATCGTCGGCCAGCAGGCCTCGACGGTGCTGGGCAGCGCGTACCAGCAGGAGATCGACCTGGTGCGCCTCTTCGGTGACGTGTGCGCACAGTTCGTGCAGGCGGCGCACACCCCGGAGCAGCTGCCGATGCTCGTCGACCGCGCGTTCCGCACCGCCCTGGCGACGCGCAGCCCCACCTGTGTGATCCTGCCGCACGACGTGCAGACCGCACCCGCCCCGGACCCGGAGACGCACCGCCACGGCGTGATGATGACCAGCCCGGGGCTGCGCCCGGCGCGGATCGTCCCGCACGAGGAGGACCTGCGGGCGGCGGCCGAGGTCCTCGCGGCGGGGGAGCGCGTGGCGATCATGGTCGGGCAGGGCGCGTACGGCGCCGCGGACGAGATCGTGGAGCTGGCCGACCGGCTGGGTGCGGGGATCACCACGTCGTTGCTCGGCAAGCCGGTGCTCGACGAGGGGCTGCCGTTCCACACCGGAGTGATGGGGCACCTCGGCACCACCGCCAGCGCCGAGCTGATGCGCGGCTGCGACACACTGCTGCTGGTGGGCACCAACGACCCGTGGACGGAGTTCTACCCGGCGCCGGGCCAGGCCCGCGCGGTGCAGATCGACATCGACGGGCGGCAGCTCGGCGTGCGCTACCCGGTGGAGGTGCCGCTGGTGGGGGACGCCGCGGAGACCGTACGCGCGCTGCTCGCCATGGTGCCGCCGCGTACCGACCGGTCCTGGCGCGACCGGGTCGAGGGCTGGGTCCGCCGCTGGCACGAGCTCGCTCAGGCGCGCGCGGCCGCCCCCGCCGAGCCGATGAACCCCCAGCACGTCGTCCGTACCCTCACCGGCCAGGTGCCGGCCCGGGCCCGCATCGCGGTCGACGTCGGCTCGGTCGTCTACTGGTACGCCCGCCACCTGCGCCTGCCGCAGGGCGTCCCGGCGCACCTGTCCAGCACCCTCGCCTCGATGGGCTGCGGTCTGCCGTACGGTCTCGCGGCGAAGCTGTCGGCGCCCGACCGGCCGGTCCTGGTCCTCACCGGCGACGGCGCGATGCAGATGACCGGCCTGGCGGAGCTGGTGACCGTCGCGGCCCGCTGGCGCGACTGGGCCGACCCGCACTTCGTGATCTGCGTGCTGAACAACCGGGATCTCGGCGAGGTGAGCTGGGAGCAACGGGAGATGGAGGGTGAGCCGCGCTTCGCCACCTCGCAGCAGCTCCCGGAGGTCCCGTACGCCGACTACGCCGAGCTGCTCGGGCTCCGGGGTCTGCGCGTGTCGGATCCCGGTGAGATGGCCGCCGCCTGGGAGACCGCCCTGACCGCGGACCGCCCGGTCGTCATCGACGCGGTCGTCGACCCGGCCGTGCCGCTGCTGCCACCCGCCCAGCCGTACGAGAAGGTGCAGGGCATGTACGCCGGCCTCGCCGCCGAGGACGGCGACCTGGCCCGCCGCGCCGAGGCGTACCTGCGGCGCGAGCGGGCCGGTGAGGGCTACGACGATCCGGCCTAGGCAGTGTCGCCAAAGGGTCATAGCCATTGCAGCAACGCGGCGATGGTGACGGTGGCCTGGAACGACGTGCTGGTCTTGTCGTATCGGGTGGCCAGGCTGCGGCACTGCTTAAGTCGGTTGAAGCAGCGTTCGACCACATTGCGGTGCCGGTAGATGGCCTTGTTGAACGCTGGCGGCCGCCCGCCGCGCGAGCCGCGCCGTTGTCG
>NZ_JBFAPM010000026.1:0-808 GCF_040676695.1 Actinoplanes sp. NPDC049548
CGGTCTCATTCCGAACCCGGAAGCTAAGCCCTCCAGCGCCGATGGTACTGCACTCGGGAGGGTGTGGGAGAGTAGGACGCCGCCGGACTCAACGTACAGTCGAGGGCCTTCCCCTACGGGGGTTGGCCCTCGACTGCTTTTGTGCGTCCGGCGCCTAGTAGCGTGGTACGGACGCCCGGGCCACCCCGCCCGGTGCGTCGTGGTGCGTACCGAAGCAGACGTGTACCCGTTGTCCCCCTGTACGTGAAGTGCTCCGGCGCCTTCGCCCGTAGCGCGACGGCAATGCCGAAATCGGAAGGATCTGACCCGTGAACCCAGGACCGCAGGACGGCGGCAACCGCGACGACGAGGGCCGGCCAGGCGGCGGTCGCGACGGCGGCTCCGAGGGATACCCCCGCGGCGACCGGGGAGACCGGGGCGCCCCCCGCCGCGACGGAGGCAACCGCGACCGCGCCGGCTACCAGGGTGGCGGTGACCGCGGTGGCTACCGCGGCGACCGCAACCGCGACGGTGACCGCGGCGGCTTCCGCGGCCCCGATCGAGACCGTGGTGGTTACCAGGGTGGCGGCGATCGTGGTGGTTTCCGCGGTGGAGATCGTGACCGTGGTGGTTACCAGGGTGGCGGGGACCGTGGTGGTTTCCGCGGTGGAGATCGTGACCGTGGTGGTTCCCAGGGTGGCGGCGATCGTGGTGGTTTCCGCGGTGGGGACCGTGACCGTGGTGGTTCCCAGGGTGGCGGGGACCGTGGTGGTTTCCGCGGTGGGGACCGTGACCGTGGTGGTTACCAGGGTGGCGGGGACCGTGGTGG
>NZ_JBFAPM010000026.1:906-76243 GCF_040676695.1 Actinoplanes sp. NPDC049548
GGTTTCCGTGGCGGGGACCGTGACCGTGGTGGTTACCAGGGTGGCGGCGATCGTGGTGGTTTCCGTGGCGGGGACCGTGACCGTGGTGGTTACCAGGGTGGCGGCGATCGTGGTGGTTTCCGTGGCGGGGACCGTGACCGTGGTGGTTACCAAGGCGGCGGCTCCCGTGGTGGTTACCAGGGTGGCGGGGACCGTGGTGGTTTCCGTGGTGGAGATCGTGACCGTGGTGGTTACCAGGGTGGCGGCGATCGTGGTGGTTTCCGCGGTGGGGACCGTGACCGTGGTGGTTACCAGGGTGGCGGCGATCGTGGTGGTTTCCGCGGTGGGGACCGTGACCGTGGTGGTTACCAGGGTGGCGGCGATCGCGGTGGTTTCCGCGGCGGGGACCGTGACCGTGGCGGCTACCAGAGCGATCGTGGCGGGTATCGCGGAGACCGGGGTGAGGGCGGCCAGCGGAGCAGCTTCCAGGGCGGTTCCGGCGGCTTCCGTGGTGACCGGCCCGGCAATCGCACGGGTGGTTTCCGGGGCGACAGGGATCGGCCCTACGGCGATCGGCCTCAGGGGGACCGGCCTCAGGGCGACCGCGGACCGCGCGATGGTGGCTTCCGGCGTGACGACCGTGGCTTCCGCGATGACCGGGGTCCTCGCGAGGGCGGTGGGTTCCGGCAGGACCGGGGTCCTCGTGACGGCGGTGGGTTCCGGCAGGACCGGGGTCCTCGCGAGGGCGGTGGGTTCCGGCAGGACCGGGGTCCTCGCGAGGGCGGTGGGTTCCGGCAGGACCGGGGTCCTCGTGACGGCGGTGGGTTCCGCAGCGACCAGGGCTCTCGTGACGGCGGTGGGTTCCGGCAGGACCGGGGTCCTCGCGACGGCGGTGGGTTCCGGCAGGACCGGGGTCCTCGTGAGGGTGGCGGGTTCCGTGAGGACCGGGGGCCGCGGGAGGATCGCGGGTTCCGGGAGGATCGGGGACCGCGGGAGGACCGGGGGTCGCAGGACCGGCGGGACGCGCTGCCCGCGTTCCAGGCGCCCGAGATTCCTGAGGACATCGTCGCCGGCGACCTCGACAAGGAGGTTCGTGCCGAGCTGCTGAGCCTGTCGCGGGATACCGCGGACCGGGTCGCCCGGCATCTGGTCGCGGCGGGGACGATCATCGACGAGGATTCCGAGCTGGCGTTGCAGCACGCGATCGCGGCTCGGCGGCTGGCGTCGCGGATCGCCGTGGTGCGGGAGGCCGTGGGGCTGGCCGCGTACGCCGCCGGCGACTGGACGACGGCTATCGCCGAGCTGCGGACGTACCATCGGATGACGGGCCGGCAGACGCACCTGGCCGAGCTGGCCGACTGTGAGCGGGCCCTGGGGCGCCCGGAACGGGCGATCGATCTGTTCCGGGGGGCCGACCGGGAGGCGCTCGACAAGGCCGGCGCAATCGAGTTGCTGATCGTTGCCGCCGGTGCGCGGGGTGACCTCGGGCAGCACGATGCGGCCGTGGCCATGCTGCAGGTCAAGGAGCTCACCACCGACGACGATGCCGACTGGGCGGCGCGGCTTCGGTACGCGTACGCCGACGCTCTGCTCGCCGCGGGCCGGCGGGAGGAGGCGCGGGAGTGGTTCTCGCGGGCCGCTGCCGCCGACGAGGACGACCTGACCGACGCGGCCGAGCGGCTGCTCGAGCTCGACGGCGTCACGATCGAGGGCGACGACGAGGACGAGGACGCGACGGGTGCGGAGGCCGACGACGAAAGTGAGTCGGGTGACCACGGCGAGGCGTTCCTCGACGACGACGCGGACGGCGGCCGGCATGACGACCGGGACGACGAGACCGACGAGGGCGACGGCTACGCCGACGATCACCAGGACGACGAGTATCAGGACGACGACCGGGACGACGTCGATGAGGACGACGATCGGCACGACGTCGACGAGGACGACGACCGGGACGATGAGGATGTCGACGCGTCCGATGACGAGAAAGCCGGCGGTGACGAGTTCAGCGCCGGGCTGGGAGACGGTGCGGACGGCGATCGCGAGCCGCGGGTGACGGGCGGCCCGGCGTGAGCGGTGCTCTGGTCGACGCGTACGACCTTGTCATCTTCGACCTCGACGGCGTCGTCTATCTGATCGACAAGCCGATCGCCGGTGCGGCCGAGGCCGTCGAGCGGTTGCGGGCCGCCGGGACGTCGGTGGCGTACGCGACGAACAATGCGTCGCGGCGCGCGGGTGACGTGGCGGCGCTGCTCACCGGCATGGGTGTTCCGGCCGCCGCCGACGAGGTGCTGACCTCCGCCGGTGCCGCGGCCGCCATGCTCGCCGGTCGCCTGCCCGCCGGGGCCCCGGTGCTGGTCGTGGGGGCGGAGGCGTTGCGGGCCGAGGTTCGCGACGCCGGCCTCACGCCCGTCGAGCGCCTCGACGACGAGCCGGCGGCGGTGGTGCAGGGGTACGGGCCCGAGGTGGGGTGGAAGATCCTCGCCGAGGCCTCGCTCGCGGTACGGGCGGGTGCGCTGTGGATGGCCACGAACACCGACCGGACGCTGCCCAGCCCGCGGGGGCCGCTACCCGGTAACGGCTCGCTCGTGTCGGTGCTGCGGACGGCGCTGAACCGGGAGCCGGACGTGGTGGTCGGCAAGCCGGCTCCGGCGCTCTTCGAGACGGCGGCGACGAAGTCCGGTTCGCAGCGTCCACTGGTCGTCGGCGACCGGCTCGACACCGACATCGAAGGTGCGGTCGGTGCCGGCATGGACAGCCTTCTGGTTCTCACCGGGGTGAGCGGGCCCGCGGACCTTCTCGCCGCCCCGCCGTCGCGGCGGCCGACGTACGTGGCCGCGGACCTGTCGGGGCTCTTCGGTGGGGCGGAGGACGCCCGGGTGGCCGACGGTACGGACGAGGCCGGTGGATGGCGGCTGGCCGACGGGCAGCTCAGCGGCGCCGGTGCTGCCGTCGACGCGCTGCGACTGCTCACCGGCTTCGTGTGGAACGGTGGCAAGCCGCAAGCCGGCTCGGACGAGGCTGCGAAGCTTCTCGAAGAGTGGCTGGGCTGACGTACTCGTCAGAGGAGCTTGCGGAGCTTGAGCAGGTCGAAGGGGTTCGCCTTGACCGACACCTGGCGGGCGGCGATGGCTCGGGTGACGTCGAGCCGGCCGGTCACCAGGGCGACCAGGTCGTCGCTGGTGGCGGTGAGGGCGATCTTCGCCTTGGGGTCGTCGCCGTCGGCGATGTCCACGAGGCGGCCGCCGGTGAGGCGGCCGTGGAAGGCGGTGCCGAGGTCGGGGACCCGGCAGGCGAGGGTGCGGTCCAGGTCCAGCTTGCCGCGGGTCTCCGCGTTCGCGTCCAGCCGGGCCGCTAACCCGTGCAACGCCTGACGGCACTCGTCCACGCTGGCCACTACGGCACTCCTTCCGCGACCCGTCCCAACACACCCGGCGACGTTCCGCACGGTACCCGACGGGCGGGCCGGGTATGCCCGGTAGCGTGACACCAGCACGATCGTGGCGCGAGCGCGAGGGGAGAGGCTCATGCAGGACGCATGGCGGGCGTATCTGGAGATGGCGCTCGGGTTGACGGAGGCACCGCGGAAGAAGGCGCAGAAGGTCGCCGGTGAGCTGCTGAGCAAGGGCGGCGCCACCGCCGGCCAGCTGCAGGGCCTGGTCGAGGACCTGATGTCGACGGGCATGGCCAACCGCGAGGCGCTGACCAACCTGGTGCGCTACGAGGTGGATCGCGCGCTCGGGCTGGTGGGTCTGGCCACCGCTGACGAGGTCTCCGACCTGACCGCGCGGGTTCGTGACCTGGAGAAGCAGCTGCGGGCCGCGGAGGCCCGGGCCGCCACGGGCGGCGAGCCGGCCGCAGACCTGACCATCGCCGAACCCGGCCCCGCGACGGTCGTGCCGCCGGCGAAGAAGGCCGTAGTCAAGAAGGCACTGGCGAAGAAGGCCGTCAAGCCGGCCACCCCGAACGCGATGCCGGCGGCCGCGACGACGGCGACCCCGGCGCGGGCCGCGAAGAAGGTCACGCCGGCGACGACCGGGCCCGCCAAGACGGCTCCGGGGAAGGCCGTGCCGGCCAAGGCCACCAAGGCGGCCAAGGCCGCGCGCAAGTCGACCGGCTCCGCCGCCGGGACCGTCGCGCCGGCTGGTTCCGCCACGACGCCCGCCACGCCGGCCGGGTCTGCGGCGACGACCGCCACGCCGGCCGGCACAGCGGCGGCGCCTACCGCGCCGGTGAAGGCGGCCGCGGCGGAAACCGTGCTGCCGGCGACTGCGAAGAAGGCTCCGGCCAAGAAGGCCGTCGCCAAGAAGGCTCCGGCCGGCGCGGCTCCCGCCAGGAAGGCGGCGAAGAAGACGGCCGCCAGGAAGACCACCCCCGCGAAGAGTGCGCCGGCCGATGACGCGGCCGGTGCGGACGGTTCGACGCCGGAGGTCACCTCGTGACGTACCCCAACCAGCAACCGCCGCGTCCGGGCCCGCCGCCCGGTGGGTTCCGGCCCGGCCCCCCGCCCGGTGGGTTCCGGCCGGGACCGCCGCCCGGGCAGCAGGCCGCGCAGCCGCCGCGGATCGAGGTGACGCCCGGCCTGCTCGACGGCTCCGAGAAGACCGGTCACCCGGCGGTCGACGCCGTGCTGCAGTCGCTGGCGAACGCCGCGGCGCTGGCCCCTGCGGACCAGATCGCCGAGTACGAGGCCGCGCACCAGGTGCTCCAGGAGACCCTGGCGAGCATCGACCGTTGATGAGCCGTACGCCTGAGAAGGTCGTGTCCTGATGGCCCGCCGCGCGCGTCTGGACGCCGAGCTGGTCCGTCGCAAGCTGGCCCGGTCCCGGGATCAGGCCGCCGCGCTCGTCGCGGCCGGCCGGGTCCAGGTCCGGGGCAGCGTGGCGGCCAAGGTCGCCACCATGATCGACCCTGCGGACCCGGTGGTGGTCACCGGCGAGGATCCCGCCGACGAGTACGTCTCGCGCGGCAGTCACAAGCTGAACGGGGCGCTCCGCGCGTTTCCCGAGCTGCTGGTGAGGGGCCGGCGCTGCCTCGACGCGGGCGCCTCCACGGGCGGCTTCACCGACGTGCTGCTGCGCGAGGGCGCCGCTCACGTGTACGCGGTGGATGTCGGCTACGGCCAGCTCGCGTGGCCCCTGCGCAACGACGCTCGCGTGACGGTGATGGAACGCACCAATGTGCGGACCCTGACGCCGGAGATGCTGGGCGGGGCGGTGGCGCTGACCGTGGCGGACCTGTCGTTCATCTCGCTGCGGCTGGTGCTGCCCGCGCTGAGCGCCTGCACCGCCGTGGACGGCGATTTGGCGCTCATGGTGAAACCTCAGTTCGAGGTCGGCAAGGAGCGGGTCGGGTCCGGCGGGGTCGTGCGTGATCCGGCGTTGCGCGCCGAGGCGGTCCTCGACGTCGCGGCCGCCGCCGCCGAGCAGGGGCTCGGGGTCGTGTCGGTGGCGGCGAGCCCGCTGCCGGGTCCCAGTGGCAACGTGGAGTTCTTCGTGTGGTTCCGTCGCGGGGCGTCACCCGTCGACGCCGAACGGGTGCACGCCGTGGTCGCCGCCGGGCCGTCCGGCGCGGTAGCCTCCGGCGGGCCGGCACCGACGCCGGATTCGTCCCCCTTGGAGGAAACATGACGCGGTCCGCGCTGCTGGTGACCCACACCGGCCGGCGGCAGAGCACGCAGCACGCGCAGGCCGTCGCCCGGGACCTCGTCGCCGCCGGTTTCGAGGTGCGGGTGATCGCCGAGGAGGTCGACGACCTGGAGCTGCCGCCCGGGGTCACCCCGGTGCACGGGCTCTCGGCCGCGGAGGGCGTGGAGATCGTCTTCGCGCTCGGCGGGGACGGCACGTTCCTGCGCGCCGCCGAGCTGGCCCGGCCGGCGAAGGCGCCGCTGCTGGGCATCAACCTGGGCAAGGTGGGCTTCCTCGCCGAGGCCGAACTGCAGAACATCGACCAGACCGTGCGGGACATCGTCGACGGTGACTACACCGTGGACGAACGCCTCACCCTGGACGTGCGCGCCGAGTACGACGGCCGGCTCATCGCCGACTCGTGGGCGCTCAACGAGGTCAGCGTCGAGAAGGGGCAGCGGGCGCAGATGCTCGAGCTGCTCGTCGACGTCGACGGGCGGCCGCTGTCGCGCTACGGCTGCGACGGGGTGGTGTGTGCCACGCCGACGGGCTCCACCGCGTACGCGTTCTCCGCCGGCGGGCCCGTGGTGTGGCCCGAGGTGGAGGCGCTGCTGCTCGTGCCGATCAGCGCGCACGCGTTGTTCAGCAAGCCGATCGTCACGGCGCCGACGTCGACCTTCGTGCTGACCGTGGACCCGTACACATCTTTCGCCGTGCTGTGCTGCGACGGGCGCCGGACGTGGGATCTGCCGCCGGGTGCGCAGGTGACGGTCGAGCGCGGTCAGCTGCCGGTCCGGATCGTACGGCTGAAGCCGACGCCGTTCACCGACACTCTCGTGGCGAAGTTCGCCCTGCCGGTGGAAGGCTGGCGCGGTAATCGACGCTGATGAGCGTGGGGTCGGTGGGCAATTGTCGGTGGGCACCGATACTGTTCGCCCTGTGCTGGAGGAACTGCGGATCACCGGGCTGGGCGTCATCGACGACACGACGCTGCGGCTGACCACGGGCATGAACGCCATCACCGGTGAGACCGGCGCGGGCAAGACGATGGTGGTGACCGGGCTCGGTCTGCTCTTCGGCGGCCGGGCCGACGCCGGGCGGGTGCGCGCCGATCCCGGCCGGGCGGTGGTCGAGGGGCGGCTGCGCCTCGGCGGGCCGCTGGCCGACGCGGTGCAGACGCGCATCACCGACGCCGGCGCCGAGGTCGACGACGACGGGTCGGTGCTGCTCAGCCGCACGGTCACGATCGAGGGCCGGTCGCGGGCGCACGTCGGCGGGCGCAGCATGCCGGTGGCGATGCTCAGCGAGGTCGGCGAGCAGGTCGTCGCGGTGCACGGGCAGTCCGACCAGCTGCGCCTGCTGCGCCCGGCCGAGCAGCGCGCCGCGCTGGACCGCTATGCCGGCCCGGAGCACGAGAAGCTGCTGGAGACCTACCGCCAGGCGTGGACGCAGTGGCGGGGCGTGGTCGACGACCTGGCCGACCGCCGGCGCAACGCCCGGGAGCGCAGCCAGGAGGCGGACCTGCTCAAGCTCGGCCTGGACGAGATCAGCCGGGTGGACCCGCAGCCGGGCGAGGACGACGAGCTGCGTACCGAGGTGCAGCGGCTGGAGCACGCCGAGGGGCTGCGCACCGCGGCGGCGCTGGCGGCGCAGGCGCTGGCCGGCGGGGTGGAGGCGGCCGAGGAGACACCGGACGCCACCCAGCTGCTCGGGACGGCCCGGCGCACGCTCGAGGCGCAGGCCGGTGTGGACCCGGCGCTGGGCGAGCTCGCGGCCCGGGTGGAGGAGGCGGCCACGCTGGTGGGCGACGTCTCCGCCGAGCTCTCGGCGTACCTGGACCAGCTCGACGCCGACCCGGCCCGGCTCGAGGCGATCTACGAGCGGCGGGCCGCGCTGCGGGCGCTCACCCGCAAGTATGCGGACGACATCGACGGCGTGATCGCCTGGGCCGAGCACGCCCGCACCCGGCTCGCCGCCCTGGACACCTCCGACGAGCTGCTCGAGGAGCTGGACAAGGAGCGGCTGCGCCTCGCCGGGCAGGTCGCTGAGCTGGCCGGGCGGCTCACCGCGGCCCGCGCCGACGCCGCCGGGCGCTTCGCGGAGCAGGTCAGCGTCGAGCTGGCCGGCCTCGCCATGCCGCACGCGCGGGTGGAGATCGCGGTGCTGCCGCGCAGTGCCGGGCGTGACGAGCCGGTGATCGACGGGCTCGCGGCCGGTCCGGACGGCGCGGACGAGATCGAGCTGCGCCTGATCGCGCACCCGGGGGCGCCGGCGTTGCCGTTGCAGAAGGGCGCCTCGGGCGGTGAGCTGTCGCGCGTCATGCTGGCGATCGAGGTGGTCTTCGCCGGGGCGGGCGGCCCGCCGACGCTGGTCTTCGACGAGGTCGACGCGGGCGTGGGCGGTCAGGCGGCGGTCGAGATCGGGCGGCGGCTGGCCCGGCTGGCGCGTACCCATCAGGTTCTGGTGGTGACCCACCTGCCGCAGGTGGCGGCCTTCGCCGACCGGCATCTGGTGGTCGCGAAGGACACCGGCGGGGCGATCACCACCAGCGGCGTGAAGATCGTCGAGGAGACCGAGCGGGCCCGGGAGCTGGCCCGGATGCTGGCCGGCCTGCCCGACTCCGATCTGGGTATCGCCCACGCGGAGGAGCTGCTCGCGGTGGCCGATCGGGAGAAGCGCGGGTGAGACTTGGTGGGTGAAATGCCCCCTTTTCGGGGGTGACCTTGTGCATGTCGCGTGCGAACCGCTCGATCAGGCGTGTCAGGATGGCCGGGATGCGACTTCCCACCTTGCGCCGGACCCGGAGCGTCGAACCCGGGGCTGTTGCCGGCACCGCTCGTCTCGACCGCCGGACCAAGCGCCTGGTCGGGCGGCTACGTCCCGGTGACATCGCGGTCATCGACCACGTCGACATCGACCGGGTGGCCGCCGACTCGCTGGTCGCGGTCGGGGTCGCCGCCGTGCTCAACGCCAAGCCGTCGATCTCCGGGCGCTATCCCAACCTCGGCCCCGAGGTGCTGGTCCAGGCCGGCATCGTGCTGATCGACAACCTCGGCGAGGAGGTCTTCGACCGGCTCAGCGAGGGCGACGTCGTCAGCCTCGACAACGACACGGTGCTGCGCGACGGCGAGCCGGTGGCCTCCGGCGTGAGGCAGGACGCCGAAACCGTCGCCACCGCCATGGCCGACGCCCGCGAGGGCCTGTCGGTGCAGCTCGAGGCGTTCGCGGCGAACACCATGGACTACCTCAAGCAGGAGCGCGAGCTGCTGCTCGACGGCGTCGGCGTGCCTGACGTCGAGACCCGCATCGCCGGGCGTCACGTGCTCATCGTGGTGCGCGGGTACGACTACAAGGCCGACCTGGACGTGCTGCGCCCGTACATCCGGGAGTTCAAGCCGGTGCTGATCGGGGTCGACGGCGGGGCCGACGCGCTGGTGGAGTCGGGCTACACCCCGGACATGATCATCGGGGACATGGACTCGGTCACCGACGACGTGCTGCGCTGCGGCGCCGAGGTGATCGTGCACGCGTATCCGGACGGGCGGGCGCCCGGACTGGCCCGGGTGCACGGGCTCGGGGTGCAGGCCACCACGTTCCCGGCGGCGGCCACCAGCGAGGACCTCGCCATGCTGCTCGCCGACGAGAAGGGTGCCTCGCTCATCGTCGCCGTCGGCACGCACGCCAACCTCGTCGAGTTCCTCGACAAGGGCCGCGGCGGCATGGCCTCGACCTTCCTCACCCGGCTCAAGGTCGGGGGCAAGCTGGTCGACGCCAAGGGCGTGAGCCGGCTCTACAAGCAGAACATCTCCGGGTCGGCGCTGCTGCTGCTCGTGCTGTCCGCGGTGGCGGCGATGGCCTCCGCCGTGGCGGTGTCGACCGTCGGTCAGGCGTACCTCGCCGTGGTGTCCGAGTGGTGGGACAACCTGGTCTTCCAATTGGGACAGCTCTTCTAGCAGAGGCCTTCAGCCGTGATCAACTTCCGGTACCACGTGGTGTCGCTCACCGCGGTCTTCCTCGCCCTCGCCATCGGGCTGGTGGTGGGCACCGCCGCGCTGAACGGGCCGGTGGTCGACACCCTCAAGGACCGCGTCGACGGGCTGAGCAAGGACAACAGCAACTACCGCGAGCAGGCCAACCAGTATCGCGACGAGCTCAACAAGAACCAGGACTTCGCCACCGAGCTGTCGCCGTCGCTGCTCAACGGCAAGCTCACCGGCCGCAAGCTGGTGGTCGTCGTACTGCCCAGCGGTCAGGAGTCCGCCAAGGGCGTGACCTCGATGCTGGAGGTCGCCGGCGCCACCATCACCGGGCAGGTCACGGTGCAGGAGAAGTTCCTGGACCCGGCGAACGGCATCGAGCTTCTCGGCCTGGCCGAGCGGGCTTCGCGCCCCACCGTGTCCGCCGAGGGCCTGCCGCTGAACAGCGACGGTGTCGAGACCTCCAGTGCCCTGCTGGCGCGGGCCCTGCTCGTGAAGACGCCCGCGGTGGCCGAGCAGGATCTGACGGCGGTGCTCACGGCGTACACGAAGACCGGTTATCTGCAGGTGTCCGACGACCTGGCGCCGGGCGCGGAGGCGACCGTGGTCGTCTCCGGTCTTCCGCCGGTCGACCGGGACGCGGGCCGCAAGAACCAGAACGCGGTGACCCTCACCACCCAGTTCGCCAACGCCAAGCCGGTGGTGGTCGCGGGTAACGGCATCGGTCAGGGCAACCTCGTCTCCGAGGTCCGCGGCGACCCCAAGCTCGCCCAGACGGTGTCCACGGTGGACAACGCCAGCACCGCCTTCGGTCAGCTCGCGACCGCCATGGTCACCGTCGAGAGGGTCGTGGACGGCAGGATCGGCCAGTACGGTCTGCAGGGCTCCTCGCTGGTGCCCAAGGTCGCCGGCTGATCCGGCACGCCCCCGGAGGACGGGTCCGCGCCCGGCGGGCGGCCAACCCCTAGACTCGGCGGTCGGCCGCCGTGGGCGCGGCCCGGGGGAGTCAGGAGAGCACACGCATGGCCAGCAGGGTGAAGTCGTCCGGTCTCGGCGCGCTCGTCGCCCGCGCGGCGCTGGCGTGGATCCGCCAGGACCCGCACTCCGGCGCCCTGCAGCGCACCAACTTCCACGGGCGCACGGTCAGCCTCGCCGGTGGTCCGGCCCTCGCCGCCGGGGCCACGCTCGGCGCCGCGGCGGGCGCGCCGGGAGCGGCCGCCACCGCCGCCGTGGTCGTGGCCGGTGCGACGTCCGGCGCGGTCGGTCTCTACGACGACATCGTCGGCAACCGGCCGGAGCAGAAGGCCGCCAAGGGTTTCCGCGGCCACGTGGGCGCCCTCCGGGAGGGACGGGTCACCAGCGGGCTCGTCAAGATCGCCGGGGTGGGCGCCGCCGGGCTCGCCGCCGCGGCCCTGCTCGCGCGGGATCCCGGGGTGCGTGCCCACCGGCGCCGCCCGGACGCGGGCGTGCTGCGCCGCACCACCGACGTGCTGCTCGGGGCCGGGGTCATCGCGGGCACGGCCAACCTGCTCAACCTGCTCGACCTGCGCCCCGGCCGGGCGATCAAGGCCGCCACGATCATCGGTACGCCGCTGGTCGCCGGCCGTGGCGGCGCCATGACCGCCGGCACGCTCGGCGCGAGCGCGGCGCTGCTGCCCGCCGACCTCGGCGAGGAGATCATGCTCGGTGACGCCGGGGCCAACGCCCTCGGCGCCCTGCTCGGCGTGGCGCTCGCCGCCAGGACCGGGCCTGCCGGACGCGCCCTGACCCTCGCCGTGCTCGCCGGGCTGACCGCCGCGAGCGAGAAGGTCAGCTTCACCAAGGTCATCCAGGACACGCCCGGGCTGCGGGAGCTGGACGCGCTCGGCCGCCGCCCGGCCCCGTGACGACGGCCCGCGCTCGCGCGGGGGTTGCCGGGGCCGCCGCCGTCATCACCGTCCTCACGCTCCTGTCCCGGATCGCCGGCTTCGGGCGCACCTTCGTCTTCCTGCGGACGGTCGGCCACGACGGGCTCGCCAACGTCTACAACGCCGCCAACACCGTCCCGAACATCGTCTTCGAGCTGGTGGCGGGCGGTGCCCTGGCCAGCCTGGTGGTGCCCCTGATCGCCGGCGCGGTCGAGGCCGGTGACCGCGAACGGGTCGGTGCCGTCGCCTCCGCCCTGCTCACGTGGGTGCTGACCCTGATGGTGCCGCTGGCGGTGCTGGTGGCACTGCTCGCCGGTCCGATCGCCGGGTTCTTCGACGTTCCCGAGGCGTCCCACGAGGTCGCGACCCGCATGCTGCGGGTTTTCGCGCCCCAGCTTCCGCTGTACGGCGTGGGCATCGTCCTGACCGGGGTGCTGCAGGCCCACCACCGCTTCGCGTGGCCGGTGATCGCGCCACTGCTGTCCAGTGTCACGGTGATGGCGTCGTACCTGAGCTATGCCCTGGTCGACGGTGCCCGCAGCGACATCGGCGGCCTCAGCGGCACCGGCGAGCTGGTCCTGGCCGGCGGCACCACCTTGGGCGTCGTGGTGCTGGCGCTGTGCCTGCTCATCCCGCTGCGGAGGCTGCGCCTGCGGCTGCGGCCGGCCTACCGCTTCCCCGGCGACGAGGGGCGGCTGGCGGTCCGGCTGGGCTGGGCCGGGACGGTCACCGTGGGCTCCCAGCAGATCCTCGTGCTGGTCGTGCTCAAGCTGGCCACCAAGGGACCGCTGACCGACTACCTCGCCGCGCAGACGGTCTTCCTGCTCCCGTGGGCGGTGCTGGCCGTGCCGCTGGCCACTGCCGTCTATCCGCGGCTGGCCGGCGCGGTCGCCCGGGGCGACGAGCAGGCCTACGCCGACGCGCTGGCGCGAACCGCGCGTTCGGTCGTGCTGCTCGCCTGTCTCGGTGCCGCGGCGCTGGGCGCGCTGGCGTGGCCCGCCGCGCACCTGGTCGGGACCCGCGCCGCCGCACCGGGCATCGTGGCGTTCGCTCCCGGCCTGCTGGGCTATGCGCTGTTCGCGCTGCTCTCGCGAGCTCTGTACGCCCGCGGCGCGACGGTCGCCGCCGCGGTCGCCACCGCCGCCGGCTGGGGGATCGCCGCGCTGTCCGCCGTCATCCTGTCCGCCGCACTCGACTCGCGGCACCAGGTCGCCGGCCTCGGCGCCGCGAACGCCATCGGTATGTCGGCCATCGGACTGCTGCTGGTGCTGGCGATTCGCCGCCACGCCGGTCCACAGGCGCTTACCGGACTGCCGCGGGCGGGCGCCGTGGGTATCGTGGCGGCGGTCGTGGCCGGCTTCGCCGGATGGGCCGTCGCGGAGGGCGTGCGGCACGCGCTCGGTGGCACCCCGGCAGAGTGGGTGAGCATTGTGCAGGGCATGCTGGGCGGGGTCGCGGTCGCGGTCGTTTTCGCCGCGGTGGCCTACCCGCTCGACCGCCGCGATCTCCGATCACTGGTCTCGAGGTTCACCAGGAGGCATCGCCCGTGACCGACGCAGCGCAGGCGGCACCGTGGCAGGGTTCGGTCGCGCTCGTGCTGGGCTCCAGCACCGGCGGGGTCGGCCGGCACGTCTCCTCGCTCGCACGCGGCCTGCTCGCCGCCGGCTGCCGGGTGCTGGTCTGCGGGCCCGCGGCGACCGACGAGCTGTTCGGCTTCACCGCCGCCGGTGCCGAGTTCGCCGCGGTGGAGATCCCCGCCAGCCCGGGTCCGCAGGACTCCAGCGCCATCCGCTCGCTGCGCCGCGCCCTCGCCCGGCATGAGCTCGACGTCGTGCATGCCCACGGCCTGCGGGCCGCGTTCGTCGCCGGCCTCTCCCGGCCGACCGCGCCGCTGGTGGTCACCTGGCACAACGCCGTCCTCGCCCGCGGCCTGCGCGGCAGCGCCTCCGCCCTGGTCGAACGGATCGTCGCCCGCTCGGCGACCCTCACGCTCGGGGCCTCGGAAGACCTGGTCGCGCGCGCGGAGTCGCTCGGCGCCCGCGAAGCCCGTCTCGGAGCCGTGGCCGCACCGGTCGGCGGGGCGCCGAAGCGCACCCGTGCCGCCGTACGGGCCGAGTTCCGCGTCGCCGCCGGCGTGCCGCTGATCCTCTCGGTCGGCCGGCTGCACCCGCAGAAGCGGTACGACGTGCTGCTCGAGGCCTCCGGCCGGTGGCGGGACCTGGACCCGGCGCCGGTGACCGTCGTCGCCGGCTCGGGACCCAGCTACATGCTGCTGGCCCAGCGCGCCTCGGAGCTGCACGCGAAGTTCTACCTGCTCGGGCACCGCACCGACGTGCCGGACCTGCTGGCCGGCGCCGACATCGCCGTGGTCACCAGCGACTGGGAGGCGCGGCAGCTGTTCGCGCAGGAGGCGTTGCGTGCGGGTGTACCGCTGATCGCCACGGCGGTGGGCGGGCTGCCCGGGCTGGTCGGCGACGCCGCGGTGCTCATCCCGCCGGGCGACGTGGACGCCTTGGACCGGGCTGTGCGCGAGTTGCTCGCCGACCCGGCCAGGCGCGCCGACCTGGCCGCGCGTGGCCCGCGCCGGGCCGCCACGTGGCCCACGGAAGAGGACACCGTCGCGGACGTGCTGGCGGCGTACGCGTCGGTGGCGTCCGTCCGGGCAGGCCAGGGGTGAGGTTGCCGGGGCGGTTGCGCGGTCGGTTGCTCGGTGCCGTCCGGCGCGGCCGGCGGCCGGACTCCGCGCCGCCGCTGCGGTCCCGGCGCGGCCGGGCCTGGGTGCCGTACCTGCTGGTCGTGCTGACCGCCGCGGCGAGCCTGGCCGGGCTCGCCGTGCGCCCGGCCACCGGGGTGCCGGGCGACACCGCCGACTACGTCATCCTCGCCGGATCGGCCGGGCTGCGCTGGGACGACCTCGACCCGCAGCGCACGCCGACGTTGTGGCAGGAGGCGACCCGCGGCTCCGTCGGCTGGCTGTCCGTCCGCTCGGCGCACCACGCGACGTGCCCCGCGGACGGCTGGCTCACCCTCGGTGCCGGCAACTACGCAGTGTGGAACCCTCAGCGGGTCAGCGGCCAGTGCCCGGCCCTGGCGCCCGTCGTGGAACAGCCCGACGGCATCGGCGCCAACCTGCCCGAGCTCGGCCGGGTAGTGCGCGCCAACGCCAGCAACGAACCGTACGGGGCGGTGCCGGGCGCGCTCGCCGAGTCGGTGCGCTGCACCGTCGCCGTGGGACCCGGCGCGGCCATCGCCGCGGCACGCCCGTTCGGCCGCGTCGACCGGTACGCCCCCACGCTGCCCGACGACCCGCAGGGCCTGTTCAGCCAGTGCGTCCTGAGCATGGTGGACCTCGGCACGATCACCGGTTCCGGGTCCGCGCGCCGGGACCGGGTGGCTCAGGCCGACGCCGCCCTGGCCCGGGTGCTGGCCGCCCGGCCGCAGCGCTCGCTGGTGATCGTCGCGGGCGTCTCCGACACCGACACGACGTCCCGGCTGCACCTGGCGATCGCCGAAGGCCCCGGCTGGCAGGGCGGCCGGCTGACCTCCGCCGGCACCGGCCGCGAGGGGTACCTGCAGCTGGTGGACCTCGCGCCGACGATCCTGACGGCGCTCGGGCGGCCCGCCCCGGAGAAGCTGTTCATCGGGCGTACGGCGACCATCGTCGCGGGACACCCGGCCTCTCCCGCGGACTCGATGCTGGGCGAGCACGACGCCAACAAGCGGGCCGGCGCGCAGCTGGGCATCGCCGGGTCGTTCTTCACCGGGCTGGGCGCGGTCCAGCTGGCGATCTTCCTGCTGGTGGTGCCGCTGATGATGCGCGCCCGGCGGCATGCCGGCCCCACCGGACCGGCGTCGGCGCCGCGGCTGCTGGTCCGGGCGGTCGAGGTGCTGCTCATCGCCGCGGCCCTGGCCATCCCGGCGGCGCTGGTGGCCGACGCGATCCCGTGGTGGCGCTCCGGGCGCCCGGGCATCGTCTTCGCGCTGATGGCGCTGGCGCTGACGGCGGTCGGCACGGCGGCGGTGCGGTTCGCGCCGCGGTGGCATCGCACCCTGTGGCCCATCGGGGTGGTCGCGGCGGTCGCCGTCGTGGTGGTCGGCGCGGACCTGCTCACCGGCGCACAGCTGCAGCTCAACGGCGTCGCCGGGTATTCGGCCATCGAGGGCTCCCGCTACTCGGGCGTGGGCAGCGTGGGGCTCGGCGTGTTCGTGGCGGGTGCGCTGGTCGTCGCCGGCTGCGCCGCGCAATGGGTACGCCGCCCGTGGCGTCCCGTGGTCGTCGTCCTCGTCGGCGGCTTCGCGGTGATCATGGTGGGCAGCCCGTACCTGGGCGCGGACCCGATCGGTGCGATCGCCGTCACGGCCGGGGTGTGCGTGGCCGCCGCGATCAGCACCGGCGGCTGGCTGACCTTCCCGCGCTTCGCCTGGGCGACGGTCGCCGGCCTGGCCGTCACGATCGGCTTCGCCGTGCTCGACCTGCGCCGCCCGGCCCTCGAGCAGGGCAGCGTGGGGCGGTTCCTGACGGCGCTGCTGGACGGTACGGCGGGGCCGGCCATCCAGCGGGCGGCGACGGCGAGCGGGCACGCCCTGGACAGCCCGCTGACGATCCTGGCCCTGGTGGGTGCGCTGGCCCTGGCGTTCAGCCAGTTCTCGCCGTGGGGCGGGCTCAACCGGGTCTTCGGCCTGCATCCGGCGCTGCGGGCGGCGCTGGCGGGCACCACGGTCACCGTGGTGCTGGCCGGGGTGCTCGGCGGCGCGGCGTTCGCGGTCGCCGGGGCGGGGGCCGCGGTCGCGGTTCCGTTGTTCGTACTGACGACGTTGCGGGTGCTGGAACACGCCGCCGACCGCACCCGCCCCGAGGGTGAGACCGACGGCCCCGGCGGACCCGGGCTGTCCCTGCGCCGGGAGGGCGGCGCAGGGGACGACGGGCCGGCGGACAAAAGCGGCGCCGAGGGCGTCATCGTCCGCTGACACGCGCGCCGAGCAGCCCGAACGTGCGCCGGTCCGGACAGGTGTTACTGTGAAATCCCGTGGATGGCGCGATCGTGAACAACGGTCCCGCCGGTCTGCAAGACCGAACTGACCGACCACGGGAGCAGGCCTTGGCACCAACAGTGCGCGAGACGCGGCACATCTTCGTCACCGGAGGCGTCGCCTCCTCGCTGGGCAAGGGCCTCACCGCCTCTAGCCTCGGCAACTTGCTGACCGCACGCGGACTGCGGGTCGTCATGCAGAAGCTGGACCCCTACCTCAACGTCGACCCGGGCACGATGAACCCGTTCCAGCACGGCGAGGTGTTCGTCACCGAGGACGGCGCCGAGACCGACCTGGACGTCGGCCACTATGAGCGCTTCCTCGACCGGGCGCTGACCGGCAAGGCGAACGTCACGACCGGCCAGGTCTACTCGGCCGTCATCGCCAAGGAGCGCCGCGGCGAGTATCTCGGCGACACCGTGCAGGTCATCCCGCACATCACCAACGAGATCAAGGAGCGCATCTTCGCGATGGCCGCTCCGGACGACTACGGCCGCATTCCGGACGTCGTCATCACCGAGGTCGGCGGCACGGTCGGTGACATGGAGTCGCTGCCGTTCCTCGAGGCGATCCGCCAGGTGCGCCACGAGATCGGCCGGGACCACGTCTTCTACCTGCACGTGTCGCTGGTGCCGTACCTGGCGCCGTCGGGCGAGCTGAAGACCAAGCCGACCCAGCACTCGGTCGCCACCTTGCGCAACATCGGTATCCAGCCCGACGCGCTGGTCTGCCGCAGCGACCGGGAGATCCCGGACAAGCTCAAGCACAAGCTCTCGCTCTACTGCGACGTCGACCGCGAGGCCGTGGTCGCCGCCCCGGACGCGCCGAGCATCTACGACATCCCCAAGGTGCTGCACCGGGAGGGGCTGGACGCGTACGTGGTGCGCCGGCTCGGCCTGTCGTTCCGCGACGTCGACTGGTCCACCTGGGACGACCTGCTGGAGCGGGTGCACCACCCGCGCCGCACGATCACGGTGGCGCTGGTCGGCAAGTACGTCGACCTGCCGGACGCGTACCTGTCGGTGAGCGAGGCGGTCCGCGCGGCCGGGTTCGCCAACACGGCCAAGGTGCAGCTGCGCTGGGTGCCGAGCGACGACTGCGACACCATGGCCGGCGCCGCCTCCGCCCTGAAGGGCGTCGACGGCATCGTCATCCCCGGCGGCTTCGGCATCCGCGGCATCGAGGGCAAGATCAACACTTCCCGGTACGCGCGGGAGAACGGCATCCCGATCCTCGGCCTCTGCCTGGGCCTGCAGTGCATGACGATCGACGCCGCCCGCCACCTGGCCGGCCTCGAGGGCGCCAACTCGCTGGAGTTCGACGAGCGCGCGCCGTACCCGGTGATCTCCACGATGGCCGACCAGGAGGACATCGTCGCGGGCAAGGGAGACCTGGGCGGCACCATGCGGCTGGGTGCGTACCCGGCGGCGCTGGCCGAGGGTTCGGTCGTGGCGGAGGCGTACGGCAGCACCGAGATCTCCGAGCGGCACCGGCACCGCTACGAGGTCAACAACGCCTATCGGGACAAGCTGGCCAAGGCCGGCCTCAAGTTCTCCGGGACGTCGCCGGACGGGCGGCTGGTCGAGTTCATCGAGCTGGACCGCGAGACGCACCCGTTCTTCGTGGCCACCCAGGCGCACCCGGAGCTGAAGAGCCGCCCGACCCGCGCGCACCCGCTGTTCGCCGCGTTCGTCAAGGCCGCTGTCGCCTACGCGGCCGCCGACGAGCTGCCGGTCGAGGTCGCCCCCTCGGTGGAGCCCGACAGCGACAAGACGGCGGTTGCGTCATGATCGACTGCACCGCAGCGAAGCAAGGGCCAGGAGAGCATGACATGGTGAGAGTGTCGTGACCGCCTTCCAGCACGAGACGAAGTCGCGTACCGAAAGGTACTCAGGGCCGATCTTCACCGTCTTCAGCGACGAGGTCACCATGTCCGGCGGCGGCACCGCCGTCCGCGACGTGGTGGTCAACAAGAACGCCGTCGGCGTGGTCGCCCTGGACGACGTCGGCCGGGTCGCGCTGATCAAGCAGTACCGGCACGCCGTCGGCAAGAAGCTGTGGGAGCTGCCGGCGGGCCTGCGCGACGTCGACGGCGAGGACCTGGCGGTCACCGCCGGGCGCGAGCTGGCCGAGGAGGCGGACATCATGGCCCGCCGCTTCGACCTGCTCGTCGACCTGCACACCTCACCGGGCTTCAGCGCCGAGACGATCAGGATCTTCCTCGCCCGCGAGCTGACGCCCGTGCCGGAGGACGAGCGCCACGCCCGCAAGGACGAGGAGGCCGACATCGAGATCCACTGGGTGGACCTCGACGAGGCGGTGGCGATGGTGCTGCGCGGCGAGATCACCAACGCCGCGGCGGTGGGCGGGCTGCTCAGCGCGGCCCGCGCACGCGACGACGGCTGGGCCACACTGCGCCCGGCCGACACCCCGCCCCTCGCCTGACGAGGCGTGGAGATCGTGTGAAGGTTCCGGGCGGATGCGGCCGGGCCGCCGGGATCCGGCCCCGGCGGCTGCCACGATGCCCGGCATGGATCTTCTCATCGCGATCGATGCCGTCCTCGTCCTCGCCACCGCGCTCGTGACGTTCGCCGTCGTGCGCCGCGATCTCGGTCGCGGCACGGCGGCGGCCGTCTCCGCCGCCGTCGGTGCGGTGGTGGGACTCAGCTGGTTCCTCGTCGTCTACCTCGCCGTCGCCGCCTACGTCGCGGCGCTTCTGGCGTACGTGGTGGCGCGGCGCCTGTGGTCCGTGCGCGCGGCGGCGCTGGGCGGCGTGGCGGCGTACGGGGTGGTGGCCCTGGCGTCGCTCGCGGCGTTCTGGGTTGCGTTGGACACCATGTGAGGCGGGGCCCGGCAGCGGGTGGCAGGGTGGCCGTATGCGCTTGTCGATCTGGCCCCACGCGGGCCAACCCTACGGCGGCATCCTCGAGGCGGCGCGGCACGCCGCGGACAGCGGCTGGGACGGCGTCTACATCGCCGACCACTTCATGCCCAACGCCGGCACGGGCCGCGCGCCGGACGCACCCACGCTGGAGTGCGGCTCGCTCGTCGCGGCCCTCGGCGCGGCCGTGCCCCGGGTGCGGATCGGCACCCTGGTCTACGGCATCACCTACCGTCACCCCGCCGTGCTGGCGAACATGGCCGCCACCGTCGACCACGTCACCGGCGGCAGGTTCACGCTCGGCGTCGGGGCCGGCTGGCAGGTCAACGAGCACGAGCAGTACGGCATCGAGCTGCCCCCGGTGAAGGCCCGGCTGGACCGCTTCACCGAGGCGCTGCAGGTGCTGCGCGGCCTGCTGCGCGAGCCGACGACCAGCCTGGACGGCGAGTACTACCGGCTCACCGAGGCGTACTGCGAGCCCAAGCCGGTGCAGGACCCGCTGCCCATCCTCATCGGCGGCAGCGGCGAGAAGCGCATGCTCGGCATCGTCGCCGAGTACGCGGACATGTGGAACGCCTGGGGCACGCCCGAGCTCATCGCCCACAAGTCGGCGGTTCTCGACCGGCACTGCGCCGAGCGCGGCCGCGAGCCCAAGGAGATCGCCCGCACCGCGCAGGCGCTGTTCGTGGTCGACGGCCCGCTGCCCGACCGCCACCCGATGCCCGTCCTCGGCGGTTCGGTCGGGAAGTTGACGGAGGCCGTGGAGGCGTACAGGCGGATCGGCCTCGACGAGCTCATCGTGCCCGACGGCCTGCTCGGCCAGGGTGCCGACCGGCTGCGGGCGATGGACGTCATCCGGGGAATCGTGACCGGCTGACAGGGCAGAGACGGCCATCCGTCCCCGCTTCTTGATCTTCGGGCGGCGGATCGGCAGTATCTTCCACTTGGTGGGACGGTAATCTGCGAAGCAGCCCGTCTCGGGTATGAGCCATCGACGTCTCTCCCGGAAAGGACGGTGTCGACTCGTGAAGGTCGGCATTCCGAGCGAAGTCAAGAACAACGAGTTCCGGGTGGCGATCACCCCGGCGGGTGTCTTCGAGTTCAGCCGCGCGGGCCACCAGGTCTACGTGCAGGCCGGCGCCGGTGCCGGCTCCTCGATCACCGACGCGGACTACGTCGCCGCGGGCGCCACGATCCTCGACACCCCCGACGACGTGTGGGGCACGGCCGACCTGGTGCTCAAGGTCAAGGAGCCGATCGCCGAGGAGTACGCCCGGATGCGCGAGGGGCAGGTGCTCTTCACCTACCTGCACCTGGCCGCCTCCAAGGAGTGCACCGACGCGCTCATCGACCGCAAGGTCACCGCCATCGCGTACGAGACGGTCGAGCTGCCGGACCGGTCGCTGCCGCTGCTCGCCCCGATGTCGGAGGTGGCGGGCCGGCTCGCGCCGCAGGTCGGCTCCTACCACCTGATGCGCTCCGGCGGCGGGCGCGGCGTGCTCATGGGCGGCGTCCCCGGCGTCTACCAGGCGAAGGTCGTCGTCATCGGCGCCGGCGTGTCCGGCATGAACGCCGCGGCGATCGCACTGGGCATGCAGGCCGAAGTGCTGGTGCTGGACAAGAACATCGCCCGGCTGCGGGCGGCCGACGCCGACTACCGGGGGCACCTGCAGACGATCGCGTCGAACGCGTACGAGATCGAGAAGGCCGTCATCGACGCCGACCTGGTGATCGGCGCGGTCCTGGTGCCCGGCGCGAAGGCGCCGAACCTGATCTCCAACGAGCTGGTCTCGCGGATGAAGCCGGGCAGCGTGCTCGTCGACATCGCCATCGACCAGGGCGGCTGCTTCGAGGACTCGCGGCCCACCACGCACGCCGACCCGGTCTACAAGGTCCACGAGTCGATGTTCTACTGCGTGGCCAACATGCCGGGCGCGGTGCCGCACACGAGCACGTACGCGCTGACCAACGTCACCCTCCCGTACGCGCTCGAGCTGGCCAACCGCGGCTGGCGCGACGCGATCCGGGCGGACCCGGCGCTGGCCCTGGGCCTGAACACGCACGCCGGGCACGTCACGTACGGCCCGGTCGCCGAGGCCCACGGCATGCAGGCGCTCACCCTCGCCGAGGCGCTCAGCTGAGCCTGCCCGCGGCGGAAAACCGAAGAAAAGACCGATGAAGGTGCTGCGACAGGCCGTGCAGACGTACCTCGACCACCTGACGGTCGAGCGCGGCCTGTCGCGCAACACCCTGGAGTCGTACCGGCGGGACCTGGAGCGCTATCTGGAGTCGCTGACCGCGGCCGGGATCACCGATCTCGCCGCGGTCACCCCGGCGGATGTGACCCGCCACCTGGGCGAGCTGCGGGAGGCGGCCCTGTCGGCGGCGTCGGCCGCGCGGGCCGTCAGTGCCGTGCGGGGCCTGCACCGCTTCGCCGCGCGAGAGGGCCTCGCCCCGCAGGACGTCAGCCGCGACGTCAAGCCGCCGGCGCCGCCCAAGCGCCTGCCCAAGGCCCTCGACGTCGACCAGGTGACCCGGCTGCTGGACACGGTCAGCGGCGACGAGCCGCTCGCCCTGCGCGACCGCGCCCTGCTGGAGTTCCTCTACGGCACCGGCGCCCGGATCTCCGAGGCGGTAGGGCTGGACGTCGACGACCTCGACGACACCGTCGTGACCCTGCACGGCAAGGGCGGGCGGACCCGGTTGGTGCCGCTCGGCTCGTACGCCGGTGCCGCGCTGGACGCGTACCTCGTCCGGGCGCGCCCGGGACTGGCAGCCGCCGGCAAGGGCACGCCGAAGGTGTTCCTCAACGCGCGCGGGGGAGCGCTGTCGCGGCAGAGCGCCTGGACGATCCTGCACCGGGCGGCCGGCGCGGCGGGGCTGCCGGTCGACGGGCCGCACGCCGTGTCACCGCACACGCTGCGGCACTCGTACGCGACCCACCTGCTCGACGGCGGCGCGGACGTACGCGTCGTCCAGGAGCTGCTCGGACACGCCTCGGTGACCACCACGCAGGTGTACACGCTGGTGACAGTGGACCGGTTGCGCGAGGTCTACGCGACCGCACACCCCCGCGCTCGTTAGGCGTTGCGCACCAGTGGACGACACGCCGAACGGGTGACCCCGGATCGACGGCTTGCGTGGCGTACAGTCGGGCAGCGGGCGAGAGGGGGCGAGCGGGACATGGCGGGAAACGACGAGCGTGCGGAGGCTTGGACCTCGGCGCTGCGTGAGCAGCAGAGCTCCCTCGACCTGGGCGCCGACCTCGGTCCGGCCGACCCCACGGCATACACGATGCGCCGCCCGATCCCCGAGCCGATGCCGACCGACCGGCACGGCCCTGCGCGGATCATCGCCCTCGCCAACCAGAAGGGCGGCGTCGGCAAGACCACGACGACGATCAACCTGGGCGCGGCGCTCGCCGAGTACGGCCGCAAGGTCCTGCTCGTCGACTTCGACCCCCAGGGCGCCTGCTCGGTCGGCCTGGGCGTCAACCCGCACAACCTCGACCTCAGCGTCTACAACCTGCTCATGCAGGACGACGTCACCGCCGAGGACGTGATCATCAAGTCGGACGTGGCCGGCCTGCACCTGCTGCCCGCCAACATCGACCTGTCCGCGGCCGAGATCCAGCTGGTCAACGAGGTCGCCCGCGAGATGGCGCTCGCCCGGGTGCTGCGCAGCGTGCGCAAGGAATACGACTTCATCCTCATCGACTGCCAGCCGTCGCTGGGCCTGCTCGCGATCAACGCGCTGACCATCGCCCACGGCGTGCTCATCCCGCTGGAGTGCGAGTTCTTCAGCCTCCGCGGCGTGGCGCTGCTGCTCGACACCATCGACAAGGTCCGCGAGCGCCTCAACTTCGACCTCGAGCTCGAAGGCATCCTCGCGACCATGTACGACAGCCGCACCACCCACTGCCGCCAGGTGCTGCAGCGCGTCGTGGAGGCGTTCGGCGACAAGGTCTACCAGACGGTCATCACCAAGACGGTGAAGTTCCCGGAGTCCACGGTGGCCGGCGCGCCGATCACCACCCTGGACCCGGCCTCCTCGGGCGCCCGCAACTACCGGCAGCTCGCCCGCGAGGTCATCGCCGCGAAGGCGGAACGAGGCTAGCTTGCTCTTCGCCCTCGGCGAGCCGGTCGCGTTCGTCGCGCTGGTCGTCGCCTTCCTGCTCGCGCTCCTGCTGCGCGCCGTCGCGATCCGGCTCACCGCCCGTACCCTGGGCCTGGTCGACCGCCGGGAACCGCTCAGCCCGCGCCCCCGCGAGGACATCGACCCGTTCGGCGCGGTCGCCGCCGCGGTCGGCGGCATGGGCTGGGGCAAGGTCGTCAGCGTCGACGAGGTCTCCCGCTGGCGCGGCCGGGGCCGCGCCGCGATGGTCTTCCTCTCCGGTCCGCTGCTCTGCATCGTCGTGGCCCAGCTCTTCTTCGCCGGGTACGCCCTGAGCAGGCCCGACGACCTCCTGAGCTGGGTCTACCCGTCCATGCTGCTGCGCGGCCTCCCGCTGCCACTGGTCGAGCAGGTGCTGCTCTGCTTCGGCACCACCCTGCTGACCTTCGGCCTGCTGGCGCTCATCCCCATCCCGCCGCTCGACGGCTTCGGCGCCCTGTGGTCGGCGCAGAAACAGCCGGGCCCGGGGATGCAGTGGATGCGGCTGTGGTTCGAGGACAAGAACATAGGCGTCCTGATCCTGTTGCTCTGCTGCTTCTTCCCGCTGGAGCGACCGCTGCTGCTGATCATCCTCGACGTGCTCGGGGTGCTCTTCCTGCGCCTGTGGGGCTGACAGCCGCCCATCAGAGGTCCGGGAGCGACCGCGCATCGCCCGCCGCCTGGCCGGCTCCGCCCGCCGCCTGCCCGGCCTGCGCGTCGCCGCCGGCCCCGCCCAGCTGCCCGTGGTCCGACGGTGTCATGCGCCGGACCCCGGTCGGTGTTCTTGCGTACCTCGACGAAGCGGACCTCGAGATGCACTCCCTGGAGCATATACCTGCCATCGGTATATGCTCCGCCTCATGACCGAGGGACCCCTGCGTGAGCCGACGTTCCTGGTGCTCACCGCGCTCGCCGAGACGCCGCAGCACGGCTACGCCGTGATCGAGGACGTCGCGCGGATGACCGACGGCCGGGTCCGGCTGCGCGCCGGCACCCTCTACGCGGCCCTCGACCGGTTGCGCAACGAAGGGCTCATCGAGGTCGACCGCGAGGAGGTCGTGCAGTCGCGGTTGCGTCGGTACTACCGGCTGAGCGGCCTCGGCGAACAGCGGCTCGCCGCCGAGACCAGTCGCTTGCGTCAGCAGGCCACGCTCGCCGAGAGCCGGCTGAGCGCCCGCCGCCACTTCGGAGGCGCTCCCGCATGACGTCGTTGGAGACCCGTTACCGCCGGCTGCTCGGGGCGTACCCGGCGGATCACCGGCGCGTCTACGCCGAGGAGATGCTCGGTGTGCTCCTCGCCGGTGCGCGGCCCGGCCAGCGCTGTCCCGACCTCGGTGAGGCCGCGGACCTGCTGTGCTCCGGCATGCGCGCCCGGGCGGGCCGCAGCTGGTTCGCGCTGCGTTCCTCAGGCTGGCGTGACGCGGCCGCGGTGGCCGCCCTGGTCGGTGCCGCTCTGCTCGCGGCGTCCGCCGGCCGCCGGCTCCTCGACGCCCTGGTGCTCTCGCAGGACCCTGATCTGCCCGCCGGCGACCTCGTGGCGCGGACGGCGGTCTGGCTGCTGGTGTTTTTCGCCGTCGCCACGGGACTGCGCCGCTCGGCGGTGGTCCTGGGCGTCGGCGGCCTCCTCGTCGAGGCCGGGGCGATCGTGGCGGGAATGCCGGGCGAGCCGCTGCGCCCGATCCGCATGTCGTGGGCGCCGATGCTGGCCGCTCTGGTCGTGACGATGCTGGTGCTGGCCCGGCGTGGCCGGCCGGCGGCCCGGGTCCTGGGCATCCGGGGCACCTGGCTGACCCTGGCGCCCGCCGCGGTGGCGCTCTGGGGCTGGGTGATCATGCTCAGCTCACCCGTGCGCGCACTGGTCGGCAGGGCCGGCGTCGTGCAGATCCTCGGCCTGGTCACCGTCCGCGACATGGTGCTCGTGACCGCGGCCGCCCTCGTGGCCGCAGGTCTCTGGTGCACCGGGACCGGTGTGCGGGGCCGCCTCGTCGTGCTGCTCGTCCCGCTCGCGGCCGTTCCCCTGGCGCAGGAGCTGTATGAGTTCGTGGTGGGCATGCGCTACGAGCCGGACGTGACCGTCGGGCTCGTGGTGGCGGACATCCTGGTCGTCGCCGGACTCCCGCTGCTCGCGGCGGCCCTGGCAGCGACCGTGCACCACGGACAGCAGACGTTCACGATCTCGGTCAGGCGGCGCGCTGGGCGATGAACACGTCCTCACGCCCGGGCCGGTCCGGCGCCTCCCGCACCTGGAGGACCCGGAAACCCGCGGCGGCCAGGCTCGCCTCGACCTCTTCACGCTCGCGGAACCGCAGCGTCGAATCGGAGACGAGCACCGCGCCGTCGCTGAGGAACCGGTAGGTGAACCGGAAGGAGACCAGCGGCAGGTCGACCGCGGTGAGCGTGAACCGCTGCTCGACCAGCCCCGCGCCGGGGACGTCGCGGGTGACCGTACCCGTGTCGGCGGCCCACTCCTCCCAGGCCCGGAACGAGGGCCGCCGGGTCTCGAAGACGACATGCCCGCGGCTGCGCAGCGCGCCCCGAACGCCGCGCAGCGCCTCGTCCCAGTCGCGGTCGGTGAGGAACACCTGCGCGATGTTGCCGATCATCATGGCGACATCGGCGCGGCACTGCGGAGTCTTCGCGGCGCCGCCGAGATGCCACTCGACCGCCGCGGCGCCGTCCTTCGACCGGGCCACCGCCAGCGACGCGGCCGCCGGGTCCACCCCGACGACGGTACGCCCCGAGCCCGCGAGCACCAGCGCCAGAGAACCGGTCCCGCACCCGATGTCCACCACCCGCCGCGCACCGAGCTCATCGGCGATGCTCAGGTATGCGGGCAGGTCGTCACGAGGCCCGTCGAGAGCGTCGTAGACCGCGGCGAGCCGGGGATCGGCGAAGATCGCGTCGGGCATGCTCAGAACAGGGTCTCGGGACCGACCGGCGCCGGCTGGGGAAGCGGCTCCAGCTCGGGCAGCCGGGCACGGACCGCGTCGTGGAAACGGCGGGCCAGCTCGGGTGCCTCGGCATTGTCGGGAGTGTGGATGAACACCGTGGGTGAGCGGCCCTCCCGCAGCCACTCGGTGACCGCGTCGACCCAGTGCCGCCAGCCCTCCACGGTCTGCTCGGTGGCGTCCCGGCCGATGTAGCGCACGATCGGCCGATCGGTCAGCGCGAGAGTCCGCAGAGGCATGCGCGGCTTCCTCGTCCAGGCGTCGCGCTCCATGTCGCTGGTGGGCGGGCTGCGGAACAGCGCGGTCGTGTCGAACGGCACCCACTCGGCTGCCACGGTCCCGAGAACCTCCTCGAGTTGGGCTGTGGCCGCGGCGTCGTCGAAGAAGCCGGGATGACGCACCTCGACTGCGTACCGATGCGACCGGGGCGCGCGGGCGAGGAACTCCGCGAGCGACGGTGTGTCGGCGGGAGAGAAGGAGCCGGGCAGCTGAATCCACAACGCATGCAGGCGCGAGCCGAGCGGCTCGACGGCATCCAGGAAGATTCGCAGCTCCTCGTCGTTCCCCGCGAGCCGGCGTTCGTGGGTGATGCGCTTCGGCAGCTTGATCACGAAGCGGAAGTCCGGATCGGTCTGAGCCGCCCAGGTCGCCACGGTCTCGCGCGTCGGGGTGGCGTAGAAGGTGGTGTTGCCCTCGACCGCGTTGCACCAGCGCGCATAGGCCCGCAGCCGTTCCTGGGGCGGAAGGGGGTGCGGCACGAAACGCCCCTGCCAGGACTTCAGATTCCACTGCGCACACCCGACGTGCAGACGCACGGGTCCTCCCCCAGATCTCTTCCGCCAGCTCGTCCATGTATACGAGATGCATGACCTGTCGCATCGACACCATCACCATCGACGCGCTCGACCCCCGCCCGATCGCGGAGTTCTGGGCGGCACTGCTCGGCTGGCACATCGTGACCGAGGATGCCGACATCATCAGCATCGGCCCGGGCGGTGGAGCGCGGCCGATGATCGACGTCGTCAAGGTGCCCGAGCGCAAGAGCGTGAAGAACCGCCTGCACCTCGACCTGCGCGCCGACGGCACCACGGCCGAGCAGGAGGTCGCGCGAGCCCTGGCGCTGGGCGGCCGCCGGGTCGACGTGGGCCAGCCCGCCGACGTGACGTGGACCGTGCTGGCCGATCCGGAGGGCAACGAGTTCTGCATCCTGTCGCGGTCGGTGCAGGGCGTGGCCGGCTCATAGCCCGTGCTCCTCTCCGGGGCGTACTGCGTCCACCAGCGTGTCGGCCAGGGACGCGGCGTAGCGTCCGTCCGGGTCCAGGTCCGGGTCGTAGATGGTCAGCTGCAGGCCTACGCACGACGGATGCGTGACCAATGGCCGGAGCAGCGCCGTGAGATCCGGGTAGTCCAGGCCCCCCGGGTCGGGTGCGTCGGCGGCCGGCATCACCTCCGGATCGAGGACGTCGGCGTCGAGGTGGACGAAGAAGCCGTCGAGGGCGCCCAGACGCTGCGCGGTGCGGGCGCCGATCGCCGCGGCTCCCGCGGCGAGGATCTCCGGGGTCGTGTGGACGCTCATGCCGAGCGCGCGCACCTCGGCGAGGTCACCGTCGTAGTCGCGCACGCCGAGGACCTCGAGATCCTCCACCCGCACGTACGGCGACAGGCCGTCGATGTCCGCGATGTCCGGCTGACCGCGGCCGGTCACGATCGCCGTACCCTCGCCGGCCGAGGCGCCGACGTGGTCGCTGTTGCCGGTGTGCCGGAAGTCGATCGAGCCGTCGAGGTAGGCGAGCCCGTAGCGGCCCCGGCGGCGTAGCGCGAGCGCGGGGCCGAACAGGATCGAACAGTCGCCGCCGAGCAGGACCAGGAACTCGTGCTGATCTATGACGGTCGTCACCCGGTCGGCGAGGCGCCGCGTGTAGGCGGCCAGGGACTCGGCGTTGAGGACACCATCGCCCGGCTTCCAGCCGCGGACGTCGTAGCGCGGCGGCACGACGACCCCGGCGTCGCGGGCGCCCAGGCGGTCGAGCAGGCGCTGGTCACGCAGGGCGCCCGCGAGCTTGCAACAGCCCGGGACCAGGCCTTCGGCCGGTGGTCGCAAGCCCAGGTTGGACGGTGCATCGAGGACGGCGGTCGGTCGCATGTCATGACCGTAGGGACGGGGTACGACAGAAAAGTTGATCTCTGTGCGTGCGCTGTCAGTTACTCCTTGTGGTTCGTGGCGTTTGACCCAGGAGAGGCTGTTCGCGAAGGTTGTGGGGGTTGCACGAGTGAGCCGGGAGCAGCTTGTCGGACCGGTGGTCTACGGTCAGCACGTGCCTGAAGAGCCCGTTCCCTCCGCGCCCGGCGAGCTGGGCGGTGCCGGTCCGGCGTCGACCGGTTCCGTCGCCGACCCGCCGGCGGTGACGGCTGCCGCGGAGGCGTCACCCACCGGGGTTGCCGAGCCCGGGGCTGCGACGGCCGACGAGGCCGCGGCCGACAGTGGCAAGTTCACGGTGCGGCTCACCAACTTCACCGGGCCGTTCGACCTGTTGCTGCAGCTCATCGGCAAGCACAAGCTCGACGTGACCGAGGTGGCGCTGCACCAGGTGACGGACGACTTCATCGCGTACATCCGCGCGATGGGCGACGACTGGGACCTCGGCGAGGCCAGCGAGTTCCTCCTGGTCGCGGCCACCCTGCTCGATCTCAAGGCGGCCCGGCTCCTGCCCGCCGCCGAGGTCGAGGACGAGGAGGACCTCGCCCTGCTCGAGGCCCGCGACCTGCTCTTCGCGCGTCTCCTGCAGTACAAGGCCTTCAAGGAAGCCGCCGCCCACCTCGCCGAGCTGGAAGGCACGGGGGCGCGGCGCTGGCCGCGCGCGGTCTCGCTGGAACCACGGTACGCCGAAGCGCTGCCCGAACTGGTCCTCGGCGTCGGCCCGGAGCGGCTGTTCAAGCTGGCGCTCAAGCAGTTCACGCCGAAGCCGGGGCCGCCGCAGGTCTCGATCGCGCACATCCACCAGGTGCGCGTCAGCGTCCGCGAACACGCCAACCTGATCCGTGAGCGGCTGCGGCGGGCCGGATCGACGACGTTCAGCCTGCTGGTCGCCGACTGCGAGAACACCCTCGAGGTGGTGGCCCGGTTCCTGGCGCTGCTGGAGCTGTACAGGGAAGGGTTGGTCGACTTCGAGCAGCCGTTGTCGCTGGACGAGCTGACGATCAGGTGGATCGGCGGGGACGACGGCGGCGGCGACTTCGACATCGACGACTACGAGGGATCCCCGCCCGAGCCGGACACCGCAGCGACCGAGCCCGGTGCCGAGGACGGCGACCCGGCAGGGGATGACGACGCGCAGGACATCGACGGTCCGGAGGCGGAAGCCGGGCCGGAGGCTTCATCGGAAGAGGACAAGGCATGACGGACGAGCGCCCCGAATCCCTCGCCGCGCAGGCGGCCTCCTGGGTTCCGCCGTGGGAACGCGCTCCGCGTCCGCCGGACCCGGCCTATGCGGCAGCCCACCGCGCGCCGGCCGACGACGAAGAGCTGTCGGACGGTGACGACGACCTCGGTGCCGCGTTCGACGAGGCGGAGGCCCGGAGCGCCGTCGACGACGCCGTCGCGGCCGGGGTGACCGGCTCGCAGGAGGCAGAACCGTCCGATGCGGCGAGGGCGGAGGTGGGGGGCCCGGCCGACGCACAGCTGTCCGACCCGGCCGACGCGCAGCTGTCGGCCTCAGCGTCGGCCGGGAACTCTGATGCCGCCGAGGATGTCGGCGCGGGAGACGGCGGCGAGTCGGCCGGCGAGAGCAGTGAGGTGCCGCCGGAGCTGCCGCCCGTTCCCGGCGAGGTGGAAGGCCCGGCGACCGTCGACGCGCCGCAGGAGCTGCCCGGGGAGGATGAGCTCGACCCGACCGACATCGGGCTCGGTCCTGAGCTGCCGGTGCCCGACGCCATCGAGGAGGCGTCGGAGAACGAGATCGGTTCGTCGCCGCTCGTGGACGCGCCGCTGCCCGAGGACGGCGACGACGCCGGGGATGTGTTCGACCACGCCGCGGACGATGACCTCACGGATGACGCCGAGGCGGATCTGCCCGTGGTGGAGGAGGTGCCGGGGCCGGACGTGAACGACGGTGCCGCGGCTGAGGGTGAGGCCGGGGCCGGCGGCTCAGGCATTCCTGCTCAGGGCCGTCGCGGCCGGGCGGGGGGTGCTGCGTCTGCGGAGTCGTCCGCCCGTACCGAAGAAGAAGTAGAGCTCAAGCCCCTCGACGACGGTGAGTTGCGCGCGGCGCTGGAGGCGATCCTGCTCGTCGTCGACGAGCCGGTCGCCGAGATGCAGCTCGCGCAGATCGTGGAGCAGCCCACCGAGCGGGTCGCGGCGATGCTCGAGGACATCTCCGCGCGCTACACGGCGGCCGGGCACGGGTTCGACCTGCGGCGGGCCGCGGGCGGGTGGCGGCTCTACACGCGCCCGGAGTACGCGCCGTACGTGGAGCGGTTCGTGCTCGACGGGCAGTCCGTGCGGCTGACGCAGGCCGCGCTGGAGACGCTGGCGGTGGTCGCCTACAAGCAGCCGGTGACGCGGTCGCGCATCTCGGCCATCCGCGGTGTCAACTGCGATGGTGTGATGCGTACCCTTGTCACGCGCGGCCTCATCGAGGAATGCGGCACCGAGGGCGAGACCGGGGCGTTCCTGTATCGGACCACGGCGTTGTTCCTCGAGAAGCTCGGCCTCAACTCGGTGGACCAGTTGCCGCCGCTGGCCCCGTTCCTGCCCGACGACGTGGAAGAAGTGCTCGATGCCTCAGGCTGATCCGGACAGTTCCGTACGGCTGCAGAAAGTTCTGGCAACCGCCGGAGTCGGATCCCGGCGTGCCTGCGAAGACTTGATCTTCCGCCGCCGCGTCACCGTCAACGGCCGGGTGGCCAAGCTGGGCGACAAGGTCGACCCGGCCACCGCGGAGATCCACGTCGACGGACAGCGGGTGGTCACCGACACCAAACTCGTCTACCTGGCGATGAACAAGCCCCGCGGCGTGGTCTCCAGCATGGACGACGAGAAGGGCCGCAACGAGCTCGCCGACTTCCTCGGCACCTTCGAGCAACGGATCTTTCACGTGGGCCGCCTGGACGCGGACAGCGAAGGCCTGCTGCTGCTCACCAACGACGGGGCGCTCGCGCACAAGCTGATGCATCCCTCGTACGGGGTCTCGAAGACGTACCTGGCCGAGGTGGCCGGCCCGCTGCCCCGCAACGTGGGCCGGCGACTGCTGGCGGGCATCGAGCTGGAGGACGGGCCGGCGAAGGTCGACGCGTTCAAGCTCGTCGACGCGGTGGGCAAGACCGCGCAGGTCGAGCTGACGCTGCACGAGGGGCGCAAGCACATCGTGCGGCGGATGATGGACGAGGTGGGGCACCCGGTGTCGCGGCTGATCCGCACGGCGGTCGGGCCGATCCGGCTCGGCGACATGCGGCCCGGCGGGTTCCGCCACCTGTCGAACGCCGAGGTCGGAGCCCTCTTCAAGGCCGTCGGGGAGTAGCACGCCGCGCGGTGGTCAGGAGCAGCCCGACGGCGAGAAGGGCGGCTCCCGCCGCGAGACGGCCGGTGACGGGTTCGCCGAGGCGGGCCACCGCCAGCACCGCCGCGGTCAGCGGTTCGGCCAGCGCCAGCGTCGTGGCGGCGGCCGGTGCCGTGCTCGCCATCCCGCGGATCCACACCAGGTACGGCGTGACGGTCGCCACCACCGACAGGTAGACGACCACCGTCGCGCCGCCCGGCGAGAGACACCACGCGACCGCGTCCACGCCGCCGAAGGGTGCGAGCGCCACCGCGGCGCCCACGAAGAACACCGCCAGCAACGGTACGGCGGGCACTCCCGCGTCCAGCGCCCGGCGGCTGCACCACGTGTAGGACGCGAACGACATCCCCGCGGCCAGACCCGTCACGGCTCCTGCGGTCGTCACCACCCCGGGGGTGAGGAGAACCGCCAGGCCGGCCACGGCAACGGTAGTGGCGAGCAGCCATCGGGTGCTCGTCCGCTGGCCGGTCAGCACGCCGAGGACGCCGGCGAACAACGGTGCCGAACCCATCGCGACCAAGGTGCCCGCCGACACGCCGCTCAGGTGCATCGCCGTCAGGAAGCTCGCCTGGTAGACGGCCATCGAGGCCGCGCCGAGCAGCAGGAACCGGCGCGCCGGACGATTCTTGTGTGCGGCCGGCCGGGGCCGCGGCACCCGCCGGTGATCCGTGCCGTGCACGCCCGGTCGCAGCAGCAACCGGGGCAGGTCCCGGCCGTGCGTGACAGCCGCGATCACCAGCAGGATCAGCCCGGCGAGGCCGCTGCGGGCCGTCGCCAGACCGAGCGGACTTCCCGCGTACGGGCTGAGCGCCTGCGCGGTGCCCACCGTGCCCCACAGCACTGCGCCGGCCACGACCAGCAGCCCGCCGGGCGTTCGGCGGCGCGCGGGCCGCGGCGTGCCGGATGCGGACGTGCGGGGGAGCGGGGCGGAGCTCGTGACAGGCATGACGACTGTCTTAGGCAAGGTTGCGGTGCGATTCAACGCGCCCCCGCCGGGACTCCACCGTGTGCCGGGGGAACTACCGGGTCGGTCGACCGCGAACGTGTTGCGGATCGTGGGTCCGGCCGGTCCGTGGCTCAGGCCTCGTCAGGGCCGGGAGTCATGTCGTACTCGTCGACGTCGAGGACTGCTCCGGTGGTCTGCAGGAAGTCGAGGATCTCGCGGTCGAGATGCCAGCCCAGGGTGGCGGGAGTTTCGGCCGCGGCACGGTCGTCGAAGGTGCGCACGACTTCCAGAACCGCGGCCGGCCCGGGCTCCTCGTCGTCCAAGCGGCCGGCGAGGGCGGCGATCGCCGCGGTGTGCGGCGCGAGTCGATGCACGATGCGGGCGATCTGCTCGTCGACATGCAGCCCCGGCTCTCGGCAGACGATCTTCCAACGGTGAAGGGCGGGGACGGCGCCGGGCTCGGCGATGCGGCTGCCGCGGACGGTGGTCTCGTCGGGTTCGAGTCCGAGGACGGCCGCCATCTCCGCCGCCGACGTGTGGCTGCTGGACAGGGCGAAATAGGCGTACTGGCTGACGCGCACGGTCAGAACTTACTGTTCGTCCACCAGTGCGCGAACAGGTCCGGGTCGCCGGTGATCTCGACGTCCGCCGTTTCGGCCGACAGGCGCCGGTTGAGCAGGAGCAGCAGGTGCACGGCGGGTCCGCGTACCGTGACGTCCGCCTGACGGTGGCCGTGCTGCCAGGTGATGCCGGCGGGGCTGCGAGTGACCGACCATTCGCCGCTCGCTCCGAGCTCCGGGTCCGTGGCGACGAACTGCAGCGCCTCGCCGGAACCCGCCAAGCCGGCGAAACCGCTCGGCACGCCGATGTTCGGCATGGAGAGGATCGCGGCGGTGTCCAGTACGTCGGACACGCCGTCAACCGCAAGATCGGCCGCCAGGCTTCCCTCGATGCCCAGGGCCAGTTCGGCGTCGAAGCGATGCACGACCTCGTCGTGGAACATCCGCCGGAGCCAGAAGCCCGCGGTGCGATCCCTCTGCCACGTCCACACCGGCTGCTCCGGCCCTGCGGCGCGTACCGCGTCGGCGAGCATCCGCGCGCCCTCGGTCAGCCATGCGCTTCGCTCATCCGGGTCGCCGGGCACCACGACCTCCTGCATGGGGATCGGTTCCAGCAGGCGCAGCCGGATGATCTCGGCCGCCCACCGGTGTCCCCGGCCGACGTGCCCCACCAGCTGCTCCATCGTCCAGCCTGGGCAGGTGGGGATCGGACGCCGGCTGTCCGTGTCGTGCGCCAGCGTCGCCAATCGGGCCGTTTCGGTTTCGAACTCCGCGAAGTAGCGGTCGAACTCGAGCATGGATGTCGCACACCTCGCATCGATGGGGATGTCCATGATCTCCGATGGGATCAAGCGGCTGCCGTTCCGGATGGCAGAATCGCTCTGTGGACGGTGATCTCCGGGTGCGAACCGGCGGCGACGGGGATCCGGTGCTGCTCCTGCTTCACGGGCTGGGCGCTACCTGCGACGTGTGGACCGGGTGGGAGCCCCTGCTGACGAGCCGGTGGCCGGGTCGGTGGGTGGCGCCGGACCTGCCCGGGCACGGCGGATCCGCACCGCTGCCCGAGTACACCTTCGCTGCCTTGGCCGCCGGGGTGCGTCCGCTCGTCGAGACGTCCGGCCGGACGGTCGTGCTGGGGCACTCGCTCGGCGGAGTGGTCGCGCTGGAGCTGGCCGGCGCCGGCGTGCCTGTGGCCGCGGTCGTCGGGATCGGGATCAAGGTTTCCTGGACCGGCGAGGAGCTGGACCGGGCGCGGGCGCTCGCCGGGCGACCGGTGACGTGGTTCTCGTCTCGAGACGAGGCCGGCGCTCGGTATCTGCGGGTGTCCGGGCTCGCCGGGCTGGTCGACGCCGATGATCCGGCGGTGGACGCTGGACTGTCCGAGCAGGACGGACGGTGGCGGCTCGCGCTGGACGGGAAGGCTTTCGGGGTGGGAGAGCCTGACGTGGCCGGGCTCGTGGCGCGCTGCCCGGCGGCGGTCACCATGGCGCGCGGTGAGCACGATCCGATGAACACCGATGAGCAGCTCGGGCGGTTCGGCGTACCGGTGATCACGCTGGCGGGGCTGGGGCACAACGCTCACGTCGAGAGCCCCGAGCGGTGCATGGAGCTGCTCCGCGTGTAGGCCCTCACGGTTGCAGGCCGTCGAGGAGGCGGTCGAGCCCCCAGGCGAACTGCTCGGTGGTGATGTAGCGGGCCATGGTGCCGGCGCTGGCCGCGGTGCGCGGGTACTCGGCCGCGGAAACCGCGTCGAACCCGGCCTGGCGGGAGGCGACGCGCTCGTCCTCCGGCGGTGCCGGCCGGGTCGGGTCCACCTCGGCGGCCTCGAGGGCCACGAAGCCGAGCAGATACACGATGACGAGATAGCTGGCCCGGGCGGCGTCGTCCTGATCGAGTCCCGCCTCGGCGAGGACGTCCAGCAGCCGTTCCCCGAGCGCCAGTGCCTGCGGACCGTCCATCGGCGCGCCTAGGACGAGCCCGGCGGCGCCCGGGTGCCGCAGCAGGCCCGCGCGCAGCTCGAGCGCGAGGTCGTGGATGCGTTGGCGCCAGGGTCGCTCGGTCGCCGCCAGGGCGGCGACGGCGTGCTCCCCGATGAGGCGGTCGACGACGGCGCGCAGGACGGCGGCCTTGTCCGGAAAGTACGTGTAGAGCGCGTTGGGAGCGACTCCGAGCTCGGTAGCGATGCCCCGCATCGACATGGCGTCCGGTCCTTTGTCGTCGAGCAGGCGGAGCGCCGCGTCGACGATGACCTGGACGGAGAGGATCCCCCGGGGTCCGGGCTTGCTTGTCGGAGCGTTCTGCCGCATCCCTGCCTCCTCCTTGACAACGGTCTGTACACCGTTCAGTCTGAACAGCGTACAAACTGAACGGTGTACAGAGACGAGGATGTCATGGCGTTGATCGATCGGGAAGCGCGACGCGGCCGGGCGTTGACCGGGTTGCTGCTCATCGCGGGCGCTCTGGTGGCCAACGTGGCGTTCGCCGCGCTGGGCGTGGTGTTCGACTACCCGGACGTGCTGCAGCATCCGGCCGGGGAGATACTGGCACGGTTCCACTCGGACGCCCTGCTCATCGGCGGGTTGTTCCTGCTGCTGGCCGTCGGCGCGGGACTGCTGGCGCCGATCGCGGTGCGGCTGTCGCGGCTCGCCGGTCCCGGCCGGGTGGCCCGGGCGGCGGCGGTGGTCGGCGTGGCAGCCGCCGCGGTCCAGGTCGTCGGACTGCTGCGGTGGCCGTTGGTCGTTCCGTTCCTGGCCGGCTCGGCCGGCGCGGTGGAGACGTTCGAGACCTTGCACACGGTGCTGGGCAAGGTGGTCGGGGAGTCCGTCGGCTACACGCTGACCGCAGCCTGGACCGTGTTGATCGTTGTCGCGACGCGCCGGGCGGGGTTGATCGGCCGGGGCTCCGCGGTGCTCGGTTTCCTCAGCGCCCCGATGATCCTTGCCGGACTGCTGGTGCCGCTCGGCGTGCCCGGCGCGGATCTGACCAACTTCGTCGGGTACGTCGTGTGGAGCCTCTGGCTGGTCGTCTCGGGTGTCGGCCTCATCCGTGGCCGGTGACGCCGGGTGTGTGCGTCGGGTCGTGGTGGGAGCCGGTGGCACGAGGGCGCCGCGGTGTGGCGTTCGCCATCGCGCGGCCTCTGACGCATGATGGCCGTCGTCTGCGGTCGGGCCGGGCCTGGCGGCGTACTTTCCTGCCGGAGACCTGCGTGAGGAATACGCCCAGCGCAACCCGGCTTGTGTTCTCGGGCGACGGCGCCCGAGAACGTGTCAGAGGCACCGGGCACAATAGGAAAGGTTCGTCCCCCGACGTTGGAGGTAACGGTGGCGCAAGCAGTACGGCCCGAGCGGTGTGTAGTGGCCGTCGACGGTCCCTCCGGATCGGGTAAATCCACCGTTTCCCGGCGTCTCGCCACGGCGATCGACGGCATCTATCTGGACACCGGCGCGATGTACAGGGCGGTCACCTGGGCCGTGCTGCAGGCCGGCGTCGACCTCGCCGACACCGACTCGGTCATCAAGATCGCGCAGGAGACCGACCTGTCGATCGGCACGGACCCGCTCGCGCCGCACTTCGAGGCCAACGGCGTCGACGTCGACGCGGCCATCCGCGGTCCCGAGGTCACCGGCGCGGTCTCGGCCGTCGCCGCGATCCCGCAGGTACGCGCCATGCTCGTGCAGTTGCAGCAGGACATCATCTCGGGCGCCCCGCGCATCGTCGTGGAGGGCCGCGACATCGCGTCGGTCGTGGCGCCGGACGCCGACCTCAAGGTCTACCTGACCGCGTCCGCCGCCGCGCGCGCCCAGCGCCGCAGCGCGGAGGACGCCACCGACGTAGCCGCGACCGAGGCCGACCTGGCCCGCCGCGACAAGCTCGACTCGAGCCGGGCCGTCGACCCGCTCAAGCAGGCCGACGACGCGACCGAGCTCGACACCACGGGCCTGGGGATCGACGACGTCGTGGCCAGGCTCCTCGACATGCTCAACAGCAAGGTGAGTTCGTGACTGACTTCCCCGTCGATCTCTCCGAGTTCGACGAAGTGACCTTCTCCGACGGTTCCTCCGAAGGCGAGGAACCGGCGGGCCCGCAGCCGATCGTCGCCGTCGTCGGGCGGCCCAACGTCGGCAAGTCGACCCTGGTCAACCGCATCATCGGCCGCCGCCAGGCAGTCGTCGAGGACGTCCCCGGCGTCACCCGCGACCGCGTCCCCTACGACGCCAACTGGAACGGCCGCCGCTTCACCGTCGTCGACACCGGCGGCTGGGAACCGGATGCCAAGGACCGCGCCGCCGCCATCGCCGCCCAGGCGGAGATCGCCGTCCAGACCGCCGACGTGGTCGTGTTCGTGGTCGACGCCACCATCGGCTCCACCGACATGGACGAGAAGGCCGTCCGCATGCTGCGCCGCAGCGCCAAGCCGGTCATCCTGGTGGCCAACAAGGCCGACAACCAGGCCATCGAGCTCGAGGCGACGTCCCTGTGGGGCCTGGGCCTCGGCGAACCGCACCCGGTCTCCGCCCTGCACGGCCGCGGCTCCGGCGACCTGCTCGACGCCATCCTGTCCGCGATGCCGCCCGCGCCCCCCATCATCGAGGGCGGCCCCCGCGGTCCCCGCCGGGTGGCGCTGGTCGGGCGACCCAACGTCGGCAAGTCCTCCCTGCTCAACCGCCTCGCCCGCGAAGAACGCGCCGTCGTCGACTCCGTCGCCGGCACCACGGTCGACCCGGTCGACAGCCTCGTCGAGATGGACGGCGAAGTCTGGCAGTTCGTCGACACCGCCGGCCTGCGCAAACGAGTGAACCAAGCCTCAGGCACCGAGTACTACGCCTCCCTGCGCACCGCCGGCGCCGTCGAAGCCGCCGAGGTAGCCGTGGTCCTCCTCGACGCCGGCGAGACCATCAGCGAACAGGACCAGCGAGTCCTCTCCCAGGTCGTCGAGGCCGGCCGCGCCCTGGTGATCGCCTTCAACAAATGGGACCTCGTCGACGCCGACCGCCGCTTCTACCTCGACAAAGAAATCGACCGCGAACTGAAGCGCATCCCCTGGGCCATCCGCGTCAACATCTCCGCCAAGACCGGCCGCGCAGTCGACAAGCTCGCCCCAGCAATCCGCCGCGCCCTGGCCAGCTGGGAACAGCGCATCCCGACCGGTGCCCTCAACCAGTGGCTGACCGCCCTTACCCAGGCAACACCACACCCCGTCCGCGGCGGCCGCGCCCCGCGGGTCCTGTTCGCCACCCAGGCGGGAGTCGCGCCACCGCGGTTCGTGCTGTTCACCACCGGCCCGCTGGACGCCGGCTACCAGCGTTTCGTGGAGCGCAAGCTGCGCGAGGAGTTCGGCTTCGAAGGCAGCCCCGTCGAGGTATCGGTACGGCCACGCAAGAAGCTCGGCCCGGGCGGGCGAGGCAAGGCACACGGATGACGCCCCGGCATGCCGGTGTGAAACCGGTTGAAGGGCTGGGGTAGGGTAGTCACGTTGCCGCGCACTGGGGTTCCGGGGCGTGGCATCGGGCTGTAGCGCAGCTTGGTAGCGCACTTGACTGGGGGTCAAGGGGTCGCAGGTTCAAATCCTGTCAGCCCGACCGAAACAAGGCCCTGACCAGCAAAAATGCGGGTCAGGGCCTTGTTGTCTATCTATGAGTATTTGAACCGCCCCTCGAAAACTCCCCACTTACCCGGTCGACGACCAGGTTCGTTTCCCTGATCAACGTTCCGTGTGGATCGTCGTCGGTCTCGTGGCCTGCCAACCGCGCCGCGGTGAGCAGCTGCTGCCAGATGGTGGCGGCGTTCACGCCATGCGCGGTAGATCAGGGTGGCCGCGCCGCGGGGGTAGGGCAGGTCGTGGAGGAGGGCCAGCAGCGGCGTGATGCCGATGCCGCAGGCCAGCATCACCGCCGGGCCGCCGCGGTAGGAGTCGCCGGTCAGCGCCCGTACGGGCCTTCGAACAACACCTGGGTGCCCGGGGTGAGGGCGGCGACGCGGGCGCTGCCGTCACCGAGGTTCTTCACGGTGATGCGCAGCAGGTCACCGGTCGGCGCCGCGGACAGTGAGTAAGGGTGGGCGCGGCTCCACCCCGGCCCGTCGAGGAACCTGTGGGGCTCGTAAAGCCAGTTCGGCTACGCTGCCTGCGAATGTTCGTTGATCAATCCGCCTAAGGGATGTCTCGTAACCCGGCGGCAGTCCACCTCGGACCGTGGGTGATCATCGATGGATGCAGGTGTTCTCAGCCACCCGCCAGGAGTTGATCCACCCGTTCACCGGGCCGAGCCGGCACAGTTCCGCTGGCTGGTACGCCTGGTCGCCCGACGCGGCGGTGACACCATCGCCGACGGCCGCCCGGGCCAGGCCCTGGGCCCTCGACCTGCCCGACCGGGTACTGCTGGTAGCCGTGTACTGGCGCACCAACCTGACCATGCGCCAACTCGGACCCCCATTCGGCATCTCGCACTCCCGCAGTCCACCGCGTCATCGACACCGGGCGACATGGTCAGGCCGAGGAGGTCGACCGGTCACCGATGCAGCGGACCCCGCAGCCGAGGAGGCCATCGCGGCGCATACCTCGTTGGGGAGTACTCCGTCGGGCTCGACCTGGTGTTCGAAGCGTGCGAGGAACGCGCGGGTGCCGGCGGCGGTGCGCGCCGTTCGGTCCGGTGTGGCCGCACAGGAGGCGTGTGCGGCGATGCGGACCCGTCGACGGACGAGAGCGGCGGCAAACACGGTAAGCAGCGACAGGGCGCAGCCGATGACCTGCCACGCCTCGTACGGTCCGCTGCTGACCTGGGTGGTCGGATCCACCTGGTCCTGCGAGTCCCAGCCCATCCAGGCGAACCACAGGGCTGCACTGAGCACAGCCACGATCAGCGTGCCGGTGATCTGGCGGCGTGACGCGACGGGCGGGGGCGTCACAACGACCCGTTCACGGCTCGGCCGGGGACGGCGATCGCCGATCTGTTCGACCGTCGCGCCATCGCCGCGACGCCGTTGATGACCGCAGCGTTGATCAATGCCCCCACGGCGGCGCACACCGCGAGCGACAGCCACCACGGGCCGCCGATCGTGTCGATCATTGGCAGCGTCAGCATCACTCCTGGCAAGGCCAAGGGCAACACCACGAGTTCAGGCATGTGGTACGTGGGTCCTAATTGCGCTATCGATCGATTCCGACACCAACAGGTAGCTGGTACGGCGCCCACCGAGATCTGCGGGCCGGGGACCGCTCCCACGGCGACACCGTGGTCGCGATCGCCCGCCGGTGGGGGTTCACCGCCCCGGGCCGGTTCGCCGCCGAGTACCGCACCCTCTACGGCCGGGCCCCAGCCATACCCTGCACACGTGACAGGACACGACCGCGTATGGACCCACCGCCGACCACGACGCTCGCGATCAGCGACACGGAGGCCTTCGACAAGTTCTTCGCGGACGCCTACGGCACCGTACACCTTTGGCCGCAGCAAACATCAGCGGCTGCGCTACCGAGGCACGGACACCGGCCCGTTCACCCTCGACCCGCCGGCCGCTGCACCCCGGGTGGCCGATGAGCCCGTCATGCGGCACGCCCGCCAGGGCGGGTAACCCGGTGGAGGGAATCCCTCGGCGTCGAATTTCTTCTATGTTCGTTCGGCGGGTAGGACTGCGTGACGCGCAGAGTTCGGCCTGGCGTCTGAGCGTGGTGGCGGGACGTGACACCTGGAGGGAGGTGGCTGTGGGGTTGACGGATGTCCCGGTGCGGGTGCGGCGGGCCGAGGTGGAGACGACGGACGTCGCTGTGGCCGAGGAGTTGATTAGTCGCGGCTATGCCGAGTACCGGCCGCGTCTGGTGCGGCATCCGGCTGATTTCGTTTTCCGGGCACGGTCGGCGTCTGCCGGCGGCTGGAGCATCGACCGGGTGCGGAACTGGTCGGCCCTGGAGGCGACGATCGATGAGCGCCCTGACGTCGTGGTGTTGGTCGTCACCGGTGGCTGGTACGCCGTCCGGGACGGACGCGACGATCGCCCGGTGGCGCCCGGCACCGGAGTGCTGCTGCCGATCGGCGTGCCGGTGTCCATCACCTGGGACCGGGTCGATGAGCAGATGGTTCGCTTCCCGATCGCGGCGGTGACCCGGGTGGCACGCCGGATGGGCGTCGAGCCGGCGGAGTTCCGTTTCGATGCGATCATGCCGGTGTCGGCCGCCGGGAACCGGCTGTGGTTGGACACGGTCAGTTACCTCGTGGAAGCCTTCGACGGCCCAGAACCGGCCATCGCCCAGCCGCTACTGCGCGAGAGCGTGCTGGAGTCCGTTGCCGCGGCGGCGCTCGCGGTCTTTCCCAACCCCACGATGAGCCTCAGCTACGCCGGCGGGCCCGGCCGGGTCACTCCGGCGGCGGTGCGGCGGGCGGCGGCCTACCTGGACGCGCACGCCGCCGAGCCAGTCACGCTCGACGACGCCGCCGCCGCGGCCGGTATCAGTGTGCGGGGCCTGCACGCGGGTTTCGCCCGGCACCTCGATATCAGCCCGATGGGCTATCTGAAGCGGGTGCGGATGGACGGCGCCCACCGTGACCTGCGCGACGGTGATTGCTCCCGTGGTGACACGGTCGCCGCGATCGCCCGCCGGTGGGGCTTCGCCGACCCGGGCCGTTTCGCCCGGGCATACCGCGAAGCCTTCGGCCAGCTGCCCGGCCGCACGCTGCGCGCCTGAAGGAGGACACCAGGGTGGTGAATACGGCCGGCCCCTGCACCGAGACGTTCGAGTCCACCGACCCGGACGCCATCGAGCAGTTCTTCATCGACGCCTACGGCACCCGGGTACGGATCCGCAGTGATGGACGGTGCCGCCTGCTGCGCCACCGGCGCACCGATGCCGGGACGTTCGCGGTCGAAATCGTCGAGCATTCAGCCAATCGCGTCCTCACGGTGGAACCGCTGCCCACCCTCGCGATCACCCAGACGTCGAGCGCCCGGATCGCGCGGAGCTGCCGCCGCGTCGAGAACCGGTACGACGTCGGTGAGCTCTTCCTCATGTCTCATCTCGGCGAGCCGTACACCTGCCGCTGGTCGCCCGGCGAGGTCGCCCACTGCCTCCTCGACCCGGCGCTGCTCGCCCGGGTCGCCGCCACCGCACCGAGCCGACGCCCCGGACCGATCAGATTCACCAGCCTCGACCCGATCTCACCGGCGGCCGCCGCGCACTGGTCGGCGACCCAGTCATACATCGCGCGCCTGCTCGCCAACCCGGACGCGGCCACGCCGCTGGTCCTCGCCGCCGCGTCGCAGCTGCTGGCGGCCGCGACGCTGGCCACCTTCCCGAACACGGCACTGGCCGACCCCACGGCCGGGGACCGCCGAGACGCGTCCCCGGCGACCGTGCGCCGGGCGGTCGCCTACATCGACAGCCACGCCGCGCAGGACATCGCCGTCGCCGACATCGCCGCCGCCGCCAACGTCACCGTCCGGGCGGTGCAACTGGCCTTCCGCCGCCACCTCGACACCACACCCACGGCCTACCTGCGCCGGGTGCGCCTCGAGCAGGTCCACCGCGCCCTGATCGACGCCGACCCCACCACCACGACCGTGTCGGCCCTCGCCGCTCGCTGGGGCTTCGCCAACCACAGCCGGTTCACCGCCACCTATCGCAGCACCTACGGCGTTGCGCCCAGCACCACCCTGCGCGGGGCCTGAACACGTTGCGGCTGCTGAACCTGCCGCATCTGCCGGGCATCGTGCTCCATCTCCCCGACCCGAATGACGACGGCGACGACGGTGTGTACTACCTGCGCTGATCACCGGGCCGCAAACGCGTGACCCGCTGTTCCAGCTGGGCCTCCACGCAGCCTTCCGATTCGCGGTGTGCCACGGTGATGGTCCGGGCCAACCCTCCAAGGGATCTCGACGCGCGGAAAACCAAGCCGACTTCTACGGCATCGGCGTGGCCGTTGCCGTGCGGACGACGAGAATTACCGGAGCCGGTGTCCAGGTCGAGCCACCGCCGCTGCCGGATCGAGCCGCACGTCGCTGTTGGCATTTCTGCCAATACCGATCCCGGTGATCCGTCGCATGTAATGAAGACTCCGGCCCAAGCCGGAGCAATGGGACGCATCTGCGACGAGGAGGCATCGTGAAGGCAGTCGTCTACGAGGGGCCGCGGCAGGTCAGCGTCAAGGACGTGCCGGACGCACGGATCGAGCGACCGACCGACGTCCTGGTGCGGATCACGTCGGCGAACATCTGCGGTTCGGATCTGCACATGTACGAGGGCCGAACCGACTTCGAGCCCGGCCGCTGGTTCGGGCACGAGAACCTGGGTCGGGTGGCCGAGGTCGGCGACGGGGTCGACAAGGTCCGGGTGGGTGACTGGGTCGTCCTGCCGTTCAACATCGCCTGCGGGCACTGCAAGAACTGCGAGCGTCAGCTCACGAACTACTGCCTGACCGCGCAGCCGGAGCCGAACATGGCCGGCGCCGCGTACGGCTTCGCCGACATGGGCCCGTACGGCGGGGGACAGGCCGAGCTGCTGCGCGTGCCCTGGGGTGACTTCAACTGCCTGCGGCTAGGGGAGGACGCCGAGCAGCGCCAGACCGACTACGTGATGCTCGCCGACATCTTCCCGACCGGCTACCACGCCACCGAGATGGCCGGCGTACAGCCCGGCGACCAGACGGTCATCTACGGCGCCGGCCCGGTCGGGCTGATGGCCGCCCTCTCCGCGACCATCCGCGGGGCGAGCAAGGTGATGGTGGTCGACCGGCACCCCGACCGGCTGAAACTGGCCGAGTCGATCGGCGCGATCGCCATCGACGACTCGAAGGTCGATCCGGTGCAGGCCGTTCTCGACGAGACGATGGGGCTGGGCGCGGACAACGGCTGCGAGTGCGTCGGCTACCAGGCGCACGAGCCCGACGGCAAGGAGCAGGCCAACCTGACGATGAACCGGTTGGTCGCCTCGGTGCGGTTCACGGGGAAGATCGGCAACGTCGGCGTCTTCGTGCCCCAGGACCCCGGGGCCAACGACGAGCTGGCAAAGCAGGGCAAGCTCGCCTTCGACTACGGCATGTTCTGGTTCAAGGGCCAGCACATCGGCAGCGGGCAGGCGCCGGTCAAGAAGTACAACCGGCAGCTGCGCGACCTGATCGCCGCCGGCAAGGCCGAGCCGTCCTTCATCGTCAGCCACGAGCTGCCCCTCGACCGTGCGCCGGAGGCCTACGAGCACTTCGACAAGCGGGACGACGGCTGGACGAAGGTCGTCCTGCACCCGGCGACGGCGGGTACGGGTGCGTGACATGGCCGGGGAGCTGAACGGACGCCGAGTCGCCATCCTCGCGGCCGACGGGGTGGAGCGGGTCGAGTTGGAGCAGCCGCGTCAGGCGCTGGAGGGCGCCGGCGCCCGCACCGTGGTCGTCTCCATCACCAGCGGCGAGATCCAGGCGCGCGACCACGACCTCGAGGACGCCGGCACCTTCGCGGTGGACCAGCTGATCGGCGCCGCCTCGGTTGACGACTACGAGGCGCTCCTGTTGCCGGGCGGGACGGTGAATCCGGACAAGCTGCGGATGGAACCCGCCGCGGTGCAGTTCGTCCGGGACTTCGTCCGGTCCGGCAAGCCGGTCGCATCCATCTGCCACGGCCCGTGGAACTTCGTCGAGGCCGACGTCGCGCGGGGCCGCCGGCTGACCTCGTGGCCGAGCGTCCGCACCGACCTGCGCAACGCCGGGGCCGAGGTGGTCGACGAGCCGGTGGTCACCGACGGCAACATCACGACGAGCCGGTCGCCCGACGACCTGCCGGCATTCTGCGAGCGCATCGTGCAGGGGTCGCCAGGGCCCCGCAGTCCACCGGCGCGAGAGGCCGAGCATGACCTCCTCGATCGGCGGTGCGGCGTCGCACGCCGTGCGCGCCGCCGGGAGCGCCGTCCGCCACGTGCGGGCGGCGGTCAGCCCGTCGGCAGCCCGCCCGGCCGGCGCCGGTCAGCCGGCGTCCGGGTGGCTCGTCGTGACCGTGGTCGCCGAGCCGTCCGACATCGACACCGCCGAGCTGCCCGCGCCCCTGGCCGAGTTCGGCGACCGGATCGAGGCCCGGGTCCGCGCGGCCCCCGGCGGCAAGCGCACCGAGCTGGCGGCCCGGCTGCGCGACCGGCTGCGGTTGGGCACCGCGCTCGGCCGGCTGACCGGCAACGACCCGCGGGCCGATCTGCGATCCGCGCTGCGCCGGGCCAAACAGCTCAAAGAGGTGGGCGAGGTGCTGGCGGTGCCAGGCTATCGGCGGCTGCTACGGCTACTCCCACGCGCTGGGCGGCTGGGCGGCTGGGCGGGCAGCCACGCTCCTTACATCCGGGTTCCGTACGCCGATCAGGGGGCCTTCGCGATCCCTGACGGTGTCTCCGACGAGCGGGCGCTGTTCGCCTCCGACGCCGCCCCTACCGGCTGGACCGGGGCCCACCAGGCCGGAGTCGGGCCGGGCGACGTCGTCGCGGTGTGGGGCGCCGGCGGCGTGGGGCAGATGGCCGCCCGCGCGGCCATGCTCATGGGCGCCGAGCGGGTTGTCGTCATCGACCGGTACGACAACCGGCTGCAGCAGGTCCGCACGTACATCGGGGCGGAGACCCTCGACTACGAGAAGGTGGACAATCCCGCCGAGCTGCGCGAGATGACAGGTGGCCGAGGACCGGACGTCTGCATCGAGGCGGTGGGCATGGAAGCGCACACCCCGGGTCCGCAGTACCTCTACGACCAGGTGAAGCAGCAGATGCGGCTGCAGACCGACCGCCCCGCGGCGGTGCGCGAGGCGATCTACGCCTGCCGCAAGGGCGGGACCGTTATTACCCTCGAAGTCTTCGCCGGTCTGGTCGACAAGTTTCCCCTCGGCGCAGTGATGAACAAGGCGCTGACCCTGCGCGGCGCCCAGCAGCGCGGGCACCGCTACATCCCCGAGATCCTCGGGCACATGAGCCGGGACGAGGTGAAGACGGAGCATCTCGCCACCCACGTCATGCCGCTCGGCGACGGTCCGAAGGGCTACCGGATGTTCAAGAACAAGGAGGACGGGTGCGTCCGAGCCGTGTTCCGTCCCCATGCCTGAGTGGCACCCAGGGGGCTGGGCTGTCGATGCCGACCGCCTCCCTTACGGCATCAGCGTGCCTTTATGAGACGGTACGGGATGTACAGACCACCGCGCATCGCGAGCACGGCGGCGGCCGTACGGGTCGGCGCGCGCAGCTTCCCCCGGATGTGTTCGAGGTGCGCGGCGGCGGTCCGTGCGGTGATCGACAGCCGGGCTGCGATGCCTTGATTGGCGTACCCCTCGATCACCAGGCCGAGGACGACCAGTTCCCGGAGCGTCAGACCCCAGAGGTCCCCGGGGGGAGAGATGACGACGAGCCCGACGAGGCCGTCGCACGTTCCCGGTGGACAGGCGAGCCCGGTGACCCGGGCGTAGCGCTGGTGACCCTCGTCCTCCGGAAACGGGTAGAGGAACGTCGTGTGCCGCACCTGATCGGTCAGACCGTCGACCGCTGTGGTCACGAGGTCGGGACATGCGGTGAGCAAGGGATCGCAGGGCATCCCGGGCAGTGGCGCGACGGTGCCCCGGCGGTCGACGGTGACGGCGGCGGTGGCGCCGCGGACCAGCCGCGTCAGCCCGGTCAACGAGTTCATCGGGTCCAGGACGGCGGTGATGGCGTGCGCGACCACCTCTATCGCGTCCCGGCCCTCGGCAGTCGGCTGATCGGGTGTGTCGGTGTGCAGTACGAGTGCGCCCAGGTGGCGGCCATCCGCAGTGACGAGCGGAGTTGCGAACGCTTCCCGGAAACCAGCCGGCCACCAGTGCACGGACCAGCACGGCAGCTCCGCCGCGCCCGGAACGTCCTGCAAGCGCACCGGCCGGCGTCGCCGGAGCAGACCGGTCGTCTTCCGCTGGTCGGTCAGCTCCTCCGATCCCATGTACGCCCGGCCGTCCGGGTCGTGGCCGGCGGACGCGACCGTGGTGTAGCGACGGTGATCCTCATCGAGGGTGCCGAGCCATCCGGCAGCGAACGGAACAAGCCGCCTCATCGGATCCCACACGAAGTCCAGATCTTGTGCTGGGTCGCCGCCGGCCGGGTTCATCCGGTTGATGTCTGCCGCCAACTCCAGCGCCACGCTCAGCACCTGGGTCACAGCGCCTCCTCGCGGCCGGACAGAAGTCGGTGCGGCGTACCCCCGAAAACGGTGGCGAACCCTCGCCTGTGAACTGCCAGGACCTGAGTGGAAAGGTGCAATCTCCATGCAACGCTCGATCAGTGGGTTAGGGGGCGTCCCGGCGGGTATGCCCGCTGGCATCCGCCGCGCCTCACTTCGCCCTGCCCGGGGACGCATGCCCGGATCGATCGGACACGGAGGTCATCCGTGACACTGGCGACCCGGGAGACGAGAAGGGCCGAGCTGCACGAGGTGCAGCGGCGAGGTCGCGGGCTCGGCTGGATGAGCCTGGGTCTCGGCGTGGCACAGGTGGCGGCGCCCGACACGGTGCGCCGGCTCAGTGGCGTGGACGAGTCCCCGACCTCCCGGCGGCTGGTGCCGGTCGTCGGGGCGCAGGAGCTGGTACACGCGGCTGGACTCCTGGCCGGCCGGCGAAAAGGCGTCTGGGCGTGGACCCGGGTCGTGGGCGACGCGATGGATCTGACGTCGCTCGGCATGGCCATCGCCCATCGTGGCGGGCGGCGCCGGCGGCGGCTGATCGCAGTCACCGGTGTCATCGCCGGAATCACCGCGTTGGACCTGCTGACCGCCGTGCAAGCCACCCGGGCAGCGAGGATCGGCTCCGTACCCACGGTGCGGGGCGCACGCAAAGGAGGATCCATGGATTTGACCGCTACGACAACCATCCGCAAACCCGCGTCGGAGGTGTACGCGTTCTGGCGCGATCTGGAGAATCTGCCGACGTTCATGGCGCATCTCGAACACGTCCGCGCGACCGGTGACCGGACGAGCCACTGGGCGGCCGCCGCCCCGTTCGGCAAGAACGTCGAGTGGGACGCGGAGATCGTCGACGAGGTGCCCGACCAGAAGATCGCGTGGCGTTCGACGGGCAACGCCGACGTGCCGAACGCCGGTACGGTCCTGTTCGCGTCCGCCCCGGACGGGGTGAGCACTGAGGTGCACGTCGTCCTGGTGTACGAGATTCCGGGCGGCACGGTCGGCAAGGCGGTCGCAAAGTATTTCGGTGAGGAACCGCACCAGCAGCTCGACGACGACCTGCGCCGGCTCAAGCAGGTGCTCGAGACCGGCGAGGTGGTCCGCTCCGACGGCGCCCCGTGGGGCAAGCGGGCCCGCAAGGAGTTCCCGCAGCGCCCGGCGCAGCCGCTGTCGGACGCCGAGCTCGAGAAGGGAGCGGACGCGTGAGGGCGAACACCTGGGCGGGCCGCAACTCCGTCGAGGTCCGTGACGTGCCGGACCCGAGGATCCTCAACAAGCGCGACGCCATCGTACGGATCACCTCGACCGCGATCTGCGGCTCGGACCTGCACCTGGTCGACGGGTATGTGCCGACGATGCAGGACGGCGACGTCATGGGTCACGAGTTCATGGGGGAGGTGATCGAGGTCGGCTCGGGCGTCGATCCGGATCGGTTGCGCGTGGGGGACCGGGTCGTCGTGCCGTTCCCGATCGCCTGCGGAGCGTGCGCGGCGTGCGCGGCCGAGCTGTACTCGTGCTGCGAGAACTCCAACCCCAACGCCGGGATCGCGGAGAAGATGTTCGGTCACCCGGTTGCCGGGATCTTCGGCTATTCGCATCTGACCGGCGGCTTCGCGGGTGGACAGGCGCAGTACGCGCGGGTGCCGTTCGCCGACGTCGGCCCGCTGAAGATCGAGTCCGATCTGACCGACGAGCAGGTGCTGTTCCTCTCCGACATTCTGCCCACGGGCTACATGGGCGCCGAGATGTGCGACATCCAGCCGAGCGACGTGGTGGCGGTGTGGGGTGCCGGCCCGGTCGGCCAGTTCGCCATGGACAGCGCCCGGGTGCTCGGCGCCGCGAAGGTCATCGCCATCGACAAGGAGCCGTACCGGCTGCAGATGGCCGAACAGGCGGGCTACACGCCGGTGAACTTCGAGGAGGTCGACGTGCGTTCCCGGCTGTTGGAGCTGACCGGCGGGCGGGGACCGGACAAGTGCATCGACGCGGTCGGTCTGGAGGCCACCCACGGCAGCGCGCACGTCGCCGCGTACGACCGGATCAAGCAGGCCGTACGGTCGGAGACCGAGCGCCCGCACGCGCTGCGTCAGGCGATCCTGTCGTGTCGCAGCGGCGGCGTGGTCTCGGTCATCGGCGTGTACGGCGGTTTCCTCGACAAGTTCCCGGCCGGCGCCTGGATGAACCGGTCGTTGACCCTGCGCACGGGCCAGTGTCACGTCCAGCGGTACATGCGGCCGCTGCTCAAACGCATCGAACGGGGCGAGATCGACCCCACTCGCATCATCACGCATCGGCTGTCACTCGAGGAGGCCCCGCACGGCTTCGACATCTTCAAGAACAAGCAGGACAACTGCGAGAAGATCGTTCTCAAGCCCTGACCAGCGCGGCTGCGCGGGACGTCCTCGAGCAGTAGCGCGGGCAGCCGTACCGTGAAAAGCCCGACGTGGGCGAGTCCCTCCGTGTCACGGGTGAGCAGATAGCTCACCTGCATCACGGGGGGACTAGGCGTCCTTCTCGTCCCGCCAGCCGCCGGGTTCGGGATGGTAGCCGTAAGCGGCGGCTCGGACCGTGTCCTCGTCCTCCAGCCCCGAGCCGATCGCGCCGCCGACGGTGGCCAGCGAGCTGATGATCCAGGCGAGCGTCAAGTAGTCGGTGGTATCAACCGGCCGCTGCAGACTCTGTTCCAGCACGGATGTGTCGATCAGCAGCGCCGCGGCGAGCACCGTTGCGGCGAACAGCACAAGGTAGGACAGCGCGGTGGCCAGGGTGAGGGTGAGCACCGTGCCCAGGTTGAACAGCCGGGCCAGCTCAGCCGGCGTCTCCCGGTCCGGTTTTTCCCAGAGGTCGTGCGCGACGATCAGCCAGACCACCAGCGCGGTCAGTCCGAGCAGCATGATCACGGTAAGGCGGAGTCCGCCGAGCGCATCGCCCATCTGCCAGATGGTGTTCGTGGTGAGCGCGAACGCTGCCGTGCCGAACGCGCCGACCAGCAGCTTGGACAGGCCCAGCAGGGCGCGCCCCGGGCGGTTGGCCCGGACCATTCCGGTCAGCAGCCGCACCCGGCCGATCAGCCGCGAGGCGACGTAGCTCGGTTCCCCGGCGTCAGCCTCGCCGACCATCCGGCGGATGGCGGTAACCCGGCTTGCCAGCTCGGCCGGTGCCCAGCCGACCGGCGGGATCCGCTCGTCGGAAGCGTCGGTGAGGAGCCGACTCACGAGATCCGGAACGGCTGCGCGGACCCCTTGCAGCTGGCGCAGTCCCAGCGCGGGCAGGGAGACCATCGCGACTCGGCGCCGGGCGGAGGACTGCGCGACCAGCGGTAGCCGCTCGGTGTGCAGCGGCAGGTCGGTCAGGCAGATCGCGACGTCCCACCGCGCGTCGGCCCGCCGTTCGGCGAGATCGTCGAGCAGTGCCTCAACGCCACCGTGACGGCGCGGCGCCACGTCACCCCAGCCTTGCTGGACGGTCCACCGCACGTCCGCGTCCACCCGCTCGGCGAGCTGATCGGCCAGCTCGGCGGTGACCCGCGCAGCCACCGTGGCGGGGTAGTCCGGCGGCGTCGCCACCAGTCCGACGACGATCTCCGGCCGGCGCTGCTCACTGTGGATCATCGGCGCTCCTCGCCGGTAGCCGGGCAAAGCCTCGCCGGCTTACCCGGATACCGGCCAGACATGCCTGGTGTATCCCGGCATGCGCCTCGACTGTCAGACCGCTCGACAACCGGCGAGCTCTGCGATCGCGGCGAAAGGCAGTTTGCTACCGGCTACGATGCGCCTGCCGTCGCAAAGTCTCGCGGGGAGGAACCCCGTAGCGGGCGCGGTATTCCGCGGCGAACCGTCCCAGGTGTGTGAAGCCGTAGCGATAGGCGGTCTCTGTCACAGTGTGGAGCGCCGGGTCGGATTGACGCAGGTGCTCGTGGACGCGGGCGAGGCGTACGTGCCGCAGGTAGGTCATCGGCGACATCCCGACGAACCGTTGGAAGCTCTGCTGCAGGCTTCGAATGCTGACGCCGGCGATGGCGGCGAGATCGGCGACAGTGAATGGCCTGGCAGGCTCCGCCTGCATGGCCTCCACGACACGCCGGATCGCGACAGGAGCCGCCGTTGCCGGGCTCGGACGCTCCAGCCGGTCGCGGTACGGGTGATCCGCGGCGCTCAGCAGTCCCGCCACCAGGGCTTCTCGTAGGCGTGCCCCGACCACCGGGTGGTGGATAAGCCCTTGTGGCTGTTCGGCGTCGGCGGTCATCAACCGAACCAGCCGCAGCCAACTCGCGCCCGGCCCGCTGGTGACGTCGATGGTCGGCGCGAGCGTCACCGGGGAGCGGACCGGAGCGTCGAGCAGCCGGGCGAGTTCGTCCTCCAAAGCGGCGCGGTCGATCTTCACGGCCAGCAAGCGGCAGTCGCCGTCCCACTTCTCAAGGTGGGTGTCACCGACGGGCTGGAAGACCGCCGCAGTCCTCGTCGTGGCCTGAAGTGGCGCATTGCCCCCTTGCCGCCAGACCAGCGACCCCGCCATCGGCAGATCGACGTGATATGCGCCGAGCTCTCCGAAATGAATCTTCACGTCCGTGCCGAATTGCAGATCGCCGAGGGTGACGGCCCCCGACGGGGAGACATCGAAACGACTCTGCCAGCTACGCTTCCACGAAAGCACATCCACGTAACTCGAATAGAAATATCTGCCCAGGAAAGCACGGGACTCGTCCACGTCACCAGAGGCATGGGTCACGACGGGCACCGTCCGAGCATGACACCTGAACCACCTCGTCGGCCACCGCGGTTGCGGCGGCGCCCTCTCGACCCGTCCCGGCCCTGGAGTGATGTCGCCGACGCGGTGGCGTTGTAGCGGACCGCCGTCCCACACGCGGACGACAACCAGACGTGCAGATCCAAAGGCGTGAAGGTCCGCTGCCGACATCAACAACGGCGGTCTGCGCCGGCTCCTGAGACGCGATCGACCGATGCGGCACCAGCCGGGTGGCCACCGTAGGAGCCCGCCCCGATCCCATGCCTAATTCGTGGTGCGAGGGGTACCCACCGTCCGTACCGAGGTCGAGCCGTTGTTGGGGTGTCCACGTCGCCTGCGCGACAGCGGCGCGAACGCCGGGATGCGCCGCGGCCTGCCCGTCCTCCATGCTCCGCTCGAAATTCGACTATTCGGAACATCGATCTGTTCCTTCGAGCAGAAGGAGGCCCTGTGGCGGGCAACAGCCGGGAGCGGGGTCAGTCTGTGGCTAGTCGGTTGCTGCGGGTGCTGGACGCGTTCAGCGTCGCACGACCTGAACTCAGCCTCGCCGACATCAGCCGGACGACGGGCCTGCCTCCGGCCACTCTGTATCGACTGCTGCGCGAGCTGACCGATCACGGCGCGATCCAACGCACCTCCACCGGGCGGTACGCCGTCGGCCTGAGGCTGTGGGAGATCGGCAGTCTGGCCCCCGCGGTGTCCCGGCTGGACGAGGTTGCCATCCCGTACATGGCGGACCTCTACGAGGCCACGCACGGGACCCTGCATCTCGCCGTGCCCCTGGGCACCGAGGCGCTGTGCGTCGCAGCGATCAGCGGTCACCCGCCTGTCCAGCCGGCGTTGCCGACGGGTGCACGCGTGCCGTTGGAGTCGCCGGGTGTCGGGCGCGTCCTGCTGGCCTACGCCCCGCCCGACGTGCTTGCCGAGGTGTTCGCGGGCGGCGGGTCGCCGTACCGGATCAGGCAGGAGCTGGTCGAGATCCGCCGCCGCGGGGTGGCCGTGACCAGCGCCGGAAGCCGGCCGTTCTCGGCGGCCGCCCCCCTCGTCGGCCCGCAGGGCGCGGTGCTGGCGGCCGTGTCCGTGGCGGTGCGTACCTTCAGCGACTCACCCCTGCTGATCCGCCTGGTCCGCAACGCGGCGCTCGGCATCTCCCGCGAACTCGGCACATCGACCGACGTGGCGGTGCGCTCCGCAGCGTCCGGGTCACGGCGGTGACGCTGGGTCTAAGTCAATCTTCCACTCAGTGAGGATCGGGGTGGAAAGCGGCGGCATCCAGCGACGACAGTCGATCTCAGCCGGAGCGCCGATCCGCCCTGAGCGGTGGCGCGTCAGGAGGTGGCGGCTCGCATGCGACTGGGATACCACTCGATCACCTGGGGCGGCGTCGTCGGGGACGCGACCGGCGTGACCAGCGTCAAGGATCTGTACTACCGGGCCAACGGCTCGATGGAGCAGGCGATACGCGACATCGCCGCGTGCGGCTATGCGGGCATCGAGATGTTCGACGGCAACGTGGCCGCGTACGCCGACCGGCCGGGGGAGCTGCGGGAGTTGCTCGGCACGGCCGGGATCGAGCTGGTCAGCGTGTACACCGGCGCGAACTTCATCTACGCCGACGCGCTGCCCGACGAGCTGTACCGCATCGAGCGGGCGGCGGAGCTGGCCGCGACGTTCGGCGCGCAGCGCCTGGTGATCGGCGGGGGAGCGCGGCGTGCCACGGGGATCGAACCCGGGGACTACGACCGGCTCGGCGTGGCGCTGGACCGGGTCGCCGCGATCGCGGAGAGCAACGGCCTGAGCGCCGGCTACCACCCGCACCTCACCACGATCGTGGAGGGCCCGGACGAGCTGGACCAGCTGATGGCGCGTACCCGGATCGGCTTCTGCCCCGATACCGCGCACCTGGCCGCGGGCGGTGGCGACCCCGCCGCGCTCATCCGCCGCTACCCGGACCGCATCACCCACGTCCACCTCAAGGATCTGCGGCCCGATCCGGTGGAGTTCCTGCCGCTCGGCGCCGGCGTCCTCGACTTCCCGGACATCCTGCGCGCGGTGCGGGAAGCGGGCTACGACAGCTGGCTGATCGTCGAGCTCGACGCGTACGCGGGTGACCCGCGCGAGGCCGCCGAGATCAGCAAGGCCTACCTGGACAAGCTGCTCGACACCGAGGGGCAGGCATGAAGCGTTGCGTCGCGGCCGCCGCCGCGCTCGTTCTGGTCACCGCGGGGTGCACGTACCCCGGTGCCGACGCGAGGAAGGAAGCCCCGGGCGTGTCCCGGGTCGCCGAGACCCGCCTGATGGAGCTCAAGGGCCAGGTGCTCAGCAACGGGCCGCACGGCGAGAAGCCGACGCCGGCCACCGCGGCCGAGCTCACGCCGGCGGAGATCGACCAGGTAAAGGCGAAGCACGCCACCGCCGCGATCGTCATGCACTACGCCGGCAACGACTGGGCCATCGCCCAGATCGCCGGCCTCAAGCACGAGTTCGCCAATCTCGGCATCCAGGTGCTCGCCGTGACCGACGCCAACTTCAAGCCGGACCAGCAGGTCTCCAACCTCGAGACGGTGCTCAGCCAGAAGCCGGACATCATCGTCTCGATCCCCACCGACCCGGTCGCCACCGCCGACGCCTACAAGAAGGCGGCGGCCACCGGCGCCCGGCTGGTGTTCATGGACAACGTGCCGAACGGCATGACCGCCGGGAAGGACTACGTCTCGATGGTGTCCGCCGACAACTACGGCAACGGCGTCGTCTCGGCCCACTTGATGGCGAAGGCGCTGGGCGGCAGGGGCGAGATCGGCGTGATTTACCACGAGGCCGACTTCTTCGTCACCAAGCAGCGCTGGCAGGGCTTCACCGCCACGATCAAGAAGGACTACCCCGACATACGGGTCGTCGAGGAGAAGGGCATCGCCGGGCCGGACTTCGCCGGAGACGCGCAGAGCGTCGCGAACGCCTTCCTCAGCCGGCACCCGAAGCTCGACGGCATTTGGGCGGTGTGGGATGTGCCCGCCGAAGGGGTGATGGCCGCGGCACGGTCGTACGGCCGGTACGACCTGGCCGTCGCCACCGAGGACCTCGGCAGGAACGTCGCCATCGCCCTGGCCAAGAACCAGATCGTGGTAGGCCTCGGTGCGCAGGTGCCGTTCGACCAGGGCATCACGGAGGCCCGCCTAGGGGCCGGCGCGCTGATCGGCAAGACCCAACCCCCGTACGTGGCGCTGAGCGCCCTGCCGGTCGACCACACGAACGTGCTGGAGGCGTGGAAGCAGGTCTACCACTCCGATCCGCCCGAGTTCCTGCTCGACTCGTACAAGAGGTGAGTTGACATGGACGACCGGCAACTCGCCGTGCAGATGCGCGGAATCTACAAGGGCTTCTACGGCGTGCCGGTGCTGACCGACGTCGACTTCGAGGTGCGGCGCGGGGAGGTGCATGCGCTCGCGGGCGGCAACGGAGCGGGCAAGTCGACCCTGATGAAAATGCTCCAGGGCGTGTACCCGCTGGACCAGGGCGAGATCTTCGTCGACGGCCGACCCGTACGTTTCTCCTCCATCCACGACGCCCGGGCGGCCGGTATCGGCATGGTCTTCCAGGAGTTCAGCCTGGTTCCCACCTTGACGGTGGCGCAGAACATCTACCTGACCACCGAGCCGCGCGGCGCGGGCGGGCTGATCGACGACCGGGAAGCCAGTCGCCGCGCCCGGGCGGTCTTCCGGGACATGGCCGTCGACATCGACCCCGACGCGCGGGTCGGCAGCCTGAGCACGGCGTACTGGCAGCTCACCGAGATCGCCAAGGCGCTCGCCCAGGACGCCCGCGTGCTGATCATGGACGAGCCCACGGCGAGCCTGGCCAAGCACGAGACCGAGGCGCTGTTCGAACTGGTGGAGCGACTGAAGGCGCGCGACATCGCGGTCATCTACATCTCGCACCGGATGGACGAGGTGTACCGGATCGCCGACCGGATCACGATCCTGCGCGACGGGCGCCGCCTGTTCACGAAGGAGCTGACCGAGGTCACGCCCGCGGAGATCGTCGAGGGCATCGTCGGCAAGAAGATGGAGGGCGAGCTCGAATACCAGGAACGGCCGGGCCCGGCCGACACCCGCCCGTTGCTTCAGGCCCGGGACCTGCGCTCCGGGCGCCGGGTGCGCGGGGTGTCCTTCGAGCTGTACGCCGGCGAGATCGTCGGCCTCGCCGGGCTGATGGGCAGCGGCCGCACCGAGCTGGCCCGGTGCCTGTTCGGCATCGACAAGCTGGACGGCGGCGAGCTGCTCGTGCGGGGTCGGCCCGTCGACGTGTCGAACCCCCGCGCGGCGATGGCCGCCAAGCTCGCCCTCATCCCGGAGGACCGCCGGGAGCAGGGCCTGGTACTCGAGCACTCGGTCATCGACAACCTGCTGCTGCCGCTGCTCGGCCGGGTACGGCGGGGTCCGCTGATCGACGATCGTGGCGGTCGCACGCTGGCCCGCCAGCTCATCGACCGGTTCGCGGTCAAGGTGGCCCACCCGGAGCGTCCGGTCCGGCTGCTGTCCGGCGGCAACCAGCAGAAGGTCGTCATCGCCAAATGGCTCGGCACCGAACCCGACATCCTGATCATGGACGAGCCCACCGCGGGCGTCGACATCGGCACGAAGAGCGAAATCCTCGACATGATCCGTGGCCTCGCCGACGCCGGGAAAGGCGTCATCGTCATCTCGTCGGAGCTGCCCGAGCTGCTCGCGGTCAGCGACCGCGTGCTCGTCCTGCGCGACGGCAGCGTCCAACAGGAGCTCGCCCGACGCGACATCCCCGACGAGGAAGCCCTTCAGCTCGCGGTACAGGGAGTGTGAGCCATGGCCACGACCACCACCACGCCGTCGGGAAAAGACACCGAACCGGGTCGCGGCTCGGTGCGGGAAACCCTCGGCGGCCTCGACTGGCGCCGGTACGTCATCTACATCGGATTCGCGATCGTCTTTCTCTTCTTCGCGATCCTGCTGGGCGGCCAGGGCTTCCTGTCGGCCAACAACCTGCTGAACATCTTCCGGCAGACGGCCACCGTCACGGTGGTCGCCGTGGCGATGACGTTCGTCATCGCCAACGCCGAGATCGACCTCAGCGTCGGCTCCGTCGCCGGGCTGTCCAGCGTCTGCGCCGCCATGGCGGTGTCGCACTACGGCCTGGTGGCCGGCATCATCGCCGGCCTGCTGGTCGGGGCGGTGGTCGGCGCGACCAACGGCGGACTCGTCAGCCTGCTGGGCATCCCGTCGTTCCTGGTCACGCTGGGCATGCTCGGCATCGCGGCGGGCGTGGCGCAGTGGATCACCAACTCCGCACCGCAGCCGATCCTCAACGACGCGTTCAACCTGTTGTTCGGCTCGGGGAACTTCGGCCCGGTCCCGGGACTGCTGATCTGGACGGCCGTGTTCGTCATCGTCGGCGCGATCGTGCTGAACAAGACCCGCTTCGGGCGGCAGGTGCTGGCCACCGGCGGCAACCGGATGGCGGCCGAGTTCACCGGCGTCAACACCAAGCGGATCAAGTTCCAGGTCCTGCTGCTGTCCGGGGTGGTCGCGAGCATCGCCGGCATGCTCTACGCGGGACGGCTGCAGTCCGGCCGGTTCCAATGGGGCACCGGCGACGAACTGTCCGCGATCGCCGCCGTCATCCTCGGCGGCACCAGCCTCTTCGGCGGCTCCGGCTCCGTCGTGGGCACCCTGTTCGGTGCGCTGCTCATCGGCCTGATCAACAACGGCCTGATCCTCGCCGGGCTGGACGTCAGCCAGCAGCAGGTCATCCGCGGCGCCATCATCATCCTTGCCGTCGCGCTGGCTCGTAAGAAGTGATCGCGATGCGTTCCGGGATCATCGGCACCGGGTTCATCGGCGGGGTGCACGCCCGGGCCGTGCACGCCGCGGGCGGGGTGCTCAGCCGGGTCGCCGCCGGCAGGCCGCAGGAGGCCGCTGCAGCGGCCGAGCGGCTGCACGCCCTGTCTGCCGCCGCGTCGGCCGAGGAACTGATCGCCGCCGCCGACGTGGACGTCGTCCACATCTGCACCCCGAACGCGCTGCACGTGCCGCTGGCGCTGGCCGCACTCCAGGCCGGCAAGCACGTGATCTGCGAGAAGCCGCTGGCCACCGACGTCGCCGACGCCCGGCGGCTGGTCCAGGCCGCGGCCGACGCCGGGGTGGTCGCGGCAGTGCCTTTCGTGTACCGCTTCTATGCGACGGTACGGGAGGCACGTGCCCGCATCGGAGCCGGCGAGGCGGGCCCGTTGTGGCTGCTGCACGGCTCGTACCTGCAGGACTGGCTGGCCGCCGCGGAAGCCACGAACTGGCGGGTCGACCCGGCGCTCGGCGGGGCGTCCCGGACGTTCGGCGACATCGGGGTGCACTGGTGCGATCTGATGGAATTCACCACCGGGCACCGGATCACCCGGCTCGTCGCCCGCCTGGCCGCCGCATACCCGGACCGTCCCACCGAGGACGGCGCCGCCATGCTGTTCGACACCGACCGCGGCGCCTGCGGTTCCGTCGTGGTCAGCCAGGCCACGCCCGGGCGCAAGAACCGGCTCTGGTTCTCCTTCGACGGACCTGCCGCGTCCTACGCCTTCGACCAGGAACTGCCCGATTCCCTCTGGGTCGGCGGGCAGCGCACCACCCAGGTCGTCCCGCGCGGCCCGGACACCCTGTCGGAGGCCGCGGCGGCCTACTCGGCTCTGCCGGCCGGACACCCGCAGGGCTACCAGGACTGCTTCACCGCGTTCGTGGCCGACGTGTACGGCGCCATCGGCGGCCACAAGCCCGACGGGCTGCCCACCTTCACCGACGGCCTGCGGGCCGCGGTGCTCACCGCCGCCGTCGTCGAATCCGCCGCACAGAAGAGTTGGGTGGAGGTACCCCGATGAAGCTCGGTTTCCTGACCGCCTGCCTGCCCGGCCGCACCCTGCAACAGATCGCCACCTGGGCCGCCGACAACGGATTCGAGGCACTCGAGGTCGCCGCCTGGCCCGACCTGGGCGATCGGCCCTTCACCGCCACCCACCTGAAGGCCGAGAAGTTCGGCGAGGCCGACGCCGAGGCGACCCGAGCCCTGTTCGAGCAGACCGGGCTGACCCTGTCCTCGCTCGCGTTCTACGACAACAACCTGCACCCCGACCCGACGGAACGCGCAGCGATCAACCGGCACGTCGCGGCCTGCATCGACGCGGCGGCACTGCTGGGCGTGCCGACCGTGGGCACGTTCGTCGGCCGCGACCCCACGAAGAGCGTCACCGAGAACCTGCGCGAGGCGGAGAAGCTGTTTCCGCCGCTCGTCGAGCGGGCCGGCGAGAAGGGAATCAAGCTGATCATCGAGAACTGCGTGATGGAGGGCTGGCACCCGGACGGGTACCCCGGCAACCTCGCGTACTCCCCGGAACTGTGGGAATGGATGTTCTCGCTCGGGTTGTACCTCAACTTCGACCCGTCGCACATGATGTGGATGGGCATCGACCCGGTCGCCGCCGTGCGGCCGTACGTCGATCGGATCCCGCACGCGCAGGCCAAGGACATCGAGCTGTTCCCGGAACGGCGCAACCGGTACGGCTGGCCCGGCCGTGCGGTCGACCGGCCGGACCCGTGGGACGTCGGCTGGTGGCGCTACCGGGTGCCCGGCCTGGGCCAGGTCGACTGGACCCGGGTGGTTGACGCCCTGTACGAGGGCGGGTTCGACGGCGTGCTGTCGGTGGAGCACGAGGACCCGTTGTGGGGCGGTACCGAGCAGAAGATCGAGACCGGTCTGCGGGTGGCGTACCGCACGCTGCGACCTTTGGTGGTGGGCTGACATGTACTTCGACCCGCAGCAGCGCGCGACCATCGAGGCCGCGATGGCCCGCATCATCCCCACCGACGACACCCCGGGTGCCCGCGAGGCCGGCACCGTTGACTTCCTCGACCGGTACCTGTCCGGGCTCGATCACATCTACGCCAAGCCGGACGGCAGCGGCTTCGAAACCCTGGAGGGCCGCCGCGCCGACGCCTGGCAGCAGCGGCTGGACATCGTCCGGGACAAGTACCGGCACGGGATCGACGACCTGGACCGGCGCAGCCGGGACAACTTCGGCGCTGCCTTCGCCGACCTGACCGAGACCCAGCAGGACGAGATCCTGACCGGGATGGAAACCGGTGCGCGCGAGCTGGAGACCGCCGAGACCGTCGCCGCGTGGTCTCCCGTGGAGACCCCTCTGCAACAGACCAGCGTCGAGATCGACCTCGACTTCTTCCCGCTGCTGGCCCTGCACACCAGGCAGGGGTTCTACGCCGACCCGATCTACGGCGGCAACCGCGACCGGATCGGTTGGCAGGTCATCGGCTTCCCCGGGCCCACGTCGCTCGCCGAGGTGCACACCGGGCGGTACAGCGTCCTGTCCTATTTCGCCGAGTCCGGTACGGAGGAAGACCATGGCGCGTAAGGCGAACCCCGAGCGGGCCGACGTGTGCATCATCGGGGCCGGTGCCTCCGGGGCTGCCGCGGCAAAGGTGCTCACCGAACGCGGGCTGCGGGTCGTCGGACTGGAACGCGGGCCGTGGCGCACCAAGGAGACCTTCGGCGGCGACGAACTCGCCAACGTCAACCGGTACAACCTGTGGCCGGACCCGCTGCTGAACCCGCGCACGGTACGCACCTCGGCCGACGAGGAGGCCCGGATCGAGCTGTTCTGCCCGGTGCCGCAGATGGTGGGCGGCGGCACGGTGCACTGGCAGGGCTGGCTGCCCCGGTTCACCGAGAAGGACTTCCGGCCACGAACCGTCATCGGGGACCTGCCGGGCGCGACGCTCGCCGACTGGCCCATCACGTACGCCGACCTGGAGCCCTACTACGACAAGGTGGAATGGGCGTTCGGGGTCTCGGGTGCCGCCGGGGTCAACGCGTTCGAGTCGCCGCGCACCCGCGGCTACCCGTGCCCTCCGATGCCCATGTCGCGGTACGCGCAGAAATTCCACGCCGGCTGCGCCGCACTCGGGTACAACTCGTTCCCCACGCCGCAGGCGGCGCTGTCCCGCCCGTTCAACGGGCGACCGGCAACCGTGATCAGCGCCTTCGCCCAACAACACGGCGACCCGACCGGCACCCGGTCGAGCGCGCTCAACGTGTTCGTCCCCGACGCCGTGGCGACCGGCCGCTACGACCTGCGCCCCGACTCGTACGTCCGGGAGTTGACCGTCGATGTGCGCGGACGGGTCGCATCCGCGGTGTACGGGGACGCCGACGGTGACCTCGTCGAGCAGGAGGCGGACGTGTTCGTCCTCGCCTGCGGCGCTGTCGAGTCGGCCCGGCTGCTGTTGCTGTCACGCTCCGGCCGGTTCCCGAACGGACTGGCCAACGGCAGTGACCTGGTCGGGCGCAATGTCACCTTCCACGAGTACAGCGCCGCGGTCGGCCTGTTCGACGACCCGATCTACGCCTGGGCCGGTGGCGGGTACGTCAGTGCCAGCAGTTTCCAGTTCTACGAGCACGACGACTCCCGCGGCTTCGCCAGCGGCGGTCACATCGCCTGCGCCGGCGTCGGCATCCCTCTGCCGATCAACTGGGGCCTGCCGGACCGTCCGCTGTGGGGGTCCGAGGCCAAGCGCATGGACCGGGAGTACTTCAACCACAGCATGGCCGTGGCCATGGTGGTGCACGACATGCCGCAGCACGACAACCGGGTCGACCTCGACGAGAAGGTCATCGACGCCTGGGGCCTGCCGGCCGCCCGGATAACCCTCAAGCCGCATCCCAACGACCTGGCGATGGGACGGTGGCTCATCGACCGCAACGCGGAGATCCTCGACGCCGCCGGCGCCCACAAGACCTACCGCGTCTACATCGACCGCATCACGGGCAACTGCTCGCACCAGCACGGCACGACCCGGATGGGGAACGATCCGGAGACGTCGGTCGTGAACCGGGACTGCCGGGCGCACGAGGTGGACAACCTGTTCGTGGTCGACGGCGGGCCGTTCCCCACCGCGACCGGGGCCAACCCGACCCTGACCATCATGGCCAACGCCTGGCGAGTGGCCGAACGGATAGCGGACGGCCGGTCGGTACCGCAACGTTGAAGCGTGCCGGCTGGTGTGCCGAGGAAGAAGCTGGCGCCGAGCGCGAACGAAGCCCGCTCGGCGCCGCCGATGGCCATCGGCGGGATTCGGATGTCGTAGAGCGCCTTTGGCCGCGACGGACAACCTGACTGATCAGCACGGGACCGAGTTCGGAGAGCCATAACCCTCAATTGACCGTCATAGTGCAGTTCGCCCGCGATTGACTCCGAGCCAATGCCATCATCTGTAGCTCACGAACGGCGATCACCGTTTGCTTATGCACCGTGTCGGTCCGGGGACACGAACCCCCACGAAGCACGGCGATAGGCACCCGGGTGGCGCGTGGCGCCGGCAGCGATAGACCCTTTTACTTGGCTGGGTATGCTGGTTGGCGACCAGGGAAAACGCGCGTGAGCATGCCGCTGGCCCACATGACTACTGGGGGTCAAGGGGTCGCAGGTTCAAATCCTGTCAGCCCGACAATCTTGAAGGGCCGCTAGCTAGGGTATAAACCCTGGTCAGCGGCCCTTCGGCCATTCTGCTAGATCCGGATATTCCTACTGGATGGCCCGAAGTTGGGGACCGTTTGGGGACCGCGGGAGATTTCGGGGAGAACGTTGACGGTCGCGGGTCCCTGATCAGACGGCCCGGAGCCGGGGACCGGCTGGGGACCGTGGTGCCTTCAGGTGGGCGCTGAGGGCATCTCCTGCTTCGTTGATCGAGCGCTGGTCCGGATGCAGGTATCGCTGTGTGGTGGTCAGCGAACCGTGCCCGGCGATCTTTCTCAGCACGTGTACGTGGACGCCGGCGTCGGCGAGCCAGGTAAGGCCGGTGTGCCGCAGGTCGTGCCGCCGCAGGTGCTCGTAACCCAGCTCGATGACCACCTCGTCCCAGTGCGTGGCGTCCCGAAGCACCGCGGTACTGATCCGGCCGCCGCGCGGGCCGGTGAACAGCCGGGCGTCCGGACCGGCCGCCGAGTCGAGACGCTCGATCACCATCGGGCGGACCTCTTCGATGATCGGCACCTTGCGGGCGCGCTTGCCCTTGGTGCCCTTGTCGATCAGCCCGCCCGGTCCCGGTGTGGTCTGCCTGCGCACCGTCCACGTCCACGTTGCCCGGTCGATGTCCGCGGCCCGGACGCCGGACACCTCGCCGATCCGGGCCGCGGTGCACGCGGCGAACGTGACGATGTGACCCCATCCGGGGAACTGGCCGTGCGACCGGGCGACCAGGGCGTCCGCGAGGGTGGTCAGCGCTTCCCAGCTCGGCAGGGCGAGCGAGCGAGGGTCGTCCAACTCGTCCTCGGCTTGCTGGTACTCGCGCTGCCAGCCGGTGACTCGTGCGACGTTGCGGTCCACCACGCCGTCACGCATGGCCTGTTCGAGCACCCTTACCAGGATGGCAAGGGTGTTCTTGACCGTCGAGCGGCTGCACTCGTCCTCGATCCACGAGTAGACGGCCCGGTCCACCACGCCGTTGGTGATCATTGCCGTGGGGATGTGGCCGAGGGTCGGCACGACGCGCAGTCGCCAGCCGGCCAGGTAGGGATCGAGCGTCTTGCGCTCCAACCCGCGGGTGGCCAGCGGCATCACGTCGCGCCGTACTCTGCGAGTCGCTGTGTGGCCGCGGCGGGGCTGATTCCGCCGTTGGCCGCGCGGATCATCCCGTCGATCCAGTCCTGAGCCTGCTCCGGTGTCGCCGTCGACTGCGACTTGGATCGCCGCTTGCCGGTCGCGGGATCAGTCCAGCGGACGCGAGCCTTGTAGGGCTTGGGGCGTCCGGCGCGGTACTCCACGTCGGACTTGACTGAAACACTCAGGGGTAGGTGCTGAGCTGTGCTGGTCACGCTGCCTCCGGGGTGACTCGACGGCTGGCCAGCCACGCGCGCACGTCCTCGATCGAGTACATGATCACGCGCTCGGACAGGGCGATGAACGGCGGACCTTGCAGCGGGCGGGCAGTCCGCCAGCGGCGGACGCTGGACGATCCACGCGCAGTCCGGCCGGGGCGGGCCGGTCGCCGAGGACCTTGCGCAGTCGGGTTTGCAACCTGCGGGCGGTGTCCTCCAACGCCAGGTAGAGCACCGGGCCGGCCTCCACGCCGATCGTGCCGAACGCGCGGTCGCCGCGGGCGACGTCCACGCCGAGCCCGAGCGACATCCACGACTTGCCGACCTTGGGCGGCCCGCACAGCAGCGTGAAGCCCTCGGCGATCACGCCGGGCACGCCCGGTGTCCCCGCTGTCCCTGAACCGACTCTGAGCAGGCAGAATGATGGGACACGGCTTGGTGGGGTGTCCCCGCGTTAAGGGTATTGACACAAGCCTATGACAAGTCCACTGTGGGACCCGCCTGGCCAGGTGCGCATTCCTGACATCGCGTCATGGGGGACCAAATGATCTTACGAAGAAGATCCATTGGACAGATTGCCCACCGATGGGCCGCGCGTACCGCGATCCTGGTCGTCGCGGCCGGGTCGCTGATCGTCGCGGGCGGCACCGCGGCGCAGGCCAACGGCTACACGCCAGCCGGTTGCCGCAAACACGCCTACGGCCTGTTCGCCGACTGGCGATTCAACTGCACGCTCGGCGAGAACAGCAGCAAATACGTCAAGTTCGCCGCATACGTGCAGGGTATGCAGATCATCCTGAAGGGCTACGGTTACTACACGATCAGCGTCGATGGCGACTTCGGCAACGCCTCCTACACCGGCGTACGGCTCTATCAGAACCACAAGGACCTCACCTCCGACGGCCTGGTCGGAAAGAACACGTGGACCGAGATGATGGATGACCTGACCTTCGCCGCCTATCTGCCCATTCCGGGCGGCCCGGCGTACCGGTACAACTCGCCCGGCGTTATTGGAGTCGGCCGTTTCGACCGCGGCGATTACGTCGACGCGCACGGTCATTACGGTCCCTGGAGCTACAACTGGGACGGATTCGGCATCGCGTTCGGCACTAACGCACCCATCTGACGATGACGGAGCAAACGGGGTACGTCATGACTACATCGCTCACGCCGGAAACGGCTCCATCACGCCGCGGCCGCACCCTCGTTCCCTTGGTGGCTGCCCTCGGCATTCTCGCCCTGCTGATCGCCACGGCTTTGCTCAGTTCGGCCTACCATCGGGGCAACCGACCGGGCGCCCCGGCAGGCGCGCGGCGGGTGACGAACGCGGAGGTCGCGATGGCCCAGAACACATGGTTGATCTCCGACGACGAATACCTTCGCCAGTTCCCGCCAGCGAAGAAGGCGGACAGCAAAGCGGTCGCCGCCGCACCGGCGGTGGCCAAGACCGTGAACGGGCCGGCCGCGCAACGGCTGCTGGCCTTGACCCTCGGGGCGGGACCGAGCGTCGCCGGCCTCGACAGCAGCTCCCGCGAGCTGGTCGACGAGAAGGTCGCGTCCACCACGATCGCGACCGTGTCGTTCACCTATCCGGACGGCCGGCTGGTCACAGCCACCCAGGAACAGCTACCCAGGCCGCTTCCCCGCGGGGCGCTGCGGATCACCAACGATGAGCAGATCCAGTACACCCCGAGCGGCAGCGCCGTCGTGGTCGTGCAGACCCCGGACACCGCCCAGGTCGTCCTGGTCACCAAAGCCGGACTGATGACCCAGATAACCGCGCGGGGAATCCTGGCACAGGACGTGCCGCCCCCGTTCACGGTGGCCGACCTACACACCATCATGATGGCCGTCGACACGGCCATAGCCGCCGGAAAGTAAGCACGCCGTCTCCCGTCCCTCAACCGAGGGACGGGAGGTGCGGTTGGAGCTTGATGTCCGGCTCAGAACCCCCGGCTCTGGCGCGGGGAATGTGATAGCTCGTCCGTGACGGCTCGTCGCGACCGGCTGGCCGCTGTGCGAGCGATGCCGTGCAGGGCGGTCCTGACCGGTGAGAGGGCACGGTTGAAAGGGCTTGCTGTGCTGGGGACCATATGGGGACCACACGCTACGCACACCAGCGCACGGACCTGAACACTTGACCATCCCATGAACGGCACGCATCGCGCTTGACGTGCGCAAACACCGTCCACAATGGCCTGGGGGTCAAGGGGTCGCAGGTTCAAATCCTGTCAGCCCGACCATAAAACCGCAGGTCAGGGCCGGTGTCGCGAGATCGCGGACCGGCCTTTTCCGTATCCCGGGCCTCGTTGGGAGAATTCTGGGAGACGATCTTGGGGCGGAGCAGGGAGTCCAGGATCGCGACCGGCGAGCCGGGGGAGAGCTGCCGCCGCGCCTCCACGGCGTTCTCCCACGTCACCGTCAGCCCATCGAGCAGCCGCCGCACCATGTCGCTCGTCGCGTGCGCGTAGCGCGCTTGCACCGACCCGTCCGAGTGGCCCATCTGGGCGTCCATCAGAGTCGGCGGCGTGCCGAGCTCCACCATCAGCGTCTTGTACGTGTGCCGCATCCCGTGCGGCGTCAGGCCCGGCGCGATCGGCAGCCAGCACGCCTCGGCCCGGCTCGCCGCGTCACGGCCCCGGATGGGTACGCCGGGCCACGGATCGGCCGTGACCGGCACCGGGCGGGCCACCTTCGGTGCCTTCGCCGGGTAGCGACCCGTGGCGGCGGGCTGGAACAGCCACGTGGCGAAGCCGTTGCGCCGGTAGTGCGCCGCCGCCGTGCCGGTAGGCGCGCCCCGGACGTAGCCAAGACGCTCGATCGCCGTTGCCACCGCCTCACGCGTCGCGTCCTGCACGACGTGCGGACGGTTCAGCACGTTGGACACGGTGCCCGTCGAAACCTCGGCGACGCGAGCGACGTCGGCCAGCGTCGGCCCCGAGCGGCGAGCCGAGCCGTTGGCACTGCCGTACCCGCCGAAGACGTACCGGTGCCCGTGGCACGCGCACGGACTAACAGGCCGCCGGCTGACCTGCGCCGTCAGCAGCAATCCCAGCCAGGCCGGGATATGCACCGTCCGGTACGAGTCATCCTTCGGCGGGCACCGGTGCAGCTCGCCGGTGTCCAGCTCGTACAGCTGCCACTCCACACGTACCGAGTCCGGCCGGACATGGCGAGTTTCGAGACCCACCAGCTCGCCCCAGCGCAGACCGGTGAAGCCCAGCGTCACCACCGCGACGAACTCATCGTCGCGCCCCGACAGTAGGGCCGCCCGCTCGGCGAGCAGCAGGACACCGAGCCCGGTCGTGACCATCTTCTCCGGCGCGCGCTTCTGTGAGCGGCCAGCCCGCTTGCCGCGCCCCCGTCGACGCGCCGCCGGGTTGGACTCCCGCAAGCCCTCGTCCACCGCATCGGCCAGGATCAGATGCAGCGTCGTACGCCACAGCCGCAGACTCGCCTCCGCGTAACCGAGTGCCCGCTCCCGCTTCTCCCACACCGCCACGTCAGCCGTCGTGATAGCCGCGACCGCGATGTCCTGGAACGCCGGTAGTAGATGATCCTCGATGGTGCGCCGGTAGTCTGCATCGTGGACAGCGCCAGGTCCTGGCGCGCATACCAGTCGTTGACGTAGTCGGCGAATGTCATTCGGCCCGCCGCTCGGGGCGGTCGACCACCGTTGCGAACCCGAGCCTCAGCATCGTTGGCTGCCTGCTCTGCGTCGCGACGCGCGCTGGGCTGGACACGGCCTCCGGACGACGCACACGTCCCGTGGACGATGTCGAGGTGTACGCCTCTTCCGGCTCGACCTCGTACAGGCGCACGATCGCGGTGATGTGCTCGTCGGTGAACCGGTAGGTGCCGCCGATCCAGCAGTACGGGATGCGGCGTTGCCGGGCCTGTTCCTTGACCGGCATCATGCCACCGCCGATCGAAACGCCCCGGAACTGCCGGCTACTTCGGCGGTCCGGGGCTTCTTCGTATGTCGCGTCTGCCGCAGGGCTGGAACCGCAGGGGTGCGCCCAGCGAAGCGCCCGGGCGCGGGGCCCCGAGCGGCGGGCCGCAGGCCCGGCCCTGCTGGGCGGCGCGAGCGGCCCGTTCAGGGCCGCCTTGAATTCGTACAGAAACTTTGAGCGGCTTCGGCTGCCTGACGTGTGTCCTCCGTCGATGGATGTGCGACAGTCGTCTGCCAGGTGATGTGCGACGTCGGAACGCGCCTTGCCAGCGGCATAGCCGGATGAAATGACCCCTGACAAGAGTTACCCTGCTGTTGTACGGTCGGCTCGCGGATGGTCGGATATCCGCAACGAAGGTGTCGTCTTTGGGACTCCATTTTCCGTGGCGGCTCGGTCTGATGAACCATGGCGCGAGTCTTGGATCGCTTATCCGCTGCGTGGGCCGCGTGGCGTGCCGGCGTTAGTCAGAACGGATCTACGAAAGCCCGCGCGGACCCCTTCTCTCGACGGCATACGAAGCGAACCGGCACTTCAGTATCTCGACGGTCGCGGCGCCCTTCTAAGCCTGACAAGTGGAGTCGGTTAACAGCCGTTGGGAGCCTCATCTCCGTACTGCTGGTTGCCATCGGGCTGTATTTGACTAATAAGTCCAATAACGCTACGCAAGCGGCGGCAGTGGGCTCAATTGAATTTAGGTACGGAGCAGCAGATTGCTCAGCGGTATACGGACGCCGTGGGCCAGCTAGGCGAGGAAGGGAGCAAGGAGAACGATAAAGTCAGCATAAGGGTGGGGGCAGTCTACGCCATGGCTCGCCTGATGCGAGACTCCCCTTCGGACATGCCAGCAATCGTGGAAATTTTGTGCGCCTTCATCAGGACTCATGCGAAGTTGCCGGCCCGGCTAGTCCGGGAACCCAGGTCGCCTCCTGACGTCAGCGCAGCTCTCAAGGTGCTCGCTGGTCGCCCGTCGGACAGCGTGGACGCGCCGACAAAATTGGATACCTTCGGCGCGTACCTCGCTTTTCCGTCCGGCGATCTCCGCAGCGCCCGGCTGGCTGGAGCTGATCTGTCGCAGGGCTACTTCAGGTATGCGGACCTGAGTGGATCTGATCTGCGTGACTCCGATTTGAATGCTGCCTACCTTGCTGGCGCCGACCTCGACGACGCAAACCTTGAGAGTGCGTGGATATGGTCAAACAATTTTGAGCAGGCAAAGTCTGGAGCGCGCCAATTTTCTGGCTCGTCATTGCACGAAGTAGGCTTCGGTTCAGCTTCACTTATTGGAGCCGACTCCACCAATTCCTCCATAGATGGAGTCGACTTCCGATTCGCCGACTTGACAGACTCAAACATCACATCTGAGCAGCTCTCTTGCGTTAAGATCAACGACAAGACGAAGCTCCCGGCAGGAGTTCATCAATCGTCTCCGCCCTCTTCAGCATTCACCGATTGGATGGGAGACTCGCCATTTCCGATACCGCCGGTATGGCCTCCCGTTGGCGCCAAAAGGTAACAACCCCGGGGGGCGCTGCGAGCCATCATGGTCATTCAAGGGATGGGCGCACCAGCATCGGCTTTCCGCAAGGAGGTGCCTGCTTCTCGGCGAATTAGCCTGAAAGCTGGCTGCCGCGGCTGAGGTCTAGGACGGCTGTCGCGCATCACCTGGCAGACGACTGTCGCCGATCACCCGACGGAGGGCAAGCGTCAGGCAGCCGATGTCGAGTCTCAGGACCTGCGTGACAGTCCAGTCTCGGGACGTGAGTTACACATCTCGTTGGACCGCTCCGGCTCGTAGGTCCCCGATGCCGTGAAAACTCGGAGTCAACAGCCGAGCGGTTCGCTCGCGCCGGGGAGCCAAGCCAACACCACGTAAACGTCGCCCATCGGCCCGTATTCGGAGGAGTCGTCGAAGTAGAGCTGCATGAACGCCGGCCTCTCGCCGATCTGCTTCGTGAGACACAGGAAGGCGCCCAGCCCCTGGTCGGCGGGGTCGACGCCACTTGCGTCCTCGTTCACCTTGTCGGCGAAGTGCCCTGGCGTCCATCCATCCTGCGCCGCGATCGTTTGGTAGAAGGTGACCACCTGGCGAGGATCCAGTCGCTCCCAGTGGTACGTCCGGACGGCGAAGATCTGCCCGTCGACGCCGTCACAGCCTGATCCCTGCTCGGCTACCTCGGCGGGTTCGGGATGTGCCGTGATGAAGGAGAGATCGGCCAGAGTCTGCGCGAGTTGGCTGTCAGGCGTGCTGGCACAGCGGCTATCAGAGCCCTCGGTCTCGCCAGCCGGTTCGGGACCGTTCGAGTACCTCACGAACGCGGCCCCAGCACCAACGGTGACCAGGCAAGAAAGCACCGCCGCGAGACCAAGTGAACGCGGGCTTGCTCCCTTCGACATGCCGATCAGGGTAACGGCGCGTAACGGTCGTCGGATCAACCGAAACGTCGCAGCATCCAGCGGACGCCCTCATACCGCGATTCCACCAGGTCGATCCTCACCAACACTCGGCGGAGTGTCACGCACGTCCTGGTACCGATCTGTCATGCAGGTCCTGAGACACGACACGTCAGGCAGCCGTGTGACCCGACAATTGATGTGCGACGCGGATCCGCCAGGTGATGCGCGACAGATGGTCTAGGAAACTGAGGTAGCGATCCGCGGTCGCTGGCCCTTGATGCTACGGATAGCGATGACGACGTCGACGACTCAGGACATCCGGCTCTGGGCTGGAGGCCGGGCACACCCCGGAGTTGGGTCGCTGGTGGGTGCCCGAGATCTTCTGCGCTACTTGCCGCTGGCGGTAGCGAGCACCATGCCCACGCCGACAGCTGCCAAGGACAAGATCGCCAGGGCTGTTAAGACCACCCAGATTGCGGTGGTGGGCTGAGAACTTCCTGGCCGCGCGGACGTCACTCTGACGATGCTCACGATTGCCGCGGCAGCGACAGCCGCTCCGACGATCAGAGGCGCGCTGGCGAGCTCGCCCGTAACCGCGGAATAGAGGACGCATGCCATCCCGGCGACGATGACAACGGCGCCGATGGCCGGCCACCGGTCAATCCGTTGCGTCCAACTCGGCGATCTTGTCATGCACCGACGGTGTCAGCTCCGATGCGGCCGGAACAGCCTCCGAAAGTCGGAGTTGTTCATGAGCAACTCCGTCACAGAGGCATGATCCAGGCGCAACCCGTCATGCGGTCCGCGGTCGCTGGCCTTTGATGCTGCGGACCGGCTGGCTGTTGGTGCGTCGCACGACTTTGACGTCGCCGTCGCCGAGGTGGATGGCCAGGGTGGTGTCGGAGACGGTCACGGTCAGGGTGCGGTGCCGGTGGAGTCGGCCGAGGGCGATTTTCTGGCCGGCGACCATGACGACGCCGGTGTTCGACGCGCGCCGCTGCACCCGGATCGGCTGTGCGGACGGGCGTGGTGGTGGACCAGCAGGGCGGGCGCCCCGCAGCCGTTTCACCTGCTCCGGGGTCAGCGGGTTGGCGCGGGTGCGCAGCAGTTCGCGGGTGTTCAGGTCCTAGAACATCAGGGTGGCCGCTTCGATCCGGATCCCGACCCGACGACCGGCGAGGATCTCCGCGGCCAGGACGATGTGCTGGCCCAGCGAGACGCTGCCGGTGCGGTTGACGGCGCGTTCGACCTCGACCGCGTCGCCGTTCTCGATCGGCGGCAGCGGTGACGGCCCGGCCGGGACCGCCCTGCGCGAGCAGGGCGGCGAGGTCGGAGACGCTCAGGTGCGACCGGACGGTCTTGACCCGGATCCCGGCGACCAGGACATGGATCAGGTCGACGTCGGCCCAGATCCGGGCAACCGTCCCGGCCCGGGTGGTGCCCATCCAGAACTGCCGCTGGCACACCATCATGTTCCCGGAGGCCGGCACCACCCGGTCGAACTCGATCGGTCCGCTCGAGTAGGCCGCCGGGACCGGCGCCGCAGCCGGAGCAGCATCGCCGGGCGCGGCCGGGGCGGGGACGGTGTTGAGGGTGGCGGGCAGCCACAGGTCGAGCAGGGCAGGCGGCTCGGCCGGAGCCGGTTGGAACCGGTCGGCCGGAGTGACCGGCTGCTGGACGTCGAGGGCTTGATGCGGCCGGTCGGTGTTGTAATGCCGCACGTAGGCATCGACCGCGGCCTGCGCTTCGGCCACGCTCACGAACGGGCCGGCGGTGTCGAGGAACTCCGGCCGCAGAGTGCCGTGGAATCGCTCGACCTTGCCGTTCTGGTTCGGTGACGCCGGCGCGGTGAGCCGGTGCGTGATCCCGTTCTTGCGGCAAATCTTGTCGAACAGCACCTCACCGGTGCGCGGACGGTACTTGCCGAACCGATCGGTGAACTGCTTGCCATTGTCCGTGATGATCTCCTCCGGGACACCGAACCGGGCCAAGGCCTCGGCCAACGCCAGACACACCGCCCGAGCAGTCGCCCGTTCGACCACCTTGGCGATCACACAGAAGCGGGAATGGTCATCGACCGCGGTGACCGGCTTCGCCTCCCGCAGCACACCGGTGACCGGGTCGACCAGATGGACACCGCCGACGATGTCCATCTGCCACAACTGCATCGCCGCCGGGCGTTCCCACCGCACGAACGATTCCTTCGGCCGTTCCCGCGGCCGCGACCGCAACAGGCCTTGGCGCTGCAGGATCCGGTCGATGGTGCGTTCCGAGGGCACCACCAAGTCCCCGCGAAACCACGACCCCGGCTTCCGCAACATCTCCAGCCGGATCCGGCGTGACCCCCACCGCGGATGCTCGCGGCGCATCTCCGCCACCGCCACCTCGACCGCGTTCTCGACCTGAGTAGGCGACGAATGCGGCCGATGCGAGCGATCCACCAACCCGGCAAGCTGCTCACTCGAATACCGGCCCACCCAACGGTGAATCGTCGAGCGGTGCACCCCGATACCGGCAGCCACCTCTGTAACATCCGCACCTGCCAGCACCGCACGAACCGCGTCCAGACGTTGCTCGACAACCGACAAGACAACCAGCGCCAATCCCGGCATCCCCGAAGCACAGACGCCCCGCGGAGACGTCGGGCACAGGGTGCCGAAACAGACCGCTGTCGCAGATCACCTGGCGGACGCGCATATCAATCGACGGAGGACAACACGACCAACATCATCCCCGTGAGAAATTTCTATACGTCTTCAAGGCGGCCCTTCGGGCCGCGTCGACCAACCCCTGCCGGCTCCGCCTTATGCCTTCGGCAACGGCGGGCCGGCAGTCGGACGCAACGAAACCCCGCGCCGCTTGAAGCTCAACGCGGGGTTTCGGTGCCGGTTGAGTCAACTCGGCTCGGCAATGTCCGGGGTGGTACGGGCCCGAGTCATCGCCGCGAAGGCGATCTTCTCCAGCCGCCGTTGAATCGCGCTGGGTTGCCGCTGAAAGTCGGCCGCCAACTGCTCGATGGTCTGCCCGGCGAGGTAGGCCGCTGCCAGTTCGGCATCGGCGCGGGGTGTCCACCGGTCGTACGCCTTCCGGTGTCGCTCGCGGATCTTGGCGATGTCGGGCCTGTCGGCCGACGGGGACTCTTCATCTCCGACATCGGGCTCAACCGCAGTGTCGTACACCCAGTCGGGTTCGCTCGCGGGCGCTTCGTCCCAATCAGGCTCATCCATGCCCATCAACCTAATTGACTGACGGCATCCGCCGGTGCGCGCATCGTGACGAGTGTTCGGCCGCCGTCTGCCCGTCGAAGAAAATGCCTCCGGCGGGCAGGATCTCCGACCCTGCACCCGGAAATGGCCTCCGGCGGCCAGGGCTACACGCCCTGGACCCGGGCGGCTCTGGGATGCGGAGGTTGGCGGCTTCTCGTCGCGCACCGGAGGCAGCCACGGCCCGACCGGACGATGCCTGCGTGACGGGATGCCTCTGTGCGGAACCCGTATGGACGATATGGACCGCAATCCGTAGATCGGCTCATCATAGTCCACTATGGTCCCGGAATGGACACGAGGCGTTCTTCTCTTCTTTCGACCGCGGTCATGCTCGCCGTGCTTTCCGTCGGCGGATGTAGCGGTGCTAAGAGCGGCTCTCCGGACTCTGCAGGTGAGCCGGATAGTGAGCCTGCGTCGAGCGCCCCAAGCGTCGTAGAGGTTCAGTTCGGACAGCCGGGGACGCTCTCCACCGAGAGTGGGAACGTGGAGTACGTCATCGGAAAGCCTGAAGTCGTGACGTTCCACGCAGCGGAGTATGACGCAAACTCCGATACAGCGACCAAGCCAGGCAAGAAGTTCGATCCTGTGGTCCGCATCCATTTGCAGATACGTGGTGTGTCCGGTGAGGTCCCGACCGGATCCGAGGTGCAGCTGACGTACGAGGCGGTAGACGGGACCTTGGCGGGCGAGACTCTTCCCCTCGCGACCTACGAAGAAACCGACCCGATCAGCAACCACCCGACCACGGTCAGTGCTGGGCAGAAGGCGAAAGGTGAGGTCTTCTTCGAGTCGGGCGACGGCAGCGGCAAGGTGATTGCCGAAGCCGCCGGACGCCGCCAGGTGATTTGGCGTCCGTGATCCGTTGGTGTGCAGGGTTGCGAACAACTGTGGTCACCACCATTCGATCATGGGGAGAAATCTGGGAGACGATCTTCGGCACTTCGCCGATTCTGGGCGCATGAGACCGACGCTGGCCGAGAACTTGAGCTGCGAATACTCATCACGCTGCTGGTTGAGAGACTGAGTTGACCATGCTGGGGGTCAAGGGGTCGCAGGTTCAAATCCTGTCAGCCCGACACAGTGTTTTTGCAGGTCAGAAGGCTGGTCTAGATTTGGATCAGCCTTCTTTGCGTTCCTGGGGACCACAGGAGTCAAGTAGCGCCATCGGTAGCTCACCTTGACCGCTGGTCAAGAAATCCCCAGCCGAGCGAGTGTTACTGCCGGTTTGGTCTTGCTGTGTATCAAAGCGCTGCGCGACCGTGCCTGCTCGCGGCCCGCAGTTGCGTCCAGCAGAGTGGTGTGCGGCAGGTCCGTAGCTGAGCTGGCCTGGGCGTAGACGTGAGGCGGCCACCGCGTGATTCTTCGATCTGAGT
>NZ_JBFAPM010000027.1:0-57447 GCF_040676695.1 Actinoplanes sp. NPDC049548
GATCAGGTCGTCGGTGGGTTCGCCGCGGCCGGAGTAGCGGTGGGCGAGGTGTCGCGCCAGCGGCAGCCAGGCCTCGATCGCCCGGTCACGCAGCGTGGCGCGCGACGGGTGGCCGGCCGGCATGGCGGCCATCGCGTTGAGCAGGTCGGCGGCGCTGTCCGCGGGCGCCTCGCTGAGGGTCGTCGACGTGGTGGTCGACGGAGCCGACTGGGTCACAGTCATTCGTGGTCCTCCCTGGCACCTGTCCGGAGAGCCGGCCCGGCGGGGGAAGCCGGGCCCGATCGGTCAGGGTGTCTTATCGGTTCGTGGGTGGACGGCGGTCGATACGACCGCCGTTTCCCGCGCATGCTGGGCCGTTCGGTTAAGACGACCTTAGCTGACCGGTCGAGCCATGACTAGCCGAAAGTATGAGTCACTTTACGTAGGCGAACCACTACAGTGCTGTATCCTGCCGCGTCAGGGCTTCAGCACCACCTTGATGCAGCCGTCCTCCTTCTTCTTGAAGATGTCGTACGCGTGCGGCGCCTCCTCCAGCGGCATCCGGTGCGTGACCAGGTCGTCCACGCCCAGCGGGTCGTCGTCGCCGGTGAGCAGCGGCAGGATGTCGTCGACCCAGTGCTTCACGTGCGCCTGGCCCATCCGCAGCGTCACGCCCTTGTCGAAGAGGTCGAACATCGGGAACGGGTCCGCCTGGCCGCCGTACACACCGATGATCGACACCGTGCCCGCCCGGCGGACCGCGGCGAACGCCGTCCGCAGCGCGGCCATCCGGTCGACGCCGGCCTTGTCGATCGCCTTGCGGGCCACCGCGTCGGGCAGCAGCCCCGCCGCCTTCTGCGCGAACTCCTGGAACGGCGTGCCGTGCGCCTCCATGCCGACCGCCTCGACCACGCTGTCCGCGCCGCGCCCGGAGGTCAGGTCCAGTACGGCCGCCGGCACGTCGTCGACCTCGTCGAAGTTGATCGCCTCGATGCCGTGGCGGCGCGCCATCTCCAGACGCTCCGGCACATTGTCGGTGGCGATGACCCGCTCCGCGCCGAGGTGGCGCAGGATCCGCGCGGTCATCTGCCCGATGGGCCCGAGCCCGGTGACGAAGGCGGTGCAGCCCGGGGCGACGTCCGCCCACTTCGCGGCCTGCCAGGAGGTGGTCAGCACGTCGGAGAGGAACAGGTAGCGCTCGTCCGGGTGGCCGTCCGGCACCTTGATCGGCCCGAAGTGCGCCTGCGGCACCCGCAGATACTCGGCCTGCCCGCCCGGGACCTGGCCGTACAGCTTGGTGTAGCCGAACAGCGAGGCACCCTTGCCGTGCTCCTTGACCTGGGTGGTCTCGCACTGCGCGTAGTAGCCGCGGCTGCAGTAGAAGCAGTAGCCGCAGGAGATGTTGAACGGGATGACGACCCGGTCGCCCGGCCGGATGTGGGTGACGTCGGGCCCGACCTCCTCGACGATGCCCATGGGCTCGTGCCCGAGGATGTCGCCCTGGTCGAGATACATCCCCAGGACGTCGTACAGGTGCAGGTCGGACCCGCAGATGGCGGTGGACGTCATCCGGACGATCGCGTCCGTCGGCTCCTGGATCTTGGGGTCCGGCACGGTCTCCACCGAAACCTTCGAGGTGCCCTGCCAAGTCAGTGCGCGCATGCGGTCCTCCGGCTCTCGTCAACGGTGCTCACTGAGCAACGTGCCCGCCGGAGCCGAGGATTAACACGTTCCTTGCCGGGCACACCGAGGTCGGACAACGAGGAGGTCGAAGTCAGATGACGACACCCACCGGCCGCGAGTTCGCCGTGGTCACCGGAGCGTCGAGCGGCATCGGGTACGAGCTGGCCCGGCAGTTCGCCGAACACGGGTACGACCTACTGGTCACCGCCGAGGACGAGGGCATCGAGCAGGCAGCGGTGGACCTGAGGCGCGACGGCCAGAACGAGGTCACCGCCGTCCGGGCCGACCTCGCCACCTACGACGGCGTCGAAGAACTGTACGAGCGCATCCGCGCCACCGGCCGCCCGATCGACGCCATAGCCCTCAACGCGGGACGCGGTCTCGGCGGCGACTTCACCCGCGACACCGACCTGCGCCAGGAACTGAACATCATCGACGTGAACGTCACCTCGACGGTGCACCTCGCCAAGCGCGTACTCCCCGACATGGTGACGCGCGGCGCCGGCCGCGTGCTCTTCACGTCATCGATCGCATCGATGATGCCCGGCACCTACCAGGCGGTCTACAACGCCTCGAAGTCCTTCGTGCAGTCCTTCGCCGAAGCGGTCCGCGCCGAGCTCAAGGACACCGGCGTCACGGTCACCTCGCTGATGCCCGGCCCCACGGACACCAACTTCTTCGAACGCGCCGAGATGATGGACACCAAGGTCGGCGCCAGCGAGAAGGACGACCCGGCGCAGGTCGCCGAGCAGGGCTTCAAGGCCCTGATGAAGGGCGAGGAGAAGGTCGTCGCCGGCTCCCTGAAAACCAGAGTCCAGGGCGCGGCGTCCAAGGTGATGCCGGACAAGGCCAAGGCGGAGATGCACCGGAAGATGGCCGAGCCCGGCTCCGCGGAGTGAGGTCGAGCCGCCCGTCAGTCGCGGGCGAGAGCGCGTCGGCATTGATCTGCCCGGGTAGCGACGCGGTCAGCCAATCTGGTGGGTAGGGCGCTTCCGAGCGCCCGTACTCCGTTATCGCCTGCGGCGTCGGCGAAGCAGCCGGGAGTCCGCGCGGCGAGTGCGTCGACTCGTGCCACGGTTTCCTCCGGATCAAGCCGGTTGGTTTCCGCGAACCGACGCCAGTGCCGTCCGCTGATGCGCTCGATGCGGTCTTCGCCGCCCACTCGCATCGCCATCCGAAGTCGGGGCAGGTACATGTCGTCGTAGGGAAGGGCACTCGCGACGTCGTAGAGCGGCGCCAGCCGGACCTGTCGCCCCGCGAGCAGGAGCGAATAGTTCTTCGCATGCGCATCGGTGCCGGCGATGATCCAGTTGAAGGCGAGCGCATCGACGAAACGGGCAATGTTCGCGTCGGCGATGCCTACCGGGTGGATCTCCCGCCTGAACAGGTCGATGATCTGCTCAGGGGTCGGTCCTCCCTCGTTCTGGTACTTCATGGTCGGAGCGATCCCCAAAGCCTGACACACGTCCTCCTGATGGACGCGCAGAATCGGCCCCCCGGACCGCTCGGCCCGGCGGTCGTACCGCTCCACGACGATGGCCCGTTCACGGCCGAAAGCGACCACCTCGGAGCGGGCGGCAGGCAGTCCTGCCCGGTTCGCTGCCGCCAGGCACAAATGCTCTGTCAGGTCGTGCTCATCCAGACCAGCGACCGCGGGCTTGAGGATGTGAGTCGTAGGCGCTGCGCCCCACGGCTCGCCCCAGCGGCGGGTGCCCGGATCGAAAAAGAGCGCGGTCTTCGCCTGCGCCCCGGCAAGGCTGAACTGTCCATTGTCGTGCACATGCCAGGACGTCGGATCCGCGCGTAGAGTGCGCAGACGTTCCGCCAACACGTCCTCGCCGAGCCACTGGACACCACCGTCGCCGCCGAGGATCGCATCGACCCGCTCGGGTTTCACGAATTGGGCAGCCCCGGCGCAGTCCTCACCGACGTGCCTGAGCAAGGCGAACGGATTGCCTGACGACACCTGATAGTCCCGCGCCCATCGCTCGATCACCCGTTCGTTATCGGGTAGCAGCCCCGAGAGGAACGGCCGAATTGAGGCATCATGATGCGTGCGCTGTGCCAGCGGCATCGACAGTGACAGCGGCGTGGCGGTCCTTTCCAGCCGCCACTGCTCGTCGTACTGCAGCGAGAGGCGCCCGTTGTCGCCCTGCTCGACGACGCCGACCCGCTTGCCGGCCATGAGGACCACCAAGCACTTTTCGGCCGTATCAGCCATGGTTGCTCCCGGAGCCTCCGAGCAGCGCGTCTAGATCCGGCTCGCCGGGGGCGGGCTCGACGGGGAAGGCATCGAGGCCGATGCCGAGCGCATCCAGCGTGCGCAGGATCAGACCGAACTCGGCTGTGGCCTTTCCGGACTCCAGGTCGGAAAGCCAGCGACGACTCACTCCGGCCGCGGTGGCGAGGTCCGCCTGGGTCTGGCCCCGATCCTGCCTGGCCTGGCGGACTGCCAGACCGAGGTCTCGCGCGCTGGTGATCCTCATCCTGCCCCCTGATGTGCGCGTTCATGCACATCCTAGCTGATGTGCACGTTCGTGCACCGCGCACGCCGAGTGCACGAACGTGCACATTGGCCCTCATGAAACGGATATGACGGGCGCCGGCCTGAGGGCGGACGGGCCGGCCGGCGTGGGGCCGGCCGGCTCGCTGAAGAACCGGTCCAGGACGCGGATGATGCACCGGCGGACGGCCGAGCCCGGCTCAGCCGACTGAGACGGCGCGGCAGGCGCCCTCGCCCCTGCATGCCCGGAGCTTGTCCAGCGCGTCGTGCAGTTGGGTGGCGCGCTCCGCGGGCAGCTTCGCGGCCGAGTTGACGAGCTCATCCGGGTCGGTGGTCCGGTCGTAGTACTCCGTGGCGCCACCCTCGTACTCGACGTACGTGAAGCCCGGCCCACGCAGCGTCGAGTAGGTCGGCGGGTTCCCGCTGGCCGGCGCCTGCTTGTCCGGGTCGTCGGCAGCGTCGACGGGGCCGTGGTGCTCGATCAGGCCGATGGTGCGCCAGTCCGCCGCGCGGCCGTCGCGCAGCAGCGGGACGAGGCTGCGCCCGTCCACCGCAGGCCCGGGCGTCGCTCCGCCCAGCTCCTCGAACGTCGGACGCAGGTCGATGTTCTGCACTGTGGCGTCCACGGTGGCTCCCTTGCGTACGCCCGGCCCGGCCATCACCAGCGGCACGTGCACGTCGTGGTCGAATGCGGTCTGCTTGCCCGCGGTCAACCGGTGCTCGCCCAGGTGGAAGCCGTTGTCAGAGCTGAAGACCACGACCGTGCGGTCGGCCACCCCGGACTTCCGCAGGGTCTGCCGAAGGTTCCCGATCATCCGGTCGATCGAGAGCACCGATTGGGCCCGTTTCCGGTACGCCGTGTCGATCTTCGCGATCTCCCCGGCGGTCAACGGCTCCCGCCCGGCCAGCCACTCCGGCGCGTCCGTGGGCAGCTTGTCGAAGTTCGGCCCGCGCGGCGCCTTCAACCCGGGGAACGCCTGCTCGTCCTGCGGCGCCGGGGTGTACGGCCCGTGCGGCGTGAAGGTGGCGACCTCCAGCAGGAACGGCTCATCCGCCTCGGCCGCCGCGGTGACGAACGACGTCGCCTTGCCCTCGATGACCGTCGTCAGGTAGTCCCCGGGGGCCTTGCCGTAGTGCTTGACCGTGCCGTTCTCGTTGAGGTTGTAGTCGTACTCGTTGTAGCCGGCTCCGGCGACGTCCCATTCGGTCCAGCCGGGACGCACCCCGTGTTCCCCGGGCAGGTAGCCGTTGAGGTACTTGCCCATCATCGCGGTCCGGTAGCCCCGCTTCTGCAGGGTGGTGGCGAACGTGTCCCGCTCCTGCTCCCGCTGGAAGACGTGGAAGCCGCCGTCGTCACCGCTGTTGGTGAACACGCCGGTGTTGTGGGGCAAGCGGCCGGTGAGGATCGACGACCGCGACGGGCAGCACAGCGAGTCGGTCACGGTGTACTGCGAGAACGTCGTGCCGTCCCGGGTCAGGGCCTGCACGTTCGGCATGTACTGCACCAGGTTCGCGGAGAGGTCGTCGGTGAGCACGAGAACAACGTTCGTCCGGGCGGTCGTGCCACCCGGTCCCTCACATGTACCCGCGGTCAGAGCTAGCAGCAGCATCACCGCGGCGAGCGGCGCCGCGGTACGAAACAGTGAGACCTTCATCGGCGGGACGCTAGGCACTCATCGCTCGACGGCGATTCGACCCAGGTACGGGATGCGTAAAGCCGGCAGACGTCTCAGGACGCGGTGAACGCCACGATGTCGTAACAGGACTCGTCGTCGACGGACTCCTTCTCGACGTCCAGCCGGATCCTCGTCGGATGACCGTCGACCGGATCGAGGCTGATCTCCGTCACGTCCGCGCCCTCGCTCCAGGCCTGCCGATACTCCCGGAACAGCTTGCCCAGGGTGGGGAAGTCGCCGGGCTCCAGCTGCCTGACCTCCATGACCTGCCGGCTGAGGGGATCGTCGGCCACGGCCTTGCCGACCGTGCCGTCGGCCACCGTCAGCGTGTACTGCCCGGGAGGGGACGCCATGCCGCAGCGGAACCTCACCGTGTACGTGTAGGCCGGCGGCTCGACCCAGGTGGCCGGCTGCCGGTCCGCGACGGCCCAGACCGTCAGGGCCGCGAGGCACGCCCCGCCGGCGATCAAGAGACGCGATCGACTGTTTCTCGTCACGCCGGATCCGACGCGCACCCAGCTGCCGCCGTTCCGATAACCGTCGTTCGGTGGGCGGAACGCCGACGTTCGTTGTTCCGCGGCGGAGCACGTGCGCCGGCTGGCCGGCAGGCGGGGACGGCGGGCGCCGGCCCTTGGGGTGGACGGGCCGGCGCCTCGACGTGGGGGACGTGCGTCGGGGGACGGTACGCACAGTCTCATCGATGCATTAGTTAACAAGCAAGCAATCCTGGTTCCGGAACCGACCGGCCCCCGGCTACCGCGTGGGCCTCCCGCTGCCGCGTGGCGGCCCGCTCAAAGTCGGTCTCGTGTCCAATGAACACCACCGGTGCGACGGGCATTTTCGACTACGTGCGGATGTACGCCGGGGGGATTTGACAGGCTTCGGGCCTGAAGCGAAGGCTATGCACGGCATCCTGTTCCGCCCGGGAGGTCCCTTGTTCGCCTTGTCCCGTCGCCGGCTGCTCACACTCGCCGGCATCAGCGGTGTGAGCAGTGCCTTCCCGTCCTTCTCGCCGGCGCGGACGGCGGCCGTCGGCCCGGTCGCCGGCGTGTATCGGGAGCTGCTGCACGTGCACACCCGGTGGGTGGAGGAGCAGTGGGACGCCTCGATCGGGGCGTACAAGGCGGCCGACTTCCGCTTCGCGGCCGTGCTGGGCAACGCGGTCCTGCTCGGCATGGCGGACTTCGACCCTTACCTCGCCGGCACCGACGCCGAGACGCTCAAGGCGAGGACCGTCGCGACCATCCAACGGTACGCAGGCAGCAACCGGCTCGCCGGCGGCACCGAGTGGGGGCGGCGGCTCTTCTGGGACTCGACCTTCGAGCTTTACCTCGTCCTCGCGGCGCGGCTGATGTGGGCCGATCTGGACGCTCCGACCAGGACGAACGTGCAGCGGATCACCGAGGGGCAGGCGGCGTACGCGTACCAGCTCAACGCGGGCGACGACCCGATGAGCGGCGGCTGGACGCCGAACGGCGCCGACGGCGGCTGGCGCGGCGACACCAAGCTCGAGGAGATGGGCGTCTACGCGCAGGCGCTGGCACCGGGCATCGCCTGGACCTCGGACGCCGCATCGGCCGCGGCCTGGCGGGCACGCTTCCTCTACTGGGCGTCGAACGCCAGCGCGTTGCCGGCGGCCGACCGCGCCAATCCCGCCGTGGTCGACGGCGACCGGGTCGACCGGCGCAGCACCGCGCACAACCTGCACGACACCTTCATCGTCGAGAACCACGGCTCCGCCAACCCGCACTACCAGGCCGAACTGTGGCGGACGGCGGGCCGCGCGGCGATCCACTTCCTCCTCGCCGGCCGCCCGCTGCCCGAGGTGCTGACCCTCCAGCCCAACGGCGAGCAGCTGTGGCGCACCCTGCGGCTGCTGGCCACCGACGCCGGTGAGCCGGTCATGCCGATGGTCGCGGACCGCTATCACCTGTACGGGCGCGACGTGCTCCCGCTCGCGTTCCTGGCCCAGGTCCGGGGCGATCGGGACGCGGCCCGGGCCGAGGCCGACCTCGCCGAGCGGCTGCTGCCGTACCTGTACTACGAGCCCGAGTACCGGCTCACCAAGTTCAGCGGCGAGGAGAAGTACGAGCCGGAGGCCCGCGCCGAGCTGGCGATCGCGTACCTCTTCCACACGCTGCGCAAGACGCCCGTCACCCCGGTCTCGAAGGCGGCGTTCTTCCGCGCCGCGAGCGGCACCCGGAGTTTCGGCGACGATGTCGGCCTCACCGTCCACCAGTCGCCGGCCGCCTTCGCGGCGGCGGTCACCAAGCCCGGCCACACGAAGTTCCTCTGGCAGCCGGCCCACGACAACTGGCTCGTCGACACCCGGGCGCCGGCCTTCCTGCCGGCCGGCACCGCCCCCACCGGCCGATGGACGCAGGCCTGGTCCAAGGTCCGCGACGGCGCCGACGCGACCGCGACCGTGCTCGCCGTCAACGGCGGATACGCCGGGTACGCCACGCTGCCCACCGGCACAGTCGTCTACGCGAGCACGGGCCTGCCGGGCGAGGGCGGCCTCACGCTGTTCAACCTGACCATGCCGGGCGTGCCGGGGCTCGACGGGACCCGAACGTTCACCTTCGCGGACGGCCGCGCCGAGCTGACCGACGAGATCACCAAGGACATCGCCTTCACCCCGCGCGATGCCCGCTACGTGCGCATGCTCGGCCGCGAGCCCGGCACCGCGTACGGGTATTCGATCTGGACCTTCTCGGTGCTCGACGTCCAGGGCGCGGACCTGGCCCAGGGCGCGATGCCGACCGCCTCGTCCGAGGACGTCTGGTTCGCGGCGCGCAACGCCACCGACGGCAACCGCGACACGCGCTGGGCCGTGGCACGCGAGGAGCGCGGACGCGCCGACAGCTGGCTCGCCGTCGACCTCGGCTCGCCCGTCCAGGTCGCCGGCACCCGGATCATCTGGGAAGCCGCGTACGGGAAAAGGTTCGTCATCCAGACCTCCATCGACGGCCGCACCTGGACCGACGCGGCCGACGTGCCGGAGAGCCGCAAGGCCGCGCGCTGGGCCGGCATCGACGGCCGGGCCGGCATCGTCACCCCCGGCGGTGGCGACATCACCGTGACGGCCACCTCGGTCACTGCCCACGCCTCCCTCATCGAGGGGTACGCGGGCAACCGCAACGACCTGGCCCGCACCGCCGCCAGGAAGCTGCCCACCGCCGAAGGGCTCACGGTCAGCGACGCCGACGGTTACCTCAGCATCTTCAACCTCTCGCCGGACCCGGTCCGCGACGTGACGGTACGCATCCCCGGAAGCGGCAAGCTCTACCGCGGCGAGCAGCTGCTGACGGAGGACGGCCTCGAGTGGCCGGTCAGCCTCGACGGCGGCACCGCCCTGGTCGAGCCGCCGCGCTTCACGGTCGCCGGCGACCCGCCGACCGGCACCGGCTACCACGTCCGCGACTCGCACCACGTCACCGTCACCGCCCCGGCCGACCACCGAGCGGTGGTCACCCTGAGCTGCGGCTCCTGGTCCGCAACGGTACGCGTGCCCGCCGGCAAGTCACGCCACGTGTCGATGCCCGGCGCCCCGGTGACTCCCACGGCGGACCTGGCCCGCGGCCGGACGACGTTCCCGACCTCGCCGCTGCCGGCGGGCATGACGTCCCCCGCCCACGCGGTCGACGGGAACCCGGCCACCTCATGGCGTCCGGGACCCACCGGGCGCATGGTGGTCGACCTGGGCCGGGTGGCCCCCGTGGAAAGCGTCCGGGCCGCCTGGACCCGGGGCCGCCGCCCCGCGTGGCACGTCGAGGCCTCGGCGGACGGTCTGACCTATGGCCCGCTCGGCGACCAGGCCCGGTACGTCGCCGTCGTGGTCGAGGGCTGGCGCCCCGGCGACGCGGAGCTCGTGGAGCTGGCCGTCACCTGAGCGGTCCCCGTATGAGGTTTCGCATTTCGCGGCGGTTGTCCGGCACCGGGCGCGATGATCGTTCCGTACCCGGAAGGGGGCGGGATGCCGAACGCTGCACCGAACGACGCCGAAGCGGTGACGGTCCGCCGCAGTCCCCTCGTGGGCTGGCTGGCCGACCGCGGCACGAGCGTCAAGATGCTGCTGCCCGCGGCGACGATGGCGGTCGCCGCGGTGATGATCGCCGTGCTGTCCCTCGACGCCGACGACTCCGGCGGCGAGCGGCTCGCCGTCATCATCACCCTCGTCATCGGCCTGCTGCTGGCACTGGCCCTCGGCGCCCTTGCGGCCCGGCTGACCACGGCCCAGCTGGCGGCCACGGACCGCGCCCTGGAGGCGCTCGCCGTCGGCGACCTCACCGTTCCCGCCGAGGTACACGGTCGCGACGAGCTGGGCCGGATGGCGGTCGCCGTGAACCGAGCCCGCGACGGCCTGCACAGCGCGGTCGCCGAGCTCACCGGCGGTGCCCGGGAGCTGAGCGCCAGCACGCACCAGCTCACCGGAGCGACCCAGCGGATCGGCGAGAGCGCCCGCGAGGCCGCAGCCCAGGCCGGCCTGGTGGCCGCCGCGGCCGACGACGTCTCCGGCTCGGTGCAGACGGTCGCCGCCGGCAGCGACGAGATGGGCGCGTCGATCCGGGAGATCGCCCAGAACGCCAACGACGCCGCCGTGGTCGCCTCCAGCGCGGTCGAGGTTGCCCAGAGCACCAACCAGATGGTCGCCAAGCTGGGCACGTCATCGGCCGAGATCGGCGACGTCGTCAAGGTGATCACCGCGATCGCCGAGCAGACCAACCTGCTCGCCCTCAACGCCACCATCGAGGCGGCCCGGGCCGGTGAGGCCGGCAAGGGCTTCGCGGTCGTCGCCTCGGAGGTCAAGGACCTGGCCCAGGAAACCGCCAAGGCGACCGAGGACATCTCCCGCCGCGTCGAGACGATCCAGGCCGACACCGCGGGCGCGGTCGAGGCGATCGGCGAGATCTCCGAGATCATCCAGCGGATCAACGACTACCAGGTGACGATCGCCTCCGCCGTCGAGGAGCAGACCGCGACCACCGCCGAGATGAGCCGCAGCATCGGCGAGGCGGCAGGCGGCAGCTCGACCATCGCCACGAACATCAACGGCGTCGCCCAGTCGGCCGAGGCGACGACCGGCACCCTGGCCGAGGCCGACACGGCGGTTGCCCAGCTCAACCGGGTCGCGGACGAGCTCCGCGCGGTCGCCGACCGCTTCCGCGTCTCCGCTTGAGGCCCGGCCGGTCGGTCCATAGTTCGGCCGTCGACGTGAGCTCGACGTTCATCCGGGTCCTCGGGCGTGACCCGTTCGTCGGGCAGCCCGTCGATCGCCGCCCCTGGTACCGCAGACATCTCGGCTTCCAGGGCTGGGGAATGCCGGCGTCGGCACCGGCACCAGGCCGACGATGAAGACTCGGCGGCGATAGGGTCGAGTGGATCATTGATTCCTGACGGCGGGAGAACGGCTCATGGCAGAGGCACCAGTCACCGTGACGGTCACCGGGGCGGCGGGCCAGATCGGCTACGCGCTGCTGTTCCGGATCGCCTCCGGGCAGTTGCTGGGACCGGGCCGGCAGGTGCGGTTGCGGCTGCTGGAGATCCCCGCGGCCGTACGGGCAGCCGAAGGCACGGCGCTGGAGCTCGAGGATGCCGCCTTCCCGCTGCTCGCCGGGGTGGACGTGTTCGACGACGCCGTGCGGGCGTTCGACGGGGTTAACATCGCGCTCCTCGTCGGCGCGCGGCCGCGTACCAAAGGCATGGAGCGCGGTGATCTCCTCGAGGCCAACGGGGGCATCTTCAAGCCGCAGGGCCAGGCGATCAACAGCGGGGCGGCAGCGGACGTCAAGGTTCTGGTCGTCGGCAACCCGGCGAACACGAACGCCCTGATCGCCCAGGCGCACGCGCCCGACGTACCGGCGGAACGCTTCACCGCGATGACCCGGCTGGACCACAACCGGGCCCTGGCGCAGCTCGCCCGCAAGCTGGGCGTCTCGGTGTCGCAGCTGAGCCGGGTCACGATCTGGGGCAACCACTCCGCGACGCAGTACCCCGACATCCACCAGGCGCAGCGCGACGGCCAGAGCATCGCCGACCTCGCCGACGACCGGACCTGGCTGGTCGACGAGTTCATCCCACGGGTCGCCAAGCGCGGCGCAGAGATCATCGAGGTACGCGGCGCGTCGTCGGCCGCATCGGCAGCGTCGGCGGCGATCGACCACGTCCACGACTGGGTCAACGGCACCGCCGAGGGCGACTGGACCTCCGCCGCGGTGGTGTCGGACGGCTCCTACGGCGTACCGGAGGGCCTGATCTCGTCGTTCCCGGTCACCGCCCGCGATGGTCGCTTCGAGATCGTGCAGGGGCTTGAGATCAACGAGTTCTCCCGGTCGCGCATCGACGCGTCCGTGGCGGAGCTCATCGAGGAACGCGACGCCGTCCGCCGCCTCGGCCTCATCTGAGCCGAGGCGGCCGCCGACGGCCCAGCGTTGCGACCGGCCGGCCGCCAGCGGCCTAGCGTTGCGACCGGCCGGCCGCCAGCGGCCTAGCGCTGAGACCGGCCGGCCGCCAGCGGCCTAGCGCTGAGACCGGTCGGCGGCCGGCGTCGGCCGATGGCTTGCACCGGTCGGCCGGGTTGCACCGGCCGGCCGGTTTTCAGCGGTCGAGCAGTTGGAAGAGCGTGAGCCAGCGCTCCGGCCACACCTCGCCCACCGGCACGTCCGGTGCCAGCCGCGCGGCCCGGAACGCCGCTGACGTTCGCCGGGCGCCGTACCGAAGCTGCATGGTGGCCTGCAGCGAACCACCCCGGCCGGTGAAGCCGAGGTGGACGAAGCGTCGCCACGCGACCGGGTCGGCCACCAGCGGCACCGAACGGCGGTGCAGGTGCAGGATGCCGCCGTCGACCCGGGGTACCGGGCGGAAGGCCGTGCGCGGCACCCGGCTGGCGAGGTCCCAGCGCACGTAAGGCCAGGTGGCGACGGTCAGGCGGGTCCAGCGGCCGTAGTCGCCGGTTCGTTTGCGGGCGTACTCGAGCTGGGTGAGCAGCGTCGCGGATTCGAGGTGCTCCGCATCGAGGCACCACTCGACGACCGCCGCGGTCAGCGCGTACGGGATGTTGCCGACCACCCGGAACGGCTCCCGGGGCGGCACGGCCCGCAGGAAGTCTCCGGTCCGGACCGTCAGGCCCGGCCGGCGGGGCACGGCCGCCGCCATCGCCGGATCCAGCTCGTACGCGATGAGCCGGTCGGTGTGCCGGGCCAGCTCGCGGGTGAGGTTCCCGCGTCCGGCGCCGATCTCGTAGACGAGGTCGCCCGGATCGATGCCGGCGGCTCGGGCGAGCTGCCGGACGGCCCGGGGATCGGTGAGCAGATTCTGGCCGAAGGCCCGCCGCGCGCGGGCGTGTTCGTGAAGCGCCATGACCGTGGTCCTGTCTGCCGCGGGAGCGGCGAACGCGGACAGGCATCAACGCGGCTGTCCGTGTTGCCGTTCGGTGCGGCGAACGCGGTCGGGCGTCAGTGAGGCCGTTCGTGTTGCCGTTGGGTGCGGCGAACGCGGTCGGGCGTCAGTGAGGCCGTTCGTGCTGCCGTTCGATGCGGCGAACGCGGACATACGTCATTGCGGCCCGTCCGTGGGAAGAGGACACGAAGGGGCCCTGGCGGCAGCGCTCAGCGGAACTCGGTCAGCCGGAGCGGCGGCGCAGGGCGCGACGCCGGGCGCGGAGCCGGGACGAGTGCATCGGTCCCCGCGCGACAGGCGTCCACGCCTGGCCGAGGAGGGCATGCGTCGTAGGCATGGCGCGACCCTACGCCCCGGGGACGGCCGGCTTCACGGCATTTTCGACGACGGTGTGCTGGGCGGCCTGGCGCAGGTCCAGCTCGGCGATCAGTCGGCGGGCGGTGTCCTCGTCGATCTCGCCCTGCATCACGGCCCGGCTCAGCGCGTTGCGGCGCGTGTCGAAGTGCTCGTCCGCCGTACCCTCCGCGGCAGCCGCCATGATCGCCTCGCCGCGCGAACGCATCGCCGCGGCCTGTTCGTGTTCGGCGCGTACGTCCATTCCCAGCCGGCGAACGAGCCATCGAACGGTCGTTCCCTGGACGAACAGTGTTCCGAGCGTGACGGCGAGGGCGATCGCCTGTACGGCGTCGCGGCCGGGGAACGGCTGGCCGTTCGCCATCGTCTCGGGGATGGCAGCTGCGGCCGCAAGGGTGAGGATGCCGCGCATGCCGGTCCAGCCGACCACCAGTGTCTCGCGCGGCGTCGGCGGGCCCAGCGGGGTGTCGAACCGCCTGCGGCCCCGCATCCGGCGGGCCCGGCGTTCCTCGGCCCGCCGGGCGCGCTCGGGGTCCGCCTCCCGGCGCCGCCGGTTCAGCAGCTCGTCGAGCTGCCAGCGGCCGAACAGCAGATACACCCCGGCCAGGCGGACCAGGATCGCTGCGAGCAACAAGACCGCGGCGGCGATCACGGTACGGGTGAAGCCGGGGTCCTCGTCGGCGCGCAGATCCTCGACGACGAACTTGAGCTGCAGTCCGATGTACGCGAACACGAACGTCTCGAGCAGGAAGTCGACGACCGGCCAGAACGCCTCCTCCTGCAGCCGCGTCCGGTACGCGCCCGGATACTGGTGCCGCGGGTCCATCGAGGTGTTGATGCTGATCGCGAACGCGGCCACGACCACGGCGAGGATGCCGGAGGCGTGCACCTGCTCGGCCGTGAGGAACGCGGTGAACGGAACAAGCAGCACGAGCGCGGTTTCCAGCGTCGAGTTCCGCAGCATCCTCCGGATCCACAGCGTCGCCGTGCCCAGCGCCGCCCCGATCGCCACGCCGATGCCGGCGGTGCGCAGGAACTCCCCGACGCCGCCGCTCCACGAGGTGTGCTCGCCGCTGACCGCGCCCACCGCGATGCTGAACAGGGTCAGCGCGGTCGCGTCGTTGACCAGGCTCTCGCCGGTCAGGATGGTGGTGACCCGGCGCGGCAGCCCCAGCTCCTCGCCGTGCGAGACGGTGGTGATGGTGTCCGGCGGTGCCAGCACCGAGCCGAGCACGAACGCCGCCGCGAGGCCCAGCGACGGCAGCAGCCACGACGACAGCACGCCGAGCGCCCCGGCGGTCAGCACCACCAGCACCACGCCCAGATTGACGATGGCGCGCAGGTTCTGGTTGAAGCCCGTGAAGGAGGCGGCGCGGGTGGCCGAGTACAGCAGCGGCGGCACCACGATCGCGAGCAGGAGCTCGCTCTCCAGCTCGAGCCGCGGCATGCCTGGCACGAAGCTGACCGCCGCGGCGAGCGTCACGACGATGAGACCGGGCTGCAGGCCCCGCCGGTGGGCGAACGCGGAGATGGCGATGCCGGCCGCGGCGATGAGCAGGATCTGGACGCCGTTCACCCGCTCAGGCTAATGATCGAACTCCACCGCCGGGCACAATGCCGTAGTGGCGAGGATCGAACTGCACGTCCATTTCGAAGGTTCTGTACGTCCGCACACCCTTGCCGCCATCGCGCGCCGCAACCGGCTCCCGGTGCCGCAACCGGTCGACGGCTTCCGCGACCTTCACCACTTCATCGACATGTGGAACGTCACGACCGCCTGCCTGCGAACGCCCGATGACTTCCGGCGGATCGTCGTCGACTACGCCGCGGAGGCTGAGCGGCACGGCGCGGCGTACCTGGAAGGGATCTTCACCCCGGACCCGCAGCTGGCCGCCGACCTGGGCCTCGACGCCATCATGGCGGGCTACTGCGACGGCGCAGCCGAGGCGGAGGAGACCCACGGCGTGATCGTGCGGCTGACCCCGGAGCAGTACCGCGGCGCCGACCCGGACTTCGGCATGCGCGTGGCCCGGGCCGCGGTGCGCCACCGCGAGCGGGGCGTGGTCGGATTCGGCCTCGCCGGCCGCGAGGGCCGGTTCCCGGACCAACCGTACGAGCCGGCCATGCGCTACGCCGCCGAATACGGGCTCGGTCTGGTCCCGCACGCGGGGGAGGCGGCGGGTCCGGAGTCGGTCCGGTCCGCGCTGCGCATGGGCGCGAGCCGGATCCGGCACGGCATCACCGCGGTACGCGATCCGCAGCTGATGGCCGAGCTCGCCGAACGCCGCATCGTGCTCGACGTGTGCCCCACCTCGAACATCCGCCTCGGGTACGCCACTGAGCGCGACCACCCGATCACCCAGCTCTCCCGGGCCGGCGTTCTCTGCTCGATCTCGACCGACGATCCCGCGATGTTCTTCACCGACCTGTCCCGCGAGTACGCGCTCGCCGCCGATCTGGGCGTCACCGAGGAGGCGGCGTTCGAGGCCGGACTGGCCGGCGCGCTGTGCGACGAGCGGACCCGGTCACGCCTGCAACGGATGTGACCACAGCGCCCGGCGCCGGTATGCTCGTCCGCGGGCCGTGACTGGCGCGTTCAAGATGGATGACCATCGGGGAGCGGTCCCACCCACCGGGGTGACTGCCGTGCGCCTGGGCCTCATCACCTGTGATAGGGAGGTCCGATGTCTGAGCTGAACGCCGAATCGACCGCTTTCCGCGCCGCGCTGGACGCTGTGCGCGCCGTCGAGCCCCGGATCGCCGACGCGATCGCGAAGGAGCTGCACGATCAGCGGGAGTCCCTCAAGCTGATCGCGTCCGAGAACTACGCGTCCCCTGCCGTGCTGCTCGCGATGGGCAACTGGCTCTCCGACAAGTACGCCGAGGGCACCATCGGCCGCCGCTTCTACGCCGGCTGCCAGAACGTCGACACCGTCGAGTCGGTCGCCGTCGAGCACGCCAAGGCCCTGTTCGGCGCGCCGTACGCGTACGTGCAGCCGCACTCCGGCATCGACGCCAACCTGGTCGCGTACTGGGCGGTGCTCGCCGACCGGGTGGAGGCGCCGGCGCTGGCCAAGGCGCAGAAGCGCAACGTCAACGACCTCACCGACGCCGAATGGGCCGAGCTGCGCCAGGCCTTCGGCAACCAGCGGATGCTCGGCATGTCGCTGGACGCGGGCGGCCACCTCACCCACGGCTTCCGCCCCAACATCTCCGGCAAGATGTTCGACCAGCGCAGCTACGGCGTCGACCCCGCCACCGGCCAGATCGACTACGCCGCCCTGCGCGAGTCGGCGCGCGAGTTCAAGCCGTTGATCATCGTCGGTGGCTACTCGGCGTACCCCCGCAAGGTGAACTTCCGCATCATGCGGGAGATCGCCGACGAGGTGGGCGCGACCTTCATGGTCGACATGGCGCACTTCGCGGGCCTGGTCGCCGGCAAGGTCTTCACCGGCGACTTCAACCCGATCGAGCACGCCCACATCGTCACCACGACCACCCACAAGAGCCTGCGCGGCCCCCGCGGTGGCGCGGTGTTCTGCCAGCCCGAGCTCGCCGACCAGGTCGACCGCGGCTGCCCGATGGTCCTCGGCGGCCCGCTCGGCCACGTCATGGCCGCCAAGGCGATCGCGTTCGCCGAGGCCCGCCGGCCGGAGTTCGCCGACTACGCCCAGCGCATCGTCGCCAACAGCCAGGCCCTCGCCGAAGGCCTGATCAAGCGTGGCGCGACGGTGGTCAGCGGCGGCACCGACAACCACCTCGTCCTGATCGACGTCGACAAGTACGGCCTGACCGGCCGCCAGGCGGAGCAGGCGCTGCTGGACAGCGGCATCGTCACCAACCGCAACGCGATCCCGCAGGACCCGAACGGCGCCTGGTACACCTCCGGCATCCGGGTCGGCACCCCGGCGCTCACGACCCGCGGCCTCGGCACGGCGGAGATGGACCAGATCGCCGAGCTGATGCACACGGTCCTGTCGCAGACGAAGGCCGGCGCGTCGAAGGCCAAGTTCGACCTGGACCCGGCCGTCGCCGACCGGGTCAGCAAGCAGGCGAGCGAGCTGCTCGGCGGGTTCCCGCTCTATCCCAGCGTCGACCTCGGCGTCTGACACTCCCGGCAGGATGGGCCCGGCTCCGGCCGGGCCCATCCCGTTCGTTCGTCGAACGTCGCTCGCCCGGTTGTGTTCGGGCAGGGCTCTCCTGTTCGTCCGTCGAACGTCGTTCGCGCCTGGTGTGTTCGGCGGGCAGACCTGCGCCCATCCCGTTCGTTCGTCGAACGTTGTTCGTGCCCGCTCTGTTCGGCAGGCGAGGTCGGGCCCACTCCGTTCGTTCGTCGAATGTTGTTCGCAGCGTTGTGTGTTCGGCAGGCGACGCCTCGGCCCGTTGTGTCTGTTTCAGCACGTGCCGCGGCGGGTACCCGGCCACGATGAGCGAGCACCTTGCCGCCTCGCTGGAGACGGTGCACACGTTCGACAACGGCCCGATGCCCACCGGCGTCAGCGTGTCGGCCGGCGGCCGGATCTTCGTGAACTTCCCCAGGTGGGGCGACGAGGTCGTCTTCACCGTCGGCGAGCTGCGCGACGGTGCCGTCGTCGCGTACCCCGACCAGGCGCACAACAGCCCGTCCGGCAACGACGACCCCCGGGCGTTCGTGTCCGTGCAGAGCGTCGTCGTCGACCCGAAGAACCGGCTGTGGGTTCTCGACACCGGCGCGCCGATGTTCCAGGACACCGAGGTCGGCGGTCCCAAGCTTGTCTGCATCGACCTCGCCACCGACACCGTGGTGCACACGATCTGCTTCGACCGCACGTCGGTGCTGCCCACGACATACTTGAACGACGTGCGCTTCGACCTGCGGCGCAAGGTCGCGTACATCACCGACTCGTCCGACCGGGGCCCGAACGGCATCATCGTGGTCGACCTGCCCAGCGGTACGGCTTGGCGGCGCCTGCACGACCACCCGTCCACCAAGGCGCAACGGCCGCCGGACCTCCTGCCGGTGGTCGAGGGCAACCCGTTCCTGGAACGCCCCGAGGACGGCCCGCCCGAGCCGGTCACCATGGGCACGGACGGCATCGCCATCGCGGCGGACGGCTCGCGGCTCTACTACTGCCCGCTGATGTCCCGCCACTGGTACAGCGTCTCCACCGACGCCCTGGTCGACCGCGAGCTCAGCGACGACGAGGTGGCCGCGACCGTGGTCGACGAGGGTGACAAGGGCGGGGTCGGCGACGGCCTCGAGACGGACGACAAGGGCCGCTTCTACCTGACGAACGCCGAACACAACGCCATCCTGCGGCGCCTGCCCGACGGAACGATCGAGACGCTCGTGCACGACCCGCGCCTGCTCTGGCCGGACACGATGTCAGTGACGGACGGATACCTGTACGTCACGGCCAACCAGCTGCACCGGCAGGCTCCTTACCAGCAGGGCCGGGACAAGCGCCGCTACCCCTACTCGCTCTTCCGGATTGCGATCGACGCAGGGCCCGTCCGGTTGGCCTGAGCTGCACTTCCCAGCTGCCGGAGGCGCCGGATCCGTCGGGCTGTCCCTGTCTGGTTCGCCGGTCCGGGGTCACCAGCTGCTGCGGGCGCTGGATCCGTCGGGCTGTCCCTGTCTGGTTGGCCGATCCCGGCTCACCAGCTGCCGGAGGCGCGGACCTGCCCCTGTCTGATTGGCCGATCCGGGCTCACCAGCTGCCGGAGGCGCCGGATCCGTCGGAGCTGCCCCCGCCGAAGCTCGAACCGGAGTCGAAGCCGGAGCTCGACGAGCCGAAGCTCGAGCTCGACGAATCGAAGCCGGAGTTCGACGTGCTGCCGGTGTCGAAACCGCCGGCCATCCACGTCGTGTGGTGCGCCGGGTTGTGGTGGCCGGGGGAGGACCAGCCCCGGGTACGGGCAGCGGACGCGCCCGAGCCCGCCGAACCGCCGGCAGCGCGGGCGATGAAGACCACGACCAGGCCGACCAGGACCAACGCCCCGACGGCGACCACTCCGATCGACACGGAACCGTCGCCGTCATCGAAGTCGCTGTCGTCGAACCCGCCGGCGAAGAACTCGCCGTCCGAGCCGCCGTCGAAGTCACCGCCCGAATCGGTGTCGGAGGAGAGGCCGCCGGAGCTGCTGCCGGAGGAAAGGCCGGAGCTGCTGCCGGAGGAAAGGCCGGAGGAGACGCCGGAACCGCTACCTGAGTCTTCGCCGCCGTCCGCGGAGTCCGGTTCCGCATTGGGCGCCGACGCAGCCAGCGACTCCAGCCGCGCGTTCGCGGGGATGCGGTGGCCGAGTGTCCGGCGTACCTCGTCGAGACCGGCGAGGATGCCCTGCGGGTACTGCTCGTCGGTGAACGGCGGGGTGATGACGTCGTCGACGATCCGCTGGGCCTCGTCGTCGGTGAGCCGGTCACCAAGGCCGCGCCCGGTCTCCAGGCGTACGTGGTGGTCGTCGATCGCCACGACGAGCAGGACGCCGTTGTTCTCGTCCTTCTTGCCGACGCCCCAGGTGTTGAAGAGCCCGGTGCTCCAGTCCTCGATGCTGTCGTCGCCCGTGGTCGGCACCACGGCGACCGCGATCTCGTCGGAGGCGGCCTTCTCGTCGCGGAGCAGGATTGCCGTGATCTTCTTGCACAGCGGAGCGCCCAGCACGCCGGTCTGGTCAACACACCGGCCAGTGGCCCGGGGATAGGCGGGCGCCGCCTGGGCCGGGGACGCCATGCCCACCAGGGCGGCCGCGAGCAGAACCGCCGCCGGCACCGACACTCGTGATCTCATGACGCTCAATATGAGGCACGGCGTCAACGAAGGATGCCCTGGTCAGCGTTATGTGCGTCACTGCCACGGCCGATCAGCGGCGAGGCAGCCGGTGCAGGACCAGGTCCTCGAGCCTCCCGGACGCGATCGTCGCGGTCATGTACGTGCAGTGAGGCTGCCGTCGCCGGTCCGTGGGGGAGCCGGGGTTCAGCAGGCGCAGTCCGCCCGGCGCCGTGGTGTCCCAGGGGATGTGGGAGTGGCCGAACACCAGGACGTCCGTGTCCGGGAAGGCCGCCGCGCAGCGCTGGTCGCGGCCTTTCGCGTCGCCGGTCTCGTGGATCACCGCCAGCCGGATGCCGTCGAGGGTGGCGCGGGCGATCTCCGGTAGCCGGGCGCGCAGCTCCGGCCCGTCGTTGTTGCCGTAGCAGGCGACCAGGCGGCGGGAGCGGGCCTCCAGCTCGTCGAGCATGCCGGCCGAGACCCAGTCGCCGGCGTGGATGACCACGTCTGCCTCGTCGACCGCGCCCCACAGTTCGGGTGGAAGGTCGCGCGCTCGTTTCGGGACGTGGGTGTCGGTCATCAGGACCAGCCGCATGAAGCCACTGTAGGCGGTCGCGATCGCTGGGAAGCGCTTCCCCGTTCTCCCCCGCTGCCCGGATTGCCGCGAAGGCCCGTCCTTCTCGAAGCAGCCGATTCGGGCGCGTCGATGTAGGCGGAAAAACGTTATTCGGCGGGACCGTCGACGGTCGCGCCGCAATCCGGTAGAAGCTGGGGGCGATGCGAGTTTTCCCAGGTGGATGGCGAGGTATGCGCTCGACAGTGGACGTTCGAGGGTGTTGAGGATACCGGCACGCGCGGGCGGGGACCGGGTCAGGTCCACCCGGACGGCGGAACCGGTTCCGGAACCGCTGTCGTAACCCTTCGGCCGAACCTTTGACACATCGCCGTAACGAACTTAGCGTCCACAGGACGGGAAGCGCTCTCCCACGATCGCTTGCCGCAGGAGCATTCCCCGGCTCCGCCCTCGCCGCGCGAACCCGGCTCCGTTTCCCGCGGCGAGGCCTATCGGACGCGAACCCCGCGCGTTCGACCCTGAAGGACGAGGAGAAGTCATGACCGTCCCCACAGCCATCCCCCGATCTCGCCGCCGGTGGCGCCTCGGTGCCGCCGGCGGCCTGGTCGTCGCGGTCGTCATGGCGTTCGGCGCGTTCACGACGCTGAACGCTCAGGCCGCCGAGACGCTGCTCTCACAGGGCAAGCCCGCCACCGCGTCCTCGTCGGAGAACCCGGGCGTCTTCCCGGCTTCGGCCGCGGTCGACGGCAACACCGGTACCCGGTGGTCGTCCGCCTTCCAGGACCCGCAGACGCTCGACGTCGACCTCGGCGCCAGCTCGACGATCACCCGGGTCGAGCTGAACTGGGAGGCCGCGTACGCGAAGACCTTCAAGATCCAGACCTCTGACAACGGCTCGACCTGGACGGACGCCAGCCCGGCGCTCACCGGCCTGCTCGGCGTCCAGAGCGTGACCGTCAACGCCACCGCCCGGTACGTGCGCATGCTCGGCACCGCGCGGGCGACCGGCTACGGCTACTCGCTGTGGGAGTTCAAGGTCTTCGGCGGCACCCCGACCGACCCCACCACCCCGCCGACCGGGCCGACCGTCCCGCCGGGCGGCAGCCTCGGCAACAACGTCATCGTCTTCGACCCGTCGATGTCGTCCGCCTCGATCCAGAGCAAGGCCGACGCCATCTTCCGGGAGATGGAGTCGAACCAGTTCGGCCTGCAGCGGTACGTCCTGGCCTTCAAGCCGGGCACCTACAACGGCCTGAACATCCAGGTCGGCTTCTACACCTCGGTGATCGGCCTCGGCCAGAACCCGCAGGACGTGCGGATCAACGGTGACATCACCGTCGACGCCGGCTGGTTCCAGGGCAACGCCACCCAGAACTTCTGGCGTTCGGTGGAGAACATCTCCGTGTACCCGGTGAACGGCGCCGACCGGTGGGCCGTCTCGCAGGCCGCGCCGTTCCGCCGCATGGACATACACGGCGACCTCAACCTCGCCCCCAACGGGTACGGCTGGGCGTCCGGCGGCTACATCGCCGACTCCCGCATCAGCGGCTCGGAGCAGCAGTACTCGCAGCAGCAGTGGTTCACCCGCAACAGCCAGATCGGCTCGAGCCTGAACGCGGTGTGGAACCAGGCCTTCGTCGGCGTGCAGGGCGCTCCCGCCTCGAGCTTCCCGAACCCGCCGTACACCACGATCGGCACCACGCCGGTCATCCGGGAGAAGCCCTACCTCTACCAGGCCGGCGGCCAGTACGCGGTGTTCGTGCCGAACCTGCAGCAGAACGCCTCGGGCGCGACCTGGATCAACGGGAACACCCCGGGTACCAGCCTCCCGCTGAGCCAGTTCTACGTCGCCAAGCCCGGTGACTCGGCCGCCACGATCAACCAGGCGCTCGCCCAGGGTCTGAACCTGATCTTCCAGCCGGGCGTCTACCACGTGAACCAGACGATCAACGTGACCCGCGCCAACACCGTCGTGCTCGGCCTGGGCTACGCGACGATCATCCCGGACGGTGGCGTCACGCCGATGCAGGTGGCCGACGTGGACGGTGTGAAGGTCGCCGGCCTGCTCTTCGACGCCGGCACCACCAACTCGGCGAACCTGCTGGTCGTCGGCCCGAACGGGTCCTCGGCCAACCACGCCGGCAACCCGACCACCGTGCAGGACGTGTTCTTCCGGATCGGCGGGTCGATCGCCGGCAAGGCCACCAACAGCCTGCTGGTGAACAGCAACAACACGATCATCGACCACATCTGGGCGTGGCGCGCCGACCACGGCAACGCCGGCACGTACGGCTGGACGGTCAACACCGCCGACACCGGCCTGATCGTGAACGGTCAGAACGTGACGGCGTACGGCCTGTTCGTCGAGCACTACCAGAAGTACGAGGTCATCTGGAACGGCAACGGTGGACGGACGTACTTCCTGCAGAACGAACAGCCGTACGACCCGCCGTCGAACGCCGCATGGCGAACGGGTGCGAACGGGTACGCCGCGTACAAGGTGGCGGACAACGTCACGAGCCACGAGGCGTGGGCGATGGGCAGCTACTGCTACTTCAACGTCAACCCGCAGGTGCACTCGGACCGTGGCTTCGAGGTGCCGGTCAACGGCGGCGTGCGGCTGCACAACATCTTCACGGTCTCGCTGGGTGGCAACGGGGTCATTGACCACGTCGTCAACAACACCGGCGGGGCGGCACAGGGCACGGCGACCGTACCGGTGACGGTCACCAACTTCCCGTAGGCGGCAGCTCTCCGGAACCGCGCGGGATCAGCATCGTCGGGATGCTGATCTCGCGTGGTTCTTCTTCGTGCCCGTCGATGCGCTCGAAGAGCGCGCGCGCCGCGGCCCGGCCCATCGCGGCCGGGTCCTGGGCGACCACGGTGACGGGAGGTTCGAGCAGGTCGGCGAGGGGGAAGTCGTCGAAGCCGACGAGCGCGACCCGGCGGTGCAGCCGTAGCCGGCGCAGCGCCCGGACGGCGCCGATCGTGATGAGGTTCTGGGCGGTGAACAGCGCGGTCGGTGGGTCCGGGAGCCGCAGCAGGGCGGGCGTCGCGGCCTGCACGTCCGGTCCCGGTTCGACGGCCTCGCACGTCGGCAGGCCGGCCTCGCGCATCGCGTCGCGGTAGCCGAGCCGGCGGCTGCGCGCGGTGGCGATCCTCGGGGCGTCGGCCAGGAAAGCGATCCGGCGGTGCCCGTGCGCGATCAGGTGCCGGACGGCTTCGGCGGCGCCGGCGCGGTTCGTGGCCAGCACGGTGTCGCCGCGGTAGCCGGCGGCCGGCCGGTCGACGAACACGACGGGGATGCCGGGCTGCAGCTCGCGCGCCAGGTAGCCCTGATCAGGAGCGGTCGGAGCGACGATGAGCCCGTCGGCGTTGCGGCGGGCGAACGCCCCCGCGAGGTCACGTTCGCGGGCCGGGTCCTCGTCGAGGCTGCCGGTCAGCACGTGGACGCCGCGGGCGTGCGCCTCGTCCTCCACCGCCCGGTGCAGGGCCGCGGAGAACGGGTTGCTCACGTCCTCGAGCAGCAGCCCGATGGTCCGGGTGCGCCGGTCGTTGCGCCGCAGCATGGTCGCCCCCAGGTTCGGGCGGTAGCCGAGCAGGGCGACGGCGGCCCGGACGCGGGCGGCCAGCTCGGGGTCGACGGTGCGCTCGCCGTTGACCACCCGGGACACGGTCTTGAGGCTGACGCCCGCACTGCGCGCGACGTCGTTCATCGTGGGCCGCCCCATCGATCCCCCTGAAGATGATCACTGATTGCAACGAACCGGCAACTAATTGTTGACAGTCGATCCCCCGAGTCGTCTACTGCAAGACAACGTTGTCTCTGGATTCCTGCTAAATCGATTTGGAGGAGACATGCGTGGATCAACGCTGATCAGGCGAGGGCGACTGGGCCCCGCACTGGCCGCCACGGCGCTGCTGCTCGGGACGGCGGCGTGCGGTGGCGACGACAGTGGCGGATCGGGCGGTGGCCAGATCGTCGGCCTGATCACCAAGACCGACACGAACCCCTTCTTCGTCAAGATGAAGGAGGGCGCGCAGAAGGCCGCGACGGAGCAAGGTCTGAAGCTCCAGTCGTTCGCCGGCAAGCAGGACGGGGACAACGAGGCCCAGGTGCAGGCGATCGAGAACCTCATCTCCTCGGGCGCCAAGGGCATCCTGATCACCCCCAGCGACTCCAAGGCCATCGTGCCGTCGATAGACAAGGCCAAGCAGCAGAACATGCTGGTCGTCGCCCTGGACACGCCGACCGATCCGGCGAACGCCGTCGACGCCACCTTCGCCACCGACAACTACCAGGCCGGCAAGCTCATCGGACAATGGGCGAAGGCGAAGTTCGACAAGGAAGGCAAGCAGGCGAAGATCGCCATGCTGGACCTCAACGCCAACCAGGTCTCCGTCGACGTCAAGCGGGACCAGGGCTTCCTCGACGGGTTCGGCGTCCAGGTCGGCGACCCCAACCGGATCGGCGACGAGAACGACCCGCGGATCGCCGGGCACGACGTCACCGACGGCGCCGAGGACGGCGGCCGTACGGCGATGGAGAACCTGCTGCAGAAGGACCCGTCGATCAACCTGGTCTACACCATCAACGAGCCCGCGGCGGCGGGCGCGTACCAGGCGCTCAAGGCGGCCGGCAAGGACAAGAACGTCACCATCGTCTCCATCGACGGCGGCTGCCCCGGCGTCGACAACGTCCAGAAGGGCGTCATCGGCGCGACCTCCATGCAGTTCCCGCTGAAGATGGCCGAGCTGGGTGTCGAGGCGGTCGCCAAGTACGCCAAGAACGGCGAGAAGCCGCAGGCGACCCAGGGCAAGGACTTCGTCGACACGGGGACCGAGTTGATCACCGACCAGCCGCAGTCCGGCGTGGCGTCCAAGGACACCGCGTGGGGCAAGCAGAACTGCTGGGGCTGACATGGCGACCGCAACCGAAAGCGCCGCCGACTTCGAGGTCGGTCGGCACGACTCGCTCGGGCTGCGCGTCCAGCATGTCCTGCACGGCAACCCGGTCCTCGGCCCGCTCGCCGTCCTGGTCGTGGCGATCATCGCCTTCTCGATCGTCAACACGCGCTTCTTCTCGGCGGCGAACCTGTCGCTGGTGCTGGCCCAGGTGACCGTCATCGCGACGCTCGCCCTCGGCCAGACGCTGGTCATCCTGACCGCCGGCATCGACCTGGCGGCCGGCGCCATCGCGGTCTTCTCCTCGGTCCTGATGGCGAACTTCTGCACCAAGCTCGGCATGCCCGGCATCGTGGCGCTGGTCCTCGGCTTCGCCTGCGGTACGGCCATGGGCGCGCTGAACGGCTTCCTCGTGACCCGGATCAAGCTCCCGCCGTTCATCGTCACGCTGGGCACGCTGACGATCTTCTTCTCGCTCAACGCGGTGGTGTCCAAGAGCGAGACGGTACGCGGCTCCGACATGCCCTCCCTCATGACGTGGACGGGCACCACGATCCCGATCGGCGGGTTCCGGCTGACCTACGGGTCGATCATCATGCTGCTGCTCTTCGCGTACTTCTACTACGCGCTGCGTTCCACGGCGTGGGGCAAGCACGTGTACGCGACCGGTGACGACATCGAGGCCGCGCGGCTCGCGGGTATCCGTACCAATAGGGTCTTGTTCTCGGTGTACACGATCGCCGGTTTGCTCTACGCCGTCGGCGGCTGGATCCTCATCGGCCGGCTCGCGTCGGCCAGCCCCAACGTCGGCGTGGACTACAACCTCGACTCGATCACGGCTGTGGTGCTCGGCGGCACCAGCCTCTTCGGCGGCCGCGGCGGCGTCCTGGGCACCCTCATCGGCGCCCTCATCGTCGGCGTCTTCCGCAACGGCCTGCAGCTCGCCGGCGTCGAGGTGGTCTGGCAGGGCTTCGCCATCGGCCTGCTCGTCCTCGTGGCCGTCTCCCTCGACCAGTGGATCAGGAAGGTCAAGTCATGACCGACTGCACCGCAGCGAAGCAAGGGCCAGGAGGGCATGACATGGAGGTGCTGTCGTGAACGGCGCGACCCCTGTCCTGCAAGCTCGCGGGCTCACCAAACGGTACGGCCGCGTGGTCGCCATCGACGGCAGCGACCTCGAGCTCTACCCCGGCGAGATCCTCGCGGTCATCGGCGACAACGGCGCCGGCAAGTCGAGCCTGATCAAGGCGCTCTCCGGGGCGCTGATCCCGGACAGCGGCGAGATCCACCTCGACGGCAGGCCGGTGCACTTCCGCAACCCGATGGAGGCCCGCGAGGCCGGGATCGAGACGGTGTACCAGACCCTGGCCGTGGCGCCGGGCCTCGACATCGCCGACAACCTGTTCCTGGGCCGGGAGCAGCGGAAGTCCGGCCCCCTCGGCTCGGTGTTCCGGATGCTCGACCGTGGGCACATGCGCTCGGAGGCCCGCCGGCACATGTCCGAGCTGGGCATCGGCACCCTGCAGAACATCGGCCAGGCGGTCGAGTCGCTCTCCGGCGGCCAGCGGCAGGCGGTGGCGGTGGCCCGGTCGGCGGCCTTCGGCAGCAAGGTGGTGATCCTCGACGAGCCGACGGCGGCGCTCGGCGTCAAGGAGGGCAACCGCGTCCTGCAGCTGATCCGGGACGTCCGAGACCGCGGCCTTCCGGTGATCCTGATCAGCCACAACATGCCGCACGTCTTCGAGGTGGCGGACCGGATCCACATCCAGCGGCTGGGCCGCCGGGCCACCGTCATCACCCCGAAGTCCCACTCCATGTCGGAGGCGGTCGCCATCATGACCGGCGCCGCCCCGCCGCCCCCGCACGCCGCTTGAGAAGGGTGTCTCGCGGGCCGGCAAGCCCGCGAGACATCTCACGCGCCCCAGCCGGCCGCGGGCGCTCTGACCCTATTGGCGGGCATCACGGCGTCGCCGTAACCCCGCAGGCGGCAACACGTCCGCCAAGGGCACGCAAGCGGATCCGGCCACGGGCGCACCCGTCGAGCTGCTCTGGGTGAAGGGATCGGGGGTGACCTCGGCACCCTGACCGAGTCCGGCCTCGCGGTGCTGCCGGCTCACCGCCGATGCCTGCGGGCTGCCCGTCCTCGCCGGTCCGGTCGAGGCCACCGCCCTGGGTAACGTGCTCGTCCAGGCATGCGCGGCCGGCGCGATCCGCGGCGACCTCTCGGCGATGCGGGCGCTTCTGCGGGAGACTCAACAGATCGTGCGCTACGAGCCGCGCGGCGACGAGGCCGCGTGGCGGGCGGCCGAGCGCCGGGTGGGGAGGCTGACGTGCGGATAGCGCTCTTCGTGACATGCCTGGCCGACACGCTGTTCCCGGCGGCGGCCAAGGCCACCGTCCGGCTCCTGGAACGCCTCGGCCACGAGGTGACCTTCCCGGCGGACCAGACCTGCTGCGGCCAGATGCACATCAACACCGGCTATCAGAGGGATGCGCTGGCATTGGTACGCCGCCACGTGCGCACCTTCGCCGCGTACGAGGCCGTGGTGGCTCCCTCGGGATCCTGCGTCGGATCGGTGCGCCACCAGCACGCCATGGTGGCCCGGGCGGCGGGGGACGCGTCGCTGGCGGCCCGGGCCGAGGACGTGGCCTCGCGGACGTACGAGCTGTCCGAGCTGCTGGTCGACGTGCTCGGCGTCGGGGACGTCGGCGCGTGGTACCCGCACCGGGTCACGTACCACCCGACCTGCCATTCGCTGCGGATGCTGCGCGTCGGCGACAAGCCCCTGCGGCTGCTGCGCCACGTCCGCGGGCTCGAGCTCGTCGACCTGCCGGCGGCCGAACAGTGCTGCGGCTTCGGCGGCACCTTCGCGCTGAAGAACGCCGCCACCTCCACGGCGATGCTCGCCGACAAGATGCGCCACGTGATGGAGACCGGAGCGGAGGTCTGTACGGCCGGCGACTCCTCCTGCCTCATGCACATCGGCGGCGGACTGTCCCGGATGGACGCCGGGGTACGCACGGTCCACCTCGCCGAGATCCTCGCCGCCACGGAGGAGGCCTGATGAGCCGTACGTTCCTCGGGATGCCGGCGACCGCCCCACGCGGGGTGGGCAACCTGCGCGGCGACGAGCCCTTCCCGCAAGCCGCTCGCAAGGCACTCGGCGACGACCAGCTGCGCCGCAACCTCGGCCACGCCACCACGACCATCCGCCGCAAGTCCGGCTCCGTCGTCGCCGAGCTGCCCGACTGGCAGGAGCTGCGCGCGGCCGGCTCCGCGCTCAAGGCCGCCACCATGGCGCGCCTGCCCGAGCTGCTCGAACAGCTCGAGGCGAAGGTGACCGCGGCGGGTGGGGTGGTGCACTGGGCCGCCGACGCCCATGAGGCCAACCGGATCGTCACCGACCTGGTCCGGGCCACCGGCCACGACCGGGTCATCAAGGTGAAGTCGATGGCCACCCAGGAGATCGGCCTCAACGAGGCGCTCGAGGCCGCCGGGATCGCGCCGGTCGAGACGGACCTCGCCGAGCTGATCGTGCAGCTCGGGCACGACAAGCCGAGCCACATCCTGGTGCCGGCGATCCACCGCAACCGCGCGGAGATCCGCGAGATCTTCCTGCGGGCGATGCCGGGCGTCGACCCGGCGCTCACCGACGATCCGGCGACGCTCGCCGCGGCGGCCCGCCGATATCTGCGCGAGACGTTCCTGAGCACGAAGGTCGCGGTGTCGGGCGCCAACTTCGCCGTCGCCGAGACCGGCACCCTCGCCGTGCTGGAGTCGGAGGGCAACGGGCGGATGTGCCTGACCCTGCCGGACACCCTGATCACCGTCATGGGCATCGAGAAGGTGGTGCCGGCGTGGCGTGACCTCGAGGTGTTCCTGCAGCTGCTGCCGCGGGCGTCGACCGGGGAACGGATGAACCCGTACACGTCGATGTGGACCGGTGTCACCCCGGGTGACGGGCCGCAGAACTTCCACCTGGTGCTGCTCGACAACGGGCGTACCGCGGTGCTGGCCGACGAGGTGGGGCGGCAGGCGCTGCACTGTATCCGCTGTTCCGCGTGCCTCAACGTGTGCCCGGTCTACGAGCGCACGGGCGGGCACGCGTACGGGTCGGTGTATCCCGGCCCGATCGGAGCCGTGCTGTCCCCGCAGCTCACGGGGGTGGCGGACAACGCCTCCCTGCCGTACGCGTCCTCGCTCTGCGGCGCCTGCTTCGACGCCTGCCCCGTGAAGATCGACATACCGTCCATCCTGGTCCACCTGCGGAACCAGGCGCCACATCCGCGGAGCGAGCGCATGGCGATGGCCGCCGCGGCGTACACGATGGACCGTCCGGCCCTGTACGCCCGCGCCCAGCATGCGGCGAAGCTGACCCGGCGGGTCACACATCTGCCGCCACCGCTGAACGGCTGGACGGCGAGCCGCGACCTGCCGGACCCGCCGCCGGAGACCTTCCGCGACTGGTGGGCCGCGCGATGAGCAGCCGGGACCTCATCCTGGGCCGGATCCGGGCCGCGCTCGGCGACACCGCGGTGCCCGACGTCCCGCGCGCCTACCGGCCGGCCGGTAGCCTGCCTGCCGATCTGGACCTGCTGGTCGATCGGCTCGTGGACTACAAGGCGGTGGTCCACCGCGGCCGGGCCGTCGCGGCGGTCGTCGCGTCGCTGCACCCGGGCCGGCTCGTGGTGCCGCCGGGCATCGACCCGTCCTGGCTGCCGCCGGGGATCGAGGTGGTCGAGGACGAGCACGACGCCGACGCCGTCCTGACCGCGGCGACCGTGGCGGTGGCCGAGACCGGCACCATCGTGCTCGACGGCTCCGCCGACCAGGGGCGCCGGGTCATCTCGCTCCTGCCCGACCTGCACATCTGCGTCGTACGCCCGGACCAGGTCGTCGCCGCGGTGCCCGACGCGATCGCCCGCCTGGACCCGGGTCGGCCGTTGACCTGGATCAGCGGCCCGTCGGCGACCAGCGACATCGAGCTCAACCGGGTGGAGGGCGTCCACGGGCCCCGGCGCCTGCACGTCATTCTCGCCGACGTGGCGTGAAGGGTGTGGCCAGGCCCGGAATGCCGCTAGGCTGACGGTCGATCCTCTGGGGGGAGGTCTCGATGACCGAATGCCCGCGCGCGGAGGAGCTCGTCGAGGCGCAGACCGAGCTGACCGTCACCACCGTCGTGCAGACGCCGGACTATGCCCGGCTGTGCTGCGCCGGGGAGATCGACCAGTCGACCGCGGTCGTGCTCGCCGCCGCGCTGTCGGACGCCGTCCCCGGCCGCCGCCGCGTCGAGGTGGACCTGGCCGACGTCACCTTCATGGACTCGTCCGGCATCAACGTCCTGGTGCAGCACCGGATCCCGGGCTGCGACCTGGTGCTCGCCGACGTCCCGCCCCGGATCCGCCGGGTACTGGAGATCACCGCGCTGGACCACATCTTCTGCCCGTGACCACGATCGGGTTTCTCCACACCGCCGAGACCCACACCCGAACCTTCCAGGCGCTCATGCGTGAGCTCTCGCCCGGCCGGGCAGACGTCCACGTCGTCGACGAGAGCCTGCTCGCCGAGGCCCGCGAGCGCGGGGTCGACGAGGACGTCCGGCGCCGGCTGCTGGCCCGGCTGCGGGAGGTGGCCGCCGCGGGCGCCGATCTCGTGGTCTGCACCTGCTCGACGCTGAGCGGGCACGCCGAGCAGCTGAGCGACGAGGTCGGCGTGCCGGTGCTGCGCGTCGACCGGCCGATGGCGGAGGCCGCCGCGGCGGCGGGACGCCGGATCGCCGTCGTGGCGACGGTGGCCTCGACCTTGGCACCGACCCGGGAGCTGCTGACCTCGTGCGCCGCGCCCGGAACAGAGATCGTCGAGGCCCTCTGCGCGGACGCCTGGCCGCTGTTCGAGGCGGGAGACCTCGACGGGTACGCCCGCAGCATCGCGGATCACGCCCGCACCCTCGACGCCGACGTCATCGTGCTGGCGCAGGCGAGCGCGGCGCCCGCCCAGCTCCTCCTCGCGGACCTGGGCAAGCCCGTGTTCAGCAGTCCCCGAATCGCGGTGGAGCGTGCTACACAGTTGTGTAGTAACCTACACATGTGAGTAGCTCGACGGACCTGACCGCCCGCGCCCGCATCCGGGAGGCGGCGATCGCCCTCTTCGCCGAGCGTGGCATCGGCGCCGCGACCATCCGCGACATCGCCGACGCGGCCGGGGTCTCCTCCGGCCTGCTGCGACACCACTTCGGGTCCAAGGAAGGGCTGCGCGACGCCTGCGACGACTACGTCATGGCCGAGCTGGCCCGCATCCGCGCCCCCTACCTCGACGGGAGGGGGTTCGGCGAGCAGGGGCTGCTCGACGCGATCCAGGCCGCCCCGCTGGTGCTGCAGACGTACATGGTCCGGTCGACGATGGACGGTTCGCCGACCGGCACGAAGATGTTCGAGCGGATGGTCGACGAGGGCGAGCGCTGGCTGGCGACCGCGCCCCTCAAGTCCGCCGACCCGCGGGCGTACGCGGCCGTCCTCGTCGCCCTCAAGATGGGCATGTACCTGCTGCGCGACCAGATCTCCGAGGCGATCGGGGCGGACACCCGCACCCCGGCCGGCCAGGCCCGGATGTTCCGGGCGGCCGTCGAGATCTTCGCCCAGCCGATGCTCTCCGCCGACCTCGCCGACCAGGCGTACGCCGTCCTGGACCGGCTCATCTCATCTCAGGAGTAGCGATGACCGAGGCGATCAGCGTCACCGGGCTCGAGAAGAGCTTCGGCCGCACCCGGGCCCTCGACGGGCTGGACCTGCACGTGCGGACCGGTGAGGTGCACGGCTTCCTGGGGCCCAACGGCGCCGGGAAGACCACGACGATCCGCATCCTGCTCGGGCTGATGCGCGCGGACGGCGGCAGTGCCCGGCTGCTCGGCGGCGACCCGTGGTCCGACGCGACCGCGCTGCACCGGCGGCTGGCGTACGTGCCCGGCGACGTGACGCTGTGGCCCAACCTCTCCGGCGGCGAGGTCATCGACCTGCTCGGCCGGCTCCGCGGCGGTGTGGACCACCGGCGCCGCGACGAGCTGCTGCAGCGCTTCGACCTGGACCCGCGCAAGAAGGGCCGCACCTACTCCAAGGGCAACCGGCAGAAGGTCGCCCTGGTCGCCGCGCTGGCCTCCGATGTGGAGCTGCTCATCCTCGACGAACCCACCTCCGGCCTCGACCCCCTCATGGAGGAGGTCTTCCGCGAGGTCGTGCGGGAGGAACAGCGACGCGGGGACCGGACGGTGCTGCTGTCCAGCCACATCCTCAGCGAGGTCGAGGCGCTCTGCGACCGGGTCACCATCATCCGGGAGGGGCGCGCCGTGGAGACCGGCACGCTGTCCGACCTGCGCCACCTCACGCGTACGACGATCCAGGCGGAGCTCACCGGCCCGGTCGACGGGCTGGCCACGCTGCCGGGCGTGCACGGCCTGCGGACACAGGACAGCAGGGTGACGTTCGACGTCGACACGGACGCGCTGGAGCCGGCGCTGCGCCGGCTCGTCGACGTGGGCGTCCGCAGCCTCACCAGCCAGCCCCCGACGCTGGAGGAGCTGTTCCTGCGCCAGTACCAGAAGGACCCGGTCCGATGACCGGCACAGGGCAGCTGATCCGCCTCATCCTGCGCCGCGACCGCCTCCTGCTCCCGCTCTGGGTCGTGGTGCTGGCCCTCGTGCCGGCCGGATACGCCGGCTCGTTCAACGGCCTGTTCCCCACCGAGGCCGACCGCCTCGAGTACGCCCACGTCAGCGCCGGCAACGCGGGCTTCGTCGCGCTCTACGGCCCGCTGCACGGCACCAGCCTCGGCGAGCTCGTCGCCTGGCGCGGCGGCTTCCTGCCGGTGATGATCGCCCTGTTCAGCCTGCTCACCGTCATCCGGCACACCCGCGCCGACGAGGAGGCCGGCCGTACCGAGCTGATCGGGGCGGGCGTGGTCGGGCGGCATGCGGGCCTGGCGGCGGCGCTCATCGTCACGTGGGGAGCCAACCTGCTGCTGGCACTGATCCTCAGCACGGCCATGCTCGCCGAAGGCCTGCCGGCGACCGGCTCGGTGCTGATGGCGGTCGAGTACGGCCTCGCCGGCTGCGTCTTCGCGGGAGTCGCCGCGGTCACCGCCCAGGTGGCCACCGGCGCCCGCAGTGCCCGGTCGCTCGCGGTCGTCGCGCTCGGCGTCGCGTACGTGCTGAGGCTCGCCGGCGACGTCAGCGGCATCGGCGGCGGCGGTGTCTCCTGGCTGTCCTGGCTGTCGCCGATCGGCTGGGTGCAGCACATGTTCCCGTACGGCGCCGACCGCTGGTGGCCCGGCGCGCTCGCGGTGGCGCTCACCGCCCTGCTCGCGGGCACCGCGGTGACGCTGGCGTCGCGGCGGGACGTCGGTGCCGGGCTGCTCGCCCCCCGCCCCGGCCCGGCGACCGCGGCGGCCGCCCTGCGTACCCCGGTGGCGCTCGCCTGGCGGCTGCACCGCGGCCTGCTGGCCGCCTGGACCGCCGGTTTCGTGGCGCTCGGCCTCGTGTTCGGCGGCGTCGCCCGCAGCGTGGTCGACCTGGTCGAGGACAACCCCGCCATGGCACGCATCTTCGAACGGATGGGCGGCACCTCCGGCGCGACCGACAGCTTCCTGGCCGGCATCACCGGCGTCATGGGCCTGATCGCCGCGGCCTACGCCGTCCAGGCCACGCTGCGCCTGCGGGACGAGGAAAGCACCGGTCACGCCGAAGCGGTGCTGGCCACGGCGGTCGGCAGGCTGCGCTGGCTCGGCAGCCACCTGCTGTTCTCCGTGGCCGGCCCGGCCCTGGCCCTCACCGCCGGCGGCGCGGTCTGCGGCCTGGTCACGGGCCTCACCCTGAACGACGTCGGCGGGCAGTTCCCGGCCGTACTCGGCGGCATGCTGGCCCAGCTCCCCGCGGTCTGGGTGCTGGCCGCGGTGACCGTCCTGCTGTTCGGTGCCGCGCCCAAGGCGGCCCCGGCAGCGTGGGGCGCGGTCGCGGCGTGCGTCCTGCTCCTGCTGTTGGGGTCGACCCTCGACCTGAGCCACTGGGTCATGGACGTCTCGCCGTTCACCCACATCCCGCACCTGCCCGGCGGCGAGGCGTCCGCCACGCCGCTCGTGGTGCTGACGGTGGTCGCGGTGGTCCTCGCCGCCGCCGGCCTGGCCGGCTTCCGGCGCCGCGACCTGCCCGCCGCCTGACCCCTAGATCGGGATCTCGACGGCGCGGACGTCGCCGTTGTCGGCGATCCGCCACAGGTCGCGTTCGTCGCCCAGGGAGATGCCGTCGACCGTGGCCGGGTCGACGACCAGGCTGGTGCCGTCGTCGAGCTGGAAGGCGACGCCGCGCACCCGTCCGTCGGCGAACTCGTCGTCCAGGTAGAGGGTGACCGTCTTGCACTCCAGGGCCCGGTGCACGCTCAGGTAGAGGCTGGTCAGGTCGACCAGGACCGCGCGCAGCTGGTCCTCCGCGTCGAGGTCCGGGTGGGCCCTGGGCTCGTCGGCGGGCCCGATGCGCAGCGACTGCCCGAGCTCGGGCACGGACAGGCTGACGTAGCCCTGCCCGGGCGCGCCGATGTACACCTGCTTGCCGTACAGGGTGATGCGTTCGGGGCTGCTGCTCAGGTCGCCGTACCCGGAGATGAGCACCTCCTCGAACCGGCGGCACCGGCGGAAGAGCCGGATCAGCTCATCCATGGGCCGACCGATCGGGCAGCAGCCGTTCTTCGTGGTCGAGTTCGCGTTCCAGCACCCGCATCCCCTCGTCCGAGAGCCGGCCGGCGTCGCGCCAGCGCAGCAGTTCCTCGCGCTGGGCATCGATGACCGAGCGGCGGACCCGCAGGGCGGCCTCGTACTGCGGGGAGACCGGGACCTCGTCCGAGTCCGCCCGCTCGAGGAGGTCCAGACGCCGCCGGTAGCGCTCCAGACGCAGTCCGAGCTGCTTGCGCATCGCCTCGATGGCCGGGTCCTCCACATGGTCGTGCCGCTGCAGCTGGATCTCCTCCAGCCGGTCGAGGGCGGCCTGCACCGACGCTGACCGAGCTTCGTTGCGCAGCCGCACCTTGTCCGCCTCGTTCGCCTTGAGGCCCAGCATTCGGACCAAAGGTGCGAACGTGATGCCCTGTCCCACCAGGGTAACCAGGACCACCACGAATGCGCAGAACAACAGCAGGTCCAGGTCGGGGAACGGCTGTCCGGCATGGGTCCGCGCGGGGATGGTGAAGACCGCGGCCAGCGTGATGACGCCCCGGGTGCCGGACCAGCTGAGCGCCACGATCTCCCGGCCGTCGAGGCGGCGCTCCCGCCCACCGGTGTCCTCGTCGGCCGAGGCGTCGCCGCCCAGGCGGGCGTGCATCGAGCGCGGCAGCAGCTGCGTCAGGACCAGGAACAGCGGCCTCAGCAGGAGCACCACGCCCACCGACACCGCCACCGCGATGATGATCGTCGAGGTGCTGTACTCGGACAGGCCGTCGATCACCCGGGGCAGCTGCTGGCCGATCAGCAGGAAGACGAGCCCCTCGAGGAGGAAGTCGACGAGCCGCCACACGGCCGTGACCTGCAGCCGGCTCGCCCCCGAGGCCAGCCGCGGCGCGTCGTGGCCCACGATGAGCCCCGCCACGACCACCGCGAGCACGCCGGACACGTGCACCCGCTCGGCGAGCAGGTACGCGACGAACGGCGTGGCCAGCGACACGGCGTTCGCGATCAGCGGGTCCTGCTGGATCGGCCGCGCGGCCCGGACCACGTACGCGACCACGATGCCCGCGATGACGCCCCCGCTGGCGGAGATGACGAACTCGCCCACCGCGGCCGAGAACGAGAACTTCTGTCCCACCGCCGCGGATACCGCCACGCTGAGCAGGGTCAGCGCGGTCGCGTCGTTGAGCAGCCCTTCGCCCTGCACCAGGGTCACGATGTTGCGCGGCAGGCCCACCTTCTTGCCGACCGCGAGGGCGGCCACCGGATCGGGCGGGGCCACGGCGGCGCCGAGCGCGACCCCGACGGCCAGCGTCGCGCCGGCCACGAACAGGTGGAACCCCACGCCGATCAGCAGCGCGGTGAGCAGCACCAGGACGACGGACAGGCTGATGACCGTGCGCAGGTTGCGCCGGATGTCGATCAATGAGGAGTCGAGGGCCGCGCTGTAGAGCAGCGGGGGCAGCAGCAGGGTCAGGATGAGCTCGGGTTCCAGCTCGACGTTCGGTCCGGGGAGGACGGCGTAGAGGACCCCGATGATGGTGAGGAGGGCGGCCGCGGGCAGCCCGGTGCGCTCGGCGACCCAGCGGATCGCGACGATCACCGCCACGCCCGCGAGGATGAATAGCAACGTCGTCTCGACACTCACCGCTACATTCTCCCGGACCACCCGTGATCACGCGATCATGAGCGCCAGGCGGCAGCCGCACGGCCGCGGGGGATGTACCGAGTTCAGTCGGTACATCCCCCGCGGCGTCTGCCCGGAACGGTCAGCCCGGCGGCCGGTAACGGCCTGGAGTGCTACGGCCTTCGGGCGTGAGGCGGTCAGCCCCGGTGTTGCGGTCGGGCCGGTGTGCGCCCGTACTCATGAATTCTTGAAACGGATCAGTAGCGGTAGTGGTCGGGCTTGTAGGGTCCCTCGACCGGGACGCCCAGGTACTCCGCCTGCTTCTTGGTCAGCTCGGTGAGCCGGACGCCGAGCGCGTCCAGGTGCAGTCGGGCGACCTTCTCGTCCAGGTGCTTCGGCAGCACGTAGACCTGGTTGTCGTATTCGCCGGGCTTGGTCCAGAGCTCGATCTGGGCCATCACCTGGTTGGTGAACGAGTTCGACATGACGAAGCTGGGGTGGCCGGTGGCGTTGCCCAGGTTCATGAGGCGACCCTCGGAGAGCACGATGACCGCGTGCCCGTCCGGGAAGCGCCACTCGTGCACCTGCGGCTTGACCTCGACCTTCTCGATGCCCGGCACCTTGGCGAGGCCGGCCATGTCGATCTCGTCGTCGAAGTGGCCGACGTTGCCGACGATCGCGTTGTGCTTCATGGCGGCCATGTGGTCGACCGTGATGATCTCGGTGCCGCCGGTCGTGGTGATGAAGATGTCGGCCTCGGAGACGACGTCCTCGATCCGGGCGACCTGCATTCCGTCCATGGCGGCCTGCAGCGCGCAGATCGGGTCGACCTCGGTCACCACGACGCGGGCGCCCTGGCCGCGCAGCGTCTCGGCCGAGCCCTTGCCGACGTCGCCGTAGCCGCAGACCACGGCCAGCTTGCCGCCGAGCATGACGTCGGTGGCGCGGTTGAGGCCGTCGACCAGCGAGTGGCGGATGCCGTACTTGTTGTCGAACTTGCTCTTGGTGACCGAGTCGTTGACGTTGATCGCCGGGAAGAGCAGGTCGCCGGTCTTGGCGAACTTGTAGAGCCGCGCCACGCCCGTGGTGGTCTCCTCGGTGACGCCCTTGATCTCCGCGGCGATCCTGGTGAAGCGCTGCGGGTCCGACGCCAGGCTGCGGCGCAGGGTGTCGAGGATGATCGTGTACTCGTGGGGGTCCTCGGCGGTGGTCGCGGGGACCGCGCCGGCCTTCTCGAACTCGACGCCCTTGTGCACGAGCAGGGTGGCGTCGCCGCCGTCGTCGAGGATCATGTTCGGGCCGAGGCCGTCACCGAAGTCGAACAGCTGCTCGGTGCACCACCAGTACTCCTCCAGCGTCTCGCCCTTCCAGGCGAAGACCGGGGTGCCGGCGGGGGCCTCGACCGTGCCCTCGGGGCCGACGACGATCGCCGCGGCGGCCTCGTCCTGGGTCGAGAAGATGTTGCAGGAGACCCAGCGGACCTGCGCACCGAGCGCGACGAGCGTCTCGATGAGCACCGCGGTCTGGATGGTCATGTGCAGCGAGCCGGCGATCCGCGCGCCGCGCAGCGGCTGCGCGTCCTTGTACTCCTCGCGGATCGACATCAGGCCGGGCATCTCGTGCTCGGCGAGGCGCATCTGGTGCCGGCCGAAGGCCGCCAGCGACAGGTCCGCCACCGCGAAGTCGATGCCGTTGAGCTGCTGAAGACGTGATGACATGGAGAAGGGCACCCCCCTCGTCAGGAGGCGCCCTTGCGACAGTGGCCCGCAGGCCGAGCGTGGCGGACCCGGAGATCCGTCGCAGCGCCTCTCGGCAAGGGGCAGCGCCTCGTCGGGCGCCCGACAAGAATAGCGCCGCCCTTCCAAGATCGCCGCATCGCTCAGCCGGCCAACCGCCGTTCGTGCTGCTCTAGCAGCGCCTTCTCGAACTGTGACACGTCCCACTGCTCGGCCAGAGCCTGCCGCATCAGCTCCGCCTGGGTCTGCGGGGCGAGGCCGCCGAGGGGCTGGTCACGGTCGAGGTTCGTGGGGAAGGCGTAGCCCTCGGCGCACGCTGCGACGACGTTGTCGGCGGTTCCCGGGAACGACCGCAACACCGGGTAGAGGGCGCGGCACATCGCCAGGCGGTCCACCGTCTCCATGGCGCGCCCGAACGCCGACGAGATCTGCAGCAGGTTCGCCATCCGACGAACGTTCGTCGTTCGGTTCGTGCCCGCGCCGTGGAACAGTGCCGGGTTGAAGAACGCGGCGTCCCCCTTCTCCAGCGGCAGTTGCACGTAGGCGCCCTCGAAGTACGCGGTGAACTCCGGCTCGTGGAAGGCCAGGTAGCCGGGCGCGTACTTCTGCGAGTGCGGCAGGTACAGCGTCGGACCGCTCTCGACCGGCATGTCGACGTGTGCGACCGCACCCTGCAACGTCAGCGCGGGGGTCAGCAGATGGGTGTGGGCGGGGTAGCGCTCCGCCTGCCCGCGGGACATGAAGCCGAGGTGGTAGTCACGGTGGGCGACCTGCGCGCGCCCGCCCGGGTTCACCACGTTCACCTGCGACGTGACCTGGTAGCCCGGGCCCAGCCAGGAGTCGCTGACCAGCGCCAGGACGTCGTTGTCGTAGTAGGCGGCGAAGGCCTGCGGATCGCGGACGGCGAACTTGTCCAGCGCTCCCCAGACCCGGTCGTTCTCTCCCGGCTTGGCGAAATGGTCGCCGCCGACGACCCCGGCGGCCTTCTGCTCCTCGATCATCGCGGCGAAGACGGCGGTCGCGCGGTCCACGACGCCGGTCGCGAACGCGCCCTTGATCACCACGATCCCGGGCCCGTCCCGCAGCGCCCGGGCCAGCTCGTCGCGGGCGGCTCGGCGCAGGGTCCGGTCGTAGATCAACACGTTTCGTTCCACGCCCGTGGCGTGCGGGTACTCGGCGGGGTCGGTGGTCTGCTCGACCAGGCGGCGGAAGTCGGCGATGGAGGTCTCCATGTCGTCAGGCTAGGGAGGGAAACAACATCAAAGTCCCTTGAAAAGACCTCAAAAACCCCTCATTGTGTACGCGTGAAGCACCCGTACCGCATCCGCGAGATCGCCGTCCAGTCCGGCCTCAGCGAGGCCACAGTGGACCGGGTGCTGCACCGGCGCGGAGGCGTGCGGGCGAGCACCGTCCGCGAGGTCGAGCAGGCGATCGCCGACCTCGACCGGCAGCAGTCCCAGCTGCGCATCGGCGGGCGTACGTTCATGGTCGACGTGATCGTGCAGGCCCCGTCGCGCTTCTCCGCCGGCGTTCGCGCCGCACTGGAGGCCGAGCTGCCCACCCTGCGTCCCGCGGTGATCCGCTCCCGCTTCCATTTCCTCGACAGCGCCGGCGTCCCTGAGCTGGTGGCGGTGCTCGACAAGGTCGGCCGCACCAAGTCGCACGGCGTGATCCTGAAGGCCCCGGACGTACCCGAGATCGTCTCCGCCGTCGCCCGCCTGGCCCGGCAGGGAATCCCGGTGGTGACGCTCGTGACGGACCTGCCGACCAGCGCGCGGGCGGCGTACGTCGGCATCGACAACCGCGCGGCCGGCGCCACCGCCGCCTACCTGGTGCAGGAGTGGCTCGCCGAGCGCGCCGGCGACGTCCTCGTCGTCCGGGGGCACGGCTCGTTCCGCGGCGAGGACGAACGCGAGATGGGCTTCCGGGCCGAGATGCGCACCCGCGCGCCCAGCCGCCGCCTGATCGAGGTCGTCGACGAGGAGGACCGCGCCGACGCCGTCCACATCGGAACCCGCGAGATGCTCGCCGCCAACCCGGCCGTCCGTGCCGTCTACTCCCTGTACGCCGGCGCCGGCGGCAACGCGGCCGTGGTCGACGCCTTCGCCCGCGAACACCGTCGCTACGACGTCTTCATCGCCCACGACCTCGACGGGGAGAACACCGTTCTGCTGCGCGAACGCCGTTTGTCGGCGGTGCTCCACCACGACCTCAGGCAGGACCTGCGCCGCGCCTGCCACGTCGTCATGCAGGCCCAGGGTGCGCTGCCCGGCCCGGTGCGGTCGAACCCGTCGGCGATCCAGGTGATCACCCCGCACAACACCCCGCCGGCGAATTTCTGAGATTTCTCGGCGAAGCTGTCCGGATCAGCGCGGGCCGTTCGTCACGGGGTTGAATCATCACCGAGAAGGGATTCCGAGATGAAGTACATGATGTTCGTCTGCACCGACACCGAGCCGGAGACCGACGACGCGCTCATCCCCGACATCCACCAGTGGGTGGCCGAGAACGACGCTTCCGGCCGCCGGGTGCACGGCAACGAGCTCGTTCCGCCGTCGTCGGCGACCACCGTCCGCGTCCGCGGCGGCGAGCTGCTGCTGTCGGACGGCCCGTTCGCGGAGACCAAGGAGGTGATCGTGGGCTTCGACATTCTCGAGTGCGCCGACCTCGACGAGGCCATCGAGGTGGCCCGCGCCCACCCCATGGCGTGGGTCGGCCGGATCGAGCTGCGGCCGTACGTCGGCTGATGACCGACGTCGCCGCCGCGGTCGTCGCCGCCGGTACGGAGTCCCGGGCCCGGATCGTCGCAGGACTGATCCGGGTCACCGGGGACTGGCAGCTGGCCGAGGACTGCGCCCAGGAGGCACTCGCGCTGGCCCTGGAGAAGTGGCCGGGCGCGGGCGTACCGGACAATCCCGGCGGCTGGCTGGCGACGGTCGCGCGCAACCGTGCGATCGACGTGCTGCGGCGTGCGACCGTCGAACGCCGGAAGCTGGCGGAGCTGGCGCTGCTCACCTCCGGGGCGGAGCCGGCGCCCGCCTCCGACGACCGGCTCCGGCTCATCTTCACGTGCTGCCATCCCGCGCTCGCGCTCGAAGCCAGGGTCGCGTTGACGTTGCGTACCGTCGCGGGGGTGCCGACCGCCGACATCGCTCGGGCGTTCCTCGTCACCGAGTCGACGATGACGCGGCGGCTCACCCGGGCCAAGACCAAGATCGCCGAGGCTCGCATCCCGTACCGGGTGCCGTCCGGTCCGGCGCTGACCGAGCGGCTTCCCGGCGTGCTCGGCGTGCTGTACCTGCTCTTCACCCGCGGCTACGACGCCGACGGCGAGCCTGCGTTCGCGGCCGAGGCGATCCGGCTCGCCCGGCTGCTCGCCCAGCTCATGCCGGACCAGCCGGAGGTACGCGGGCTGCTGGCGCTGTTCCTGCTGCAGCACTCGCGCCGCGACGCCCGTCGCGACGCGGACGGCAACCTGCTCACCCTGGACCGGCAGGACCGCACCCGCTGGGACCACGAGGCGATCGCCGAGGCGCGGTCCCTCCTCCCGGCGCCCGCCGGCCCATACGCGGTGCAGGCGCACATCGCCGCCTGCCACACCGCCGACGTCACCGACTGGCCACGTATCGCCGCCCTCTACGACCGGCTTGTCGCGCTCGTGCCGTCGCCGGTCGTGCGCCTCAACCGGGCGGTGGCGCACGGCTACGCGCACGGCCCGGCGGCGGGGCTGGCGCTGCTCGCGGAAGCCCGCGCGGCCGGCGGGCTGGACGAATACCCGCTCGCCATCGCCGCGGAAGCCGACCTGACAGCGCGCGCCGGTGATCGCGACCGAGCGGTGGCGCTGTTCGAGCAGGCCGCTGCGGCGGCCGCCTCCGCTGCGGAACGGCGGGCGCTGCTCGCTCGCGCCGAAGAACTCACCGGCGAACAGGAGACCTGATGGAACCGAACGTCGAACTGAACGCGGACTACAGCGAACCGGGCGCCTCGGCGGTGCCCTGGGCCGACGTCCTCGCGGTGCTGACCGCGTCGGAGATGTTCTGGCTCTCGACGGTACGGCGTACGGGCCGCCCTCACGTCACCCCGCTGCCCGCGATCTGGCACGAGGACGTCCTGCACTTCTGCACCGGCGACCAGGAGCAGAAGTCGGCGAACCTGCTGGCGAACCCGGCCTGTGTGCTGACCACCGGTACCAACCGGCTGCACGTGGGGCTGGACGTGATCGTCGAAGGCACCGCCGTACGCGTCACCGACCGCGACCGGCTCGTGCGGCTCGCCGGCCTGTGGAAGTCGAAGCTCGACTGGGACTTCGAGGTGGGCGACGACGTGTTCCACGACGCCGACGGGCGTACGGCCTGGGTGTTCGGGGTGGCACCGGACAAGGTGCTGTCGTTCGGCAAGAACCCGTACACCCAGACCCGCTACCTGTTCAGCTGACGAGGATCTCCCGCAGGCGTTCGGCGCTGCGCCGCACGTCGGCCACCGGGCCCTCGCCGTCCGGTTCGCCGGCCAGGATCGTGTCCTGTTCGAGCACCCACCAGCCGTCGTAGCCATAGCGGCCCAGCGCCGCCGCGACCCGGGCGAAGTCCACGTCGCCGTCGCCGATCGGCCGGTACATCCCGGCCGCCACCGCCTCGGTGTACGTGCGCTGCCCACCGCGGACCTGCGCCGCCATGCCGGCGTCGACGTCCTTGGCGTGCACGTGGGCGATGCGGTCCCCGGCCTGCTCGGCCAGCTCCACCGGATCGGTGCCGCCGATGAGCAGGTGCCCGGTGTCCAGGCAGAGCGCGATCTCCGAACCGTCCAGCACCCGGCGAACGTCGTTCGTCGTCTCGACCATCGTGCCGACGTGGGGGTGCAGCACCGCCGTCAGCCCTCGGTCGCGTGCCGCGGCGGCCAGGCGGTCCAGGTTCGCCAGCATCCGCTTCCAGCTCGTTTCGTCGAGCTCGGGGCGGGCGTCGTATCCGTCCAGTCCTGTCGCCGCGGCCAGCACCACCGTGTCCGCGCCCGCGGCGACGAAACGGTCCAGGTCCACTGCGGGGTCACCCTCGTGCTTTCCCTCGTGCGTTCCGTCGCGTGTTTTCTCGTGCGTTCCCTCGTGCAGGACTACGGGCACGAAGCCGCCGACCGCGGCCAGCCCCAGTTGCCGCAGGATCGCGTCGGAGGGCAGGAACCCGTCAGGGCCGAACTCCGTCGCCACCAACCCGATCTCGCGCATCTCCCGCAGCACGCGTTCGGCGGGCAGTTGGTAGCCCCAGCCGGGAACCTCGCACACACCCCACGAGATGGGCGCTCCGGCGATCTTCATGCCGCACTCCTCACTTCGGTCATCCGTACGGGCCGGTGCTCGCGCAGCGATGTCGTGCACGCCTCGGCGATCCACTGCGCCTCGACGGCGTCCGCGACGGTGCAGGGGCTTTCCCGCGTACCGGCCACGACTTCGGTGAAGGCGGTCAGCTCCCGGCGGTACGCCGTGGCGAACCGGCCCATGAAGAACGAGTGCGGCGGTCCGGCCGGGAACGTGACACCCGGCTCCACCGAACGCAGCGGCAGTCGATCGTCCAGCCCGGCGACGACGGTGTCCGCGGTGCCGTGCAGCTCCAGGCGAACGTCGTACCCCCGGCCGTTGTAGCGGCTGTTCGACACGACGCACAGCGTTCCGTCGTCGAGGGTGAGGATTGCGGCGGTGGTGGAGGCATCGCCCGTGTCGGCGAAGACCGGGTCGCCGAGGGCGCTGCCGGTCGCGTACACCTCGACGACCTCGTGGCCGGTCACGAACCGGATGATGTCGAAGTCGTGCACACTGCAGTCCCGGAAGATGCCACCGGAGGCGGCGAGATAGGCGGCCGGCGGCGGCGCCGGATCCAGCGTGGTCGACCGTACGGTATGCAGCCGCCCCAGAACGTTGCCGCGCACCGCCTCCCGGGCCGCGACGAAGCCCGGATCGAACCGGCGGTTGTAGCCGATCTGCACGGTACGCCCGGCGCAGTGCCGCAGCACCTCCTCCGCCTCGGCGGCGCCCCGCGCGACCGGCTTCTCGCAGAAGACCGGCAGCCCCGCCTCCACCGCGGCAAGGATCAGCTGCGGGTGAGCGTCGGTGGCCGCGGCGATGACGACGCCGTCGAGATCGCGGCGCAACAGGTCGGCCGGGTCGTTCGCGGCGCCGGCGCCGTACTTCGTGGCGACCCGCTCGGTCGCGGCCGAGACGGCATCCGTCACGACCAGGTCGATTCCCGGCAACGAGGTGAGGGTCTCGGCGTGGAAGGTGCCGATCCGGCCCAGCCCGATCAATCCGATGCGCATCAGTCCATCCCGCCGATCACTTGCTGGTCCCAGTCGATGACAGAGCCGGTGACCACGCCGCTGCGCGCCGACAGCAGGAAGACCGCGAAGTCCGCGATCTCGTCCACGCGGGCGAGCCGGCCCATCGGCAACCGCTTCGCCGCCTGCTCACGCCAGTCGTCGCCGGCGTCGTGATACGCCCGCTGCACGACGTCCTCGCCCTCGGTGTCCGTCCACCCGATGTCGAGGCCGTTGATTCGGATGCGGTCGAAGCGGTGCGCGTACGCGGCGTTGCGCGTCAGCCCCGCCAGCCCGGACTTCGCCGCGACGTAAGGCGCCAGATACGGCTGTCCGCCGAGCTCCGACACCGAGATGATGTTGAGGATGGTGCCCGGCTCCGCGCGGCGCAGCATGTCCCGCACCGCGGCCTGCATGAGGAAGAAAGGTGCGCGGAGGTTCACGGCCATGTGCCGGTCGAACAGCTCCACGGTGGTGTCGAGCAGGGAGCCGCGCGCGGTCAGGCCGGCGGCGTTGACCAGGCAGTCGATGCGCCCGTACCGGTCGACGACCGCGGCGGCCGACGCTCGGGCACTTTCCACATCGGAGAGATCGGTGAGGACGTAGGTCGCGCCGATCTCTGCGGCGAGTCGCTCACCCACGTCCCGGCGGCGGCCGGTCACCACGACACAAGCACCTTCCCGTACGGCGGCGCGCGCGATGCCGGCGCCCACACCCTGCGTGCCGCCGCTGACCAGCGTCACCCGGCCGTCGAGGAGGCTCATGTCTGTAGAGGATGGATGCGTTAACGAGATCGTAACAAGGCAGTGGATCCATCAAAAACACCTCAGGCTGAGGGTTTGTCCGGTCTCTCCCCTTAGGGGAAGCCCCGGCTGCCCCGATCGGCCGAAAGTCAGAGGCGCTCGCGCGCAGTTCCGGCCAGGAGCCGATGCGCGAACCAGGACCGCGGGGCCAAGCTCTACTGCCGTAGAGCCTTCAGGCGAAGGCGGCGACCTGGAAGGACAAAGATGACGATCGACGACGAGAACCGGCCCGCACGACAGCGGATCACGCTGACCGGCATCAGCTCCCGCGCCTGGGAGCACCCCGCCGACCGCGGCGCCCTGACCGCACTCCGGGAGCTCCGCGGCTTCGACGACGTCGTCCGCGCGTTCTTCGGAATGTGGAACGAGCGAGGGTTCCGGCTGGCGTACCTGGCCGGTTCCATCCGGGTCGACCACCGCCAGTACCCTCGCGTCTACCAGCGCTTCATCGAGGCCGCCACCACCCTCGACGTCGCGGAGCTGCCCGAGCTGTACGTGACGCAGGCCCCGATGATCCACGGCGAGGCGATCGGCATGGACAAGCCGTTCATCGTCATCACCACCGCGGCCGTGGAGAAGCTCGACGACGACGAGCTGCGCGCCCTCATCGGCCACGAGATCGGCCACGTCCGCAGCGGCCACGCGGTCTACAAGACGATCATGATGATCTTGACCAAGTGGGCCACCAACGTCAGCTGGATCCCGATCGGCGCCATCGCCCTGCGAGCCATCATCGCCGCCATGTACGAATGGTGGCGCAAGGCGGAGCTCTCCGCCGACCGCGCGGGCCTGCTCGCGGGCCAGGACCCGGCTGCCTCCACCCGCCTGCTGATGAAGCTCGCCGGCGGCGGCGACCTGACCCAGATCGACACGGCCGCCTTCCTCGAGCAGGCCGCCGAGTACCAGGGCGGCGGCGACCTCCGCGACAGCATCCACAAGATCGGCATGACGGCCTGGAGCAGCCACCCGGTCCCGGTCGCCCGCGCCGCCGAGCTCCGCCGCTGGGTCGACTCCGGCGAGTACGGCCGCATCCTGACCGGCGAATACGATCGCCGGGACTCCGACGGGAACGCCTCGGTCACCGCCGACGTGAAGGCCGCGGCATCGCACTACCGCGAGACGTTCCAGAACTCCCAGGACCCCCTGGTGACGCTGGCCCGCCGGGTCACGGGCGGCGCCGCGGACCTGGGCGACTGGGCCGGCACGCAGGCGGGCCGAGCCCGCAACTGGGCGAGCACGGCGGCTGGAGCGGCCACCCGTGCCGCCCGCCGGACCAGTCAGCCGGCGGACGGCACGGACGGCGGCCCGAACGAGGGAACGAACGACGGAACGAACGACGGCCCGAACGGCGGGACTTCTACTCCCTGATCCGTACCCGGAGGACCTCTAGCCGGACTCGGAAACGTACGCGAACCCGAGTCCGGGTCTGAGCCCGAGTCCGGGTCTGAGCCCGAGTCCGGGTCTGAGCCCGAGTCCCGGCCTGAGCCCGAACCCGGGCCTGAGCCCCGCACCCGGGTCGGGAACAGATTCCGGCCCTCGACCCGAACGCGGACCGATTCCGGTCCGGTGTTCAACGTTCGACCCCTGGACCGATCGCCGCTCGTCGCCTCGACCCCCGTTCAAGGCGACGAGCGGCGATCCATGAGCCTTCCGGTGCGCCGCCCCGAAACCCGTTCCGGAAGACTGACGTGGTGCTCGAGGTTGTCGTCGGTCTTGCGGCCGGCATGGTCATCGCGCTGCTGACGACCCCCGTGGGCGTGTCCGGTGCGGTGTTCCTGCTGCCCGTACAGTTGAGCGTCCTGGCCGTGCCCAACCCGGCCGTCACCCCGACGAACCTGCTTTTCAACGTCGTCTCCGGCCCTGGTGCCCTGCTCCGGTACGGCCGCCGCGGCGCTCTCGCCGGCCCCCTGACCCGAATCATGCTGTGGGGCACCCTGCCCGGCGTGGTTGTCGGCGCACTCATCCGGGTCTACGCCGTCCCCGGCCCCCGCGCCTTCCGGCTCATCGTGGCGGCGTTCCTGTTTCCGCTGGGGATCTGGCTCTGGGTGCGTACGTTCAGAACCGGCGCAGCGGCCCGCACCGCGCCGGGCCCGCGCGCCATCACCCTGCTGTCGCTGGCGGTCGGGGTGGTCGGCGGCATCTACGGGATCGGCGGCGGCTCCATCCTCGGCCCGATCCTCGTCGGCCGCGGCATGCCGGTTGCGGTGGTGGGACCGGCCGCCCTCGCCTCGACCTTCGTGACCTCGATCGTGGGCGCCGGCACGTACGCGCTGCTCGCCCTCACCACCGAAGGGGCCGTCGCCCCGCACTGGCTGATCGGCCTGTCGTGCGGTGCCGGCGGGCTGATCGGCGGCTACCTGGGCGCCCGGCTGCAACCGCGCCTGCCGGAGAAGGGGCTGCGTCTGCTGCTCGGCGCGCTGGCTACGGCCGTCGGCGTCCTGTACCTCGCTCAGAGTCTGGCCTGAATGTTCGTACTATGGGCGACGTGCAGACCCGTGCTGGAACGCCCCGACCGATCACGCGCTACGGAAATCCCGTACTCCACCGTCGCTGCGCCGACGTCACCGTCTTCGACGACGAGCTCGAGCAGCTGATCGCGGACATGTTCGCGAGCATGGCGGCGGCGGAAGGCGTCGGCCTGGCGGCGAACCAGATCGGCGTCGACGCCCGCGTGTTCGTGGTCGACTGCCCGGACGAGACCGGCACCAACGTGGTCGCCCATGTGGTGAACCCGGTTCTGCACCTGCCGGCGGATCGCGGCCTGGACGTCGACAGCGAAGGCTGCCTCTCCGTCCCCGGCGTCCGCGCCGACGTGGGCCGCCCGGCCACCGCCTACGTCACGGGCGTCGACATGCACGGCGAACCCATCAGGATCTACGGTACGGGTCTGCTGGCCCGCTGCCTGCAACACGAGACGGATCACCTGGACGGCCTGCTGTACGTCGACCGGCTACCGGCGAAGAGGCGGAAGAAGATGCTCGCCGAAAGCGCGGAAGCCCCGGGCGTGGGCGTCTCCGAGTAGACCGGCGGCCGCCTGGCTTGCACCCTCACGCGCTCAGGCTTGCCCTTCCCGCCGTACCTGCCTTCTTCCGCACCTCGGCCGACCGGGTTGCCGGAGCTATCGCAGTGGCCGACTCCGGCACCGGATCCGCCGAGGTCGCCCTGCTGACCGGCGGGTTCGCATGCCGTTTCGGCCGGTCACTCATGATCGTCGGTACGGATGGACAACAACCGCCACGGTCGATACTCTTTCCATCGACGCCGTTGCGAGTTCTTCCCCCGTGGAATTCGCAGCGGCGCTCTTATTTCCCGCGATCAGCCGAGGCGGATCGGCAGCCTCGTGTAACCGCGGATGGCCAAGCTGTCCCTGCGTTCCGGCGTACCCGCGAAGTCGAGTTTCGGGAAGCGGCCGACGAGCGCCGGAAGGGCGATCTGCGCTTCGAGACGGGCGAGCGGCGCACCGAGGCAGTAGTGGATGCCGCCGCCGAACGACAGGGGCCCGTTGTCCGCGCGGGCGAGGTCCAGCCGGTCCGGTTCCGGGAAGCGTTCCGGGTCACGGTTTCCGGCACCCAGGTACGCGACGACGCGTTCGCCTCCCGACACGGGTACACCCGCCACCTCGATGTCGTCCCAGGTGACCCGCGACAGCAGTTGCACCGGCGTGTCGTACCGCAGAAGCTCTTCCACCGCGCCCGGCGCGAGGCCCGGATCGTCGCGCAGCAGGGCGAGCTGCTCGGGGTTGTGCAGCAGCGCGACCACGCTGTTGGCGAGCAGGTTCGTCGTCGTCTCGAAGCCGGCGGCGAACAGCAGCGCGGCCATCGTCAGCAACTCGTCCTCGGTGAGCTTCTCACCCTCTTCCTCGGCGGCGACGAGGGCGCTGATCAGGTCGTCGGCGGGCTGCTTGCGCCGCTCGGCGGCGAGCCCCGCCAGGTAGTCCCGGATCGTCGTCGCGGCCGGGTCGGCGGTCTTCAGCACGTCGGGGGTGATGACATCGAGAACCTGCGTCCAGTCCCGCACGAGGCCTTGGAACTGGGCGCGATCCGGCTCGGGAACGCCCAGCAGCTCGCCGATGACGTTGACCGGGAGCGGAAAGGCGAAAGCCTCGACGAAGTCCGCCTCACCCGTCATGCGGTCGAGCAGCTGGCCGACCATCTCGACGATCCGCGGTCGCAGGGCCTGTACGCGCCGGGCGGTGAACGACGAGCTCACCAGGCGCCGCAGCCGCGTGTGGTCCGGCGGGTTGCTGACGAGCATGCTGGTGAACAGCTGCCGCAGCGCGGGGTGGTCCTGCCAGCCGGGGCTCACGAAGTCGAACATGTGCGGCGGCATGTGCCCGAGGCGCGCATCGCGGGTGACCGCCACGCAGTCGGCATACCGGGTCACCACGAGGGCGCCGTCGTCGGCACGCACGATCGGTGAAATCTCGCGAAGCCGGTGGTAACGGGGGTACGGGTCCTCACGCCCGACCGTCCGGGTCAGCTCGTCGAGCAGCGCCGACACCTCTGGACTCTCCACGATGGCCGTCATGGTGCCGAGCCTACCGGCGGGTTCAGTGACAGTCGTCCATGGTTTGCGCTCGGCCCTCCACGGCGAACCGATTCGGCGAACGACGTTCGAGCGTTCATGGTCTGCCGCGGCCCGCACGGCGAGCCGATTCGGTGAACGGTGTTCGGGTCGGGTGGCTGCCCGCGCGGACCACATTCGTCACCGGCTGTCCGGACGCCCGGTGAACTCCGTGGGTAGCTCACCTTGCTCGCTGCCTGGAACCGCGTTCGCTGCTCGGTGTGCGGGGGTGGCGACGGCCCAGCCAGTCGATCCCGGATGGCTCGCGCTGCTGGCGGTCTGAAGCCGCCTCGGGTCGCCAGGTCCCGCCGCTGCCGTTCTCGGGGTGTGCGACCCGGACACTTGCGGTGGCGACACAGGCAACCGAACCTCGAACCTGCATCCGACGGCCGTGTTGTTCACGTGCACGCGTCCGCCGTGTGCCTCCACCAGACCTCGGACGATGGCCAGTCCGAGTCCACCGCCGAATGCGTCCTCTTGCGGCTGCGGGGTTCGCGCGCTCTCGCCCCTGAACGCCACATCGAACACACGGGGAAGGTCCGCCTCGGGTATGCCTCCGCAGGTGTCAGACACCGCCACCCATATCTCCCCCTGCTCGGCGCCGGCGTCAATGTGCACCGAGCCGTGAGGCGGTGTGTACCGCACGCTGTTGACGAGGAGGTTCGCGATCACCCGGGTGAGCTCCGGCTCGCCGGCCGTGATGACGGGCCAGTCGCCTTCACGAGCGATCATGCGGACACCGCGGCGTTCCGCGAGCGGGGCAGTGGTCGCGATGGCGTCGGACACGACGTCGCCGAGAGGCACGTTGGAAAAGGCCAGCTGCAGCGTGCCGGCATTGATCCGGGACAGCTCGAACAAGTCGTCCACGAGATGACTCATGCGATCTGTCTCGACCCGGATGCGCCGGTGATAGTCCGCCACGGTCTCCTGGTCACTCACCACGTTGTCTTCCAACGCCTCGGCCATCGCCCGCAGCCCCGCGAGAGGGGTGCGAAGGTCGTGGGACACCCAGGCGACGAGTTCCCGGCGGCTGGCCTCCACCTGACGCTCCCGTTCTCGAGCCTGCACGGACCAGACGGAGGCGGCAGCAAGGCGGCGACCGAACGTCGTGCCGACCGCAAGGCTCACCGTCGCCGAGGCCAACACGGTGATGAGCACGACTTGAAGGTCGTGCGCTGACAAAAACATGGCGTGCGCGACCGCAGCAACACCCGCGACGACGGAGGCGACGGTGATCGTCAGCATGACGCAGATGTGCATGATGATCGACCGGTGGCGCAGGACCCGCAGGGAGATTTCGCCGATAAGCCCCACCACTGCGCCGGCAATCAACGCATACAGGCCGATCAGCATGAGGTCACGCATTGCTGCCACCCACCCGCTCGAATCGATAACCTGCGCCGTAAGAAGTGATGATCCGCTTCGGAGAATCGCCGGTAGGTTGGATCTTGGAGCGCAGGCGAGCCATGGCGGTGGTCACCGTGCCCGTCTCGCCCACCGACCAGCCCCACACCTTCTCGAGGAGTTGCTGGTGCGTCCAGGTCCGACCGGCGTTGTTCATGAGGAAGACGAGGAGGTCGAACTCGCCCTTCGTCAGCCTGACCGGCGCGCCGGCCATCGTCACCAGCCGCCGGGACGTGTCGACCACCAGATCACCGTCGGAGAGGACGGGGTGCGGCTTCTCGGTCACCTGGCCGGCCCGACGCAGGATCGAGCGGATCCGCAGGGTCAGCTCCCGCGGCGAGAACGGCTTGGTCACGTAGTCGTCGGCACCCACCTCGAGCCCTAGCACACGATCGGGTTCCTCTCCCAACGCCGTCAGCATCACCACGGGTAGATCGGGCGCGGTGCGGCGCAGGCGGCGGCACACCTCGATGCCGTCTATGCCCGGCATCATCAAGTCCAGCACGACGAGGTCCGGCATCTCGGCGAGCGCAGCGGCCAGAGCGGTTTCACCGTCGGCCACGAGCCGGACGCGGCAGCCGTCCTGCTCGAGGTAACGCCGGACCACGTCGCTGACGGTGGGATCGTCATCGACGACGAGTACGTGGTGGGTCACGACCCCGACGCTACCCATCGGAGGGGCCCGGAGGCAGCGTCCGAGTTCTTACCGTCTTCTGACGGTTGCTGCGTCGCCATCGCTGTTGCCGGTCGCCGGATCTCCGAAGTGCCAGGAATGCGAGGGTAGGTGCCCAGATGGCGATCAGGACGGCCCCCAGCCCTCTGCCGTACGGCAGAGGCAACGCCGAGGGATTGTCCGGATCTCGCCCGTGCCCGAGGACGAGCGGCAGAGCCACGAGCGTGACGGCGAGACTCACTATCAACGCCGCACGAACGAGCGGGTGCGAACGGGTCAACAGCGCACCAGCTCCTAGGACCAGCGGCATGAAAACTGCGTCGTGGAGTCCCAGCACCGCACCGAGGAACAGCACGACGCCACCGACTTTGAGATCCGGATCGGCGATCGCCCCACTGATCGCGTACGCGATGACAAGCGCGCCCGTCCCGATCAATAGGCGTCTAGCACCGCCGGCCCTTCGGCGCTCGTCTCGCTGGTTCGTCACGCTTAGCTCCCGTTGCGGATGGATATCCGGCTGATCCACTTGGTCTGAAGGACGCCGGGTCGATTCGGGGCGATGAGGCGTGCGGGATAGCCGTGGTCGAGATGCAGCACGGCACCGTTGAGCTCGAGGGCGATGAGCGTCAGAGCATCCGCGAGATGTGACGATGGCACGTGCGACCTGCGGTAGCGACCTCGTTGCTCGAGCGACTCGATCTCCGCGGACGCGGCCTGCGGGTGCGCGCCGACAAGGTCGGCCAGGTCCCGCAGGCGCACGCCGGTCCAGGTCCCGTTCGCGCTCCACCCCTCGACGCACGCGATGGGCAGGATCACGGTGTGTTGCGGCAAGGCTCTCAGGTCAGTGACGGAGAGCCTGACCTCGCGTTCCGGTCCTGCCACCACTAATCGATATGAGGGGTCGAGAGCCTGACCGGCAACCGCGGCGCCGGCTGCTGTCTTGTTGACGGGCAGCCGCTGCGGGCCGACGGTGGGACGCCGCGGAGCAAGCACGGACACTCGGGCCAACGGGCTCACGGTCTGGCCGACCGTCGCCACCGTGATCACCGCGCCCGCAGAGGCCACCGTTGCCAGGAAGCCACGACGGCTGAGGCCGCCCTTGTCTGCGATGGCGTCCGAGCGGGCGAGCGCATCGCGCACTAGTGGCAGCTTCACGCCGATATGCGTCAGCAGCGCACCGACCGTCAACCATGCCACCCAGTAATGCCCAGTGGTGAAGAAGTAGGGCAATGCGCCGTACCAGCGAGAGATGTTGAGTACGCCGCCCACGACCTGGAACAACGCCGCGGCCACGAGCACCGCGATGCTTGCTCGTTCGATCGCGTGGCCGATAGAACGCAGCGGAGGCCACTGGAACAGCCGTGGGTAGACCGACCACAGCTTCGCGCCGAGCAACGGGACGAACGCCAGGCCGGTCACCACGTGAAGTCCCTGGGTCAGACGGTAGAGGCCCGCCGGGCGCGATGGCCAGGAGAACCACCCGGGCGGGTGTTGAATGAGATGACTGATCACGCCGGTGAAGAAGCAGATCATGAACGCGACGCCGAGAGCTATGCCCAGCTGACTCGTCAAACGCGTCGACCGGAGTTCGGAGTCGAAGACCTGTGGCCTGACCAGCCCGGGAAGCTTCAGTGCTTTGCCAAGGATGCGAACCATCGCCCCGCCTCCTGCCACGTGTCCACGGGGCGTAGCGCCGCAGGCGCGGCGAAGGTCGCGAGGTCGTCCGCCGCCACCTCCGCCCACCGGAAGGGTGCGGCAGGACGGTCGCTAGCGCCTCGTATGGTCGCCCGCCCGGCCCAGCTCCGCATGCCTGGAGGTGACAGCTCGACATGCACCCGTCCTGCGGCATCTGTCAGGTCATGGCATCTCCGGAGAAGAGCACGAGGGTCGCCGCCGATACCGATGTTGCCGTCGGCGAGCAGGACGTCGTGCCACCTGCCCTGACCGGGCAAGGGCTGGAAGACGTCACGGCGCAGCACGAGCGCTCCGCGGCTGCGGGCGATGTGCACCGCCGCGCTGCTCACGTCGACGCCCAGAACAAGACAGCCGCGGCCTTGCAGCGCGACTGTCAGGCGGCCGGGGCCGCAGCCGACGTCGAGCGTCGGGCCGGAACATCGGTCGAGCAAGCCCTGATCGCCGGGCAAGTGTTCGTGGTACCAATCCGCCGCGTCGATCATGCGTTCCGCGCCGAAGACGTCTCGGAGAATCAGCTCGGCGCCACGTTGCTCCGCTGCCGCTCGGAGGGCTTCGTCATAGTGGCTCAACACCTCGGCGCTCACGGTGCGATCCCTTCGACGACGCTCTTGAACCGACCGCCCACTGAACACAGTCGGGCCACGGCTCGAGCGTCGACGGACGTGTCGACATCGCGCAGCACCGGTAACAGGGCGACTCGGAGACCACGCCCTCGTAGTGCGGCCAGGGTCCGGTGTCCGGTCTGGTGGGTCGAGGTGGCGATAGAACGAAGCACCATGGCGTTGCTCGCGTCGCGCAGGCCCAGAGCCCACCATCCGCCGTCCTCGGCCAGGCCGAGCGTGGCGTCTGCGTCGGCGAGGTCGGCGGCTCGCGTCAAGAGATCCGTGGTCAGCTGAGGCGTGTCCATGCCGATCAGCACGGTCGGCGGCCCCGCCGTGTCGATGAAGGCATTGCCCAGACGAGCCTGCAACGAACTGCCTCGCTGCGGCACCCGTCTCCATCCCGATGGGCCTGGATAGTCGCCGTCGACCACCAGGGTCCGCACGACCGCGGGCGTCGCAGAAACCGTGTCAATAGTGTCGGCGAGGGCTGCGGCGGCGACCTCGGCGGCCTGCTCATGAGTCCATGGCGGGCACAGCCGGGTCTTGACCCGTCCGGGAACGGGAGTCTTGGTGAGGACCAGGAACTGCGTCATCGTGCCAGCACCGCCCTCATGTCCCGGATGGCGCGCGCAGTCCCTAGAACAGTGCCCGTGACCTTCGACTTGGTGCCCTGAGCCCGTGGGTGATAGGACACGTTCAGCTCAGTGACCTGCCAACCCGCTCGGCCGGCGGCCACCAGAAGCTCCAGGGGATATCCGAAGCGGCGGTCGCGCAGGTCGAGGGCCAGAAGTTCGGATCTCCGCGCGGCACGGACCGGACCGATGTCATACACGGCAAGGCCTGTCATCCGGCGCACCCGACGGGCCAGAATGGCGTTCCCGATACGCGCGTGTGCGGGCCAGGAGGTCCACCGCGTCGGTCGCCGCCGGCCTACGACGAGATCAGCGGCACCTTCTCGAACCGGACCGACGAAACGAGTCAGCTCGCAAGGATCGAAGGAACCATCGGCGTCCATCACGCAGACCACGTCGTCATCGGGGTCCGCTGCGATCAGCCCTGCGTGTACGGCAGCACCGTAGCCGGGCTGGGACACGGAGACGACGCGGGCGCCGTGCGCACGAGCGATGTCGGCGGACCCGTCGGTAGAGCCGTTGTCGGCGACGATCGCGCGGAAACCCGCCGGCATCCGGGCCAGCACCCAGGGCAGCGCGGCAGCCTCATTCAAGCACGGCAACACGACATCAGTCATGAACGGAAGCTATCGCTGGTTAGGCCGGGAAAACCTTACAAAGTTCTGACGGATCTGGACTTCTTACCAACCTCTTACGGATCGGTAGAACACTTCCGTGATGTCCCTCGCCCGGCATACGGTCGGCCTCGTGAATCATGTGCTCGTGACCGGCGGTGCCGGCTTCATCGGAAACCACGTTACGAGAGCCCTTGTGGAGGAGGGATATCGCGTGTCCGTCCTGGACAGTGGTCTTTCCGCCACGCATCGAGATTCGATTCCCGCCGTGGTTGCGGATGCTCCGGTCACGGTGGCGGACGTGCGTGACGGAGAGGCGGTCGCTCGGGCGCTGCGAGGCGTGGACGTCGTCGTGCATCAGGCCGCGATGGTGGGTATGGGTATCGACCTCGCGGATCTTCCGCAGTATGTCGGCAACAACGACTTGGGAACAGCTGTGCTGTTGGCGGAGATGGCACGGGCGGGCGTGACGCGCCTGGTCCTCGCCAGCTCTATGGTGGTGTACGGCGAGGGAGTCTACGAATGCTCCGACCACGGTGTGCAGCGACCCGGACCGCGGCTCGAGTCTGATCTTATGGCCGGTGAATTTGAACCGGCGTGTGCGGTATGCGGGCGGGACCTGGTGTCGATTCCGGTCGCGGAGGATGAGCCGCTTGAGCCACGCAGTGTTTATGCCGCCACGAAACTCGCGCAGGAGCACCTGGCTGCCGCTTGGGCGCGGCAAATGAGCGGGTCAGTGGTGGCCCTGCGCTACCACAATGTCTACGGGCCGGGAATGCCTCGGGACACGCCCTACAGCGGCGTGGCAGCGATCTTCCGGTCAGCGCTGGAGAAAGGAAGGCCGCCGCGCGTTTTCGAAGACGGCCGCCAACGTCGGGACTTCGTGCACGTCGCAGATGTGGCGCGGGCGAATGTTGCCGCATTGAAGGTCGAGATCCAGGGAATGGCCGCATACAACATTGCCTCTGGTCGACCCTGCACGGTGCGGGAGATGGCGACGGCGCTGTCGGACGTGATGGGCGGACCGCCGCCGATCGTCACCGGTGAGTTCCGGCTCGGCGACGTCCGGCATGTCGTGGCGTCTCCGGTGAAAGCCGCGCGAGAACTGGGTTTCCGTGCCGAAATCGACATCGCAAGCGGCATGGCGGAGTTCGCGCGCGCCGGGTTGCGTCAGTGATCATCCAGCCGCAGCCGCAGCCGCAGCCGCAGCCGCAGCCGCAGCCGCAGCCGCAGCCGCAGCCGCAGCCGCAGCCGCAGCCGCAGCCGCAGCCGCAGCCGCAGCC
>NZ_JBFAPM010000027.1:57545-73329 GCF_040676695.1 Actinoplanes sp. NPDC049548
CCGCGCGTTGGCCGTCGCTGGAAGGCGATACGCGGGTTGCCGGGCACTACGGGCAGCGGCTGGAGTGTGCGCCGCGGAGACGCCTTCGTGGGGGCATCCTCTCTGCTGCTCGTCGCGTTGGCTTCCCTCGTCGGAGGCCTGCTCTATCTGGCTGGTAAGCCCGTACACGCGAGCGCCGCACCGTTCTTTGCGCAGTGGCTTCCGCATGTGGGGCCGGGCACGCCCCTCGCCATCACTGTTGCTGTATTGGTGATTTGGAAGGGCCCGGTGCTTGCGGCTCGGTTGGCATGGCGCCCCTTGGTGCTGTCCGGCTATGCCGTGGCGGTCGTCTGGACGCTCGCGCTCGCACTGGTGGACGGATGGCAGAGGGGTTTGACCGGCCGGCTCACCACCAAGCCCGAATACCTCCATGAGGTGCCTGGAGTCACCGACGTGACGGCGATGATCCGCGGGTTCGCCGGGCGGATCCTCGACGCGCAACCGGATTCGTGGACAACCCATGTGGCCGGGCATCCTCCTGGAGCCTTACTGACCTTCGTCTGGCTGGATCGGATCGGCCTGGGCGGCGGGGCATGGGCCGCCGTCTTGTGCGTCATGGTCGGCGCCTTGGCGGCGGTCGCTGTCCCTGAGACGGTGCGTCTGCTCGGCGACCCGGACGCTGCGCGAGTTGCTGTGCCGTTCGCCGTGCTTCTGCCCGGCGCTGTCTGGATCGGAGCTTCGGCGGACGGGCTGTTCGCGGGTGTCGCCGCTGTCGGGACGATGCTGCTCGCGCGGCAGCGCCCGCATTGGGACGCGGTCGGAGGCGCGCTTCTGGGGTTCGGGCTTTACCTGTCCTACGGGTTGGTCCTGCTCGCCCCCATCGTCCTGGTGGTGCTGGTACGGCGACGAGCGTGGCGATCCCTGGGCATCGCTTCCTTCAGCGCGGCTGTGGTCGTCGGGGTGTTCACGGCCTACGGGTTTTGGTGGTTTGACGGCTACCACTTGGTCGTTGAGCGGTACTACCAAGGACTGGCCAGCGTGCGGCCCTACTGGTACTGGGTATGGGCGAACCTGGCGGCCCTCGTGGCAAGTGGCGGCCCCGCAATGGCAGTGATTCTCCGACGGGCCATGTCACTGCAAGGCGTGCTGAAGCCACGACGGCACCGACCGTCTGGGGAACGCAACCTGCCGCGAGCCGTCATGCAGGTCGCGCACTCGCTGCGGGAGTCGTGGCATCGGGGCGTGGAATGGCCGATCAAGAAGCGAGAACCAGCGTGGCGACGAGCCATGCCACGACAGCCTGAGACGAAACGGCGCGGTCAGAGTGCGCCGGCAGGGGACCACGCGCCGAGTGTGCGAGAGCGCCGTTTTGTTCTCGCCGCATCGCTGTTGCCCGTCGCGGCAGCCACGGCGGTGTTGTTGGCTGACATCTCAGGGTTGAGCAAGGCGGAGACCGAGCGCATCTGGTTGCCCTTCGCCGTCTGGTTCGCCGCCGGCGCCGTGTTGCTCCCAGCGGACAGCAGGCGATTCTGGCTCGCCGTCCAGGCGACTACAGCGCTGCTCGTCAATCACCTCTTGCTGACGAGCTGGTGATGGAAGCGGAACTGCATCAGTGACACCGCGGCCGAGCTGAGCGAGAGGGCCCTGAGGTGAGAGAAGGAGCAAGGAGCAGAGCGGGCAGCGAACGGTCGAGGAGTGGACGGGCAATCAGGCTTTGGCCTGGGCGCAGCTCCACCAGCGCCCCTCGGGCGGCTCGACGGCCAGCCCAGCGCACGGGTGAGGAATCGCGCGGGTGAGGAATGAAGTCGGCGTGAAGGAGACACGGACGCCGGGGGTGGGAAACACAGGTGAGGGGGTCGGAACAACGACCGAGTTTCAGGGCCGGATGAGCTCAGGGCCGGCTTCAGGCGAGCTTGATCCGCACCCGTCGGTTCTGCCTGCCTTTGCTCTCCACCTTGACCACCTGCACGCGCCCGACCTGAGCTGTCGAAGCCACGTGCGTACCCCCGTCGGCCTGGACGTCCAGGCCCACGATGTCCACGACGCGGATCTCCGGGTTCTCCAGCGGGGGCAGGGCGTCCTGGGTGCGGACCAGGTCGGGGATCGTCAGGGCCTCCTCGCGGGGAAGGATGCGGGCGACGATTCTGCGGTCGGCGGCAATCTCGGCGTTCACCGCGTCCTCGAGGGCTTGCTTGAATCCGGGTGGCACCTCGGGGAGGTTGAAGTCCATGCGAGCCTCGCCCGGCTGCATGTTGCCGCCGGTGACGAGTGCGCCGAAGTCGCGGAAGACCGTGCCGCAAAGGATGTGCAGGCCGGAGTGCGTCCGCATGAGCGTGCTCCGCCGTTCGTCGTCGATCGCACCGCGGACGCTGGTGCCCGCGGGCGGGACCGGGTCGCCGGGAACCGGGATCAGGTACAGGTCGTCGCCCTTTCGGGTGTCGACGATGCGGGTCTGCACGCCGGCCCAGATGAGGACGCCGTGGTCCGGGGGCTGGCCGCCGCCGCCCGGGTAGAAAGCGGACCGGTCGAGCACGATCCCGGCTTCCGGGTCGGCCGGGTCGGACCACACGACGGTGCAGTCCCATTCACGGATCGTCGGGTCGACCCAGTCGAGGCGGTGCGTGTGGCCGTGCTGCTCGAACGCCATGAGCGGGAGCGTACTGCAGGTGTAGTACCTGGTTACCGCATGTGGACGACGCGGCGCGGGACGCTCCGCGCGTACGGTGATCGCCGTGGAGCTGGACGCGCTTGCCCTGTGCTTCGCCTCGGCGTTGGCCTACGCCGCGGCGGCGGTTGTGCAGGAGCGGACGGCTCGGCGACCCGTGGCCGAACTTCTGCGGACGCCCAAGTGGTGGGCGGCCGTCGGCCTGAACGCTGTCGGCGCCGTTCTGCACGTCGTCGCGCTGCGGTTCGGGCCCTTGTCGCTGGTTCAGCCCCTGGGGGTGCTCACCCTGGTGCTGGCCGTGCCGCTCGGGGCGCTCGTCGCGCGACGTACGGTCGGCCGGGTCGCGTGGCACGGCGTCGGACTGGTCGTCAGCGGCCTGGGCGGCATCTTGATGCTGGTCAGCTCGGGCGGCGACATCGGTGCGGCTAGCGCTGGAAAGTTGGTGGGTTCGGCCGGCGGAGTCGGTGGTTCGAGCGCTGGGCAGCTGGTGGACTCGGCGGGAGGCGTCGGGGGCCAGTGGGCGGGTTCCGCCGGCGGGGCCGGTGCTTCGCACGCGGGCCAATTGGTGGACTCGGCCGGCGGCGCCGGTGCTTCGCACGCTGGGCAGTTGGTGGGTTCGGCCGGTGGCGTCGGTGCTTCGGACCTGGGACAGATGGTCGGCTCGGCCGGTGGCGTCGGTGTTCTTGGACCGGGCCAGATGGTCGGTCTGCTGCTTGTGGCGGCTGCGGTGCTGACGATCACGGGACGGCGCTGGCCGGCGGTCGCCGGGGGCGTCGCGTTCGGGGTGTCGTCCGCGCTCGCCCAGACGGTCGCTGTGCATGTCGCCGGCGGCGGGTGGCAGGCGGGTCCCCTGGTCGTGTCCGCGGCGGCCGCGATCGTCGTGCTGTCCTGTGTCGGGCTGTTCTTTACGCAACGGTCCTATCGCGATGGGTTCGCCGCGCCGCTTGCGGTCAGCACCTTGGCCAATCCGGTGGTGGCGGCGGCGATCGGGCTGGTGTTGCTGGGTGAGCGGATCGCGGGTGGCTCGGTCGGTGTCGCTCTGGTCGTCGTGTGTGCCGTCGCGGCCGGGCTCGGGGTCAGTCTCCTGGCTGACGGCCGGAAGGACGAGGTACGCGACTTCGCGAAGATCTAGGCTTTGCGGGTGGCCAAGTACTTCGACGTGCACCCGGACAACCCGCAGCCCCGGGCCATCGCGCAGATCGGCGGGATTCTGCGCGACGACGGGCTGATCGCGTACCCGACGGACTCCTGCTACGCGCTCGGCTGCCGCATCGGCAACGCGTCGGGCATCGACCGGATCCGCGACATCCGGCACCTGGGCAGCGGCCACCATTTCACGCTGGTGTGCCGGGACTTCGCCCAGCTCGGGCAGTTCGTGCAGATCAACAACGCTGTCTTCCGTACGGTCAAAGCGGCGACCCCGGGCAGCTACACCTTCATCCTGCCGGCGACGCGGGAGGTGCCGCGCCGGTTGTTGCATCCCAAGAAAAAGACCGTCGGGGTGCGTATCCCCGAGAACACGGTGACCCAGGCGATCCTGGCGGAGCTCGGTGAGCCGCTGCTGTCGAGCACGCTGCTGCTACCCGACGAGGAGGAGCCGCTCACGCAGGGCTGGGAGATCAAGGAGCGGCTCGATCACGTGGTGGACGCGGTGATCGACTCGGGGGAGTGCGGCACGGTGCCGACGACCGTCATCGACCTCTCCGACGGTACGCCGGAGATCCTGCGGGTCGGGGCCGGCGACCCCGCACGATTCGCCTGAGACCGGCTCACAGGGTGTGACATTTTCCCCACGCTCGGGCGGCCTGACCAGCCGTAAGATTCGAGGCCCACCGATGCGTTCACCGGGAGTCACCATGCTGACCGTTCCCCCTGGCCTCGCCGGCGTAGTCGCCTTCGACACCGAGATCGCGGAGCCCGACCGCGACGGCGGGTCCCTGCGCTATCGCGGCATCGACATCGAGAAGCTCGTCGGCAAGGTGTCCTTCGCCGACGTGTGGGGTCTGCTCGTCGACGGGGACTTCGGCTCCCCGTTGCGGCCCGAGGAGCCGTACCCGTTGGCTCTTCGCTCGGGGGACATCCGCGCCGACGCGCAGGCGGCCATCGCGACCGCGGCGCCGGCGTGGAACGCCCGGCCGCTGATCGACATCGACGACGCGCAGGCGCGCGTCGATCTGGCCCGGACGTCGGCCACGCTGCTCTCCCTGGTCGCCCAGGGTGCCCGCGGTACGGAGCTGCCTGCGGTGCCCGAGCGGCGGGTCGATGAGGCGTCCAGCATCGTCGAGCGGTTCATGATCCGGTGGCGGGGCGAGCCGGACCCGCGGCATGTCAGCGCTATCGACCGGTACTGGATCTCCGCCGCCGAGCATGGCATGAACGCGTCCACGTTCACCGCCCGGGTCGTTGCCAGCACCGGCGCCGACGTGCCGGCGGCCATGTCTGCAGCGGTCGGTGCGATGTCGGGCCCGCTGCACGGTGGCGCGCCGTCGCGGGCGCTGCACATGGTGGAGGCGGTCGAGCGGTCCGGTGACGCCCGCGGGTATGTGAAGCAGGTGCTCGACAGCGGTCAGCGGCTCATGGGTTTCGGCCACGCCATCTACCGGGCGGAGGATCCGCGTGCCCGGCTGCTGCGCGCCACAGCCAAGGAGCTGGGTGCGCCGCGCTACGAGGTGGCGAAGGCGCTGGAGGATGCGGCGCTCGCCGAGCTGCGGGAGCGCAAGCCCGACCGGGTGCTCGAGACCAACGTCGAGTTCTGGGCGGCGGTCATCCTGGACTTCGCCGAGGTGCCGGCGCCGATGTTCACGTCGATGTTCACCTGTGCGCGGACGGCGGGCTGGGCGAGTCACATCCTGGAGCAGAAGCGCCTCGGGAAGATCATCCGGCCGTCGGCCGACTACGTCGGTGTCGCGGACCGGGAGCCTTCGGAGCTTGCCGGGTGGGAGGACGCGCTGAAGCGCAACGCCGTCCGGACCTACGTCTGACGGTATCGATCTATCTGCATGGATGATGTGGGGGCGGTACTCAGAGTGGCAGCGTGACCACCATGAGACGCAGAGCCGCGCTCGTCGTAGCGATGATGACGACGATGGTGGTCGCCTCCGCGGGTGCCGCGGGCGCCGCCCCCCGATCCTCCTACGCCTTCCTGCACCCGGGCGGCCAGCCCACGTTGACCGAGAAGGTGCCGGTCAACGTGGTCTTCCTCGGGTACGAACCGAACCAGGTCGCCAAGAGCGGGTACCTCGCCAAGCTGGCGAAGAGGTACGAGCCGGTGGTCCGTTACCGCCTGGTCTACGGCAAGACCGAGAAGCTCGGCATCAAGTACACCTACGACTACAAGCTCTCCTACAGCTCCAGGTCCTACGAGGACACCTTCTTCCGGCAGCTCGGGAGGCTCGCGAAGCCTGCGCCTCTGACGGAGTACCAGCAGGCGTACAACGAGCAGGCCGGCAAGGCGCGGGAGATCTCGGAGAACCACGCGATCGACGCGCCCAGCGTGGAGAAGTGGCTCGCGTACCATCCGCCGGCCGGTGTGGACACCCGGCGCAACACGATCTTCTTCATCAACTGGTACGGGCGCTCCGATTTCCGGTTCCACGTCTACACCAAGACGGACGAGCCGGATCCGGACACCGGCATGAACTTCGGCGCGGCGCGTGACAGCCGCAAGCTCATCGCCTGGGGTGGCACCACGGCCGACGACGAGGAGAGCGGCCTCGGCAGCACCCGCCGGGTGTGGTTCCACGACCTGTCGGCCGGCCCGGAGTCGTGGACCAGCAACTACGACATCACCAACGCGGACGTGGACGGCGACGGCGCGCCCGACTACCGGATGCCGCCGGTGTGGGAGTACAGGGCGGGCGGCTACCGTGATCCGGCGGCGCTGGCCGGGGACCTCGGGCTGATCACCCGTTACGTCGCCCTCAACCTGCTGATGACCTCGTCGCCGCTCTATCCGGTGGAGCTGCCGACGCCCGAGCCACCCAAGTCGATCAACATCGACAGCAACACGTACGAGGGTTGGCCGGGGGTCGACGCCTCCGCGGCGTACATCAAACCCCGGCTGGTGGTGCAGGAGCTGTCGGAGCTGCGCTGGCGCAACCGGCTCGATTTCGACAACCAGGATCTTCCGTACGATGCCAGGGCCGAGGAGTGCTACGTCGGTGTGCTCACCGACACGAGCTGCTACCCGGATTCGGGCTACCCGGCCTTCGCGAACCTCTACCTCTACAACTGGGAGAACCTGGCACGCACCAAGGACGACGCCGGACGGGTCGACTACGAGCTTCCGGTGTTCAACTACGCGGTGGGACCCGGGGTCGGTGCGCCCGCGCTCGGCTTCGCCGACGACAACTACGTCGACGGCACCCAGACCGGTGTCTTCTGCTTCGTCTCGCCTGAGATCGTCGAGCGCGGGTACGGCCTGACCACCACCCAGATCCACGAGGTCGGCCATCACCTGGGCATGAGCCACCCGCACGACGGCTACGACAGTGAGACGGGCGTGGACTACGGCCCGTCCGGGGACACGTTCTTCGCCTGGTCCGGCGACGAGAACAACTCGATGATGAGCTACATCGACCTGAACTGGGACTTCAGCCAGTTCGACCGGGACAACAGCGACCGGTTCCTGACCGCCGCGTACTACGAGGCCGCGAACCGGCTCGCGGCGGACGTGCTCGCCTCGCCGCGGGCCGGCCGCGGTCGCGCCGACCTGCGGGCCGCCGACGTGCTGCTCGGACTGGCCGGCGCAGCGTTCGCGCGGCATGACTACCGGGCCGCGTATGCGTTCGCCGAGGGTGCCTACAACCGGGTCGTCGCGGCGGCGCGCAAGGTCGGCGTGGACCCGGCGGCCGCGGCGAGGGCGATGGCCGCCGAAGCTACCGCCGCCCGTCGCACCACCGAGGTGCACAGCCCGCACGAGTTCATCGACACCCTGGCCCCGGACAGCCCGCGCAGCCAGCCGTGACCTGAGCCGGCGAACGGCCGGGAGCCCTCCGGGGCTGCCCGGCCGTTTCGTCGTACGGCTGCCGCCACGGGAGACTCGTTAACAAAATATTGACAGTTGTAAAACTGTGTCGGATGCTCAGGGAGCGCTCTCACGACGAACCCCTGGATCGTGGCCATGAGAAGCATCGCCTCCCTGACCGTTCTCGTCCTCGCTGCGCTGATCGCAGGGGCGGGACCCGCCGACGCCTCCCAGACCTCCCTGCGGGCCGCCGATCCCAGCGTGATCAGGGTCGGTGGGACGTACTTCTCGGTGCAGTCGATGAACAACGGCATCCACGTGCGGCAGGCGGCATCGCCCGACGCGCTGGCGGCCGCCCCGGCCCGGCAGGTGTGGTCCGACACCCGCAACCTCGGCGAGGTCTGGGCGCCGGAAATGCACCTCGACGGTGGTCGCTACTACATCTACTTCTCGGCCGGTCGCGGCTCGGCTCATCGCATGTACGTGATCAGCTCGGCGAGCCCCGACGGCGGCTACACCGGCGAGACGCGTATGGCGTTGCCGGACGACAAGTGGGCGGTCGACGGCACGATGTTCGTCTTCAACGGCCAGCGGTTCTTCGTCTGGTCCGGCTGGGCCGGTGACACGAACGTCGAACAGAACCTCTATCTCGCGCGCATGAGCAGCCCCACCGCGACCACCGGCGCCCGGTACGTGATCTCCCAGCCGCGGGAGAGCTGGGAGCGCGTCGTCGGCAACCCCTTCATCAACGAGGGCCCGGAGGCGATCAGGGATCCCGACGGCCGCCTGCACGTCGTGTACTCCGCCAACGGAAGCTGGAGTGACCAGTACTGCCTCGGTGACCTGAGGCTGCGGGCCGGCGGAGACCCCACGTACGTATGGGACTGGTACAAGTCGAACGGCTGCCTGTTCGGCTCGAACCGGGCGACGATGATGGCCGGCTGGGATCCCACGCTGTACGCGAACGGTCCCGGCCACCACACGTTCGTGCTGCTCAACGGCGACATCGCCACGAGCCCGCCGGCCGGTCCGCGCTTCCCGCTGATGTATCACGCCGTACCGAAGGGAACGCCGTACTCGTGGGAGAACAGGTACTGGTACACCGGGACGTTCGCCTGGTGGGGCGCCACCACCTATCGCCGCGCGAATGTGCCCGGTGCGACCACCGACACAGGGTTCGGGCTCAAGTTCTTCGAGTGAGCGCGCTATATTGATTCCATGGAAACTAATTCTATGGAAGCCATCGTGCTGGAGGCGCCCGGTCCGCCCGAGGCTCTGCACCTGCGCCGGCTGCCCATTCCCGTGCCCGCCCCGGGTCAGGTGCTGATCCGGGTCAAGGCGTTCGGGCTCAACCGCTCCGAGCTGCACACCCGGCTCGGGCTCGCCGAGGGGGTCTCGTTCCCGCGGGTGCCGGGGATCGAGGCGACCGGTGTCGTGGTCGCCGCGCCGGGCGGCGAGTTCCCGCCCGGGCAGCAGGTCATGGCGATGATGGGCGGGATGGGCCGCACCTTCGACGGCGGGTACGCGCAGTACACCTGCGTGCCCGCGACCCAGGTGATCCCGTTCCGCAGCAGCCTCGACTGGGCCGTCCTCGGGGCCGTGCCCGAGACCCTGCAGACCGCGTACGGGTCGCTGACCGAAGGGCTCGATGTCCGCACGGGACAGACGCTGCTGATCCGCGGCGGTACGTCGTCGGTGGGGATGACCGCCGCCGTGCTGGCGAAGCGTCTGGGGATCACCGTGCTGTCGACCACCCGCACCGAGTCCAAGGCCGCGGCGCTCAAGGGTGTCGGCGTGGACCACGTGCTCATCGACGACGGCTCGGTCGCGGAGCAGGTGCGCGAGCTCGTTCCGGGCGGCGTGGACAACGCGCTGGAGCTGGTCGGCGTGCCGACTCTGCCGGACACACTGCGGGCGGTGCGCAAGCACGGCGTCGTCTGCTTCTCCGGCATCCTGTCGAACGAGTGGATCGTGAAGGACTTCTATCCCATCGGGTATCTGCCGCGCGGGGTGCGGCTGACGGCGTACGGCGGCGATGCGGACGACCTGCCGCAGGCCGTTCTGCAGGAGTTTCTCGACGCTGTCGCGGCGGGGGAGGCGGTCGTGCCGCTGGACCGCACGTACCGGCTGGACCAGATCGCCCAGGCGCACGCGGACATGGAGGCGAACCGTGCGGCCGGGAAGCTCGTGGTGCTGCCCTGAAAGAAGCGAACGAGAACACGAAAATAGGCGACGGTGTATTGTGGGGTTCGCTACAGCCACCTAGGGTCTGCTCATGTCGTCGCTTACCAGGCTCGGCGTGGTGGCCGCCGCGTCGCTCATCGGCCTCGGGCCGGCCCTGATCTCAGGCGGGCCGGCCAATGCCATTTCTGACGTCCGCACCGGCGGCGCTCCTGTGACCCGTGCCGCCCTCGACCCCGCCCTGGTAGCAGGCCGTGGCGCCACGGTCGGCTTCCTCGAGCAGGAGGCGGAGACCGCACGCTTCACCGGCGAGCTGCTCGGCCCCGACCGCAGTGCCTACACACTGTCCGCCGAGGCATCCGGCCGGAACGCTGTTCGTCTCGCCCCCGGTCAGTACGTCGAGTTCACCCTGCCGCGAACGGCGAACGCGATCACCGTTCGTTACGCCATCCCGGACGCGCCGGGCGGTGGCGGGATCACCGCGCCGCTGGGCGTCACCGTGAACGGCGCGGCGCGCGGGACGATGACGCTGACCTCCGAGTACGCGTACCTCTACAACCAGTACCCGTTCACCAACGACCCCGGTGCGGACCTGCTGCACCCGGACTGGTGGATCACCGAGTGTGCCTGCGTACCCGCTGCGACGACGCCCGCTCCCGCGATCAGCAAGCCGTTCCGGCCCATGCACTTCTACGACGAGCAGCGCATGCTGCTGGGCCGCACCTACCGGGCCGGCGACACCGTGCGGCTGACCGCCTCGGCCGGTGCCGCCTGGACCGTGATCGACCTGCTCGACTCCGAGCTGGTCGCGCCCCCGAAGGTCGTCCCGGTCGCGGCCAACGTGCTGCTCTTCGGCGCGGACCCGAGCGGGCGCCGCGACTCCGCCGCGGCCCTGGACCGGGCGATCGCGTTCGCTCGCAAGGCGAAGCTCAAGGTCTACGTGCCGCCGGGCACCTACCGCGTCGACCGGCACATCGCCGTGGACGACGTCACCATCGAGGGCGCCGGGAACTGGTACACGATCTTCAAGGGCCGGCAGGTCACGCTCGACCAACCGGCACCGGACGGCTCGGTGCACACCGGCGTCGGCTTCTACGGCAAGGGCGCGGCCGAGGGCGGGAGCCGCAACGTGCACCTGCGTGACTTCGCGATCGAGGGTGACGTCCGCGAGCGCATCGACACCGATCAGGTCAACGGCGTCGGCGGGGCGCTCAGCGACTCCTCGGTGGAGCGGCTGCACATCCGGCACACCAAGGTCGGGCTGTGGTTCGACGGCCCGATGCGCAACCTGCGTGTCGAGGCCAACGTCATCGTGGATCAGATCGCCGACGGGCTCAACTTCCACACCGGCGTCACCGACTCGGTGGTGCGGCAGAACACCGTTCGGAACACCGGCGACGACGGTCTGGCCATGTGGTCGGAGAAGACGGCCGACGTTCGGAACATGTTCGACCACAACACCGTGCAGACGCCCACCCTGGCGAACGGCATCGCGATCTACGGCGGCACGGACAACATCGTGTCGGGGAACCTCATCGCGGATCCGATCCGGGAGGGCAGCGGCATCCACGTCGGCTCGCGGTTCGGCGCCGAGCCGTTCGCCGGCCGTCTCACGATCAAGGACAACACCGTGGTACGGGCGGGAACGTTCGAGCTGAACTGGCGGATCGGCCTCGGTGCCATCTGGTTCTACGCCCTGGACAAGTCGATCGACGCGGACATCCGGGTAACCGGCGATCACTACCTGGACAGCACGTACAACGCGATCATGCTGGTCAGCGACTGGGGCGTGAAGGATCTCTACTCGGTTCGGGGGGTGTCCTTCAAGGACGTCCGGGTCGACGGCACGGGCACCTCCGTGGTCAGCGCGCGCACGGCGGGATCGGCCTCGTTCGAGAACGTCGACGCGCGTCACGTGGGCGCCGTCGGTGTCAACAACTGCGGTTCCTTCCACTTCACCCCGGCCGGCTCGGAGTTCGCCCTGACGGATCTGGGCGGAAACGAAGGGGGATGGCTGGCGCCGTACCTGCCGAATGTGATCTCGTGCGACGACCGCCCGCCGGTGGTCCCGCCGCCGCCACCCACCACCTGGTGAGGTCTTTTTGAGGGGCGGGCGGCCTTGGCCGTCCGCCTCCGCCGCTTCTACGCTCCGGCCATGAGGACATCGCTCGGCGTCGCGGTCGCCGGATTCGGGTGGATGGGCCGGGTCCACACCCAGGCCTACCTGCGGGTGCTGCATCACTTCCCGGATCTTCCGGTACGCCCGCAGCTGGTCGCCGTCGCCGACGAGGTCCCGGGACGGGCCGAGGAGGCCGCCGAAAGGTACGGCTTCGCGAGCCCGACCCGGAGCTGGCGCGACCTGCTGACCGACCCCGCCGTGGAGGCGGTCAGCATCGGCGCGCCCAACTTCCTGCACCGGGAGATGGGCGTGGAGCTGGCCCGCGCCGGCAAGCACATCTGGATCGAGAAGCCGGTCGGTCTCACCTCGGCGGACGCCCGGGCCGTCGGCGACGCGGTCCGCGGCTCCGGCGTGCAGGGCACCGTCGGGTTCAACTACCGCAACGCCCCCGCGGTCGCCACCGCCCGGGAGCTGATCGCGTCCGGCGGCATCGGCACGGTCACCCACGCCCGGTTCCGGCTGTTCAGCGACTACGCCGCACACCCGGACGGCGCCCTGACCTGGCGGTTCGAGCGGGCCCGCGGCGGCAGCGGGGTGCTCGGCGACCTCGCGGCGCACGGCGTGGACCTGGTGCGGCACCTGCTCGGCGATATCGAGGCGCTGGTCGCCGACACGGCCGTCTTCGTGCCGCAGCGGCCCCGGCCGGCCGGGGCGACCGCCGGGCACACCCGGGCCACCGGCGGCGAGCTCGGGCCGGTCGAGAACGAGGACTACGTCTCGGCGCAGCTGCGACTGGCGTCGGGGGCACGCGCGGTGCTGGAGGCCAGCCGGGTCGCTGTCGGCGACCAGAACAACTACGGCTTCGAGGTGCACGGTACGAGCGGATCGGTGGCCTGGGACTTCCGCCGGATGGGGGAGCTGACCGTCAGCACCGGCGGTGACTACCAGGACCAGCCGACGTTCACGGTCCACGCTGGACCCGGCAACGGCGAGTACGCGGCCTTCCAGCCGGGCGCGGGCATCGCCATGGGCTACGACGACCTCAAGGTGATCGAGGCCTGGCACTTCCTGCGGTCCATCGCCGAGGGCCGCCCGCACGGAGCGACCCTGGACGACGCCGTCCGCAGCGCGGAAGCCCTCGACGCGATGTCCGCCTCGGTCGAGTCCAACTCGTGGGTGATGCTCTAAGACGCTCCTGATCGGGCGGGCGCGCCGCCCCGGTCGGCGCGCCCGGGGCGTTCAGCTTGTACTCAGTACGGCAACCGCCCGGTCGAACGCAGAATCTCGGTCCGCTGCGAACTCCTCGTCGGTGAAGACGGGTGTGGTGATGTGCGGTGGGACGCCGGGGCCTTCGAACGTTCTGCCCCGCAGCGTGCGGAACTCCTCGTTCGGCAAGGCGAACAACCAGTTCTGCTTCGGCAGCGACCGGATCATCACGTCGGAGAAGACGCCCTGGGTGTTCTCCCCGATCCGCACCGGCATCGGCTTGCGCTGCCATCATCGCCTGCGTGAAGGTCTCGCCGGCGCTCATCGTCGACCCTCCGGTGAGCAATGCGATCCGGCCGGTGAATCGCGGCGCCGTAGCCGGCCGTACCCAGACCGGCTGCTGCCTGGTGAAGCGGCGCGGGTCTGTGGGATGGTTGCGGGCCCGCTTGGCGTAGGCGAAGAACGGCCGGTCGGTCAGACGCGCGGCGAGTTGGAGGCCGAGCGCGTCGGATCCGCCGCTGTTGACCCGCACGTCCAGAATGAGCCCGCGTAGCGCGTCAGGCCCGGACGCGCGTTGTGGTGTGAAGATCGTGTCGAGAGCGCGGTCGAGCTCGGTGGAGTTCCCGGCGAAGCCCCCGCCGTCGGTGTAGCCGGAGAACGCGGTCACACGCAGGTACCCGAGCCGGCCCGGGAGGTCGGCGTACCCGATTTTGCCGTCGGCGAAGGTCTGCATCGGGCCGTGCAGGTCGCGGCGTTCGATGAACGCCCTGGTCCGCTCCTTGAGAGCACCGCTGGGCGCCACCGTCCCCGGGCGCCGGCCGCCGAACGCGCGGGTCGGGCTCTGGACGCCGGTGTGCGCGTCGCCCAACGGGCGGATCATCTCCACCAGGAGATCGAACAGCTCGTCGTCAGACATGTCCGCACGCACCCGGGGCCGATACGTGGCCCGCACCGACTTCCAGTCGATCCCCTTCGCGGCGAAGGACGGGTAGTTCTCGGCGAACGTCGCCCAGAAGACGTCGAACGCTGGCAGCGGTCCCGTGGGCCCCGGCCGGGTGCACGCCGCGGGCAGCGACGACAGCCGGTCGAAGTGGACATCGCCGACGGCGCCGTCGGCATGCAGGGTGAGCCGCCGGTGGAGCCGGTCGGCCCGGACGCTGAACGTGTCGTCCTGGGCCGCGAACCGGACCGTTCCGTCGGCACCGACCGTGCCGTCCTGCGTCGCGGTCGGTCCCGCCGCGCAGCTGATGGTGGTGGTCTCGTAGAGCTGCGCGCGTCCTTGCTCGATGGACAGGACGGTGCTGTAGCCGTCGCTGCGCCAGATCCCGTCAACGGGTGTCACGGCGGTGGCCACAGGTCCGGCCGTGGCGGCTGTCGACAGGAGCAGAGCGGCGGAAACGGTTGCGGCAGACAACAGCGTTACTCGTCTATACCTCATGCCCGAAGCATGCGGCCGCAGGAACCCGCACAACACCGAGACATCCCCTAGGTGTAGGTTCCAGGACCGTTGTTGATGCGGGTGATGGGTGCTCGTCCGGCGAGGGCGGTGTGTCCGCGGTGGTGGTTGTAAGTATGTAGCCAGCGGGGCAGGGCGTCGGCGCGGTCTTGGCTGCTGGTGAAGGGCCGGGAGTAGATCCATTCGTCGCACATGGTGCGGTTGAACCGTTCTGCTTTGCCGTTGGTCTGGGGCCGGTAGGCGCGGGTGAAGCGGGCTTGGGCGCCGAGGTCGGTGAGGGCTTGCTGCCAGGCTCGGCCGCGGCGATATGCCAGGGCGTTGTCGGTCATCACCCGCTCGATCTGCGCTATCCCGAGCTGGGCGAAGTGGGCGGCGGCGCGGCGCAGGAAGCCGGCGCAGGTGCCGCTGGTCTCGTCGGGATGGATTTCGGCGTAGGCCAGGCGGGTGTGGTCATCGATGGCGGCATGCACGTACTCGTAGCCGACCAGGCGTCCCTGGGCTTGCTCGCGGCGTTTGTGGCGGGCTTGGTCGCTGTCACGGCCGTGTGCCCGCCATCCGCCGCCGTCTCGCAGCCGGCCGATCTTCTTGACGTCGACGTGGATCAGCTCGCCGGGCCGGTCACGTTCGTAGCGGCGGATCAGCTGCCCGGTGGGCCGGTCCAGCCAGGCGAGGCGGTGCAGATGGTGTCGGGTCAGCACCGCGTGGATCGTCGAGGCGGGCACGCCCAGCAGCCCGGCCAATCGGCGAGGCCCGCGCTTGAGGGTGGTCCGCGCAGCGCAGATCCGGGCCTCGAGGTCGGCCGGCGTCTTGCCGGGCAGCCGGTGCGCGGTGCTGGGCCGATCCTGCAAACCAGCGTCGCCTTCGGCACGCCATCGGGCCACCCACTTGTAGCCGGTCGCCCTCGATATCCCGAGTTCTTCCACCACGTGGGCCACTGGTCGTCTCTGACCCACGACACGCTCGATGAGCAGCCGCCTGCCATGCACAGTCAGCCGGGCATTACGGTGGGCCATAGAGACCTCCGGTCTAGGTGAAAGCGTCGCAACTTCCACCTCGCCGGAGGTCTTCTCACATCTCAAGCCACCACGCCGTGTCAACAACGCTCATGGGCACTACACCTAGGTGTGCTGTCCAGGGACGTTGGTCAACCTGGTGATGGGTGGGAAGCCGCCGATCGCTGAGTGAGGCCGGTGGTGATTGTAGTGATGCAGG
>NZ_JBFAPM010000028.1:0-68330 GCF_040676695.1 Actinoplanes sp. NPDC049548
CCAACCCCAGGCAGCACCCCACCATCCTCACAGTTGTATCCGGCCGTCCGGACCGCGCCGCGAGGCGGAAGCTGGGCCCGTCGCAGGCCGTCATGATCGGAAGGACACGCCCTAAGCCGCGACCAGGGCGTCGGCCGTGCGGTGCGCGACCACCGAATCGAGGATCTCCCCCACCCGGATGGCCGTGTTCGACAGCAGCGCCGACGTGATGCCGTGGCTGTGCTCCGTGCCGCCCTGGAGGTAGATGCCCACCCGGAGGCGGGGGTCGGCCGCGGCGCGGTAGTCACGGCCGACCTTCGGACGGCCCTGGGCGTCGCGCCGGCAGAGGCCGGCCACGTCGCCGAGGATTCCGTACGGGTCGGCCTGGTGGTAGCCGGTCGCGCAGACCACGACGTCGGCCTCCAGCGTCGTCGTCTCACCGGTCACCAGCGAGCGGACGGTGGCCACCGCGGTGTCCGGGCCGTCGGCGACCTGGACGAGCCGGGAGACGTTGAGCATCCGCAGGCGTTCGCGGCCCAGCACCTTCTCCTGGTACGCCCGGCGGTACAGGTCGTCGATGAGGTCGATGTCCACGACGGAGTAGTTGGTGTTGCCGTGGTACGCCATGAGCTGCTGCTTGACGTGCTCCGGAGCCCGGTAGAAGTCGTCGACGGCCGCGGGGTCGAAGATGCGGTTGGCGAAGGCGCTGTCGTCCGCCGGGGAGTAGCCGTAGCGGGAGAAGACGGCGCAGACCTCCGCCTCGGGGAACTCCGTGTGCAGCGTCGCGACCGCCTCGGCGGCGCTCTGGCCCGCGCCCACGACGACGAACCGGCGTGGCCGGGTGCCCCGGATGCCGGGCAGGTTGTGCAGCAGGTCGCTGGTGTGCCAGATGCGGGGTGACGCGGTCACGCCCTCGGGAAGGCGCGGGCGCAGGCCGGTGCCGATGACGAGGTTGCGGGCGCGGTGGGTCGTGAGCCGGCCGCCCTGCCGGGACAGCACCTCCACCGCGCTGACGAAGCCGTTCGCGTCCTCGACGGGCCGCACCGACAGCACCTCGGCGTCGTACGTGACCTGGTCGGCGACCTGCGCGGCGGCCCACGCGAAGTAGTCGTGGAACTCGACCCGCAGGGGGAACAGGTTCTTGTGGTTGATGAAGTCGATGAGCCGGCCCTGGGCGTGCAGGTAGCGCAGGAAGCTGAACTCGCTCGTGGGGTTCCGCAGCGTCACCAGGTCCTTGAGGAACGAGACCTGCATGGTGGCGTCGTCGAGCAGCATGCCCCGGTGCCAGCCGAACGACGCCTGGCGCTCGAGGAACCGCGCCGTGACGCCCGCCTGCGGACCGGCCGCGCCGTTGTGCTCCGCGACGGCGATGGCCATGGCGAGGTTCGACGGGCCGAAGCCGATCCCCACGACATCGAGCTCAGGTGCAGACATGACCGTCCCTTCGGCCGGGGCCGACCTGACCCCGAGGTGTTGGTTAGCCTAACCTAAGCAGCGTCGCCGTCCGCAGTGCCTGGTGAGGGAGAAATCCATGCGAGTCGTCATGTTCGGTTTCCAGACTTGGGGGCACCGCACCCTGCAGGCACTGCTGGAGTCGGAACACGACGTCGTCATGGTGGTCACCCATCCGCGCGGCGAGGGCGCGTACGAGAAGGTGTGGTCCGACTCCGTCGAGGACCTGGCCGTCGCCGCCGGCATCCCCGTGCTGATCCGCGAACGCCCGGACGACGACGAGCTGTACGAGGCCCTCAAGCGGGTCGCGCCGGACGTCATCGTGGCCACCAACTGGCGCACGTGGATCCCGCCGCGGGTCTTCACCCTCCCGGCCTACGGCACCCTCAACGTGCACGACGCGCTGCTGCCGGCGTACGCGGGCTTCTCGCCCTTGATCTGGGCCCTGCTCAACGACGAACCCGAAGTCGGCGTGACCGCGCACATGATGGACGAGACCCTGGACGCGGGCCCGATCGTGCTGCAGCGCGCGGTCCCGGTCGGCCCCGAGGACACGGCCACGGACCTGTTCCACAAGACCCTCGAGCTCTTCGGACCCATCACCGTGGACGGCCTCGCCGAGCTGGCCGCGGGACGCCGCGACTTCGTGCCGCAGGACCGGTCGAAGGCCAGCTTCTTCCACAAGCGCTCGGAGGAGGACATCCGCGTCGACTGGACGTGGTCCGCGGAGGAGCTCGCCCGCCTGGTCCGCGCCCAGTCGGCGCCCTACCCGCAGGCGTTCTGCTTCCACCGGGGCCGCCGCCTCGAGCTCGTCACCGCCGGCGTGTCGGAGGCGGTCTACGGCGGCACCCCCGGCCGCATCTTCTACCGCGAGGGCGACGGCGTGGCGGTGGTGGCCGGCGCCGAGGCCCGCCGAGGCCGCAGCAAGGCGTTGCTCATCAAGCGGGTACGCACGGACGACGGCGTGGAGCTGCCGGCCCACGACTACTTCACGACGATGGGTGGCTACCTGACGAGCTTCCCGCGGTAGGCGCCCGGAACCGGTCGAGCCCGCGCTGCCGACGGATGTGCAGCACCCACAGAAGGATGAAGTAGCCGAGGAAGACCGCGCTGAGCCACGCCCGCCCGTCGCGGTCGACGATCCGGATGACCAGGGTGACGACCTGGAGAGCGGCCAACACCGCGAACGCCCACGGGACCCACCGCTGACGCGACGTGCCGGTCGCCACGGCGCGGGCCAGTTCGTCGATCTCCGGGCTGCCGGCCTCGCCGGCGCGAAGGGCCCGCAGCACCGCCTTGCGCGTCCCCCGGTCCAGCCCCCGCAACGGCGAAGCGGTCACCTGCCTGCGCAGCAGTACGACAAGAACCACCAGACCGGCAACCGCGACACCGACGCCGGCCGATCCGAACCACACGGATCTCACGCCTGGTTCCTCAGATCAGCTCGCCCTCGAGGAGACCCATCGCGATCTTGTCGTGCCATCCGCCGTCGCGGCGGAAGACGCTGCGCAGGCGGCCCTCCTCGACGAAACCCACCTTCGCGTACGCGCGCCGCCCACCCTCGTTCTCGGCCACCACCGTGAGCGAGATCTTGTGCAGGCGCATCTTGTCGAAGCCGTAGCGGCAGACCGTGCGGACGGCGTCGGTGCCGTAGCCCTTGCCCCAGCAGTCCTTCTCGCCCAGGTAGATGTCCAGCTCGGCGCAGCCGGTCTCCGGTTCGGCGTCGCGGAGCCGGACCAGGCCGATGAGGCGTTCCTCGGCGAGCGTCTCGACGCCGAACAGCACGTCGCCGTAGTCGTTGCGCGGTCGTTCGGTCAGCCAGCTCCGGACGCGTTCGAGGGGCTGGGCGTAGCCGTCGTCCATCCAGCGCATGACCTCGGGGTCGTGGTTCCAGCGCCAGAGCGCCTCGGCGTCGCCGGGACCCATCGCCCGCAGCCGCACCGTCTCACCGATGACGTTCATCCGCTCAGTCCAGGTCTCGCAGGGCCCGGCGCAGGAGCTCCGGGGTCTTGTCCGGGGGTTCCGCCTCGATGAACAGCCGGCCCATCGCGGCCGCGTAGTGGTCGACGTCCTCGCGCTTGTCCAGGTAGAGGCCGCTCGTCAGGTGTTCGATGTAGACGACGTCGGGCAGGTTCTGGTGCGGGAACCGCAGGATCGTGAACGCGCCGCCGGCCGCCGCGTGCCCGCCGGTCTCGAAGGGGATGACCTGCAGGCGGATGTTGCGGTGGGTGCAGGCCTGCAGGAGGTACGCGATCTGCTCGCGCAGCACGTCGCGGCCGCCGATGGGGCGTCTCAGGACCGCCTCGTCGATCACCGCCCAGAGGCGGGGCGGGTCGGTGCGGGCCAGCAGCTGCTTGCGGGCCATGCGCAGGTCGGCCCGGCGGTCGATCTCCTCCCCGGAGGCGGTGCCGTGGCCGAGCATGATGACGGCGCGGGCGTACGCGTCCGTCTGGAGCAGGCCCGGCACGAACTGGATCTCGTACGTGCGGATGAGCTCGGCGGCCTGCTCGAGGTCGAGGTAGTTCTGGAACCACGTGGTGAGCACGTCGCCGTACGAGTGCCACCAGCCGGGCGAGTTGGCCTCGCGGGCGAGGGCGAGCAGGCGTTCGTGCTCGCCGGGGTCGGTGACGCCGTAGAGCTTGAGCAGGTCGGTGACGTCACGCTCCTTGAACGCGACCCGGCCGAGCTCCATCCGGCTGATCTTCGACTCGGAGCCGCGGATCTCGTAGCCGGCCTGGTCGCGGCTGATCCCGGCGGCGAGCCGCAGGCTGCGCAGGCGCGCCCCGAGCTGGAGCCGGCGGACTGTCGGCCCGCCGTTCTGCTCCGGCGCGCTCATCGGCATCGTCCTCTGGTTATGGCTTGCGCCCGACAGCGGCATACTGGTCGGTCTCATCGGCGGTCTCCGCAGGGCCGGGTCGTCAGCACTGCGCTTCCTTCGGCTCGGATGGAAAGTCCTCGATCGTCGCGCAAGCATAGACCCGGCCGGGGCGTCAGTCCGCGTAGTCCGCGGGGTCGAAAATCCGCGGCGTGAGCATCGGCGGCACCTCGGCCAGCCCGGGCCCGCCGGCGTCGAGCCAGTCGGCCAGCGCGTCCACCAGGCGATCGTCGAGGACGTCGCCGAGGTGGACGAGGCGGGCGCCGGCCCGGCGGGCGGCGGGGGCCGGGTGCACCACGACCACATTGGACCGCTCGCAGACGCGCAGGCATTCGCTCACGCGTACCCGATGACGGTCTCCCACCGCCTCCCGCAGGGCCGCGAGTTGCGCGTCGTGATCGATGCCGGGGTGCTTCCGCGTGCTGCCGCAGCAGCAGTCCCGGCAGACGGTCAGCGCTGCCATGTCCTCAGTGGACCAGGACCTTGCCGGAGATCTGGTCCTCGGCGCCCGGGACCGGCGCCGAGGGGTCCGAGCCGATGTCGATCAGGCGGTTGCCGGCGTCGACGTGCGCGACGCGGGGTGCGTACGAGGCGCGCTCGGCCTCGTCGACCTGCCTGAACGACATGATGATGACCAGGTCGCCCACGCTGACGAGCCGGGCCGCGGCGCCGTTGATGCCGATCACGCCGGAGCCCGCCTCGCCCTCGATCACATAGGTCACCAGGCGCGCGCCGTTGTCGATGTCGACCACCTGGACCTGTTCGCCCTCGACGAGGTCGGCGGCGTCCATGAGGTTCTTGTCGATGGTGATGGAGCCGACGTAGTGCAGGTCTGCCTGGGTCACGGTGGCGCGGTGGATCTTGCCACCGAGCAGGGTGCGCTGCATGTGGGTGGTCCTCCAGAAGAAGGGCGGGGCTGACCCCGGGGAGCGAGCGAAAGTTAGCCTAACCTAACCTACTGTCCGAGCCCCATGGACCCCCGATCATCAGGAGCCCCCATGACCCTCCGCATCCGAGGCTGGCGACGGGTTCTCACCGTCGCGGCCGCCGGCCTGCTCGCCGCCACCACCGCAACGGCCTGCGCCGCCGACGAGGACGACGCGGCGGCCCCGGCGGCCTCCGGATCCGCCACGGCCGCCTTCCCCGTGACGATCGAGCACAAGTTCGGCTCCACCACGATCGAGAAGCAGCCCGAACGCGTCGTCACCGCCGGATGGAACGACCAGGACCCGGTGCTCGCGCTCGGCGTGGTGCCGGTCAGCACCCGGGAATGGTTCACCGAGTACCCGACGTACCCGTGGGTGCAGTCCGCGCTCGGCGGGAAGAAGATCGCCACGTTCTCGGCGGAGCTGAACTTCGAGGCGATCATCAAGCAGCAGCCGGACCTGATCCTGGCGATCTACGAGACGATCACCAAGGAGACGTACGAGAAGCTGTCGCAGATCGCCCCGACGGTCGTCCAGTCCTCGGCGTACCCGGACGAGCAGACCCCGTGGGACGTGCAGACGCTGACCGTGGGCAAGGCCCTGGGCAAGCCCGCCGAGGCCCAGGCGCTGGTCGACAAGGTGAACACGAAGATCGCGGAGGCCCGGAAGGCCAACCCGCAGTTCGCCGGCAAGACCCTCGTCGTCGACTTCGGACCGGAGAAGGGCCAGCACTGGCTCATCCCGGCCAAGGACCCGCGCCGCGCCCTCTTCGACGCGCTCGGCTTCGCGGCGCAGCCGGAGAAGGACGAGATCAGCGAGGAACGCCTGGACCTGCTCGACCGGGACGTGCTCTTCGTCAACGGCGCGGCCAAGAAGGACATGCTCACCTCGCCGGCGTTCAGCCGCCTCAAGGTGGTCACCGAGGACCGCGCCCTGTACACGTCCTTCTCCACGCCGCTGGGCGGGGCGCTGGCGTACAGCGGGCCGAACGCCCTGCTGTACGCGCTGGACGTCCTGGTCCCCCAGCTGAGGAACGCCACCGACGACGACAAGGCCACCGCGGTGACCGACCTGTCGAACGCCGCCTGACGGGCGAGGGGCGGCCACGCCTGCCGCCCCTCCCTCAGGTCAGAGCTTGACCGACCCGATCCTGTTGTCGAAGCCGATGTCCCGCAGATCCGCGATGCCGCCGACGTTCTCGGCGTCCAGCGCGCCGAGCTGCTTCGACTCCCCGGTGCAGTCCGGACCGCTCCAGACCTTGACCAGACCGTCGAAGGCGATGGACGAGGCCGTTCCGGGGGTGGTCGCGTTCACACAGCCCGTACGGCCCTCGATGACCTGCGAGCTCGCGGTGTCGTCGAAGACGTTGAAGGACCGGCGGTCGAACAGCACCACCCGCTTCGCCGGGACGCTCGCCTGCTCCGCGGGCGGCTCAGCCGGCGACTCGACACCGGCCTTCCCGCCGTCGGGCCGGACGCCGAACCAGGTGTCGCCGATGCCCTGACCCTTGGTGTCACCCGGCTCGGTGTCCTGCGCGAACCGGTAGACCGGCCAGCCCCCCACCGTGATCTGCAGGCGGCCGTCGTCCCGCTTGACCACGCCGACCTTCTTCCTCGCCACCCCGGCGATGAAGATCCGGCCGCCCGGCTTGACGGTCACCGGCGGCCACTTCGCCGCGCAGTCACCGTTGCACGTGGCCTTCGACGGGTTCGCGTTGTCCTTGTCGAACCGGTAGAGGGTCAGTCCAGCGCCGTTCACCAGCACCGGATCGAGGTCGCCGGCACGCGCGGCGGTCAGCTGCACCCAGCGCTGCGCGACGGCCGCGGCGTCACCGGTCGGGGTCCCGCCCTTGCGCGCCGCCCAGTCACCGGTGCCCGGCGATGCCTGAGCGGCCTTTGCGGTGCCCGTGACGAAAGCGGCGCCCGCCAGGGAGGCGGCGTTCCCGGCCAGGTCGGCCAGGCCCGCCGTGCTGGGCGCGCTGTTCCCGCAGGCGGACAGGGCGAGCGTGCTACTTACGGCAAAAGCGAGCATTCGCAGGGATCGCATGGTTAAGGCCCTTCTATGGTCTTTGCGGTACGCGATCCACACGTCCCTCCCCGGACACCGGTTCAGGATTTTGCCGGGACCTGTGACACTGCTGTCGTGACGAGGACCAAGATCGCCTGGTGGCAGCTGCTGCGCATCGCCCTCATCGTGGGCTGGATCACGTGGGCGGCGCTGACGTGGTGGACCACCCCACGCGAGGCGAGCCTCGCCCACGCCCGGCAGGACATCGCCGCCGACCGGGTCGTCGACTACCAGTGGGGCAGCGAGTGGCGCAAGGACTCGAGCCTGCTCTGGCCGTCGAACCCCGTCCTCGAGTCGGGCGCCCACGACCGGATCTTCCTCTGGGAGACGCCGGACGGGCGCAGCTACTACACCGACGGCGACGACGCGCTGCACCAGGCGACCACGGCACTGAACGGCCACCACGGCAGCGCCCTTCCCACCATCGCGAGCGGGCTGGCCATCGCCGGGGTGCTGCTGACGCTGTGGGCGCTGCTCTCCACCGATCCGGTCACCGGCACCAAGTGGTTCTGGTTCTGGATCCTCACGCTGCTGCCGTTCGGGGTGGGCCTGCTGTGGTGGCTGGCCCGCGAACGCCCGTGGGCGCGCGACGTCCGGCCCCGCGAGAAGCGACACCGCTGGTACGCCGGGATCGGCTACTCCTTCCTGGCGGGGCTGGGCCTGAGCATCGTGCTGATGCTGCTCCGCGCCTGGCTCGGCGACGGGGTCATGCCGATCGTGGGCTGAGCGCCGCGGCCAGCAGCGGGCCCAGGCGTTCCAGGGTGGCCGGGTCCAGCAGGGCCGAATGGGTGACGGGCAGCTCGTGCACCGTCATCCCCCCGGTCGACGGCCGCCACGCCGGGGCTGCGGGACCGCTGAAACCCTGCTCCGGCACGGTGGCCTCGACGAAGAAGACCTCGCCCGGGTACGCGGGGTACGTCGCGGCCGCCATCAGTCGGTCCGCGGCCAGGTAGCTCTCCAGGACCAGGCCGATCTGCTCGTCGGTGAGCGCGGCGATGCTGCCGCCGGCCGCCCGGACGAACGCCACCGCCTCGGTCATCGTCAGCTCGCCGTCCGGCACGGCGTAGCCCATTTCGGCCAGCAGCCCGGCGACGGTGGACGGCGTCTGCACCGCGTCGCGCCGGGCGTCGAGCATGCCCACGAAACTCACCGTCCGGCCGCGGCGGGTCAGCTCCGCGGCGACGCACAGCGCGAGGGCGCCACCGAAGGACCAGCCGAGCAGGCGTACGGGCCCGGCCGGCTGAAGGCGTTCCACGGCGTCGGCCTGCTGGGCCGCCAGCGCGGTCATGCTCGCCGCCTCTCCGCCGGACAGCAGCGGCGACTGCAGGCCGACCAGCGGCATCGGCAGGTAGCGTCCGAGGCCCGCGAACTGCCAGCTGAGCCCGCTGGCCGGGGCGAGGCAGAACAGCGGCGGCTCGGTGCCGGCCGGGCCCAGCGCGAGCACCGGCGCGAGCGCGTCACCGGCCGGGGCCTCGCCGGTGAGCAGCCGGGTGACCCCCGCGACCGTCGGCGCGGTGAAGAGCCGCGCGACCGGGATCGCGGTGCCGAACTCGCGGCGCAGCGCCGTGGCCAGCCGGACCAGCAGCAGCGAGTGCGCGCCGAGGGCGAAGAAGTCGTCGTGGACCCCGACGTGCGGCACGCCCAGCACGTCGGCGACCAGCCGGGCGACGGCCGCCTCGGTGCGGGACCGGGGCGCCGCCGGTCCGGTCCCGGCCGGCACCGCGACGTCGGGCAGCGCGTTGCGGTCCACCTTGCCGTTCGGGGTCAGCGGCAGCTCGTCCAGCACGTGGCAGGCGGCCGGAACCATGTGGCCGGGCAGCGCCGACTCGAGGAGCCCCGTCAGCGTCGACTGCGAGAACGTGGCCGTCACGGTCAGGTACGCGACCAGCCGGTCCCCGCGCGCAACGACGACAGCCCGGGTCACGTCGGGGTGTGACAACGCCACGGCCTCGATCTCACCCAGCTCGATGCGGTAGCCGCGCACCTTCACCTGATGGTCGGTGCGGCCGAGGTACTCCAGCCGTCCGGCGCGCCACCGGGCCAGGTCGCCGGTGCGGTAGAGGCGCTCGCCGCCGGGTGCCGCCACGAACCGGGACGCGGTCAGCGCGGGACGCCCCAGGTAGCCGCGGGTGACCTGGGTGCCACCGAGGTACAGCTCGCCCGCCACCCCCGGCGGCACGGGCTGCAGGCGGTCGTCCAGAACGTGCGCGGTGGTGCCGGGCAGCGGCGTGCCGATCGCGCCGTCCCAGTCGGCGTCCACGTCCCCGGCGGTGGCCCACACGGTCACCTCGGTGGGGCCGTACAGGTTCGTGACGCTCGCCGCTCGGGCGTGCAGGTCCCGGGCGAGGGATACCGGCAGCGCCTCGCCGCCGACGAGGGCCCGCACCCCGCTCAGGTCCACATCGGACGACTCGAGCAGCGCCGCCCAGAGCGAGGGCGTCGCCTGCATCGCGGTGACCTGCTCCCGCTTCACCAGCTCGGCGAGCAGCAGCGGGTCCCGGACCTCGCCGGGTGAGGCCAGCACGATCGTGCCGCCGGCCCGCAGGGTGCCCATCAGCTCGAGGACCGAGATGTCGAACGACAGCGTCGTGACGGCGAGCATCCGCGTACCGGGCGGCAGCGGCGCCGCGGCGAGGAAGGCTTCCAGGTCCCGGCCGGTCACCACGACGCCCTTGGGACGACCGGTCGACCCCGACGTGTAGATCACGTACGCGGCATGCGCCGGATCCCGGACCACCCGTGGCGCCGCCGCGGGTGTGACAGCGGCCAGGAACGCCTCATCGATGACGACCGTCGGGCGGGCGTCGTCCAGCATGAACTGCCGCCGGGCGGCCGGGAACGCCGGATCGAGCGGCAGATAGGCGGCACCGGCCTTGGCCACGCCCAGCACCGCCACGACCAGATCGGCCGAGCGGGGCAGGTGGATGCCGACAATGCTCTCCGGGCCGGCGCCGCGGGCGGCCAGCGCGGCGGCCACCGCGTCCGAGGCCCGGTCCAGATCGGCGTAGGACCAGCGGTTCCCCTGCGCCACCAACGCCTCGCCGTCGTGCCGGGAGAGGCCGGTGTGCCACGGCCCTCCCGGGGCGGCGGCGGGCTCGTACCGCTCGATCTCGGCGAGGTCGTCCGAAGTCAGCAGCGGCACCTTCGTGACCGGCAGCGCCGGATCCGCGGCCAGGGCGGACAGCAGCACGCCGAGGCGGCCCAGGAGGCGGTTCGCCGTCGTCGCGGTGAAGCGGTCGGCGTCGTACTCGCAGGAGACCTCGACACCGCCGGGGCCCGCGTCGACGAAGGTGACGTTGAGGTCGACCTTCGGCTCGGCGACATACTCCGGCGCGGCGAGGACAGGCAGGCCGAGCACCGTCCCGGCATCCGCGGGCCGGTGGAAGTAGCCGATCATCGCCTGGAAGAGCGGGTTGCGCCCGGGCACCCGCGGCGGGTTGACCAGCTCCACCACCTGCTGGAACGGCACGTCGGCGTGCTCGAAGGCGGCCAGGTCGGCGGCGCGTACCCGGCGCAGCAGCTCGGTGAAGGACGGGTCGCCGGACAGGTCGGTGCGCAGCACGATCGTGTTGACGAAGAACCCCACCAGGTCGTCGAGCGCCGCGTCTCCCCGGCCCGACGTCGGGCTGCCGATCGGGATGTCGGTGCCCGCGCCGTGCCGCGACAGCAGCGTGGCGAAGGCCGCGTGCAACGCCATGAACAGGCTGGCGGACTCGCCGCGTGCCACCTCCCTCAGGCGGTCCACGAGGTCGGCGGGCAGAACGGCCGTCGCGAGGCCGGCCGGGCGTTTCGTCACGCCGCGGGGCCCGTCCGCGGGGAGCGTGATCTCGTCGGGCAGTCCGCGCAGCGCCTCGCGCCAGAAGTCGCCCGGCGTGCCGGTCAGCGAGAGCACGTAGTCGGCGTACTGCACGGGCAGCGGCTCCCATTCCGGTGCCCCGCCCGCAACACGGGCGCTGTATGCGGTGCTGAGGTCGTTCAGCAGGGGGCGGTCGGACCACTCGTCCATGGCGATGTGGTGCAGCACGAGGGCGAGCACGGTGGTGTCGCCGTCCTCGGTCACCGACGCCCGGATCGGCAGGTCCGCCGACAGGTCGAAGGGCCGGGCGACGAGATCCGCCACCGGCGTCCCGCGTTCGACGGGGACCGCCGCCGGGGCGGGAAGGATGTGCTGGGCGGACGCGCGGATCACCGTACGCAGCACCTCGTGGCGGGAGACCACGTCGGCCAGCGCCCGGGACAGGGCCGGCACGTCGAGACGGCCGGCGAGGCGGACCAGCAGGGGGTAGGCGTAGGCGCTGGAGCCGGGGTCGAGCTGGTCGAGCAGCCAGAGCCGCTGCTGCGCCGGGGACAAGGGGAGCACCTCCGGGCGTACCCGGGCGGTGAGGGCGGCCCGCGCCGGGCCGGCGGCGACCCGGGCCAGCCGTTCGGGCGTACGCGCATCGAACAGCGCCCGCAGCGACAGGTCCCCGCCCAGCTCGGCCCGCACCCGCCCGATCAGCCGCAACGCGGTCAGCGAGTGCCCGCCGGCGTCGAAGAAGTCGTCCTCGACGCCGAACGACGGCAGCCCAAGCACCTCGGCGAACAGCTCGCACAGCCGGCGTTCGCGGTCGTCGGCGGGTGGCCGGGAGGCGGAGGCCACGGGTACGGGCACGGGCAGGGCGGCCGTGTCGAGCTTGCCGTTGACGGTCAGCGGGAGGGCGTCGACCACGGCGTACAGCGAGGGGACCATGTAGGACGGCAACCGCTCCCCCACCGCCGCCCGCACGTCCGCTGGAGCGACGTCGCCGACCAGGTACGCGTGCAGGTTGCCGTCGCGGGCCAGCACAGCGGCCTGCCGGACGCCCGGCACCGCGGCGACCGCCGACTCCACCTCGCCCAGCTCGATGCGGTAGCCGCGGATCTTCACCTGGTCGTCGGTGCGGCCGAGGAAGTCGAGGTTGCCGTCGGGGCGCTCGCGGACCAGGTCGCCGGTCCGGTAGAGCCGGGTGCCGCCGGGACCCGCGACGAAGCGCGACGCCGTGAGCCCGGGCCGGTCGAGGTATCCGCGGGCCAGTCCGGCGCCGGCGATGTAGAGCTCGCCGGGCACACCCGCGGGCACGGGACGCAGCCAGCCGTCGAGCACGTACCCGGTGGTGTTGAGGATGGGACGGCCGACGGTGGCGGTGGCGCTGTCCGCCGTACCCCCGCCCAGGGTGTTGATCGTGTACTCCGTCGGGCCGTAGAGGTTGTAGCCGGTCACGCCGTCGGTGTCCCGCAACGTCGCCCAGAGCTTCTCGCTGACCGCCTCACCGCCGAGCAGCACCAGGCACGGCCGGTGCTCGCCGGCCAGCAACCCCTCGTCGAGCAGGGCCTGCGCGTAGGTCGGCGTGAGGTTGACGACGTCCACGCGGTGCTCGGCGCAATAGGCGACCAGCGCCCGCCCGTCGCGCCGCAGCTCCTCGTCGGCGATGTGCACGTGGTGGCCCTCGACCAGCCACAGCAGCTCCTCCCACGACATGTCGAAGGAGAAGCTGACCGTGTGCGCGATGGTCAGGACCCGCTCGCCGGCCGCCGGCCCGAAGATCTCCACCCGGTGGTTGAGCTGCATGTTCGTCAGCCCTCGGTACGGCGTCACGACGCCCTTGGGCGTGCCCGTGGACCCGGACGTGTAGATGACGTACGCCGGCCGGTCCAGGCGTCCGGGCGTGCCCGGGGCGAAGTCGGCGAGCCACGGCTCCCCGACCTCCCGGTAGAGCCCGGCCAACGAGTCGAGCACCAGCAGCGGCCGCGCGTCGTCGATCATCGCCTGCCGCCGCGCCGCCGGCAGGTCCAGATCCAGCGGCAGGTATGCCGCACCCGCCCGCAGCACCGCGAACAGCGCCACCACCATGTCGATGCCCCGCGGCAACGCCAGCGCCACGATCCGCTCCGGCCCGGCACCGCGGGCGCGCAGCCCCCGGGCGACCGCGCTGACCCGGCCGTCCAGCTCGGCATAGCTGAGCGTGACACCGTCATGGGTGAGCGCCGCCGCGGTCGGAGTACGCGCCGCCTGCCCGGCCAGCATCTCGGCGATCGTGACGTCCGGGATCTCCATGGCCACACCGGTCTGCGGCGCGGGCCCGGGCAGGGCGACCGAGGCGACGGGCGCATCGGCGTCGAAGCCGGTCAGCACGGCGCTCAGCCGGTCCAGAAGGGACTGTGCCTGCTCGGCCGGGACCACGTCCGGGCGGTACTCGAGCCGGATGCGCAGGGCACGGCCGGGGGTGGCGACCCAGGTGAGCGGATAGTGCGTGGCGTCGACCGCCTCGACGCCGACGATGCCGTGCTCGGCCTCCAGGTCGGTGAAGGTGTCGTCGTCGAGGAAGTTCTGCAGGACGTACAGGCTGTCGAAGAGCGGTCCGCGGCCCACGGCCCGCTGGATGTCGCCGAGGCCGACGTACTCGTGGGCCATCAGCTCGATGCGCTCGGCCTGGACGCGCCGCAGCACCTCGCGCACCGGTTCGGCCGCGCCCAGGGTGACGCGCTGCGGCACGGTGTTGAGGAAGACGCCGACGACCTGCTCGATGCCGTCCAGGTCGGTGGGGCGCCCGGCCACGGTGGTGCCGAACACGGCCTCCGGACGGCCGGAGGCGTGGCCCAGCACGATGCCCAGCGCGGTGCTCAGCACGGCGTTGAGGGTGACGCCGGCGGCCCGGGCCTGGTCCGCCAGGTGCGCGGTCTGCGCCTCGGTCAGCTGCAGGGCCAGGCTCTTCGCCAGCACCGGCCGGGTGCCGGCGGCGGCTGGATACAGGATCGTCGGCTCCGCCCCGGCCAGGGCGCCGGACCACGCCCGCAGCGATGCCACGGCGTCCTGCCGGGCGATCCAGTCCAGGTAGTCGGTGAAGCTCGCGCTCTTCTGCGGTACGGGCCGGCCGGCGTACGCGCCGAACAGGTCGCGGAGCACCAGCTCGCGGGACCAGCCGTCCCAGAGGAGCAGGTGGTAGGTGAACAGCAGCCGGTCGCGCCCGCCGGGGAGCCGGACGACGGTCAGCCGGGCGAGCGGCGGCTCGGCCAGGTCGAAGGGGCGGGTCCGGTCGGCGGCCAGCACCGCGTCGAGGTCCCCGGGGTCCTCGATCACCTCGACGGTCACCGGGACGTCGCGGCGCAGCACGGCCCGGCCCTGATCTCCGAAGGCGAGCCGGGCGGCCGGGTTCGCGGCGAGCACGGCGGCGAAGGCCCGTTCGAGGGCGGGCACGTCGAGGCGGTGGTCCACGTCGAAGGCGTTCTGCGCGATGTAGACGTCGGCGTCGCCGGCCAGCTTCGCCTCGAAGTACAGGCCCTCCTGCAGCGGCGACAACGGCCACTCCCGCTCGTCCGCAGGGGCCAGCTCGGCGGCCCAGCCGTCGGCGATCGCCCGGGTGGCGTCCAGGCCCAGGCCCTCGTCGGCGTACGTGAGGACGGCGTGCAGCTCGTCCCCCCGGGCCGCGACGTCGATCTCCAGCAGGTACGGCGTATCGGGACCCGCCGGGACCCGGATGTCCTCGTCCGCCGGGGACCAGTCGGCGTCGGAGTCGCTGAAGCGGCCCAGGTAATTGAAGAGCACCTGCGGGGTGCCGAGGCGGGCGAGCGCGGCGGCGCTGCGCGGGTTCACGTAGCGCAGCAGGCCGTAGCCGAGCCCGTCGCCCTGAGGCAGGTCCGGGAGCCGGACCGGGGCGATCGAGGTGAACCAGCCGACCGTCCGGGACAGGTCGGCGTCGCCCAGGTCGCGGCCGTGCCGTTCCAGGTCCACGACCAGGTCCTCGTCGGTGCCCCGCCAGCGGTTCACCGCCGCGTGCAGGGCTCGCAGCAGCGTGGCGGTGACGTCGCCTCTCAGCAGGGCCGGGTCGACCGGGAAGCGCAGCTGGTGGTCGCGGGTCGGCCCGGGGGCGACCACATCCGGCTTGAGCTCGCCACCGGGTGCGAGAGTGCGCTGCCAGTGCGGGAACTCGGCCAGGCGGGCGGCGGTGCCGGCCTCCTCGGTGAGCATCCGGGCGAACGACCGCAGGGAGGTGCCGACCGGGTCGAGCGCCGCGCCCTCGTACGCCTGCCGCAGGTCTTCGACGAGGATGTGCCAGGAGACGCCGTCGACCACCAGGTGATGGGCGACGAGCAGCAGGCGGCGCTGGTGGGGAAAGAAGACCGCTTCCAGGACGCGCCCGGTGTCCGGGTCGAGCCGGTCGACCGCCGCCTCGGCCGCGCGCCGGATCAGCGCCGGATCCGGTCCGTCCACAGTGGTCAGATCGACGTCGCCTTGGGCGCGAACTTCCTGGGACCAGAGCATCGGCGCCGGGCGGCTGAGCGTGAGCCGGAGCGCGTCGTGGTGCGCGACGAGCTTGTCGAGAGCGGCCTGCAGGCGGGCCGGGGTGGCGTCGGATGGAGTCCGGAGCACGTCGGACTGGTGCAGCCGGTTGATGTCGCCACCGAGCTCGGCCAGCCGGTGCACGATCGGCAGCAGAGCCACCTCACCGACGCCGTCGTCGGTGCGGGCCGGGGCGGCACCGGCGCCGGCCAGTCCTGCCGGGGTGCGCTTGAGGAACACGTCGCGCGGGGAGATCCTGGCGCCACTGCGCTTGGCGCGGTTCACGAGCTGGATCGCCATGATGCTGTCGCCGCCGAGGGCGAAGAAGTCCCCGTCGGCCGGCACGTCGTCCAGGCCCAGCACCTCGGCGAACAGCCCCCGCAGCGCCGTGGTCGCCGGGCTCTCGCCGGTGGTCTCGACCGCAGCCGGTGTCACCGTCCGGGCCGGGGCCGGCAGAGCATCGCGGTCGAGCTTGCCGTTCACCGTCAGCGGCAGCGCGTCGAGGGTGACGAACGCGGCGGGAACCATGTAGTCCGGGAGCACCGTGGCGAGATGCGCGCGGATCGCGTCCACGTCCGGCCGGCTGCCGGCCCGCGCCACCAGGTATGCGACCAGCCTGCCGTCGCGCACCACCACCGCCGTGTTGGCGATGCCGGGAAGCGCGAGCAGTGCCGCCTCGATCTCGCCGGGTTCGATGCGGTAGCCGCGCACCTTCACCTGGTCGTCGGAGCGGCCCAGGTAGACCAGGTCGCCGTCCTCCCAGCGGGCCAGGTCGCCGGAGCGGTAGAGCCGGCCGGGGCCGAACGGGTTGGCGACGAACCGGGAGGCGGTCAGCGCCGGGCGGTCCAGGTACCCGCGGGCGAGCTGCTCGCCGGCCACGTACATCTCGCCGGTCACGCCCTCCGGCACGGGCTGCAGGTACGCGTCGAGGACGTACACCGCGAGGCTGGGCAGTGCGGTGCCGATGACGCTGGGGCCGCCGACGTCCGCGGGGCCGAGCGAGCGGAAGGACACGTGCACCGTGGTCTCGGTGATGCCGTACATGTTGACCAGGCGGGGTTGCGGGTTGCGCTCGAACCAGCCCGCGAGGCGGGACAGGTCGAGAGCCTCGCCGCCGAACACGACGTAGCGCAGCGGCAGCCGGTCGGGCTCGGCCGCGTCCGCCTCGATGAGCGGGTAGAACGCCGACGGGGTCTGGTTGAGGACGGTCACCTTCTCGTCGCGCAGCAGCGCGCGGAACCTCTGCGGGTCCCGGGCCACGTCGTGCGGGACGATGACGAGGCGGCCGCCGTGGAGCAGCGGGCCCCACAGCTCCCAGACCGAGAAGTCGAACGCGTACGAGTGGAACATCGTCCACACGTCGTCCGGACCGAACGCGAAGTGGCGTTCCGCGGCGGCGAACAGGGCATGCACGTCGCGGTGGGTCACCAGTACGCCCTTGGGCTTCCCCGTCGAACCCGACGTGTAGATCACGTACGCCGCGTTGTCCGGGCTCAGCGCCACCTCCGGACGGGTCGCGGGGCGGCCGGGCGCGGCGACATCGCCCTCGCCGATCACGCAGACCGGCCGCGAGTCGTCGAGAATGTACTGCTGCCGGGCCGCCGGGGCCGCAGGGTCGACGGGTACGTAGCAGCCGCCGGCCTTGACCACCGCCAGCAGCGCGACGACCAGGTCCTCCGAGCGCGGCAGGCGGACCGCGACTCGCGACTCGGGCCGGACGCCGCGGGCGATCAGCTCGTGGGCGAGCTGGTTGGCGCGGGCCTCGAGCTCCGCGTAGGTGAGCGTGCCGACGGCGACGGCGGTGGCATTTTCCTGTGAGATATCCAGAATGCCGTCTGCCGAGACGTCGATCGCCGTGGCAGCGAAACCGCCGAGGGACACGGCGGAGACGGGACGGTCCAGGCCGTCGATGAGCTGGTTCACGAGACAGGCCACCTGGTCGGCGAGGCGCTGGGCGGCATCCGTGCCGATCGCCGCGTCGTACTTGATCTCGAGGGTGAGGCGGTCGCCCGGGAACGCGACCAGGGACACCGGATAGTGGGGTGAGTCCGTACCCGTGAAGCCGCGCACGCCGAGGCCCTGCGCGTCACCGCCGTCGACCGGAGGGAAGTTCTCCACGACGACCATGGAGTCGAACAGCTCCCGCACACCGGCGAGCCGGTTGAGCTCGGCGAGGCCGACCTGCTGCACGTCGAGCACGTCGGTCTGCTGCTCCTGCAGGCGGCGCAGCACGTCGCCGAGCGGCTCGTCCGGGCGCCACGCCATCGGCACCGGCACGGTGTTGATGAGCAGGCCGACGATCGACTCGACGCCGGGCAGGTCGCCGCCGCGGCCCGACACGGTGGAGCCGAACACGACCGCGTCGCGGCCGAGCAGCCGGCCCAGCAGCAGCCCCCACGCGCCGTGGACGAGCGTGCTCACGGTGATGCCGGCGGCCCGCGCCGCATCGGTCAGCTCGTCGACCCGGTCGACGTGGGCGAACGCGCTGTCGTGCTGCGAGACCGTGGTGATGTCCGGGTACAGCGCGGTGGGTTCGACGCCGGCGAGGGCGGCACTCCACGCCTCGCGGGCGGCCTCGCGGTCACGGCTCACCACGGACTCGACGTGGTCGCGGAACGTCGTCACCGGCGGGCTCAGCTCCCGCCCGTGGTACGCCGCCACGACGTCGGAGAACACCAGCGGGTACGACCACCCGTCGGCGAGGATGTGGTGCATCGTTTCGACGAGCCGGTGCTCGGTGGCGCTCAACGACACGAGCGCGTAGCGCAGCACGGGCGCCTTCGCCAGGTCGAACGGCTGCGCCAGCTCCTCAGCCGCCACCTCGTCGAGACGCTCCGGCGCGCCGGTCAGGTCGACCTCGCGCCACGGCACCTGCACGTCGGCGTCGATCACCTGGACGATGCGCCCGTCGCGTAGCTCCCGGAAGGAGGCGCGCAGGGCTTCGTGCCGGCGGACGGCCGCCTCGACCGCGGCGCGCAGCCGGGCCGGGTCGACCTCGCCGGTGAGCTCGGCGATCTGCTGGACCGCGTACGTGTCCACATCGGAGGTGACCGCGTGGAAGTACATGCCCTCCTGCAGCGGCAGCAGCGGCAAGATGTCCGCGGCACCGGCGAAGGCGTCGACGTCGTCCTGGGTGAGGGACACGAGCGGGAAGTCCGACGGGGTGTGCCCGCCGACGTCCGTGGCGGCCAGCTCGCGCAGGACCGCGGTCCAGTGCTCGGCCAGCGCGATGATCCGCTCCTCGGCGAACAGACCGGCCGGCCAGGACAGTGTCGCCTCGAACGCGTCGCCGGTGGCGTGGGCGTTGATCTCCAGCGGCATCGCCGGGTTCGCCGGGTCGACGCCCTCGCGCAGCGGCGCCGCCTGGGGCCAGTCGCCGGCGCCGTCTCCGCCGAAGCGGCCCAGGTAGTTGAAGAGGATTTCCGGTGCCGGGCCGAAGTCGTGGTCGTGCAGCCAGCGCAGGGAGCCGTAACCGAGCCCGTCGGCGGGCACCGCCCGCAGCTGTTCCTTGACCGCGCGGACCGCGGCGGCGAGGTCCGTGGTGGTGCCCGGGTCGAGCCGGACGGGGTGGATGGCGGTGAACCAGCCGATCGTGCGGGACAGGTCGAGCCCGCCGCTGCGGCCGTGGCCCTCCAGGCTGACCAGCACCGGCTCGTCCGAGCCCCGCCACCGGTTCACCGCCACCGCCAGGCCGGTGAGCAGCACGTCGTTGACGCCACCGTGGAAGCTCGCCGGCACGGTGGTGAGCAGCGGAACGGCCACCTTCGCCGGCAGGCTGACGGTGACCGAGCGGACGGTCGCCGCGGTGTCGACCACCGGGTCGGCCGGACGGTCGCCGAGCGGCACGCGCGGCCCGGCCAGCATCGTGCGCCAGAACTCGGCCTGATGCGCATACGTCGGCTGGGCGGCCGCGAACGTCCGGAACGATGCCCCCACCTGGGGAAGCTCCTCGCCCCGCCAGGCCCGGCGCAGATCCTCGGTGATGATGCGCCAGGAGACGCCGTCGACGACAAGGTGGTGGATGACGAGCAGGAGCGTGCGCCCGTCCCAGGCGGCACGCAGCATCACGCCGTTCGCCGGGTCGAGGCGCGCCACCTCGGCGGCCTCGTCGATCGGCCCCTCGGTGACCAGCCCGGCGGCGCGCAGGCCGGGTGCGGGGACGTGCAGGGTGCCGTCGAAGGCGGCGCGCAGCAGGTCGTGGCGGTCCACCAGCGCCTGCAGGATCACGTCGAGCCGGTCGCGGGTCAGCGCGGCCGGGGTGTGCCACGCCATGGACTGGTAGAAGTGGCCCAGCGGCGTCGCCGACTTCACCGTCTCGGCGAGCATCGGGGTCAGGGCCACGTCACCGAGGCCGTCGTCGGTTACCGTCGCGACGGTCGCGGCGGGCAGGGCGGCAGCGAGGGACTGCACGGTACGCCGGCGGAACAGGTCGCGCGGCGTCACGTGCATCCCGGCCTTGCGCGCCCGCCCAGCGACCGCGATGGACGAGATGCTGTCCCCGCCGATCGCGAAGAAGTCGTCGTCGATGCCGACCTCGGGCAGCCCCAGCACGTCGGCGTAGATGCCGGCCAGCACGCGTTCGCGCTCGTCGCGCGGGCCGCGGACGGCGGACAGGATCGGGGTCGCATCGGGCAGCGCCTTGGCGTCCAGCTTGCCGTTGACCGTCAGCGGCAACGCATCGACGGTGGCGTACAGCGACGGGACCATGTAGGACGGGAGCCGCTCGCTCAGCGCGGTACGGACGTCGGCGGGGCTCGCGTCGCCCACGAGGTAGGCGTGCAGCTTCCCGTCGCGGGCCAGCACGGCGGCCTGCCGGACGCCGGGCACCGCCGCGACGGCCGTCTCCACCTCACCCAGCTCGATCCGGTAGCCGCGGATCTTCACTTGGTCGTCGCTGCGGCCGAGGAAGTCCAGGTTGCCGTCCGGCCGCTCCCGAACCAGGTCACCCGTGCGGTACAGGCGCGTACCCTCCGGGCCGGCGACGAACCGCGACGCCGTCAGCACCGGGCTGCCGAGATACCCGCGCGCCAGTCCCGCGCCGGTGATGTACAGCTCACCGACCACCCCGGCCGGTACCGGGCGCAGCCAGGCGTCCAGCACGTACCCGGTGGTGTTGAAGATCGGCTTCCCCACGGTCGGCGTGGGGCTGTCGGCCGTACCGGCGCCGAGGGTGTTGATGGTGTACTCCGTCGGCCCGTACAGGTTGTAACCGATGTCGCCGAGCCGGGACCAGACCGCCTCGCTGACCGCCTCGCCGCCGAGGAGCACGAGCCACATCCGGCGGCCGTCCAGCAGCCCCTCCTCGAACAGGTGGTGCGCATAGGTCGGGGTCACGTTGACCACGTCGATGCCGTGACGGTGGCAGTAGGCGACCAGCGCTGTGGCGTCGCGCCGCAGCTCCTCGTCGCAGACATGCACCTCGTGGCCCTCGACGAGCCAGAGCAGCTCCTCCCACGACATGTCGAAGGAGAAGCTCACGGTGTGGGCGATCCGCAGCCGCTCGACGCCGGCCGCCCGGGCCCGCGCCACCGTCGGCCCGAAGATCTCGGCCCGGTGGTTGAGCTGCATGTTCGTCAGACCCCGGTACGGCGTGACGACACCCTTGGGCCTGCCCGTGGAACCGGAGGTGTAGATGACGTACGCCGGATGGTCGGGGTGGACCGCCGACCGCACCGGCCCGCCGTCCACCGCCACACCGTCCAGAGAGGACAGCACGAGCAGCGGCCGGGCGTCGTCGATCATCGCCTGCCGCCGCTCCGCCGGAAGGTCGAGATCCAGCGGCAGGTACGCGGCACCCGCCCGCAGCACGGCGAACAGCGCCACCACCATGTCGATGCCCCGCGGCAGCGCCAGCCCGACGATCTTCTCGGGGCCGGCACCGCGCGCGACCAGCCCGCGGGCCACGGCGTCGATCCGCGCGTCCAGCTCGGCGTAGCTGAGCCGCTGCGCGCCGAAGACCAGCGCGGTGAGATCGGGCGTCCGGGCCGCCTGCGCCGCGAGCATGTCGGCGACGGTCTCGTCCGGGATGTCCGCCGCGACCCCGGCCAGCGGACGGCCCGTACCGACGGCGAGCGAGCCGGCCGGGACATCGAGCCCCTCGGCGAGCAGCCTCAGCACCGTCACGAGATCGTCCACCATGTCACGCGCGGCGGATGCGGTGATCACGTCCGGCCGGTACTCGAGCTTCACCCGCAGGTTGGCGCCCGGCGTCAGCACCCATGTCAGCGGATAGTGCGTGGTGTCGGTGTACTCGACGTTCACGATGCCCTGCGCGGCCTCGAGGTCGTCGAAGGTGTTGTCGGCGAGGAAGTTCTGCAGCACGTACAGGGTGTCGAAGAGCTGGTCGTGCCCGGCCGCCCGCTGGATCTCGCCCAGGCCCAGGTACTCGTGCGGCGCCAGGTCGATCCGGTGCTGCTGGGCGCGGCGGGCCAGCTCGGCCACGGTCGTGCCGGGGGTCGCGGCGACCCGGGCGGGCACGGTGTTGAGGAACAGGCCGATGACGTTCTCGATGCCGGGCAGGGCGGTCGGCCGCCCGGCCACCGTGGTGCCGAAGGTGACGTCGCCCCGGCCGGTGCGGTGGCCCAGCACCAGGCCGAGCGCGGCGGTCAGCACCGAGTTGAGCGTGACCCCGGCGCGGCGGGCCTGTTCGTTGAGCCTGGTGGTGACCGCGGTCGGCAGCGCCGCGAGGACCCGTTCGGACAGCACCGGCTCGCGGCCGGCCGCCTCCGGCACGACGATCGTCGGCTCGCCCAGCGCCGCCTTCCAGGCGCCGGCCGAGGCGTCCCGGTCCTGCGCGGCGATCCACGCCAGGTAGTCCCGGAAGCCGGGCCCGTCGGTGGGCAGCGCGCCGCGGGTGCCGCGCGAGTCGTAGAGTGCGAACAGCTCCCGCAGCACCAGCTCGCGCGACCAGCCGTCCCAGAGCAGGAAGTGGCAGGTCAGCAGCAGCCGGTCGGTGCCGTCGGGGTTGCGGACGACGGTGACGCGGATCAGCGGCGGGTCGGTCAGGTCGAACGGCTGCTCCCGGTCCGCGGCGGCGATCTCCTCCGGGTCGCCGCCCTCGACGACGGTCACCGCGGCCGGCACCCGCTCGGCGATGACCTGCCGCGGGCGGGGCTCACCGACGAAGGACGCCCGCAGCGTCGGGTGCCGCTCCAGCAGGGCGGCGAAGGCCAGCTCCAACGCGGGTACGTCGACACGACGGTCCAGGTCGAACACGTTCTGCGCGATGTACGTGGCCGCGCCGTCCTCGTACGTCGCCTGGTAGTACACGCCCTGCTGCAGCGGCGACAGCTCCCACACCTCGTCCGGTGCGGCCGGTGCCACCTCGGCCACGGTTCCGTCCGCGGCGGCGGCGACCGCTGCGGCCGTACGGGTACGGAAGACGTCCTGGGTGGACAGCACGATGCCGTCGCGGGCGAGAAGGTTCACCAGGCGGATCGCGCTGATGCTGTCGCCGCCCCGGGCGAAGAAGTCGTCGTGCACCCCGACACCGTCGGCGCCGAGCACCTCCGCGAACCGGGCCAGCACCTCGGCTTCGCGCCGGGTGCGCGGCGGTTCGCCGGTGGAGACGACCGGGTCCGGCAGGGCGCGCCGGTCCCGCTTTCCGTTGGGCAGCAACGGTACGGCGTCCAGCACGGTCACCGTCGCCGGCACGAGGTACGCGGGCAGCTCCTCACGCAGGGTGGCCAGCAGGGCATGCGGATCCAGCCGCTCCCCCGCCTCGGGTACCACGTACCCGTGCAGGCTGGAGGTGCGCGCCACCGCGACGGCCTCGCGCACGCCGAGCCGCCGCAGCAGCGCGGCCTCCACCTCGGCCGGCTCGACCCGGTGCCCGTTCACCTTCACCTGGTCGTCGTTGCGGCCCAGGAACTCGACCCGGCCGTCCGTCCACCGGCCCAGGTCGCCGGTGCGGTAGAGCCGTTGCCCCGGCGTGAACGGGTCGGCGACGAACCTGGCCGCCGTGGCCCCGCTCTGACCGCGGTAGCCGCGGGCGAGCTGCACACCGCCGACGTAGATCTCCCCCACCGCGCCGGGCGCCACCGGTTCGAGGACGGCGTCGAGCAGATACACGCGTACGCCGGGCACCGGACGGCCCAGCGTCACCGTCTCGCCCGGCGCGACGGTCCCGACGAGCACGTCCCCGGTGTTCTCCGAGGCACCGTACGAGTTGACGAGCTCGGCCTCCGGCGACGCGGCGGCGAGGCCGGCGACCGTCCCGGCGTCCAGCGCCTCGCCGCTGGTGATCCACCGGCGCAGGCCGCGGACCCGCTCGGGGGCGGTCTCGGCCAGCGCGGCGGCCAGGCCGGGCACGGCCAGCAGCTGGGCGGCGCCGGACTCGGCGACCAGGCGGGCCAGCAGCACACCGTCGGCGGCCGCGGCCTCGTCGGCGACGACCACCGTGGCGCCCGCGACGAGCCCGCCGAGCAGCTCGGTGGTGCCGTCGATGAAGCTCATCGAGCTCTTGGCCACCCGGATCTCGCCGTCCCACCGCTCCCGGGCCCAGGCCAGGCGGTTGGCGAGGGCGCCATGGGTGCCGACGACGGCCTTGGGACGCCCGGTCGAGCCGGAGGTGTAGATCACCGACGCGGCGTCGAGCGGCCCGACGGCCACGGCCGGCGCCGCACCCTTGGCGGTGCGCAGCCGCAGGACCGGGATGTCGTGCGGCGGCAGGGCACGGTTGCTCGAGTCGTCCACCAGCACGCAGACCGGCCGGGCGTCGTCGAGCATGAGCTCGATGCGCGCCGCGGGATAGCCCGGATCCACCGGCAGGTACGCGGCCCCGGCCCGCAGCACGCCCAGCAGCGCCACGGGCAGGTCCACCGTCCGGCGGGTCGCCACGGCCACCACGTCACCACGGCGTACGCCGGCAGCGTGCAGCGCGGCGGCCACAGCGCCCGAGCGCTCCCACAAGCCCGCATAGGAAAGCTCGGTGGCACCGGCCCGGACCGCGATCCGGACCGGGTCGACAGCACCGATCATCTCCGGCACGAGCGGGTCGGTCGCCGCGTCACCACCGGCACCGAGCGCCAGCACCTCCGCCCGGTCCATGGCGGGAAGCAGGTCCAGCGCGGCGACCGTGGTGGTGACGTCAGCCGTCAGGACGCGGACGTACTGGTCGAGCAGGCGCGCGGCGGCCGCCGGCTCGAGCCGGTGGGTGAGCGTGACGGCGAGCGTGTCGCCCGGCTTCACCATGACGGTGACCGGGTAGTGCGGCGCCTCGAAGACATCGACGCCGCTGATCCGCGGCCCGTCGCCGTCCGGGGCGTCCGGGGCCGGGTAGTTCTCGACGACCACGAGCGTGTCGAACAGCTCGGGCAGCCCGATCCGGCGCTGGATGCCGGCCAGGGAGGTCTGCTCGTGCTCGACCACCGCGCGCTGGTCACCGGCGAAGCGGGCGAGCACGTCGGCGACGGACTCGGCGCCGGTCCAGCGGACCCGGGCGGGCACCGTGTTGATGAGCAGGCCGGCGATCGCCTCGACGCCGGGCACGTCCCCGCCGCGGCCCGACACGGCGGAGCCGAAGACCACGTCGGAGCGGCCGGTGACACGGCCGACGAGCACACCCCACGCGGCGGCGACGACGTTGCCGACGGTCACGCCGTGGCGCTGGGCGACGGCCTGCACGGCCGTGCCGTCGACGGTGACGGTGATGCTCGCTGCGGGGCCGGTCGCGCCGGGGGCCAGCAGGGTCGGCTCGGTGACGCCGTCGAGGAGCCGGGCGTACGCCTCGACGTCGCCGATGCCACGGCGGGCGAGGAAGTCGCGGAACGACGGCGCCGGGGGAAGCGACCGTCCGGCGTACAGGGCGAGCAGGTCGCCGAGCAGCAGCGGCACGGACCAGCCGTCGGCCACGATGTGATGCACGGTCTGCACGAGGACGTGGCGGTCGGCGGCCACGCGTACGAGGGCGTACCGCATGCCGGGCGGGCGGGACAGGTCGAACGGCTCGGCCCGTTCGGCCGCCGCGACGGCGTCCACGTCGCCGGCGACCACGTACCGCCAGGGAGCCTCGACCGGGCCACCGAGCACGGCCACCACCTCGCCGTCGCCGGCCGGGCGGAAGGCGGCGGCCAGGTTCGGGTGGCGCTCGAACAGGGCGGTCGCGGCCCGGTGCAGGCGGTCCGCGTCCAGAGGACCGTCGAGGTGGATGAGCTGCTGCACCACGTACGGGTCGGCGCCCGGCTCGTACGTGGCATGGAAGTAGATCCCGGCCTGCAGCGGCGTCAGCGGGAGCACGTCGCGCACGTCCGGGCCCAAGCCGTCCACATCGGACTGGCTCAGCGCGACGAACGGGAAGTCGGACGGTGTGTGTCCGGCGACGTCCGGGTCGTGCGCGATCGCGGTGAGCAGCTCGGTCCAGCGGTCGGCGATGGCCCGCACCCGCTCGCGCCCGAGCACCCGGCCCGGCCAGCTGAACACCGCGGACAGCGTCGCGCCGACGGTGACGGCGTTGACCTCCAGCGCCCGCGGCAACGGCATCCGCGGGTCCCGCCGCTCCACCACCTCCTCGCCGTCGGCGAAGCGGCCGAGGTAGTTGAACAGCACCTGCGGCTGGACCGCCAGCTCCGAATGGCCCGCCAGGTAGCGCAGGGCACCGTACGAGATGCCATGATGCGGCACGGCCCGCAGCTGCTCCTTGACGGCCTTGACCGCTGCGGCGAGCGGCAGACCGGCGACGTCGAGCGGCACCGGGAAGAGCGTGGTGAACCACCCGAACGTCCGCGAGAGGTCGAGGTCCGCGGTGTCCTCCTCGCGGCCGTGGCCCTCCAGCTCCAGCAGCATCGGCTCGTCCGGCGAGACCGCCAGCACGAGCGCCGCCACGAGCGCATCGTTGACCCCGCCGTGGATCGCCGCCGGCACCGTGCTCAGCAGCCGGCCGGTGACGTCCTCGGGCAGGGTGACGGTCAGCGTCTCCTCGGTGGCGACGGTGTCGGTCTTCTCCAGCCGTGCCAAGGATTTCACCGGCGTCCGCGCGGCCCTTGTCCAGAACGGCAGATCCCCGCTGAAGTCCACGTCGCGCAGGGCCGACGCCCACTGCCGGAACGAGGTCGGCGCGGGGGCGATCGGGAGGCCACCGCGCAGGTCCTCGGCGAGGACCCGCAACGAGACGCCGTCCACGATCACGTGGTGCACGGCGACGATCAGCTCGCCGCGCTCCGGCAGGGAGGAGAACGCGACGAGGCGGTCGGTGCTCAGCCGGGCGACGGTGGCGTCCAGGTCCTCGCCGGTCCGCAACACGTCCGCGGCCGTCACGGCGCCGACCGGGCGGACCGTCAGCACAGCGCCGTCGATCCACGCCCGCAGCACGTCGTGCGCCGCCAGCAGAGCGTCGATCACCGGCGCGATCGCGCCCCGCGGGGCCGCAAGCGTGACGGCCTGGAAGAAGCCTTCGAGCCCGTCACCCACCTCGTCCAGCCAGGCAAGAATCGGCGTCGGCGGCACCTCGCCGACCGCGTCCACGGCGACGGGCTCCGGCTCGGCGTCACCCACGACCAGGGCGAGCGCCGCCGGGGTCGGATGCGCGAACAGGTCCCGGGCGCGCAGGGAGAAACCGGCGCGGCGGGCGGCACGGACCGCGCCGATGGCCACGATGCTGTCACCGCCCAGGGCGAAGAAGTCGTCCTCCGCGCCCACGGCGTCGACGCCCAGAACGCCGGCGAAGACGTCGCAGAGCCGCGACTCGGTCTCGTTCCTCGGCTCCCGCGACCGGGCCGCACCCAGAACGGCGGTGGGCAGGGCACGGCGGTCGACCTTGCCGTTGGCCGTCAACGGGAACGCGTCGAGGATCATGAACGCGGACGGGACCATGTACTCCGGGAGCCGGTCCGCGCACCAGGCACGCAGATCCTCGCCGCCGGCGTCGGCGGACAGGGTCGCGTACCCGATGAGGTGACGCTCCTGGACGGTCACGACGGCCTGGCGGACCGCGGGGTGGGCCGAGACGACGGCCTCGACCTCCTCGAGCTCCAGGCGCATCCCGCGGATCTTCACCTGGTGGTCGGCCCGCCCGACGAACTCCAGGCTCCCGTCCCCGGTCCAGCGTGCCAGGTCACCGGTGCGGTACATGCGCTCGCCGCCGGCGCCGAACGGGTTCGCCACGAACCGGGAGCCGGTCAGCGAGGGGGCGTTGACGTAGCCGCGGCCGAGCAGGAAACCGGCCGCGTACAGCTCGCCGGTGACGCCCGGCCCGACCGGGTTCAGCTCGTCGTCGAGCACGTAGAGCTGGGTGTGCGGGTTGGGCCGCCCGATCGAGGTGGCGATGCGCTCCGCCGAGTCCCGGTAGATCACGTGCGAGACGCCGATCGTCGCCTCGGCGGGCCCGTACCCGTGGTAGAGCGTGGTGGTCAGCTGGCCCCGGAACCGCTCGAACAGCTCGGGCGTGAGCACCTCGCCGCCGCACCAGACATGCCGCAGCCCGTCCAGCAGGTGGGTGCCGCGGGCCAGCTGCAACAGCACGTCCAGCATGGAGCTGACAAGGTAGACGAAGGTCACGCCCTCGGCGGCGATGAGGTCGAGCAGGTACTGCGGGTCACGCTCACCGCCCGGCTCGGCGACGACGACGTACCCGCCGGAGACCAGCGGCAGCAGGATCTCGTTGACACTGATGTCGAACGACAGCGGCGCCTTGAAGAGCGTCGCGTCCCCAGGACCGAAGTGCAGGATCCGGTCGCGCTGCCACCGCAGCCGCTCATGGATCGCCTCGTGCCGGATCATCGCACCCTTGGGCCGCCCGGTGGACCCCGACGTGAAGATCACGTACGCGAGCTGCCCCGGAGCGACCGTGATCCCGGGCGCCTCGGCCCCGTGCTGGGGAACGTCGTCTGCGGTCAGGACGGTTTTCGCCCGGGCCTCGGCCAGAACCTGCTCGCGGCGCTGCGCCGGCCAGGCCGGGTCGACCGGCACGAACGCGGCCCCGGCGACCATGGTGGCCAGGACGGCGATGACCATCTCGGCGGAGCGCGGCATGCCGATACCGACCACGTCCTCGGTGCCGATGCCCCGGGAACGCAGGTCGCGGGCGAGGGCGTACACCCGGCCGCTCAGCTCGCGGTAGGTCAGCCTGGTGTCACCCGCGACCAGGGCCAGGGCGTCCGGGGTACGCGCCGCCTGCGCCGCGAACGCGTCCACCACGGTCGAGGTGGTCGCCGGGCTCGTGTGGTCGTTCCACCGAGCCAGCAACCCCGCGACGTCCTGAAGCCCTGCCGTCATCCCGCACCTCCGATGTGGAGCGCCCCGTCCGGACGCGCGTCACCGACGCGGAATTAGGTTAGCCTAACCTTCAGTTGGAGCCGCTTCCCACCGCGATGTGCTTGACGTAATCATTGCGTCAAACTATCATTTAATAGTGCTGTTTCCCACTCCGCAGGTGAGCTCGGCCGATGAGGGAGTTCTCGCCAGCATCGACGAGATGCGCGACAGGCTTCGTCATCAGGTGCAGGACCGCCCAGGTAAATGGGTGGCCGGTCTCCGGAAGTTCTTGACCGCTGACGCCGTCGCCGCGTCGAACTCCATCGAGGGCTTCCGCGTCAGCACACAGGACGTCCAGGACTTGATGGACGGCGAGCGGGACGTCGACGTGTCGGACGAGAACCGCGACGAGACCCTGGCCTACCAACGCATGATGACCTACGTGCAGTCCCTGCACGACGTGACCGACTTCGAGTACAGCAAGAGCCTGCTGAACGCCCTGCACTGGATGCTGCAGGGGCATCGCCACACGCGAAACAAACCCGCCGGGCAGTGGCGGGCCGGAGCGGTCTACGTCACCGATCCTCGCGATCCACGGGTCGCGGCATACACCGCTCCGGCCGCCGCCGACGTCCCCGGATTGATGGGCGAACTGGTCTCCTGGCTGAACACCGGCGACGAGGACACACACCCGCTGATCCGCGCGGCCATGGCGCACCTGCACCTTGTGTCCGTGCATCCCTGGGCTGATGGCAACGGTCGGATGTCCCGGTCGCTGCAGACTCTGGTGATCGCCCGGGAAGGTGTACTCGCCCCGGAGTTCTCCTCGATCGAAGCGTGGCTCGGCCGACCCGGCAACACCTGGGAGTACTACCGGGAGCTCCAGGGTCGCGGGGCCACCTACCAACCCGACCAGGACGTGTCCGGCTGGATCCGGTTCAACCTGACCGCGTACCACCAGCAGGCGCAGACCGTGCAGCACCGGATGGACCAGTCCGCCGCGGTCTGGGATCTGCTCACCAGCTTTGCCGACAACGCCGGGTTGGACGAACGAGTCGTCTCGGCGCTCCATGACGTCGCGGTCGCCGGACGCGTCCGCCGAACGAAGTACGAGCAGGCTGAGGGCCTCACCCTCCAGCAGGCCCAGCGCGACCTTCGCGACCTGGTCACCGCGGGCTTGCTCGCTCCCGTCGGGCGCACTCGGGCCCGCTACTACACCGAGGGGCCACGCTTCCCGGCGTCAGCATTGGAGCTGGCGCGCACCCCGTTCACCCTGTCTTCGCCCTACCCGATCGACTGACCAGCACTCCGTCATCTGCTCGCCGGGGTCCTCGACTCCCAGGCCGCCCAGAGGCGGGCGTACCGGCCGCCCGCCGCCACCAGCTCGGCATGCGGTCCGGACTCCACGATGGACCCGTGCTCCAGCACGATCACCCGGTCCGCCGCCGCCGCCTGGGTCAGCCGATGCGCCACCACCAGCGCGGTCCGCCCCCGCAGCGCCGCCGCCGCGGCGTCCTCGAGCGCGCGTGCACCCGCGCTGCCCGCCTCCGCCGTCGCCTCGTCGAGCACCGCGACGGCCGGGTCGAGCAGCACCAGCCGCGCCAGCGCGAGCTGCTGCGCCTGGGCCGCGGTCAGGGCATGCCCGCCGTCCCCGACGACCGTCTCCAGCCCCTGCGGCAGCGCGCGAGCCCACTCCAGCGCCCCGACCGTCGCCAGTGCCGCCTCGACGGCGGCCGGGTCCGCGCCCGGGCGGGCCAGGCGCAGGTCCTCGACCAGGGGGCCGGCGAAGACGTGGGTCTCCTGGCTGACGATGGCCACCGTATGCGCGGGCAGGTCGGTGACCGGCACGCCGTCCACCCGCGCCGATCCGTTGCCGGGCCGCAGGATGCCGGCCGCGATCGAGGCCGCGGTCGTCTTGCCGGCCCCGGTGGAGCCGACCAGCGCGACCCGCTCCCCCGGTGCCACGCGCAGGGACACGTCGTGCAGGACGGGCGTCACGCCGTCGTAGCTGAAGCCGACGTTCTCCAGGGTGAGCGACGAGTCGGCCGGCCTCCGCCCGCCGGCGCGGTCCTCCACGGGCATCCGCAGAACGCCGACGAGGCGGGACAGGCTCGCTCCCGCCGCCTGGATCTCGTCGAATGTGTACAGCAGCATCGACACCGGGTTGAACAGGCGGTGGAACAGAAGGGCCGCCGCGGACGTCTCGCCGACGGTCACGGCGCCGTCGTGGACCAGCAGGAAGCCGACGACCAGGATCGCGGCGAGGCCGAAGAACTCGGCCCGGTTGATCCGGCCGACGAAGCGGGTGAAGAGCGTGAAGACGTCCACGGAGATGTCGCGGGCCTTCGCGGACGCGGTGTCGATGTCGCGCAGGTGCCGGTCCTCCAGCCGGTACGCGTGCACGGTCCGCAGCCCCTGCATGCTCTCGACGAGCAGCTGCGACCGCTCGGCGACGGCCGCGCGTTCCTTGGCGTACCGGGGTGCGGACCTCGGCAGGTACCAGCGCAGGGCGAGCAGGTAGAACGGTACGGCCACCGCGCCGGCCAGCCCGAGCCGCCAGTCGATCCCGGCCATCGCCGCCAGGCTGAGCACGCCGAGCAGGAACGCCGAGATCACCTGGGGTAGCACGTCGGAGACGGCCTTGCCGATCGCCGCGATGTCGGCGCCCACCCGGGAGAGCAGGTCGCCGCGCCCGGCCCGGTCGAGCAGGAGGGCGGGCAGCCGCAGCGCGGTGGCGACCGTACTTTCGCGCAGGTCGGCGAGCATCCGGGCACCCAACCGCCCGATCAGGTACGCCGACAGCCCTGTAGCGCCCCCGCCGACGAGCGCGGCCACCACGATCACGACGGCGATCGACACGACGGCCGAGCCGCCGGCGCCCTCGCGGACGCGGTCGACGAGCAGGCCCAGGGCGTACACCGGGATGATCGAGGCGGCCGCGCCGAGCACGCCCACCGCCAGGGTGCCGGCCAGCTCCGCGCGGCGGCCCCGGAGCTCGCTGCGCAGCCAGGCCCGGCTCTGCCGCGCGGTCGCGATCGGAAGGGTCATCGCAGCACCAGCCGTCGGTAGGAGTCGTCGGAGGCGCCCAGGTCCGCGTGCGGGCCCTCGGCGGTGACCACGCCGTCGCCGAGGACGACGACGCGGTCGGTGGCGGCGAGCAGGGCCGGGCTGCTGGTGATCACGACCGTGGCGAAGCTGGAGTCCGGCCCGTGCCGCAGCGCCCGGATGCCCTGGGCGATGGCGTGCTCGGTGACCGCGTCGACGGCGGTGGTCGGGTCGTGCAGCACCAGTACCGGCGGGCGGGCGAGCAGGGCGCGGGCCAGGGCGACGCGTTGCCGCTGGCCGCCGGAGAGGCTGCTGCCGCGCTCGGCGACCGGCGCCTCGAGGCCGTCCGGGTGGGTGTCCACCACCTCGTCCGCGGCGGCCGCGCCGAGGGCCTCGGACAGCGGCCGGCCGTCGTCGTGGACGGCGATGTTCGCGGCGAGGGTGCCGGTGAACAGGTCGGCGTGGTGGGGTTCCACGAGCAGGAGGCGACGGGCGTGGTCGCGGTCGATGTCCTCGAGCGGTACGCCGCCGAGCAGCACCGCGCCCTCGTAGCCGGCCGGGAGGGTGAGCAGCCGCACGAGCGCCTCGGCGTCGGCGGGCCGGCGGGTCACCACGCCGACGAGCTCGCCGGGGGCCACGTGCAGGTCGAGACCGGCGAGCGGGCCGTGCCGTACGTCGCTCAGCCGCAGCTCGCACCGCTCGGCTGCGGGGGCGGAGGCGCCCTCGGGCAGGATCAGTCCGGCGTCGGTGACCTGGGCGACCCGGTTCGCCGACGCCCGCGCCTCGGCGATCCAGCCGGGCACGATGGCCAGCAGCCCGAACGGTTCGACGAGGAACTGGGCGGAGCCGATCACCGTGATGAACTGGCCCACGGTGATCCGGCCGGTGAGCGCGAACCAGCCGGCGAGGACGGCGATGCCGCAGGCGAGCAGCGTGCTGAGAACGGTGGAGGCGGCGAGGTAGCCGCCCTGGGTCCGGGCGGCGCGCAGGGTCGCGGCGAGGGACCGGCGGCTGACCGCGCGGTAGCGTTCGGCGGCCGCCTCCTGCGCGCCGATGCCCCGCAGCGGCCGCAGGCCGGTGACCAGGTCGGTGGCGAGCGAGGTGGCGCGGCCGGCCTGCTCCTGCTGGTCGGCGACGCGCTTGGTGATCAGCGGGGAGCTGACCTGCAGCACGACGAGCACGAGCGGCGTGGCGACCAGCACCGCGAGGCCCAACGGTACGGAGATCAGCAGCAGCGTGACGGCGCTGATGGCGGTCGCGACCACGGCACCGGCGATCCGGGGCACATAGTCCAGCAGGTACGACGTGTTGTCCGCGTCGCTGGTGGACACCGTCAGCAGGTCGCCCGCCCGGAAGTCGGTACGGGCCCCGCGCGGGTGCAGGATCTTCGCGGAGACCTCGACGCGCAGCGCGTGCGCCTCCTCGGCGATCGCCTTCATGAGCTGCCGCGCGCCGAACCGGTACGCGGTCGTGAGCACGACGAAGAGCAGCCCGAGCGCGCCCACCCACAGCGCCAGCGCGGTGCCGTCGCCGGGGGTCACGGCGCTGTCCACGATCACGCCGATGAGGATCGGGATCGCCGCCTCGCAGGCCTGGTGCACGCCGATGAGCGCGGTCCCGGGCCAGAGGCGCCGGCCGTTGCGGGTGATCGTCCTGCGCAGGATGCGGCCGCCGGAGCGGCTCACTGCGCCATGCTGTCGCGCAGGCTCTTCGGGCGCAGGTCGGTCCAGTGGGCGTCCACGTAGTCCAGGGCCTCCTGGCGCGACGCCGGCCCGAAGACGCTGCGCCAGCCCGTCGGGATCTCCTTGAACGACGGCCACAGCGAGTGCTGCTCCTCCGCGTTCACCAGGACGTGGAAGGTGCCGTTCTCGTCGTCGAACGGGTTGCTGGACACGCGGGACTCCTTCGCGCGGGGGTTACGGAGAAGGTAAGGCTAGCCTAATCTGGAGCGGGGGATCACGAGCGGGGTACGCGTCTCGGGGTCGTCGATGATGCGGCAGCCCAGCCCGAACACGGTCTCCACCAGCTCGGCCGTCAGCACCTGGCGCGGGTCGCCCTGCGCCACCACCGCGCCCGCCTTCATCACCACGAGGTGATGGGCGTAGCGGGCGGCCTGGTTCAGGTCGTGCAGCACCGCGACCATGGTCGTGCCCTGCTCCCGGTTCAGCCGTACGCACAGCTCCAGCAGCTCGATCTGGTGGGCGATGTCGAGGAACGTGGTCGGCTCGTCGAGCAGCACGATCGGGGTCTGCTGGGCGAGCACCATCGCCACCCACACCCGCTGCCGCTGCCCGCCGGAGAGGGTGTCGACCAGCTCGCCGGAGAGCTCCGTCACCCCGGTCGCGGCCATCGCGGCGACGACCGCGGCCTCGTCGGCGGGCGACCACTGCCGGATCAGCCTCTGGTGCGGGAAGCGGCCGCGTGCCACCAGCTCGGCCACGGTGATGCCGTCCGGGGCGATCGACGACTGCGGCAGCAGCCCGAGCCGCCGGGCGACCTCCCTGGCCGGGCGGGCGTGGATGTCCGCGCCGTCCAGCAGCACCTCGCCGGCCGTCGGCTTGAGCAGCCGCGCCAGCGCCCGCAGCAGCGTCGACTTCCCGCAGGCGTTCGGGCCGATGATCGCCGTGAACCGGCCCGCCGGGAGCTCCAGGTCCAGGTGCTCGGAGATGGTCCTGCGGTCGTAGCCGACCGTGATGTCGCGCGCCGCGAGCAGGCTCACCGTCTGTTCCTCACCGTCGGGCCTGGCGGATCAGCAGCCAGACGAAGTAGATGCCGCCCACCGACACGGTCACCACGCCCACGGGCAGCTGGGTCGGGGCGAAGACGCGCTGGGCCAGCCAGTCGCTGAGCACGAGCAGGAAGGCGCCCATCGCCGCGGCCGGCGCCAGGGCGATCCCCGGCGTGCGGGTCAACCGCCGGGCCAGCTGCGGCGCCGCGAGCGCGACGAAGGAGATCGGTCCGGCGGCCGCGGTCGCCACCGCGGTCAGGGCGACCCCGACGATCAGGTACGCCGACCGCACCGGCTCCACCCGTACGCCCAGCGCAGCCGCCGCGTCCTCACCCAGCTCGAGCAGGCCGAGCCTGGGCCCGTACCCGGCAAGCACCAGGCAGAGGACCGCCACCGTGACCGCCACCGGGGTGACCTGGGCCCACCCGAGGTTGTTCAGGCTGCCCTGCCCCCACAGCATCGCCGCGAAGGCTGCCTGCAGGTCCACCTTGATGAGGAACCACTGGTTGACGGAACTGAGCATGGCGCTGACCGCGATGCCGACGATGATCAGCCGGAAGCCCTGCACGCCTCGCCGGAATGCCAGCAGGTACACGGCCGCCGCGGTGATCAGCCCTCCGGCGAGCGCCCCGGCGGCGATGACGACGTATCCGTTGCCCACGAAGACGGTGACGACCAGCACCCCGGTGTACGCGCCGGTGCTGAAGCCGATGACGTCCGGGCTGCCCAGCGGGTTGCGGGTCAGCGCCTGGAAGATCGCGCCGGCCAGGCCCAGCGCCGCGCCGATGACCAGCGCGAGCAGCACCCGCGGGAGCCGCCATTCGACGACCACCAGGCGGGCGGCCCGGGTGCCATCCCCCGCCAGCGCCTGCACCACCTGGCCCGGAGTCAGCGTGAACTCGCCCGTGCCCAGCGCGAGGACCGCGACGGCGAGCGCGGCAACCGTCAGCGCCAGGCAGACGAGTGCGGGCTTGACCGCCACCCGGCCGCTGACGTGCCGCCCGGCGCGCACGGTGAGGGTCCGGCGGCCGAAGTCGACGCTCACAGGCCGCTCACCCGCCGGCGGCGCACCCACCAGATCAGCACAGGGGCGCCGATGAACGCGGTGACCACGCCCACCCGCAGCTCGCCGGGGCGGACCACGAGGCGCCCCACGATGTCGGCCAGCAGCAGCAGAACCGGCCCGAGCACGACCGTGTAGACGAAGATCCAGCGCTGGTCCGGACCGACGACCCAGCGCACGATGTGCGGCACCATCAGCCCGACGAACCCGATCGGGCCCACCGCCGCGGTGGCGGCGCCGGCGAGCAGCATCACCGACACGGTCGCCAGGACCCGGGTACGCCCGATGCCGGCACCCAGCGTCCGGGCGAGATCGTCGCCGAGCGCCACGGCGTTGAGCGAGCGGGCCACGACGAGCGCGAGCACCGTACCGGCGACGACGAACGGCAGGATGGTGCCGGCCACCTCCAGGGGCCGCCCGGCCAGCGCCCCGACGTCCCAGAAGCGCAGGTAGTCGAAGGCTCGTGGGCGTACGAGCCGGATGCCGCCGGAGATGCCGTCCATCACCGCCCCGAGCGCGACGCCGGCCAGCGTCAGGCGTACCGGGGTGGCCCCGGCCCGGCCGACAGAACCGAGCAGGTAGACCACCGTGAGCGCGAAGGCGACCCCGGCGAAGCCGAACCACAGGTACTGCGACAGGTCGGTGAGGCCGAGCATGCCGACCGCGAAGACCACGAAGAGGCCGGCGCCCGCGTTGATCCCCAGGATCTGCGGGTCGGCGAGCGGGTTGCGGGTCACCGCCTGGATGACCGCACCGGACAGGCCGAACGCGACGCCCGCCAGCAACCCCAGCACCGTACGGGGGACGCGCAGGTCCCGGACCACGGACTGGTCGTCGGTGTCGGCGTAGTGGAAGAACGCGTCCCAGACCGCCGGCAACGAGACCGTGCGGGTGCCCAGCGCGATGCTGAGCAGGCAGACCACGGCCAGCAGGCCGAGACAGGCCAGGAGCCCCCAGCCCCGGCGCGTCTGCGTGGCCGCGACACCGGCGGCACGAGCCGGACGCGCGGGCGCCGGCGTACGCGTCAGGACCATGCGGGAAGCTTAGGCTAGCCTTCCCTATCCGTCAGCACGCGGGCCGGCGACGCCGTCCACGATCGTGGTCAGGTTATGGCGGAAGGTCTCCTCCGCGTTGAGATGAGCGCCGTCGACGACGAGCCGGGCAACGGTGGGATAGCGGCCCGTCTCGAGCATGCGGGTCAGGTACGGCCCGACAGCTGCCTGCCAGGCGGACAGGTCGGCGCCGGTCGCCCGGGCGGCGCGACGCTCGGTGATCTCCCCGCGGAGCGCTCCGACGATGAACGCGTTGAGGGCACCGAGAGCCCGTTGAAGGTCATCGACATCGCGTACGCCAGGGGCCTGGCTGAGCGCCGCCGCGGTCGACTCACCCACGGCGAGCGCATGCGGTCCCAACTGCGGCCTAGCGCCGAGCAGGTCGACGAACCACTCGTGGTCGAGAGCGGCATCGCGGGTCCGGTGCGCGATGGCCAGCACCGTGGCGCGCCACCCGGAGTGCTCGCCGGACGCGCCGATCTCGGCATAGACGGCGTCCACCATCAGGTCGAGCAGTTCGGATCTGTTGAGCACGTAGTCGTAGAGCCGCATCGGGCCGACGCCGAGCTCTTTGGCGATCTTGCGTACGGACAGCCCGTCGAGGCCGTGCTCGTCGGCGATGCGGATCGCGGTGGCGGCGATCTTCGCGCGGCTCAGTGGCACCGGCGCGGCCCGCGGCCGGGGCTCGGGCCGTTCCCACACGGGCACCGGTGCGCTACCGTACGGTGTATCCATAAGGTACATCGTACGGTAAGGAAGTGACGATGCGCATCGCAATCGCCGGTGGTGGCCTCGGGGGCCTGACTCTGGCCCGGATCCTGCACCGGCACGACATCGACGCGGTGGTCTACGAACGCGAGGTCAGCCGATCAGCGCGCCCCCAGGGCGGCATGCTCGACCTGCACCCGGAGTCCGGGCAGCAGGCCCTCGCCGACGCGGGCCTCGCCGACCGGTTCCGCTCCGAGGCGCGGCCGGAGGGCGAGGAACATCGCATCCTCGACCCGGCCGGACGCACCCTCGTGCATCACATCCCGCCACCCGGCTCCTTCTCCGGCCGCCCCGAGATCGACCGCGGCGCCCTGCGCGACCTCCTGCTCGATGCGCTACCCGGCGACGCAGTGGCCTGGCAGCACCGGCTCGTCGCGGCGACGCCACGACCCGCCGGAGGCTTCCAGCTGACGTTCGAGGGCGGTCACAGCGCCGACTGCGACGTCCTCATCGGCGCGGACGGCGCACGCTCGGCAGTCCGGCCGCTGCTGACCGACGCGACGCTGTCCCCCGTGGCCACTCTGGTCGAGCTCACCATCAGCGACCCCGACCGGCGCCACCCGGACCTCGCCGAGCTGGTGGGCCCGGGGAACCTCTGGTGCATCGGCGTGCGCCAGATCCTGGCGGCTCAACGCCTCGGCGACGGCAGCATCCGGATCGGGATCATGCTCCCTGCGGACGACCGCCGCCTGGACACGTGCCGCAGCAAGCGCGACCTGCTGGACGTGTTCGACGGCTGGGCCCCGAGCCTGACGGCACTCATCGAAGCCGGCGACAGCCCGCCCATCCCCCGCGGGATCGAGGCGATGCCGCCCGGAACACGCTGGGCCCACCGGCGGGGCGTCACGCTCATCGGCGACGCGGCGCACCTCATGCCGCCGGTCGGCGAGGGCGCCAACCAGGCCATGCTCGACGCCGCCGAGCTCGCCGCCCGGCTGGCAGCCCTCGGCGCCGACCCCGACTCGGCGATCCGGGCATACGAGGAGGCGATGTTCACCAGGATCCACCCGATCGCCGAGATGTCCGCACGGGTGCAGGCGATGATGCTGTCAGCCACCGCGGCCGACGACATCGTCCGCTTCTTCACGCAGCAGCCGACCGAGCCGGCGCCCGCGGAGTGACAACGCGCGACGCAGTCGCCCCCACTGCTACCAGCGGTCGAGCCGCGCCGAGACCACCGCCAGTGCCGCGACCCCGGCGGTGGAGGTGCGCAGCACCGAGGTGCCGAGCCGCACCGGCTGGGCCCCGGCCGCGACGAAAGCGCCGAGCTCCTGGTCGCTGATGCCGCCCTCCGGGCCCACCACCAGCGCGATCTCCCCCGACACCGGCAGCTTCGCCCGGGTCAGCCGATCGGTGGCCTCCTCATGCAGCACGAACGCCGCCGCGGCTCCCGCCAGCCGCGCGGCCGCCTGCTTGGTGGAGGCGTCCGGATCCCCGGAGACCACCGGCAGCCACGGCCGGCGGGCCTGCTTGGCCGCCTCCCTCGCGGTGGAGACCCACTTCTCCCGGGCCCGTACGCCCCGGTCGCCGCGCCACTGCGCCACCGACCGGGACGCCGCCCACGGCACGATCTCGTCGACGCCGATCTCGGTCATCGCCTGCACCGCCAGCTCGCCGCGGTCCCCCTTGGCGATGCCCTGCACCACGACGAGGCGCGGATCAGGGGCGGGCACGAACGACCGCTCGCCCACAGCGAGATCGACACTGCCCCGGCCGACGGCGGTGACCTCAGCCCGGACCGACCCGCCCCGGCCGTCGGCGAGCAGGAGCGCCTCCCCCGGCTTCAGCCGCTGCACGTCGGCAGCGTGATGCCCCTCCCGGCCGGTCAGGGTGAACCGGGCCGAGGTCGGGAGGTCGTCGACGAGGAACAGCGGTGCGGACACGGTCAGTGGCCGTTGAACGCGTCCCGCATGCGCGAGAAGAACCCGCCCTGCTTGCTGAGCTCGGCCACGTCCTCGCCCCGCGTCTTGGCGAAGTCGCGCAGCATCCGCTCCTGGTCGGCGGTCAGCTTGGTCGGCGTCTTCACGTCCAGGTGCACGAACAGGTCACCGCGGCCCTGCCCCCGCAGGTGCGGCACGCCCTTGCCGCGCACCCGCAGCGTCGACGCGGGCTGGGTGCCCGCCTTGACCTCGATGTTCTCCTCGGAGTCGAGGGTCTTGATGGTCAGCCTGGTGCCGAGCGCAGCCGCCGTCATCGGCAGGGTCACGCGGCAGTGCAGGTCGTCACCCTTGCGGGAGTAGACGTCGTGCGGGCGCTCGTGGATCTCCACGTACAGGTCGCCGGCGGTGCCGCCGCCCGGGCCGACCTCGCCCTGCTGGGCCAGGCGGATCCGCATGCCGTCCTCGACGCCGGCCGGGATCTTCACGGTCAGCGAGCGGCGGGTGCGGATGCGGCCGTCGCCGGCGCAGGTCGGGCACGGGTGCGGGATCACCGTGCCGTGACCCTGACAGCTCTGGCACGGCCGCGACGAGACGACCTGGCCCAGGAAGGTCCGCTGCACCGACTGCACCTCGCCGCGGCCACCGCAGGTCTCGCAGGTGGCCAGGTGGGTGCCGGGCGCCGTGCCGGCCCCGGAGCACTGGGTGCAGAGCACGGCCGTGTCCACCGTGATCGGCGCCTCGACACCGAACGCCGTCTCGACCAGGTCGAGCTCGAGGCGCAGGATGGCGTCGGCACCGGGCCGGGTGCGCGGGCGCGGTCCCCGGGCGCCGCCACCGGCGGCCGTGCCGAAGAACGCGTCCATGATGTCCTGGAAGCCGACGAACGGGCCGGCGCCGCCGGGACCGCCCGGGCCGGCACCCGCGCCGCCGCCGGGCGCCAGCGGGTCGCCGCCGAGGTCGACGATCTGGCGCTTCTGGTCGTCGGAGAGAACCTCGTAGGCGGCGTTGATGTCCTTGAACTTCTCGTGCGCCTCGGGGTCCGGGTTGACGTCCGGGTGGTACTGACGGGCCAGCTTGCGGTAGGCACGCTTGATCTCGTCGTCGGTGGCTTCGCGGCTGATGCCGAGAATTCCGTAATAGTCCTTGGCCACAGGGTTTCGAGTCCTCATGTCTGCCCCGCGCTGTGCGCCGGAGACCGTCGTCGCTTGTGCGTCAGTTCTGTGCCAGCAGATCGCCAACGTAGCGTGCCACGGCACGTACGGTGGCGATGGTGCCGGGGTAGTCCATCCGGGTGGGTCCCAAGACGCCGAGCCCACCAACGATTGTCGTACCCGGTCCGTAACCGGTGCTCACCACGGACGCCGCCCGGAGGTTGTCGATCTCGTTCTCGTCGCCGATGCGGACCCGGGTGGTGCTCGGCTCCACCTCGCCGATGAGCTTCAGCAGGATGACCTCCTCCTCCAGCGCCTCCAGCACCGGCCGCAGCGAGCCCTGGAAATCCAGGACGCCGCCGCGCGTCAGGTTGGCCGTGCCGGCCAGGGCGAGCCGCTCGTCACTGCGCTCGACCAGGGTCTCGAGCAGCACCGAGGCCAGGCACGCCATGGTGTTGCGCTTCTCCGGGGACGACTCGTCGACCAGCGCCTGCACCAGCGGCGGCGTGTCGGCGAGCTTCTCCCCGGTGAGCTTGGCGTTGACCGTGCGCCGCAGGTCGAGCACGTCGTCGTTGCTGGTCGGCGCCGGCAGCTCGACCAGGCGCTGCTCGACGCGCCCGGTATCGGCGATCATCACGAGCATGAGCCGGGTGCTGGAGATCGGCACCAGTTCCAGATGCCGCACCGCCGACCGGGAGAGGCTCGGATACTGCACGACGGCGACCTGGCGGGTGAGCTGGGCCAGCAGGCGCACCGTACGGTGCACCACGTCGTCGAGGTCGACCGCGCCGGCCAGGAACCGCTCGATGGCCCGCCGCTCGGCCGGGCTCAGCGCCTTGACGCGCGACAGCCGGTCCACGAAGAGGCGGTAACCGGCGTCGGTGGGCACCCGGCCGGCACTGGTGTGCGGCTGCCGGATGTAGCCCTCCTCCTCGAGCACGGCCATGTCGTTGCGCACGGTCGCCGGGGAGACGCCCAGCTGGTGGCGTTCGACGAGGGCCTTGCTGCCGACCGGCTCCTGGGTGGCGACGTAGTCCTCGACGATGGCACGGAGCACCTCGAGCTTGCGGTCATCGAGACTCATGACCCCTCCCCCTGTCCACTGGCACTCCCTCGACTCGAGTGCCAGTCTACGTCGCGGCGGGCTCGCGCGCGATGATCGACCGGTAGTGCGGCGGCCACTTAGCCGACTGTCTATTCTCCGACCTCAGTCGGGTGTTGCTCTCGCCACTGTCGACCTGCGGTCCTACCGTGTCAGCCATGACTGAACCGCCGCGTCCGCCCGGTGAGGGAAATCCCTCGGACCCCACCAGGCCGATCAACCCATATCCGGGCAACGATCCGGGCCCCGGATCGCCGCCGCCGCCCCCCGCGTACGGCTCCCCCCAGCCGCCGTCGTACGGGACCCCGCCGCCCACCTCGGGCGCGGGAGGCTACGCACCGCCGCCCAGCTCGGGCGCCGGTGGCTACCCGCCGCCCAGCTCGGGCGCCGGTGGCTACCCGCCGCCCGGCTCCGGCGCGGGAGGCTACCCGCCGCCGCCCGGTTCCGGGGCACCCTACGGCGGCCCGCCGCCCGGCCAGCCCTACGGCGCCCAGGGCGGCTACGGCCAGCCCGGCTACCCGCCCCAGGGCTACGGCCAGCCCGGCGGCGACGACAAGACCTGGATCCTCGTCGCCCACTTCGGCGGCGCGGCCGGCGCCTTCCTCGGCGGAGGCTGCTCCGGCTGGATCGCCCCGCTGGTGTCGCTGCTCGCCCGGGGCAACCAGTCCCCGGTCGTGCGGGCCGAGGCGGTCAAGGCGCTGAACTTCCAGATCCTCTGGTCGATCATCGCGATCGTCGGCTGGGTGCTCAGCTGCATCATCGTCGGCATCTTCGTCGGCATCGCGGCCTGGCTGATCGCCACGATCATCGGCGTCATCGCCGGGGTCAAGGCCAACAACAACGAGCCGTACAACTATCCGATGACGGTCTCGCTGATCAAGTAGGCGGACCGGGCGGCGCCGGGCTCTCGACGGCGCCGCCCCGGACCCCGGCTCCCCCGCGTCAGCCGACCCGGATCGAACGGCTGACCCGCACGACGTCCCCGTCGTGGTCGACGCCCTGCACGGTGAGCGTGCCCGTCCGCGCCGACTGCACCGGCAGCACCCACACCGACACGTCGTCACCCGCGGAGACGCGCACGGAGGCGAGCACGACGGTGCGGCTGGACTTGCGGTAGGCGTACGTCTCCCGGACCGTCAGCGTGCTCCCGGGCCGCAGCGACGTGCCCCGGACCACGAGGCGCATCTTCCTGACCACGGACGTACGGCTCAGCGTCAGCCCGGCCGACGCCCAGCGCGCCGAACCCTTGGCACTGACCTGCGGCGACGTTCCACCCGGGCCGTACGCGGCGACCGAGTAGGTGTAGCCCGCCCCGCCCGCCACCCGGTCCGTGAAGCTCGTCCCGGTCAGCGTGGCCCGCAGCGTGCCGTTCCGGTACAGCCGGTAGCCGCTGACCGGCGCATTCGCCGTGCCGGTCACCGCCGGCCAGCTCACCCGCAGCGCCTCGGTCAGCGCGGTGATCTTCACGGCGGCGGGCGCGGCGGGCGCCACCGGGCTGAGCTTGAGCTCAGGAGCAGGCGCCGGCAGGGGCGCCACTGGAGCCGGCGTCACGACCGGAGCCGGCGGCGCCACGATCGGGGCCGGAGTCGTCTCGATCGGCGCAGGCGTCGTCTCGATCGGCGCCGGAGTCGTCTCCACCGGAGCCGGCACGGTCTCAGTCGGCGTCGGCGTCGGCGTCGGGGTCACCTCGGGCTCCAGCGACGGCGGGATGACACCCCAGTCCGCGCCCGTCACCAGCCGGTAGACGTTCACCACCCCGTACCCGAACTCGTTGTCGAACCCCGGTGCCCCGGCATCGATCGCGGTGCTCGTCAGCGCACTCCGCACGTCCGCCGGCGTCCCCTGCGGGTGCGCCGCCCGCCACAGCGCCACCGCCGCCGCCACGTGTGGGCTCGCCATCGAGGTGCCGCTCTTGAACGTGTACGGGAAGTCCGCGTTGGCGTGCGTCGCGTCCATGCTGAGGATGCTCACGCCGGGGGCGGCGATCAGGGCCGTGCCGCTGCTGTTGCTGAAGGAGCCCGAGGCGCCCTCGTAGTCGGTGGCCGCCACGGCGATGACACCGGGCACCGAGGCCGGCCAGACCGGCGCGTTGCCCAGCTGGCGGTTGTTGCCGTTGGCCACCACGATCGGCACGTCGTTGCTGGTGGCGTACGCGACCGCCTCGTCGTAGTTCGCGCTCTGCGGCCCGGAGAGCGACATGTTGATCACCGTCGCGCCGTGGTCGACGGCCCAGACGATGCCCTGGGCGATCGTGACGTCCCAGCCGGACCCGGACGCGTTCAGCACCCGGACCGGCATGATCTGCACCCCGGAGGCGATCCCGGCCATGCCGACGGCGTTGCCGGCCACCGCGCCGATGGTGCCCGCCACGTGGGTGCCGTGGCCGTGCGGGTCGACGCAGCCGTTGCCGCCGGAGGCGGTCGTGTAGCCGTCGAGGACCAGGTCCGTGCCGAGATCGCAGCGGACCTGCCCGGGCGCCCAGTCCTCCTCGGCGGGGCTGACGCCGGTGTCCAGCACCGCGACGATCTGGCCCGCCACCGTGGGCCGGGGCGAGATGTCGTCGATGTGCAGCGCGTCGTTGTTCCAGAGGTAGTCCCGGTAGGTGTCGTCGCTCACGGCCGCCACCGACGCGGTGGTCGCGAACGACGCCCCCACCGAGCCCGGCAGGCTCTCGGCGCGGCGTACCTCTTGGGCCACGGTCGCCGCCTCGACCTCGACGAAGGTCGGCCGTCCGGCAGCGTCCACCACGGTCGCGAACGTGTCCGCAGTGGTGCCGTCCGCCGCCCGGGCGGGGCTGCCGGCGCCCAGCACGATGACGCCACCGGCGATCACCGCGGTCAGCCGCCGCCGGGTGAAGACTCGCATCCGCCCATCCCTCCGGGGCGCCGGCGTCTCCGGCGCTTTCGGGAGGATCGGCAAAGTACCTGCCTACAGAAGCTAAATCAGCTCTCGAATTACTACATCCGCGAGGAGTCGACCACGGAGAGTAAGGATTGCGCGTCCCGCTCCGTACGCGGCGGGCTCGAGCAGGCCGTCCTCGAGCGCCTGCCGTGCGCCGTCGGGCCGGGCCAGATCGAGCGGCAGCCCGTCGGCGAGGCGCAGCCGCAGCATGACCTCCTCGATCCGGCGGTCCTCCGCGGTCAGCAGCTCCCGGCCCAGTCCCGGTGAGACGCCGTCGGCCAGCCGCTTCGCGTACGCGGAAGGGTGCTTGACGTTCCACCACCGCACGCCGCCGACGTGGCTGTGCGCACCCGGCCCGAGCCCCCACCAGTCCCCGCCGGTCCAGTACAGGAGGTTGTGGCGGCAGCGGGCGGCCGGTGAGGCGGCCCAGTTCGAGACCTCGTACCAGGAGAACCCGGCTTCGCCCAGCGCCTGCTCGGCGGCACCGTAGCGGTCCGCCGCGACGTCGTCCTCCGGGTACGGCAGCTCGCCGCGGCGCATCCGCCCGGCGATCCGCGTCCCGTCCTCGACGATCAGCGAGTACGCGCTCACGTGATCCACCCCGGCCCCGATCACCGCGTCGAGCGAGGCGGCGAAGTCGTCGGCGGTCTCTCCCGGAGTGCCGTAGATCAGGTCGAGGTTGACGTGGTCGAAGCCGGCGTCCCGGGCCTCGAGCGCAGCTCGCGGCGCCCTGCCGGCGGTGTGCCGGCGGTCGAGGATCGCGAGCACCCCCGGCGACGCCGACTGCATGCCCAGCGAGATGCGCGTGTATCCGGCCTTGCGCAGCGCCTGCAGCGACGCCGGGTTCACCGACTCCGGGTTGGCCTCCGTGGTGATCTCCGCGTCGGCCGAGATTCCCCAGGTGCGGTCGATGCCCTCCAGGATCCGGCCCAGGTCGCTCGGATCGAGCAGGGTGGGCGTACCGCCGCCGACGAACACCGTGTCGACCGGGGCCCGCACGATGTCGCCGGCCAGCTTCAGCTCGCGCAGGACCGTGTCGGCGTACTCGTCGCGGCTCGCGCCCCCGCCCAGCTCGCTCGCCGTGTACGTGTTGAAGTCGCAGTAGCCGCATCGGCTCGCGCAGAACGGCACGTGGACATAGACCCCGAAGCCACGGGCACCCACCTCGCGCAGCGCGGTTTCCGGTAGTGAGCCGTCGCTCGGCACCGGCTCGCCGTCGGGAAGGGGTCCAGGCATCCGTCAAGTGTGCACCGGCCCCGTTAGGGTTCCGGCATGGCTCTGGTCCGTACCGTCACCGCCGCCGGCGTGGCCACCCTCACGCTGGACAGTCCCGCCAACCGCAACGCACTCTCCACGCCGCTCATGCGCGAGCTCCTCGACGCCCTCGGGGCGGCCCTGACCGACGCCACCGTCCGGGCGGTGGTGCTGTCCCATGCCGGCCCGGTGTTCTGCTCGGGCGCCGACCTCAAGGAGACCGCCGAGGCGCGGGAGAACGGCCGGGTGCCGGCCGAGCTGCTCGCCGACGTGCTCGCCGCCATCTGGGAGTTCCCGAAGCCCGTCGTGGCGCGGGTGGCCGGCCCCGCGCGTGCCGGCGGGCTGGGCCTGATCGCCGCCGCCGACCTCGCGGTCTGTGTGCGCGACGCCACGTTTGCCTTCTCCGAGGTGCGGCTCGGTGTGATCCCGGCTGTGATCAGTGCCACGGTGCTGCCGAGGCTGGCGCCCCGGGCCGCCGCCGAGCTCTATCTGACCGGTGACGTGTTCGACGGGGCCCGGGCCGCGCAGATCGGCCTGGTCACGGCGGCGGTCGAGGCCGAGGAGCTGGACGCGGCCGTCAGCGCGTACACCGGCTCGCTGGTGAAGGGCGGGCCGCTCGCCCTGGCCGGCACCAAACAGCTGCTGCGGCGTCCGCCGGCCGAGTCGATCCGCGCGGATCTCGCCGACCTCTCCGCCCGGTCGGCGGCATACTTCAAGTCCGCCGAGGGTCGTGAGGGTGTGGCGGCGTTCCGGGAGAAGCGCCCGGCGAGCTGGGTGCCGGTGACCTGAGGGACGGGCGCTCGTTGTCTAGGCTTGGCGTACGACGGGGAGGGTGAGGGTGAAGCGGAAGCCGGTCGCGGTGATCGCGGTGGTCGTTCTTCTCGGCGCTGTCGGCCTCTTCTTCGTCACCAGCTCGTTCAGCGGCGGCATCAAGCTGCCCCACCTGGGTCCGGAGTGCACCGTGCGCGCCGACGGCGAGGTCACCCTCGACGCCGTCCAGATGGCGAACGCGGCGACGATCTCGGCGGTGGGCGTGCGGCGCAAGATGCCGGAGCGCGCGGTCGTCGTGGCGCTGGCCACCGCGCTGCAGGAGTCCAAGCTGGAGAACCTCGACAACGGCGACCGCGACTCCGTCGGCCTGTTCCAGCAGCGGCCCAGCCAGGGCTGGGGCTCGCCGGAGCAGATCCAGGACCCCCGGTATGCGGCGGAGAAGTTCTACGTGGCCCTGAAGAAGGTCAAGGGCTGGAAGAAGATGCGGGTGACCGACGCCGCGCAAAAGGTGCAGCGGTCGGCGTACCCGAACGCCTACGAGAAGTGGGCCGACGAGTCCGAAGTGCTCGCCCGCGCGCTGACCGGGCGGGCGACGAGCGCCGTCGAGTGCACCGTCAGCGGCGAGCCGGCGCTGCGGGGAGCCGCCGCGGCCAAGGCCCTCGCGCAGGGTTTCGCGCTCGACTGGGGAGTGGACGCGGACCGGGTGGCCGACCTCACCATGACGGTCCAGGACGCGAACGCCGGCTGGCGGTACGCCCACTGGCTCGTGGCGCACGCCAAGAGCACCGGACTCGAACGGGTACGGTTCGCCGACCGCGAATGGACCGCCCCTGACGGAAAGTGGCAGCCCGTAACCGGCGACCGTAGCGTCGGCAACGCGGCGGTCGTCGCCGAAGTGTTCCGCTGACCTGCGACGTTCGGCGATTCCGTCTCACATTCACGTTCGGTCGCGGCCCGCCGCGCGATCGGGCACACCACTCCTGGTCATAGCGCTGCGTATACATCGACATGGACAGACAGCGACCGTGCTGGTACTAGTTATTCGTGCTCCAAGCCCTGGAATGGATCCTGTTGGGAGCCGCGAGCGTCGGAGCCATCGCTTTCGGAGTGAACCGGCACCGCCCCGCCCGCGTCGCACCGTGGCTCCTGCTCGCCGCATCGGTCGCCTGCCTCGCCACCGGCGACGTCCTGTACGCGCTCGACGAGCGCAGCGTGGCCGATGTCTGCTACCTGACCATGTTCGTCTTCGTGGCGCTGGCGCTGCTGCAGTTCACCCGCGGGGGCGCCCTGCTCATGAACCGCGCCCGGCTCATCGACCTGCTGGCCGCCGCCTGCGCCGGCCTGCTCGTGGTCTGGGTCTTCATGATCGGCGGCACCGGCCGGATCGGATCCATCTCGGCGGCCGACGTGATCGGCGACCTCCTGCTCCTCGGCGTCGCCGGCCGGCTGATCGCAGCCGCCTGGTTCAACTGGTCCGCCGCACTCCTCTGCGCGGGCGCGGCCGGCATGCTGGCCAGCGACATCGCCTACGGCCTGCACCCGGCCTGGTACACGGAGCTCGGCTACACGATCCTCTACCTGGCCTGGGGCAGCGCCGCCATGCACCCCTCGATGACCCGCCTCACCACCGCCGTCCCGACACACCCGACCCCGTGGGAAGGCCGCTGGGCGGCGCTGCTCGGCATCTCCGTCGCCACACCGCCGCTGGTCCTGCTCACCGAGGCGGTCTCCGGCACGGTCACCGACGGCGTGGTGATCGCGGTGACGTCCGCCCTCACCCTCGTGCTGACGATCACCCGCCTCGCCGACTCCGTCACCCTGAACAGCCACGCCCTGGTCCGCGAACGGGCCCTCCGCGAGGCCAGCGCCGCCCTGGTCGCCGCCCCCGACGCCCAGGCCGTCGACGCGGCGGTCCGCGCGGCGGTCGCGAAACTCCTGCCCGCGAACGACCTCACCCGAGTCCACTTCGCCACCGACGACCGCCAGCTCACCCTCGAAACCGTACCGCCGACCACACCCGGCACCCGCCCCCGCAGCTGGTGGCTCCCCCCACCCGCCGACGGCACCCTGGTCTGCCCACTCTGGCTGGAACCCCTGGCCGTGGCCCGCCCCAACGGCGGCGCCCTGGTCCTGGAAGGCAACCGCGAGGTTCTCACCACCAGCCGCGACGCCCTCGAAGTCCTCGCCGGCCAGGCAGCCCTGGCCCTGGACCGCATCTCCCTGGTCGACGCCGTCGGCCGCCGCGACAGCGACCTCTACCTGCGCGCGGTGATCCGCAACACGGCGGACATCATGCTCGTGATCGACGAAGACCAGGTCATCCGCTACGCAAGCCCGGCCCTGCGCGAACTCATCGGCCAGGACGAGCTCGCCCCCTTCACCACCCTCACGGACCTCGTCCACCCCGACGACAGCAGCCAGGTCCGCCGAGCCCTCCGCGAAGAAGGCGACGGCATCCTCTACTGCGCACTCCGCCGCCCGGACGACACCCAGGTCCTGGTCGAGGCAACATACCGAGACCTCCGCAGCGACCGCCTCGTCCAAGGCATCGTCGTGACGATGCGCGACGTGACGCAGGCCCACGACCCGGTCGAACAGATCCCCCACATCGAGCACGTCGACGCCCTGCCCGCCTGGGTCAACCGCCGAAGCGCCCAGCACAAGTTCCGCTATTGATGCGGTTCTATAAGCACGGACACAGCTCTTATAAGTACGGACACAGCGAAGTCCCGTGACACACCCCCGGCCGAAGCGGTCCGTCCCAGCCGTTGCGGACCGCCGGGCTGAAGACGGCCCGACCGGACCGGCCGTCGCCGGGTGCCCGTCGACCGGGGCGGCGAGCCGGCCGCCCGGCCCGGCGGGCCGGTTTTCCGGTAGAGCAGTTGTCAGGGTTTGTGGGTCGGTCGGTTGCTGGTGCCCGGGACGGGACGTTGTCCGAGCATGGGGAACTCCATGTGGCGTTCCCAGCGGTGGCCGTCGCTGACGAACAGGCTGATCGAAGAGATCGTTGCTGTGGTGGGTAGTTGGTCGGCCAGCGCCGCCTCCACCTCGTCGTAGATGCGGGGCGGTTGGCCATGAGCGACGGTCAGATGCGGGATGACCTCGGTGAACTGTCCCTCGTAGGGCGGCGCCTCCGGCCATCGCTTCGCTATCTCTTCGGTAAGAGCACGAAACGGCTGGTCCGGCACCGGAGCAAGGTAGAGCACGTCGGGAAAGCGTCGGCACTCCCCGAACCGGACCGCGAAGGAACGACGCGCGCCGATCAGGCTCCTGAGGTCACCCACGACCGTATCGGTGATGCGGTCGTTGTCCAGAAACGGAAAGAGCACCGTGACATGGGCGGGAACCCCGGCCGAGGCAGACGAGTCGAAGCGCCGACGCCAACGCCCGACCACCGGCTCGACCTCGTTCACGGTTGCCAGCAAAGCGGTCTGCCCGGCTCGGTAGCGTTGCGGTTCGTCATCATGGGACACCGCTGGATAATCCCGAACAGCGAAGGCAACGCGCTACCGGGTTCCATGCCGCCACCGGTCCAGGACGCCGCCTCCGAGCCGAGGCTCCGGCACCAACGAGCGCGTTCGCGCGAGCCCGAGTCCGCCCGGCCCGCCGGTCCGCATACGCCCAGCCGCCGGTTCCCCACCGCCCAGCCGGCGGTTCGCATGCGGTTGGACCGGCCGACGTCGTCCGCCCGGCGGTCCGCAACGGCCTGGACCGGTTCCTGGGCCGGGGGTGCGCCACGGGACTCTTGTGTGGCCGTACTTATAAAGGTCTGCCGTAAAAAGGGTCTCGTTGAAAAGGCGAAAACGCCGGACCCCTCGCGGGATCCGGCGTTTCTCGCCTCAAGGGCAGGTTAGCGGCGGCTGTAGCCGCGGCGACCGCCGATGCCGGCGACCAGCGCCACACCGATCGCGGCCAGCACGACCTGGAACAGCAGCTCGGTCCAGTCCAGCCCGTCGGTGTCGGCGAGGCCGACGGCGCGGGCGATGACCGTACCCAGCAGCGCGGCGACGACACCGATGACCATCGTCAGCCAGATCGGAATGTTCTGCTTGCCCGGTACGACCAGGCGACCCAGGGCGCCGATGATGAGACCGACGATGAGCGCGGTGATGATGCCGGTGACAGTCATGGAGATCCTCCTCGGGGGTGGAGCTATTCGTTGCGTCCGTCGAACCGCAGAGTTCCCGACACCTCGAAAAACCAAACCGAGAATTGGCAGGAACCTCTCAGCCGATCTCCCCGCCACCGCCCGGCGCGGCACAAAAGCCCAGCTCAGGCCCTTGCCCAAGGTCCCGGAGGCGCCACCCCAGAGATCCAGATTCGGCCCCGAGGGGCCGCGCCGGCGGGCCACCGCGAGGCCTTACGCCGGCCGGCCACGCCGCGCGAGCCCTCGCCCAACGGCTCATCCCGGCCGGCCCACATCCCGCAGACCGCACTGACTCGTGCTGGCTGGCCACGTCCCGTTGGCCCCACTCAACTCTTGCCAACCGGCCACGTCCCGCAGGCCACACTCAACTCCTGCCGGCCGACCCCGTCTCGCAGGCGCCCAACTCCCGCCAGCCGACCCCTTCCGCCGGCACGCCCACTCCCGCGGGCCCGCAAGCGCACTGAATACCCGCCGGCCAACCTTCTCCCGTAGGCGCACCCCAGCTCCGGCAGGCGCACCCATTCCCGCAGGCCAACCGTGTCGCAGCGCACCGATCTCCCGGAGCCCACCTTGTTCCGCAGGCCGCTCCAACTCCCACCGGCTACCGCGTCCCGGCGGTCGCGTTCAGCGACGACGACGGCGGCCCCGGACCTGGTCCGCGAGCCGCCGCCATCTCACCGCTGTCCGCGAGCCACGCCCGCCCGGTTCGCTCAGGTGCCTCGGGTCACTTCTTGGCGCCCTTGTTGTCCGGGGCGTCGGAGGTCGACAGCGCGGCGATGAAGGCCTCCTGTGGCACCTCGACGCGACCGACCATCTTCATGCGCTTCTTGCCTTCCTTCTGCTTCTCGAGCAGCTTGCGCTTGCGGCTGATGTCACCGCCGTAGCACTTGGCGAGCACGTCCTTGCGGATGGCCCGGATCGTCTCGCGGGCGATGATCCGGCTGCCGATCGCGGCCTGGATCGGCACCTCGAACTGCTGCCGGGGGATGAGTTTCTGCAGCTTGGACGCCATCGAGACGCCGTAGGTGTAGGCCTTGTCCTTGTGCACGATCGCGCTGAACGCGTCGACCGGTTCGCCGTGCAGGAGGATGTCCACCTTCACGAGGTCGGCGACCTGCTCACCCGTGGGTTCGTAGTCGAGGGACGCGTACCCCTTGGTCTTGCTCTTCAGCTGGTCGAAGAAGTCGAAGATGATCTCCGCGAGCGGCAGCGTGTACCGCAGTTCGACCCGCTCGGCGGACAGGTACTCCATGCCGAGCAGGTTGCCGCGGCGGCTCTGGCACAGCTCCATGACCGCGCCCACGTACTCGTTGGGAACCAGGACCGTGGCCCTGACCATCGGCTCGTGAATCTCGGCGATCTTGCCCGCCGGGAACTCGCTGGGGTTGGTGACGACGTGCTCCTGCATGTCCTCGGTGATCACCTGGTAGACCACGTTGGGCGCGGTCGAGATCAGGTCGAGGTTGAACTCGCGTTCCAGCCGCTCACCGATGATCTCCAGGTGCAGCAGCCCGAGGAACCCGCACCGGAACCCGAACCCGAGCGCCGCGGACGTCTCCGGCTCGTAGGTGAGCGCGGCGTCGTTGAGCTTCAGCTTGTCGAGCGCGTCCCGCAGCGCCGGGTAGTCGGAGCCGTCGATCGGGTACAACCCCGAATAGACCATCGGCTTCGGGTCCTTGTACCCGCCGAGCGCCTCCTTCGCGGGCCGCCCGTTGCCGGTCACGGTGTCGCCGACCCGCGACTGCCGCACGTCCTTCACGCCGGTGATCAGGTATCCGACCTCCCCGACCCCGAGGGCACCGGCCTTCTCCATCTCCGGCGAGACGACCCCGATCTCGAGCAGCTCGTGCACCGCCCCGGTCGACATCATCTTGATCCGGTCCCGGGCCTCGATCCGCCCGTCCACCACTCGGACGTAGGTGACCACACCCCGGTAGACGTCGTACACGGAGTCGAAGATCATCGCCCGCGCAGGCGCGTCGGCGTCACCCACCGGCGGCTGGAACTGGCGGACGATCTCGTCCAGCAGATGCTCCACCCCGGCCCCGGTCTTGCCGGACACCTTCAGCACGTCACCGGGCTCCACGCCGATGAGCTTGGCGAGCTCTTCCGCGTACTTCTCCGGCTGAGCGGCCGGAAGATCAATCTTGTTCAGTACGGGAATGATGTGCAGATCGTTCTCCATGGCCAGATACAGGTTGGCCAGAGTCTGCGCCTCGATCCCCTGCGCGGCGTCGACGAGGAGGATCGCCCCCTCACACGCGGCAAGGCTCCGGGACACCTCGTACGTGAAGTCGACGTGCCCCGGCGTGTCGATCATGTTCAGGACGGCGGACTCACCCTTCTGCTCGCCGTCCCGCACGACCCAGGGCATCCGCACGGCCTGGCTCTTGATCGTGATGCCACGCTCACGCTCGATGTCCATCCGGTCGAGATACTGAGCCCGCATCTGCCGAGGGTCGACCACGCCCGTGATCTGCAGCATCCGGTCGGCCAGCGTGGACTTGCCATGGTCGATGTGAGCGATGATGCAGAAGTTGCGGATACGACCCGGATCGGTCGCTCCGATGATGTTCACGCCGGGGTCGAGCGGTCCAGGCACGTTCGTCCGTTCTTCTCAATCAGGTCTGACCTGCCGAACTGGCAACCGGCACGAAGTCCGGCCCCCCTATCGTCCCACGCCGCGAACCCACCTCGGACAAGACCCGATGCCGGGGCGCCTCAGCCCCCTTGCCAGGCGCACCGAGCCACCGCGACCCGAGCACGCAGGCGGTGCCGGCAGCCCGGCACGATCCCTGCTACGCCTGGACCCGAAGGGGCGCCGACGTCAGCCGGCGGAGCCGGGTGAGCCCGGTCGGCTGAAGCCGGAACAGCCCCTGCCCACGCCCATGCCCAGGTTGAGGTAGGCGCACAGCTACCCGGGCTTGCGGCGCCGGTTGAGGGAGGCGCCGCCAAGGGTCAGACGCGGTCGAGCGCGCGGTGCGGGACTGCGGTCGGGAGGTCCACGGTTATCGGGTCGCCGGGCCGGACGGTCCCGCCCTGCAGGACGACGGCCATGACCCCGGCTCTGCGCACGAGGTTTCCTTGGGCGTCCTTGCCGAGCACCTCCTTCAGCAAGCCGGGACGGAAGCGGTTGATCTGCTGGCACGGATTGCGCAGACCGGTGATCACGACAGCGGGCCGCGGATCGGCCGCGTCGCTCCGTGCAGCCTCGGCCTCGATCACCGCACGAAGGGCCGCCACCGCCTCAGCAGTAGCGTCGTCGAGCGACGCGCGTTGAGCGGCAGCAACGACGTCCCACGGCCCGCCGGAGGATGCCGCGACGGTCCTGGGAGCCGCACCCGAGCCGCCGACAAAAGCCGGCTGGCCACCATCGGGCGACGACTGCACACCACCAAAGGGCGCCTGCCCACCGGCCGGCGACGACTGCACACCATCGACGGTCGGCTGCTTGTCACCGGGGAGCGGCTGCTCACCCGCGGATGGTGGGGCGCTGCTGGTGACGGGGTCGGGAGTGGGGGCCGGTTGCGGGAGGCCGAAGCGGAGGATTGTTCCGCACGGGAGGCCGAGCAGGTCCAGGCCGGACGTTGTCACGTTCTCGCCGAGACCGCCTGACGGGACGTCGTAGCCCACGCCGCTCACCTCGTCGTGCAGTTCGGACTGGATGAGGTGGACCTGGCGGAGGTTCGGTTGCATCGGGTCGGCGGCGACTCGGCTGCGGTGCCTGACGGTGACGCCCGCGTGGATGTCGTCCCGTACGCCGAGGCCGGGGACGAGCTCGATGGCCGCACGGTTGGGTTTGCTGAAGGAGTAGGCGTCGTTGCAGCTCACCGCGATGACGGCGGCCTGGGGAAACGCTGGGTCGTCGCTTCGGTCGTGAACGCTCATGTCACCACCCTGTCCGTCGCTCACTTCCCGGCTCGACCCGATATCCCGCCGTGTGGGCGTGCCCATGCTGCCGGCGGCAAGCCGGGACGACGGGTGCCGGCGGCCTAGTCGGGCGGCTCCAGGAACAGGGAGGACAGGCGGGGCAGGCGGCGCTGCATCTCCTCCTCGTCGTCGAAGTCCCAGAGCATCGACGGGTCCGGGCGGCCGGGAGACGCGTCGCGGGAGGGCAGCTCCTGTCCGGTCGCCTCCCGATAGGCCTCGTCTGCGATCGTCAGCACCTCCTCGGCCTCGAAGACGGCGCCGGTCGTGGCTGCTGCTCGGACGGCGGGGAGGTCGGCGAGGGAGTCGGGGTCGCGGACCGCTCGGGCCAGAGTGTCGCGGCCGTTGGCGATCAGCCAGCCTCGGAAGTGGTCGAAGCCGTCGTCCGAGCAGCCGCCGTTGATCAGGTAGGCCGCGGCCCACAGGTCTTCCTTGCCGGAGGCGGCCATCACCTTGTCGAGGTGGCGGCCCCAGGCCTCGATCTCGGCGGGGTCGAGGGCGGCCAGCTCGGCTGTGGCGCGCTTGGCCACCTCGTCGGGCGAACCCGGCCGGTCGGCGGTGGCCCGGTCGATGACCGCCCAGAAGTCGTCCGTTCTCATGGGGGACAGCCTGCCAGTCGGGTACGACAAAACCGGGGAGGCAGGATGGGGGCATGCGTCCGGTATCGCTGCCCGAGGTCGCCTACGGCGCTACCGCCGTACGTCCGGATTGGGATGATTTGCCGTTGGCCCTGCGGGCGGCGATCGAGGACCGGCTGGGTGCCCGTGTGACCGCGTCGACAACCGCGGGCGGGGGCTTCACCAGGGCTTTCGCGGGCGTCGTCGAGATGCCGGCCGGGCGGCGCGCCTTTCTCAAGGCGGCCCCGCTGAACGACCCCAATGCCGACGCGTACGCGCGTGAGGCGGCCGTCACAGCTGTGCTGCCGCCGGAGGTTCCGGCGCCGCGCCTGCGCTGGACGCTGATCGCGGCGGACCACTTCGTGCTGTGTCTCGACGCGGTCGACGGCCGGGTTCCGTCGCTTCCGTGGCGGCCCGCGGAGCTGACTGCGGTGCTGCAATCATGGCGGGTAGCCGCCGACGCCTTGGCCGCTTCGCCGATGTCCGGGCTGCCGCGGATGAGCGACATCGTGCGCGCGGAGCTGTCCTGGTGGTCGGAGATCGCGGCCGGACGCGCGCCACTACCTCCGGGTCCGCGGTGGGTCGGGGCGCGCCTCGACGACTTGGCCGAGCTCGAGCGGGGGCTGCCTCCGCTGGTCGCCGGGACCGGCATGCTCCACGGCGACCTGCGGATGGACAACACCATGATCGATGGGTACGGCCACGGCTGGCTCTGCGACTGGACCTGGCCATGCCTCGGCGCACCGTGGTTCGACACGGTGACCCTGCTGGTCACGGCGTACGCCAGCGGGCTCGACGTCGATCTTCTGCTCGAGCCCTGGGGAGCGCCGGACGCAGGGGTGGACGGGGTGCTGGCGGCGATGGGCGGCTACTGGCTGACGCGCGCGGCGGGCGGGCCGAGCAGCGCCTCGCCGCACAGCCGGCAGCATCAGCGCTTCAGCGGGGAACAGGCGCTGGCGTGGCTTGCGTCACGGCGGGGCTGGAAGGTGTGAGCAGGGCGCCGGGCCGGCGTCAGCGCAACCAGGGGATCGAGCGGTCCAGGAGTCCGCGCTCGCGCAACTCACGGCGCAGCGGGATGTCCTCGTCCACATAGCCGTTCCATTTCACGCCCCAGTAGTTGATCGTGTCGGGTGATTCGCCGAGAAGCTGCCGCTGCACCGGCGTGCGGTTGTGCCACCACGCGCTCGTGCGGTCGATCGGCATGTCGTCGAGGGGCCGGATCCACCTGTACGTGTATCCCACGAACAGCATCTTGCGAGTCACGGCACTCATGTTCGGAGAACGCGAATGCCAGAGCCGCCGGTCGAAGATGAAGGCGTCGCCGGGTTCGGCCGTTATCTCCACGGCGTTGAAAGGATCGGTATTGTCCGCGGGCCGTTCCAGGGTGTTGCGCAAGTGGCTGCCCGGAATCACTTTCGTCGCGCCCCGGCCGGTGCGCGACAGATCCGACAGGACGTATCCCACTTTCAGCGACAGCATGGGACGCGGCTGGGTCGGATCCAGGGTCTCCGGGTCCGAATTCTGCCGATAACCGTCCTGATGCCATCCCCACGACGGCGCCTCCGCACTCCGGGCGGGCGGCGTGACGTCCAGGTGGTTGTGGTGGCTGTAGATGTTCCAGCCCGCGACACCCCACAGGTACGGGAAGACGGTCGGATGGGTGAGCAGCTCGCCGAACTGCTCGTCACGGGGCAGGAATCCCAGCAGATGCAGGACGCCGTCGTCGCGTACGCGGCCGGCTGCCTGCTCCTCGGCGTACACGCGGTCGACCGCGGACTCGAGGCGTTGCCGATGGTCCTCGCTGAGCGCGCCACGGACGAGGACGACACCGCGCTCGAGGAATTCGGTGCGCTGTTCAGGGGTGAGCGGTTCGTATCCGCTCAGCGTCAGGGGTTGGGCATCTGTCAGCACGCGATCCACTCGATTCCGGTTGGGCGGGATGAGCCTGCACTTCTGTAGACGCCGATTCCGGGGTGCGCCGTTGCATCGTCGCGTCGACGGATTCCGAGTACCTCGCCGCGCGATCGACCGAGCACGGCAGGTAGTGAGGAATTCATCTAATACGACGAGCATCTATTGACTCCGGGAATCGACTTCCCCATTCTGTGATCGACGCCGGTAATGCCCGAGTAAAGTGGCGGCCGGGGCACGGGATGCCCGGAAGGAAGATTCCGGCGGCCGTCACCGGACGAGCGCGTCGGCGCCGGCGGTCCGCCGAGCGGTGGTCGGGTCGATGTCGTCGCGCCCACCCCGGACGTAGTCATGCCCCGCAGGGCCGAGCGCTCCCGGTGGCGGCGTGGCTGCGGGGCTTGCACGCTGGGCGGATGACCCGGGTGCCGGCCGCTCGATTTGGGTGGCCGTATCAGGCCTGATACATTGGTTCGTCGCGTGTGGTGACGCGCTGCTTCTTGCTGCGGTCGCCACCGTCCGAGTACATCATCCGAACTAGTCAGGACAAGGCTGTCGCGTGGCGAACATCAAGTCCCAGATCAAGCGCAACCGGCAGAACGAGAAGGCCCGGCTGCGCAACAAGTCGGTCAAGTCGTCGCTGAAGACCGTGATCCGCAAGCTGAACGAGGCGAGCGAGGCCGGCAACACCGAGACGGCCACCGCGCTGCTGCGTGACGCCTCGCGCCAGCTCGACAAGGCCGTGAGCAAGGGCGTCATCCACAAGAACCAGGCGGCGAACCGCAAGTCGGCCATCGCCAAGCGGGTCGCCTCGCTGTCTGCCTGATCGCGGACCGGCCACGGTCGCGCCTCGCCGCGCGATCGAGCCATGCACCACACTCCGGGCACCGCCGGACCCCTCGGGTTCAGCGGTGCCTGAGTCGTCTCCAGACCCCGGCCGCGGAGCCGGTGGGCGTGAGGCCAATGCCGCGCTCGTCTCATTTGTGGGTGACCGACGACGGCGCCCTGATCCGCCGGTCGCGTCGCGGCTCCCGCCTCTCGCCGGCCTCCCGGATCAGCCCGGATGCTGGCGCGACCAGGCCGGGACGGCAGGTGCCGGGCCGTGTGTCCCAGCGCCTCGGCTGTGCCCGTACCGGAAAAAACAAAGACCCGACACGCCCGAGTTAGGCCTTGTGTTTGGTTCGACCCCCGGCTATCGGTCGGCATGTGCGTCGGATCACGTCCCTCGCTCCGGGTGATCGTCCCGCCTGATCGAGGCGGTTCCGCACGCGGCGGGCATGGTGAGCTACCGATATGTCTGCTTTCGCGTTCGATGATCAGACGCCTGCGCACAGGAGTGAGGCTGGCGGAACTGTCGGACCGTCGTGCAAAGATTCTGGGCGTGAACAGCGCACCTCCGGCCCCCGTCATCCTCGTTCTCGGTGACGAGGAGCTGCTTGCCGCCCGGGCGATCGCCGCCACGGTGGAGGCGGCGCGGGAGCAGGATCCCGGTGCTGACGTCCGGGAGTACGAGGCGGGTCAGCTGACGGCCGGCGAGGTGGCCGAGATGCTCAGCCCTTCGCTGTTCGGCGGCCGGCGCGTGCTGGTGGTCCGCGGCGGGCAGGACGCGCGGAAAGATCTTGCCGCGGCGTTGCTGGCCTACGCGAAGAGTCCCGATCCTGAGGTGACGCTCATCGTCGCGCATCTCGGGGCGGCGAAGGGCAAGGCGTTCGCCGACGGGTTGAAGTCCGCCGGAGCGAGCGTGGTGCCGGCGGTGAAGCTCAAGGGTGACCGGGAGCGGATCGCGTTCGTGCGCGACGAGTTCCGGCGCCACGGCGGGCGGTGTGACGAGGCCGCCGCTTCCGCGCTGCTGCAGGCAGTCGGCACCGATCTGCGCGAGATCGCGGCGGCGTGCTCCCAGCTGCTCGCCGACACCGACGGCAGGATCAACGCCGCCGTGGTGGCTCGCTACTACAAAGGACGCGCTGAGGTCAGCGGGTTCGCCGTGGCCGACGCGGCTATGGTCGGCGACGTTCCGGGAGCTCTGGAGGCGCTGCGCTGGGCACTGCACGTGGGCGTCGACCCGGTGCCGATCGCCGACGCCATCGCCGACGGTGTGCGCACGGTCGCCCGGGTGGCCTCCGCCGGACGCGGCAACCCCTACCAGATGGCCAGCTCGCTCGGCATGCCCGCGTGGAAGATCCAGAAAGCGCAGGAGCGCAGCCGCGGATGGTCGCCGGAGGGCCTGGTCGACGCGATGCGGGCGGCCGCCGACTGCAACGCCGCGGTGAAGGGCGGCGCGGAGGACCGGGGATACGCGCTGGAGCAGGCCGTGTTCGCGGTGGCCCGGGCGCGGCAGTCCGGGGGTGCCCGGTGACGCGGTCCCGTCGCGCCGGGCTGTCCCGAGACGAGGTGCGGAGGCAGCCGCTCTACGCGCGCATGCTCGGCCTGCAGTATCTGGCACCCAGCGGGTTCCTCTGCTTCGTCTTCCTCGAGGGCGCCGTGGCGCTCGGCATCCTGCTGGCGCTGGCGGAGCTGGTGAGCTGGTGGGGCGTGCTGGTGCTCCCGGTGACGGTCGCCGTGATGGTCAAGCTCAACGACGTGGTGGCGGGCGCGTTGACCCGGCCCCTGGTGAGAGCGGACCGGGCGCAGTTCGCGGGAGCGCAGGCGGCAATGACCAGCCTCACGGGCAGCCGGTTCACCGCCGGCGGTCCCTTGAGCGGCTTCCCGGCCGGCGAGAGCGGGCCGGGCGCGGAGACCGTCCGGCTGCCGCCTTCGGTGATCGCCCAGCCGGGACCGGCGCCTTCTCTGCGCCCGGCATCGGTGCAGCGGTTCCCCGACGCCGGACCCGGTCCGACCGTGAGCCCGCGTTTCGAACCCCCGGCGAGCCCGGCGTTGGGCGGGCGCTTCGATCCTCCGGCGAGCCCAAGGCTGGGCGGGCGTGTCGATCCTCCGGCGAGCCCAAGGCTGGGCGGGCGTGTCGATCCTCCGGCGAGCCCAAGGCTGGGCGGGCGTGTCGATCCTCCGGCGAGCCCAGGGCTGGGCGGGCGTTCCGACTCCCCGGCAAGCCCGGCGCCGGGCCGACGCCCGGACTTCCCGGCGCGCCCGGCCGTGGGCCGGCGTTCCGACTCACAAGCGAGCCCGGCGGCGAGCTTGGGTTCCGACTTCGCGGCGAGCCCTGTCGCCGGCCGGCCCGGCGACGTCCAGGCGAATCCCGCTACCGGCCTGCCGGTCGGCGCCGAAGCCGGTCAGACCACGGAACCCCGCCCGTGGTGGGCGGGCGGCGACGATGACGCCCATCCGGACACCGGCCGGTTCCTCGGCGACGTGAACGGCCCGCGCACCACCCCGCAGCACCCTGCCAGCCTCGACGACCAGCACCAGCGCGCCCGGCAGTCGGCTGCCCGGCGTTACGAGTGACGGTCCGCCCTCAGGGATGTGCAGGTGACTCTTCCGCTACGTGAGGTCGAGATCGCCTGGCTCGCCGGCCTCTTCGAGGGGGAGGGCTGCATGGAGATCGGCAAGAACGGCCTCACCAGGCTTTCGATCGTCATGACCGACCGGGACGTGCTGGACCGCGTCCAGGCGCTGGTGCCCTGCAACGGCATCACCTCCCGCAGGAACAGCAGCGGCAACCCTCGCCACAAGATCCAGTACCAGTGGCGGCTCAGTGGTCACGCCCGGGTCAAAGAGGTTCTTGAGGCGCTGCTCCCCTGGTTCGGCGACCGTCGCGCCGCCCGCGCCCGCGAGGTCCTCGACCACATCGCCGGCAGCCCCGGAGTCGGCGCCCACCTGCGGCGCGACGACGTCTGCAAGAACGGGCACGAGGTCAACGAGGCCAACACAGTGTGGCGTACCGAACGCCGCAACGGCCAGGAGAAGAGGTACCGGCGCTGCCGGCCCTGCGCGCGTGAAGCGGAGAAACGCTACCTGGATCGAAGGGCCCTCCCCCTCCCCTGATCCCGGCCCGGCCCCTCGGCGCCGCCCTCCGCCAGCCACTCGTCGAACGTCTGCACCCCCCGAGGCCCCGGCCCGGTCGGCAGCAGCCCACCGCTGCCCATCGGACCCGGCACCCACAGCGGCAGCACCGGCCGCCGCCGAGCCCGCCCGGCCGCCACGACCCGCCGCGCCATGTCCACCAGCGACTCCACTCGCGGTCCGGCCAGATCACCCGCCATCCCCTGCGGCTCCCCCACGGCGAGCGCGACCAGGGCCTCGGCCACCTCCCGCACCGCGATCGGCTGCACCCTCATCCGGGGCACGAACGCGACCGGCCCGGGAAGCCGCTCCAGCAGCTGCCCGGCGAACTCGTGGAACTGCGTCGCCCGCAGCACGCTCCACGGCACCCCACCGCCGCGAACGATCTCCTCCTGACGCAGCTTGCCCTGGTAGTAGCCGGTACGGACCCGATCGATCCCCACGATCGACAGCGCCACGTGATGCCGAACCCCGGCCCGGCCCGCCGCAGCCATCAGGTTCCGCCCGGCTCGCTCGAAGAACCCGACAGCCACCTCCCGCTTCATCGAGGTCACATTGCTGACGTCGACGGTGACCTCCACCCCCTCGAGCGCGGCGTCGAGCCCGGCCCCGGTGAGCAGGTCGACCCCCCGTCCCCGAGCCAGCACCACCACCTCGTGCCCCGCGGCGCCCAGCACCTCGCCGACGTGACGCCCGGTGAGTCCGGTACCCCCGGCGATCGCGACCTTCATCGTCCAGCTCCTCTCGAAAGACCGTCGGACCAGGGACGAGCCACCCGGCCGGAACGTGACAGCTCGCCGTCCGGTGTCCGGGCGGCGCGTCATCCCGCCGCTTCTCACGGCCGCCAGTCACCCCGCCGGGTTCCAGGGCGGCGGCTCACCCCGCCGCTTCTCATGGCGGCGCGTCATCCCCCGCCGCTTCTCATGGCGGCGCGTCATCCCCTGTCGCACTCAGGGCGGCGCGTCACCTCCCGTCTCATCTCAGGGCGGCGCGTCATCCCCCGGTCGCCTCTCAGGGCGGCGCGTCACCGCGGGCCACGACGGCCAGGCCCGTTCCGGTGCGCACGGCCGCGAGATCCCCTCCCTCGTCCGTCCGCAGCACCCGGGCTCCGCCCCGCCGCAACCGCCCGAGCAGCGACGCGTTCGGATGCCCGTAGTCGTTGTCGCGCCCGACCGACACCAGTGCGACCGCCGGGTCCACCGCATCGACGAACTCCGGCAGTTGGTACGGGCTGCCGTGATGCGCCACCTTGAGCACGTCCGCGCGTACCTCCCGCGGGCCCAGGTGGTTGAGCAGTTCCTGTTGCTCCTCCGTCTCCGCATCGCCCGGCAACAGCACGGTCGTCCCCTGCAGCCGGGCGCGCACGACCAACGAGTTGTTGTTGGGATCGGAGTTGGTGCCGTGCAGCGGTTCGAACGGCCCGATGACGGTCAGCGCCAGCCCGCCCGTCGCGTACGTCCATCCGGGGGCGGCGACTGCCAACGGTGCCCGGGCAGCACGGGCCTGAGCGGCCACGGCGGCACGTCCACCCGGCGGGTCGGGCCAGTCCGGGACGATCACTCCGGCTACCGAGCGCCCCCGGAACACACCCGCCACGCCGCCGATGTGGTCGATGTGGAAGTGGCTGACGACGAAGAGCAGCACTTTCCGTACTCCCAGCCGCCGCAGGCACCGGTCGACCGGATCCGGCTCCGGCCCGGCGTCGATCACGACAGCACGCCCCGGCCCCGCCGGCAGCACGACCGCGTCACCCTGTCCGACCGCACAGGTCACGACGATCCAGCGCGGTGGCGGCCATCCCGACGCCAGCAACCGTACGGGCAGAGCACCGAGCACCGCCCCAGCCGCCACGACCGCGACCAGCCGCCGCACCACCGGTCTGCGCGCCGCAACGAGCAGCGCGATGGTGAGCGCCGCCAGCAACAGCGCCCCGGTAAGCCCGGCCGGCCAAGGCACCGCCCCGGCCGGCACCCGCGCCCCGTACGTCGCGACGGCCACGAGCCACCGCGCGGGCCACTGTGCCGTCCACGCGGCGAACTCCGCGGCCCCCGGCCAGATCGGCGAGAGTACTGCGGCCGACACCCCCAGCAGAGTGGCCGGGGCGATGGCCGGCACCACGAGCAGGTTTGCCGGCACGGCCACCAGGCTCACCGAGCCCGAGATCGCCGCGACCACAGGTCCGCACGCGACCTGCGCCGCGGCTGGTACGGCCAGCGCCTCGGCGGCCGGCGCCGGCCACCCCCGACGGCACAACGCGTCACGCCAGTGCGGCGCCAGGAGCAGCAGCCCGCTCGTCGCCAGCACCGACAGGGCGAACCCGGCGTCGGCCGCCAACTCCGGGTCGATGAGGATCAGCACCGCCACCCCGGCCGCCAACGCCGGCACCGCCGCCTGCGGCCGCCCGGCAGCGAGCCCGACGAGCCCGATCGCACCCATCGCGGCGGCCCGCACGACGCTCGGCGACGGCCGGGCAAGGATGACGAACCCGACCAACGCGACCGCGCAGACGAGCGCTGTGAGGACCGGTCCGGCGCGTGCCCACCGTACGAGATAGAGAACGACCCCCAGGATGATCGCCACGTTGGCACCGCTGACCGCGTTGAGATGCGTCATGCCGGTGGCACGGAAGTCCTCCTCGAGCGACGGATCCATCCTGCTCGTGTCCCCGGCCACCAGGCCGGGCAGCAGCCCGCCGACATCGTCGGGCAGCGGCGCACAGGCCCGCTGCAGTCCCGCCCGCAGCGCGCCGGCCGCCCGTTGCGCCCACGACGACCGGCCCTCCAGCCGTGGCGGGTCCTTGACGGACACCACGGCGGCGCGCAGATCACCGCCGCGGGGCTTGAGCAGCTTCCCGGTGGCGGAGGCCCGCTGCCCCGGCAACAACGACCGCCAGGCCGGATCCGCGCCGAGGACCAGCGCCCGCGCCGACAGCCGCATGGAGGGGGCGTCCTCCGGCTGCACGGCCTTCAGATCCACGGGTACGAGGTAAGTGGGCGGAAGACCCGGCGAGCCGTGCATCGCCCGTGGATCGTCCCGCACGATCAGCTGTACCCGTACGGTCGAACCGGAGTCGACGAGGGCAGCCAGCGGACCGGCTTCCCGGACATTGACGCGCGCCGCCGTGGCGACGGCTCCGCAGCCGGCGCCGAGCAGGACGGACGCGAGCACCCACCGCCACGGCCCTCTCCCCGGGTGGCGACCTCCCCTCAGGCGCATCATGGTTCGACGGAGCGGCGACGACCGGTGACTGATCGCCGGCGCGGCGGCCGCCGCCGCGAAGGCGGTGACCCCGACGGTCAGGCCCGTGCGGAACGACGAGTGCAGAGCGGCGAGCGCGGCCAACCACGCAGCGACAGCAAACCCGGCAAGTCGCAGATCCGGCGGCCTCATACCGTCACCAGGTCCTTGAGCTGCTCGTAGCGCGCGGCGCCGATGCCGTCCACCTTGCGCAGGTCGCTGACGGCCTTGAAGCCGCCCTGGGCCTCGCGGGCGTCGAGGATCCGTTGGGCCAGCACCGGGCCGACACCCGGCAGCGTGTCGAGGTCCGCGAGGGTCGCGGTGTTGAGGTTGACCAGTCCACCGGCCGCGGGCCCGGAAGCACCCGCCGGCGCGGTGGGCGCGCTTCCCGGCGGCAGGGTGACCCCGACCATGATGAGCTCGCCGTCGACGACCTTGCGAGCGAGGTTGAGGGGTGCGACGTCCACGCCGGGAGCGGCGCCGCCCGCGGCCTGCAGCGCGTCGGCGACCCTCGCGCCCGGGCTGAGCTCAACGAGTCCCGGCTTGCGCACCTTGCCGCCGACCGCGACGACGACCTCGGGTGGTCCGGAGGCCACCGGAGGCCGTACCCCTCCCGCGTTCCCCGCCGGTCCGCCGGCGTTCGTCGTCGGGCTGCCGTCGAACGCGTCGGCGGTGGAGACAGGGCTCGCCACCGGGTCGACCCGGGGCCGGGAACGCCAAGCGATGACCGCGGCGACGAACACCACGACGAGCGCGACGGCTGCGAGGGCCTTGACGCCGCGCCGCCCCGGGTCGAAGAGACCCCATCGTGTGGTGGTTCGGCTGTCGAAGGCGCCGGCTCCGGTCAGTGGCGGTTCCGGACCTTGCGGGCGGCGGGAGTGCTCCTCGGGCGCCGTCCAGGCCGGCCGGTATGCGAGGTCGAGCGGCGGGGCCGGCACGTTCTCCGGCGCGACGTCCGGCGGCAAGTCGTACTGCGGAACCGACGGATCCGGCGGCAAGCCGTTCTGCGGCCCGATCTGTCCCACTGACGATTCCGGCAAGCCGTTCTGCAGCCCGATCTGCCCCACCGACCATTCCGGCAAGCCGTTCTGCAGGCCGATCCGCCCCACCGACGATGCCGGCGGCGGGCCGGACTGCGACTCCGATGTCTTTCGGTGCCAGCTATGGGAATTCCTCGGCGCCCGGTCGGCCGGGTGTTGATCGCTTGCGGGCGAGGCGTCCGGCGCCGGATGGGTCGGCGGGCGCGGAGCCTGGGGTGCGGAATCGGCGGGGAGAGTGATGTCGTCCGGCCAGCCCGGGACGTCGTGGGGCCATCCGGGGATGGCGTCCGACCATCCTGGGACGACATCCGCCCAGTTCAGCGGTGGCCCTCCGGCCGGAGGCCAGCCCGGCCTCGGCACCACGGACGCGGCGCTCTGCTCGTCCGTGGCGGTTACCGACGGCGGCGTGGCCCACGGCGATCCCGCCGGATAACCCCTTGTCGCGGAGGCGGCCGGCATGGGAGACACGACGGGTGACGAAGCCGGCGGGGTCAGGACGGATTCCAGCCTGACGCGTACGGCATCTTCGGGGTTGCTCTCCTGGCGCACTCCGGCAACGTAGGGTTCGGCGGTGCTCGGCCGCTCGGCCGCCTGTGGACGACGGCGCATTGTGGATAACGGGAGCTTGATGAGATTCGTGCGGGACGATGACCTGGCCGAGGCGATCGGGCGGCTACGGGCCGCGGGCTGCGTGTTCGCCGAGGACGAGGCCGCGGTGCTCGGTGAAGCCGCGGCGGACGCCGAGACGCTGTGGGACCTGGTGCGGCGCCGGACCGGCGGCGAGCCCCTCGAGCAGGTGGTCGGGTACGCGGACTTCTGCGACGTCCGGGTCCGCCTCCGCCCGGGGGTCTTCGTCCCGCGGGTCCGCAGCGAGCTCCTCGTTGACCTGGCGAGCAGGCACTTGACCGGAGGGCGGGCACGGGATGCGCAGCTCGATGGGGCCGCTGAGGCGAGGGCACACGTCGTCGTCGACCTCTGTTGTGGTTCTGGCGCCCTCGGTATGGCCGTGCGTCATCGCGTACCCGCGATCGAGCTCCATGCCGCGGACAGTGACCCCGCCGCCGTCGCCTGCGCTCGCGACAACCTCGGCGCGAACGTCCACGAAGGTGATCTCTTCGGCGCGCTGCCGGGGCACCTTCGCGGTCGGGTCGAGGTTCTGCTCGCCAACGTGCCGTACGTCGCGACGCGTCACATCCCCTTCCTTCCCGCCGAGGCACGGCTGCACGAGCCGCTCACCGCCCTCGACGGCGGCGACGACGGGCTCGACGTCTTCCGGGCCGTCGTCTGCGCGGCGGGAGCATGGCTGGCCCCTGGCGGGCTGTTGCTCTCCGAGATCACCGCCGACCAGGCAGCAGCGGCGACGGATGCGGTATGCGCCGCCGGCCTGCACGCGAGAGTCCACACCGACGAGGACCTGGAGGCCACGGTGGTGACAGCCACCAGCCCGCGCGGCGAACACCCATGACGTCCGACCACCGAGAGCAGTCCGCAGCCGCGCCGGCGACACGAGCCGCGCCAGGGACAGGAGCAGCGCTAGGGACAGGAGCAGCGCCAGGAAGACCAGCGACGCCAGCCGCGCCAGGAAGACAAGCGACGCGAGCCGCGCTTGCCGCGCTGGGACCGTGACCACCCCCAGCCGACCGCGGCCGGCACAGCCACACGCCACGATCGCCGTCCGACCGGTCAGGTCCGCGTCCGGCAGGGCAGGACGGTCGTGACAGCCGCCCGATCGAGGAGATAAGGTCGGCGCCCCACCGATACGCGGGGAGGGCACGAGCGCCGTGGGCTTGTTTCGGAGGGTTGCCCGGGCGCGGCTGGCCAGCCAGGTCATCAGGCGGCTGCGACGGGCCGGCATGCACGATGCCCGGTACCACTCGGGGTCCTTCTCGGTGCGGTTCACGCGTCCCGGTGACGATGAGCCCAGCGTGCTGCGGCTCGAGGAGGTGCGCCGGGGGCAGGTCGGCCAGTTCGTCGCCGGGCTGCTGCGGGCTACCGGCCTTCCCGCCACCTGGGCGGAGGCGCGGCCGCTGCTACGTCCCGTCCTGCGTGGTGTCACGCCGCCTGCCGACGTCTCGACGCCGCTCAGCCGTCCGGTGCTGCCGTTCCTGGCCGAGTACGTCGTGGTGGACCAGCCGGACACCATGACGTACGTCAACGCGGAACACGGCTGGGGTGTCACCGACGACGAGGTATTCGCCGCGGCGCGGGCGAACCTGTCGGGCGCCAAGCTGGTCGGGATGGCCGAGGAGCCGGTCGTCGTGCAGTTCGTGGACGACGGCGACTCGTACTGGACGTCGCATCTGCTGCTCGACGGCTGGCTGGCCGGGCTCGATGAGCAGGTCGGTGGCAGGCCGGTCGCGTTCGCACCGGAGCGGGGGACGTTGTTGGTCACGGCCGACGGCAGCGATCGGCTTCCGGAGCTGTTCGCCCAGGCCGAGGCGGCTTTCCTGCGGTCACCGCGGGCGATCACCCCGATGGCGTACGTGTCCGACGAGCGTGGCCGGACAGTGCCGTACCAGGCCGACCCGGGCTCACCGTATTGGATCTGCGTCCGGCGGGCCGAGGCCGTCCTCGCCTCGTGGGGGTACGCACGCCAGGCGGAGCGCCTGCCGCTCGCAGCCGAGCTGCTGATCACCGACGACGGGCGCACCCGGGCGGTGTGGCCGGACAACAGCGCCGCGCTGCTTCCGAAGGCCGACGAGGTGCAGTACGGCGACACGGTGCGCCCCTGGGACGACGTCAGCCCTCACCTGACCGCACAGAACCTGCTCCCCGAGCGCTGGCGCGGAGACGCCTGGCCACCCGAGCCCTAGCGGGCAGGCAGGTAACAGCCCGAACCGCAAAGTCGCGGCGAGCAAGGGCCTGAGCGGAAAGCCCAGCTAGCGATGGGCCATACCCCCACCCCTAGGCAGTGTCTTCAAACGATCACCGGCTGACATCATCTGACGCGTGATCCGCCGCTATGAGCTGACTGATGCCGAGTGGGACTCGTTGTCGCG
>NZ_JBFAPM010000029.1:0-64452 GCF_040676695.1 Actinoplanes sp. NPDC049548
TAGGGGCATCCCCGGTATCCGACCGCCCGGCCCACTTGCGAGACGAAACCTGGACTCCGTCTCGGCGTCGCCATGATCGGCAGGACACGCCCTAGAGCTCGTCCGAAGGTACGCCGGCCCACGTCTCGGCCAGCACCTTGACCAGCCGGGTGTCGGTCGCCGGCACCTCGTCGAGGCTGGCGATGCCCCGGACTCCGTGCGAGTTCACCGCCGCCGCCCCCGGGAACGAGGTCAGGTCTGCGGCGTCGACAGGCCGCTGCGACCACGGCGTGCCGTTCATGGTCATCGCGATCTGCAGCAGCACCATGGTCACCCCGCGCAGCACCGGGGCCTGCGGCCACACCACCTGGTCGCCGTCCCACAGGGCGACGTTCCACGTCGTACCCTCGAGGACCTTGCCGTCGCGGCTCACGAACAGCCGGTCGTCGAAGCCCGCCAGCCGGGCCTCGCGCACGTGGTAGCTCTGCATGAAGGTGCCACGGTGCTTGTGCTCGGGGAGGTGCCGTTCGAAGGGCACGGTCTGGACCCGCAGCGGCGGACGGGGCGTCTCGGGCACCGGGTCGGAGACCGACACCAGCACGTCCGGCGGACCTTCGAAGCCGCCCGGGCCGGGCACCAGCATCACCTGGACCGACGCGTCGCGGACCCGGCGCAGCGCGTGCCGCACGAGGCCGAGCAGGCGATGCTCCTCCTCGACGCCGATCCGGTGGCCGAACAGCTCCTCCGCACCGTCGGCGAGCCGCGCCAGGTGCAGGGCGAGCCCCCGGACCCGGCCGTCGTGCACCTGGAAGGACGTGTAGTGCCCGTAGTTCAGCGTGACGAGCCGGTGCAGCTCCGCGACGCCGGGCTCCCGCCCGTTCAGCTCGACGTACATCGCGGCCAGCCTACGGGGTCCGGGTCACCCGGCATCCGCGGCGGCGGGCCATCGCGGCCATCGCGGCGGCGTCGGTGACGGCCGCGCCGCCGGGATCGTTGTTGAAATACACGTACGTCGGCAGCTCGGGCAGCCGGTCGAGCCACGAGGCCAGCGACGCGCGACCGTAGTGCGGCCACGGCTGTGCCCGGCCCTCGTGCATCCGCAGGTACGCGAAGTCGGCGGTCAGCCACAGCGGGGTCATCGGGCGCCCCTTGCGGTCCGCCCAGGCCAGCGCGGCGTTGTGCCGCTTGAGCACGTCACGCACCTCGTCGGTCCACCAGCTGTCGTGCCGCGGCTCGACCGCCACCTTCACCTCGCGCGGGAACAGCGACAGGGTCTCGTCGAGGGCCGCCACGTCGGCCTTGAGGGTCGGCGGCAGCTGGATGAGCACCGGCCCCAGCTTGTCGCCCAGGGCTTCGGCGCGGCCCAGGAAGCGGGCGACCGGCTCGGCCGGCTCCTTCAGCCGCTTGATGTGGGTCAGGTAGCGGCTCATCTTCACCGCGAAGCAGAAGTCGTCCGGGGTCCGCTCCCGCCACTGCGCGAAGGTGTCGCGCTCGGGCAGCCGGTAGAACGCGTTGTTGATCTCGACGGTGGCGAACGACTCGGTGAACTTCTCCAGCCAGAGCCGCTGCGGCAGACCCTCCGGATACAGGTACGGCCGGGTGTCGTCGCCGCCCTTGGGAGGACGCCAGTCCTTGTACTGCCAGCCCGAGGTCCCCATCACCAGCACACCCGGGGACTCCCCAGATTAGGGGTGATCGAAACGGGGTACCGCGGTGTCTCCACCAACGAAGGGGAAACGATCATGCGACTCAGCGACGACGACATCACCGGCGGCAGCGGCGTCTCGGGCGAGGGCGTGGCGGACGGCGGCGCGAACGCGAACGGCCAGGACGGCGGCGCTGACGGTGGCGCCGGCGAGGGTCCGGCCGACGGCGGCGCGAACCCGGCGGGCCACGACGGCGGCGCGGACGGCGGCGCGGGCGAGGGTCCGGCCGACGGCGGCGCGAACCCGGGCGGCGTGGACGGCGGCGCGGACGGTGGCGCTTCCGACGAGGGCCCCGCGGACGGCGGCGCCAACCCCGGCGGCCACGACGGCGGCGCCGACGGCAGCGCGTCCTGAGGATCCAGGTGACGAACCCGACGCCGGACGGCACCGACGACCGTCCGGCCCTGACCCGGGTCGTCGCCGTCGACCCGGCCAAGTTCGCCGAGGCGTACTGGGGGCGTCAGCCCCTGCTCACGCGCGCCGACGACCTGGCCGGGCCCGACGGCTTCCGCGACCTGCTGTCCCCGGAGGCCGTCGACGAGCTCCTCAGCGAGCGCGGGCTGCGGACCCCGTTCCTGCGGGTCGCCAACCAGGGCACCGTCCTGCCCGCGTCGGCCTTCACCGGCCCGGGCGGCGCCGGCGCCGAGATCGGTGACCAGGTCATCGACGACAAGATCATGAGGCTGTACGCCGACGGCGCCACCCTCGTCCTGCAGGGTCTGCACCGGATCTGGCCGCCGCTGATCCGCTACGCCGGCCGCCTCGGCGCCCAGTTGCGCCAGCCGTTGCAGGTGAACGCGTACCTGACGCCGGCCGGCAACAAGGGGTTCGCGACCCACTACGACACCCATGACGTCTTCGTGCTGCAGGTCGACGGGACCAAGCGCTGGCGCATCCACGAGCCGGTGCTCCCCGAACCGCTCGAACGCCAGGCGTGGGGCGGCCGGGCCGACGAGGTCGGCGCCGTCGCCCAGGGCCCGGCCGCGCTCGACGTGGTCCTCTCCCCGGGTGACGCCCTCTATCTGCCGCGGGGCTGGCTGCACTCCGCCGAGGCGCAGGGTGAGCGGTCGCTGCACCTGACGTTCGGCGTACGCGCCCTGACCCGCTACGCGATCGTCGAGGAGCTGCTCGGCCTCGCCGCCGGCGACCAGCGGCTGCGCGCCACCCTGCCGTACGGGATGGACGTCGCCGACCCCGGCCAGGTCGCCGCGGAGCTGACCCAGACCGTCACGGCGCTGCGGGACTGGCTGCTCACCGCCGACCCGGCCGACGTCGTCGACCGGCTGCGCGCCCGGGCCTGGCCCGCGACCCGTCCGGCCCCGGTGCGGCCGCTGGCGCAGCTCGCGTACGCGGAGAACCTCGGCCCGGACGACCGGGTCGCCGCCCGCGAAGGGCTGCACTGGGATCTGCGGGCGGACGGGCCCGAGCACGTGGTGCTCCGGCTGACCGGCCACACGTTGCGCTTCCCGGCGTTCTGCGAGCCGGCCGTACGCGCGGCGCTGGACGGCCGCACGCACCGCGTGGGCGACCTGCCCGGCCTCGACGACGACGCGGACCGCCTGGTGCTGGCCCGCCGCCTGCTCCGCGAGTCCGTCCTCGTCCCGGCCTGAGCAGGAGCCCGCGGTCTCCTCGTGAGGCCGCGGGCCGTCGACGTCAGCCGCCCGTGCCGGCGCTGTTCCGGACGGCGAGCATGATCACGACGGCGGTGATCACCGCCGAGACCAGCACGGTGGCCACGGACGAGGCGTCGAGGGGCGTGCCGCTGCGGTCCGCCACCCGCTTGGCCGTCACGACCGCCAGGATCGGCCCGAGCAGCGCCACGATCAGCGCCACGACCGGCAGGCCCACCGCCAGGTCACCGCCGCCCTCGCGGCCGGCCCAGCGCAGCAGCGACCACGCCGCCAGCCCCACCGCGCCGCCGAGCGCGCCCAGCCCGGCGTACAGCAGGGTGGCGCCCTTCAACGGCTTGGCCGGCGGCTTCCATGCCGCGGCGGACGCGGCCTCCTGCAGATATTCCTCGGCGTCCCGGTCGCGCTGCCGGGGGATCGTCGGCTGGGGCGGCTGCCCGAAGCGTTCCGCGGCCCGGCCCGCCTTGTGGGAGAACTCCGCCCACACCCCGGCGACACGCGCGTCGACCTCCTCGAGGCCGCGCTGCGCCGCCCGCAGCGCCGACTGTGCCTCGCGGACCCGGTCGTCGGCGGCGCGCACCGCCTCGTCGGCCTCGCGGGCCCGGGTGTCGTGCCAGGTGCGGGCCTCCGCGCGGTGGGCCGCCGCCTCCTCGTCGAGGTTGGTCAGCTTGCGGATCACGCTGCGGTAGTCGGGGGTGCGGCGCTCGAGCACGCCGTCTGGCTCTGTCATGACGGTCCATACGGGATGATGACCTCGGCGCCGCGGTGCACCGAGCGGTCGAAGTGCAGGGCGCGCCACGGCCGCGGATACCAGACCGGCGCGCCGTGGCCCGGGTAGTACGGCGAGAGCTCGCTGCCGTGCACGTCGAGCGCCACCCAGGAGCCGATCACGTCCGTGCGGGTGCCCTGGCCGCCGAGGGTGTCACGCAGCAGGGCGGCACCGCGCCACCAGCCGATCACGTGGACCCGGCGCTCCGGCCCCTGGCGCAGGATGCGGCGCAGCAGCTCGGCCGAGCGGGCGGGGGCGGCGTCCACCGCGTACAGGAGCAGGAAGAGTGGGCGGTCCGCGGCCGTGCCCTCGGTGGCGCGGTGGGCGGCGTCCTCGAAGAGGAACTCGACCGTGTCGCCGTCGAAGTAGCCCGTGTCCGGCGGCAGGACCCCCTTGAGCGCCTCCACCGCCGCGCTGGCGTCCGTGTCGAGGCAGGCCACCGCGAACTGGGCGGTGCCCGGCTCGAACTGCGCGGCCAGCGAGCGCGCGGCGGTGTGCAGGACGGCGCAGGCCTCGTCCACCCGCGTACCCATGACGGCGATGTTGCGGCCGGGGGCCCGGCGCAGGACCGTGCGCGCCGAACGGGCCTCGACGTCGATCGTCTCGCCGAGCAGCACCGCGGGTGCCGGCACGGCGCTCGCCGGGGCGAACTGCCGGAAGTCCGGGCTGTCGTCGAGGCGCGGGATCGCGTCGCCGTCGAACAGCCGCGGCGGCGGAAGATCCTGGGGGCGCCGGCGCCAGAGCCGGTGCTGCAGGTCGCTCCAGCGCTCGCGGTTGCCGGCGTCGGGCACCCGGACCACCCGGTTGGCCTCCGTGGCGCCCGAGTCGGCGTTGACCACCGCGTGGTAGCGGGGCAGCGCGTCGGCGGCCGGGTTCGTCTCGGCCAGCACCCGCCGGGCCCGGGGCAGAGCGATGCGCAGCGAGAACTGGGCGACCAGCGCGGGGCGGCCCCACAGCGCCTCGATGCCGGAGACGTCCTGGCTGGCCAGCACCAGGTGGATGCCCTGCGACCGGCCGCGGCGCGCAAGGTCCTCGAGCAGGTCCACCGCCTCGGCCGCGACCGCGTCCCGGCCGGCCAGCAGCACCTGGAACTCGTCGACGACCGCGACGATGCGCGGCCAGGTGCCGCGCGGGTCCTCGGCGCGCAGCTCCGCCAGGTTCGTCGCCTCGTGGCGCTTCGCCGCGTCCGCCCGGCTGCGCAGCTCGGCGCCCAGGAAGCGCAGCAGCGCCAGGCCGAACTCCCGGTCGGTGTTGACGTTGAGGCCGACCAGGCGTACGTGCGGCAGCCAGCTCGGGTCGCGGCGCCCCGGCGCGAACCGGGCGAACGACACCCCCTCCTTGAAGTCGAGCAGGTAGAAGGCCAGCTCGGCGGGGGAGTAGCGGGCGGCGAGCGAGCCCATCCAGGCGTAGATCAGGTTGGTCTTGCCGGTGCCCGAGGGGCCGGCGATCAGGGCGTGCGGTGGATAGTCGGAGAGCGTGACGTGCACCGGCGCGCCCTGTGGACTGTCGCCGAGCGGCGCGGTCAGCGCCCGCGCCGAGCTCTCCTGCCATTCCCGCTCGGGCAGCAGGCTGTCCAGCGCCACCGGCGCCGGGCCCGCGGCGACCGCATCCGCGATCTGCCGGCAGGTGCGGGTCACGACCGCCGCGGACGGGCCGTCGTCCAGGCGTACGGGCAGATCCCCGGTGCCGCTGACCCTCGCCTCGTCCCCGGGCACCGCCGTGACGATCTCGATGCCCGGGCCGGGCGCCACCGGCAGGCCGCGCACGACCAGGTGCACGCCGCAGGCCGCGCCGGTACGCAGAAGCCGGTCGAGCTGGCTGCGCTCGTGCCGCGACAGCTCGTCCGGGCGGCCGGCGCCGAGCAGGATGGCCACCCGCCACGGCTCCGGACGGCGCCCGGTCGCACCGGCCAGCTCGCGCAGCGACGAATGCTCGCCGGCCAGCACGGTCTCGTTGATCCGGCGGACGTGGTCGACGAGCTCGTCGAGCAGAGCCCCGAGGCCGCCGGGGCCGACGAACTGCAGGACGCCGGCCGTGGCGAGCGGGGCGAACCCGGCCAGACCACCGCCCAGCTGCTCGGGGTCGTACCCGGTCAGCGTGACGCGGCCCGGCTCGGCGCAGCCCAGCGCGCGCAGCAGCAGCCCGGCCACCACGTCGTCGCCGGTCGCCTCGTCGCCGCGCACCACGACGTGCCCCCGGTCCAGCAGCGGCACGAGCGCGGGCACCTCACCGTCGTACGGCAGCAGCAGCCGGCCCACCCGCAGCTCGGGCGCGGGCGCTGCGGACCCGGCCGGCGTCGGCCGCCACCGGGGCCACGGCAGCCCGGCCGCGCCCGGGGCGGCGAGCAGGGCGGTCTCGGCCGCGGCGCCCGCCAGCTCGGCCAGGTCGCGTTCGCGCTGCTCGTCGATCTCGCGCAGCCGCTTGTCCCGCTCGTGCGCGAGGCGCCGGCGGCGCTCCCGGGCGGCGGCCACGATCCGGCTGCGCCGGGTGGTGGCGGTCTCGTACTCGGTTCGGGCGGCTTCCAGCGCGTCCGTGGCCACCCCGAGCGCGTGCGACAGCGCGGCCCGGACCTCGACGACCTGCTGGGCGATCGACTCAGGCATCGGCGCCGTGGTGTCGCAGCGGCTCGGGCGCGTCCGGGTGCAGCGTGGCCGGGTCCCGGCCGAGGCGGGCCAGCAGCACACCGGTCAGCACGCCGGCCGTGACCGCCGAGTCGGCCGGGTGCGCCGGTGCCTCGGCCTTCGCCGGCGCCCGGCAGATGCGGGCGAGCAGGGTGTCGAGCACCGCGGGCGGCGTACCCGGCAGCAGCGACCTGACCCGGCCGCTCGCCGCCGTGCGCAGCCGCTGCAGGTCCTCGGGCCGCGGCTCGTGGCCGAGCAGGTCACCGGCGAGGCGGTGCAGCACCGGGTTGCTGGCCGCGGATAGCCCCAGGCCGGTGGCGGCGTTCACCTCGTGCAGGTCGCGGCCGAGCCGGGCCCGGTCGCCGGAGCGGACCCCGGCCGCGACACGGCGCAGCAGCTCGGCGGTGTCGGCGGTCCGGTCGGCCCGGGCACCGGTGTCCTGCGGCGGGGGCGGGGCCTCGCCGGTCAGGGCGGCGACCCGGTCCTGCCACCACTTGCCCAGCTTCTCCGGCGGTGGCTGCTGGTGCTGGTCGCCCGGTCCGGTCGCGGCCGTCTCCTCGGGCTTCAGCCCGGCCTTGTAGTCACCGTCCGGCGGCGGGCCGCCGGCCAGACCGAGCGCCGACAGGTACGCCGCGATCGCATCCTGCGCCAGGCGCAGTGCGGCGGCGGCATGCTCGGCGTGCTCGGTCGCGTTGCCGAGCTGCGGCACGCCCATCGGGTCCACGGACGTCTGACGCACCCAGTTGAGCAGGTCGGCGGCGCTGCGCAGCCGTTCCATGGCGACGGACACCAGTCCGGTGGGCAGCTCCTCCGACGTCGCGCGGAGCTGGGCGCCGAGTTCCTCCAGCAGCGACATCGCGTCAGAGCGTCGCCGTGTAGGTCTGCGCCTGCTCGACCGCCATCAGGGTCGCGCCCAGGCACTCCTCGAGCTGCTGGTCGGCCTGCGCCAGGGAGGCGTGAGCGGCGCCGACGGCATCGTTGCCGGAGCCGTCGAGCGCGGCGGCCAGGCTCTGCTGGGCCTCACCGAGCTTCTCCCGGGCCGCCTGGATGGCCGCCTGGCCCTCGGTGACCTGCTGGAGCGCGGCGTCCACGGCCGCTCTGACCTCAGCGACGCTGGCCACTCGTGCAGCCTCCCGGTGAAATCGTCATGGTGTTACGAGGCTCAGCTTAGTCGTCCGCCATGCGGTGGTCGTGCCCGCGTGCCCGTTTCAGCGCGGGACGCTGGTGGGGCCCCGGACCTCCGCGCCGAGGGCGGTCACCCGGGCGCGCAGGCCCCGGTCCGCGCTCACCACGACGACGCGCCGGTCCGCGCCCTCGGCGGCCACGATCGCCACGATCGCGTCGTCACCCGAGCCGGTGGCCCGCTCCACGCGTACGCCCTCGGCCGCGGCGATGTCGCGGGCCCGGCCCTCCACGACGAGGACGACCTCCACCGGGCCGGGGAGATCGGACAGCCCGCCGGCGTTGATCGGGATGAGGGCGTCGCGCAGCCGCGCAGTGGCGCCCGCTCGGTCGCGCCACCAACCGTCCGGCTTGGAGCCGACGACGTTGGCCGCGTCCACGACCAGCAGGGGGAGAGGCATGCGGCAAGCCTCTCACCTCATGCGGTGGCGAGCTGCTGGACGCCCAGCTGCGGATAGTCCTCGAGCCACTCCACGTAGAGCGGGTTGCGGGCGACCACTTCCGAGTAGGTCTCGCCGGCCATCTCGAGCAGCCGCGGCGCCACCCGGGCGGCCGGGCTGTCCGGGTGCCAGCCGAGCACCTGCCGCCATCGCAGCGGTGCCCCCTGGATCGGCAGGTGGGTCAGCCCGGCCGGGGGCCGGAAGGTCGGCTGGCACAGAGCCAGCGCCAGCCCGGACTCCACCATGTCCACGCAGCCGCGGATGTCGGTCTCCAGCATGCGCCGGGGGGTGAAGCCGGACCGGGCGCAGGACGCGGCGAAGCAGTCGCCGAAGCAGCCGTCGCCGGTGCCGGCCACCCACTGCTCCTCGGCCAGCTCGGCCAGGTCCACCTCGGTGCCCTTGGCCTGGGGGTGGTCCTCGGGCATGAGCACGCAGACCGCGTCGACGGCGATGGTCTGCCAGACCAGGCCGTACTCGGCGGACGGGATGGCGTCGCCGCAGACGCCGACCTGGGCGTAGTCGAGCTTGCCGGCGAGCACCATCGTCGCCAGTTCCTCCACGTAGTACGACGCGTGGGTGGAGATCTGCGCGTCCGGCTGGGCCTCGGAGAGCCGGTGCACCATGCCGCCGATGATCGGCCCGCCGATGGAGCCGATCCGGTAGCGGCTCATGGTGTTGTCGGAGCCGGCGCCGGCGAGCCGGGCCGCCTCGTCCTGCAGGCCCTTCATGGCCGGCAGCAGGACCCGGGCGCGGGAGAGCACCAGCTCACCCAGGGCGGTCGGGCGGGCGCCGCGCCGGTCACGTTCGAAGAGCGGCCCGCCGAGGGTCCGCTCGATGCGTTGCAGCTGCGCGGTCAGGGCCGGCTGGGCGAGGCCGAGCAGCGAGGCCGCCTTCGTCACGCTGCCCGTCTCCGCGATGGCACAGACCACCTTGAGATGCCGCAGCTCCAGGTTCATAGCGTGACGGTAGGACGTTCACGGGATATCGGCTAGACCTTCGGACGGCCAAAGATCGTCCAGTTGTGACAAACGGGTTAACCAAAAGGGCAGAACCAGCTAACCCGTACGCCCGTACGGAAACGTGACGTGTGGCATCTATCACTATGAGTGAATTCAGAGGTCCCGGGGGTACGTGATCCGCCGGCCCATCACGTCGCGGATCTTGTCCACGATGGCCACCGCCGGATCCACCACCTTGTTCCACGGCGGCGTCGCCGGAGTGCCCGGATGGGGCCGGGTCGGCGCCGCCTCCTCCGCCAGCTCCACCCGGTTGCCCAGCCGGATCAGCTCCTCCACCGACGCCATCCGCACCAGCAGCGGCATGAGCTCGCCGGCGGCCGCGTCCACGTGCCGCTCCAGCCGGCGGTGCACGTCCGCCGCCAGCTCCGCCCGGTCGTCGTCGCCCGCGGCCTCCAGCAGCCGCAGCGCCTCCAGCAGAGCCCGGTCCTCGGCGATCTCCCGGTCCGCCAGCTCCTCACCGCCCGGCACCGTGGCGCGCACGGCCGGATAGACGTACTGCTCCTCGGCGGAGAGATGGCGCGACAGGGCGGCGCTGACCACCTGGGCGACCGTCCGGCGGCGCCCGGCGGCCGTGCCGTCGGCGGTCAGCTCGGCACAGAGGGCGAGCAGCTCGCGATGCTCACGGGCGACCACGTCGGCCACATTCGGGCCGGTGGTCTCGCCGCCGACCGGCGGCAGCGGAGGCAGGGGTACGGACACGGCCGCGTCATACCCGGACCTGATCTCCCCCCAAACGCGCGCGGGCGAGCTGGTAAGAAGAGCGGATGGAACCAGTCACCGCCGCCGACGAGGTCGTGGGCATCTGCCGAGACCTGCTCCGGATCGACACGAGCAACACCGGCGACCCCCGCACCACCGTCGGTGAGCGTGTCGCCGCCGAGTACGTGGCCGCGCAGCTCACCGAGGTCGGCATCGAGGTCGAGCTGCACGAGTCGGCGCCCCGGCGGGCCAACCTCGTCGCCCGCATCCCGGGCCGCGACCGGTCCCGCGGCGCCCTGCTCGTCCACGGGCACCTCGACGTCGTCCCCGCGGACGCCAGCGAATGGTCGGTGCCGCCGTTCTCCGGCGAGGAGAAGGACGGCTACCTGTGGGGCCGCGGCGCCATCGACATGAAGGACTTCGACGCGATGATGCTCGCCGTCGTCCGCGACTGGCAGCGCACCGGCGTCGTACCGCCGCGCGACATCGTGCTCGCCTTCACCGCCGACGAGGAGGCGGGCATGGAGTACGGCTCGCAGTACCTCGTCCGCGAGCACGCCGACCTGCTCGAAGGCTGCACCGAAGCGATCGGCGAGGTCGGCGGGTTCTCCTACACGATCAACGACGACCTGCGCCTGTACCTGGTGGAGACCGCCGAGAAGGGCATCGACTGGCTGCGCCTGCACGCCCGGGGCCGCCCGGGACACGGCTCCTTCGTCCACGACGACAACGCGGTGACCGCACTCGCCGAGGCCGTCGCCGCCGTCGGCCGGCACAAGTTCCCGATGGTCGTCACGCCGACCGTGCGCGCGTTCCTCGAACAGGTCTCCGAGGCACTCGGCATCGAGATCGACCCCGACGAGCCCGAGCTCGCCATCGCCAAGCTCGGCCCGATCGCCGCCCTCATCGGCGCGACCGTGCGCAACACCGCCAACCCGACCCGCCTCGAAGCCGGCTACAAGGACAACGTCATCCCCGGCAAGGCGTCGGCCACCATCGACTGCCGTACGCTCCCCGGCCAGGCCGAGAACTTCCTCGAGCAGCTGCGCGACGTGATCGGCCCCGACATCGAGATCGAGCACCTGCAGCAGCAGCCGGCCGTCGAGACCGGTTTCGACGGCGCGCTCGTCGACGCGATGGGCGCCGCCCTGCGCGCCGAGGACCCGGGGGCGCGCGCCGTGCCGTACATGCTCTCCGGCGGCACGGACGCCAAAGCCTTCAGCACCCTGGGCATCCGGTGCTTCGGCTTCGCGCCCCTGAAACTGCCCGCCGACCTCAACTTCTCGGCGTTGTTCCACGGCGTCGACGAGCGCGTCCCGGTCGAAGGACTACAGTTCGGCGTGCGTGTGCTCGACCGACTGCTCAAGGCGAGCTGATGAGAGGACTTTTCGAACCATGACCGACCAGTACGCGGAGCTGGACGCCGCCCTCGAACGGGTCGTGGAGGCCGCCCGGGATCACCTGGCGGCGGTCAAGGCCGCCCAGGGCCGGGTGGACGACGACGACGTGTGGCAGGCCTACGTCAACCTCAACAACGCCTCGTTCGCGTACGACGAGCAGCTGCTCGACGCGTTCGGCGAGGTGACACCGTGGGACGTGGAGTCGATCGACCCGGACGAGGCGGACGCCCGCTTCGGCACGGCGATCGGCGGCCTCGACGGCGCCGCGGCCGACCCGTACGCGCAGGTGATCTCGGTGCGGCAGCGGCGCGACTACCGGGTGCCGAGCGTGGCGGCCCTGCTCCGGGTGGCGGACGCGGCCCGGCGCAACGCGGTGCCCGAGGACGAGGAAGCCGGCACGGTCGAGTCCGTGGGTGAGGCGGTTCTCGAGCTGCTGCAGGCGGGAGACGGGTCGCTGTCGTCGCTCGACGTGCCGGAGCTGGAGCCGCTCGACGGGCTGCTGACCGTGTCGGAGGTGAAGGAGCCGCTCGACCTGGAGGCATTCGCCGACGAGGACGGGACGGGGCCGTTCACGCCGGGGCCGGACGACCAGCTGGTCGGGCGCCTGGACGAGCACCCGTTCCTGCCGGACGAGGAAGACGAGGACGACCACGCGGGGCACAACCACTGAGTCGGGATCAAGGGGGGCCGGCTCTGCTGCCGGCTCCCACGTCGCTCTCGGTGGAGGCCGTCTCGCGCGGGTGCGGTGCTTCGCGGGGCCGGCGGTGGTTGCGCTAGTTGCACGCGGCTGCTGTGCTGCTGGCCTCCGCTTCGCTCCGGCGGGCACTGCGCCCCGAGGAGCCTGTGTCGAGGACACCAAAACAGACCACGGCAAAGGGCGCCTAGTCTGTTTTGGCGCCCTCGACACAGGCGGGCGCAGTGCGACTTTGGTCGCGGTCAGACCAGGGTGGGGTTCGGGCCGTTATCAGGTGAGCAACCCCGTGGGGTTGAGGTCCCGTGCGGCCCGGGGCTGGGGAGACGGGGCTCTACAGAATGAGGCCCGGCTGGGGGGATGCTCCTAGTTTGCGGCGGAGCATTACCTGCCGGGTTCCGTCTCGGAAGAGTTGGACTCGGGCCAGTTCCCAGCCCGAGAACTCTGCTTGGATGGCCAGCTGCGCCGCAGCGGTCAGACGATCGACATTCGACGGCAACCGCAGCGGCGCGTATTCGTAGTCCATGCGTCCTAATATGCGTCAGCTGCGGGTGCGCCACCAGTCCCCGGGCCGGTCAGACCCTCTCGTTCCGGGTAGCCGAGCGGGACCGCGGACACGTCGTCGAGGGCGCCGGCGATCTCGGTCGGCAGGGTGAGGTCCTCGCTGAGCAGGGCACCCTGCAGCTGCCCGGCGGTCCGGGCGCCCAGGATCGGGGCGGCCACGCCGGGGCGGTCGCGGATCCAGGCCAGCGCCACCTCCAGGGGTTCCACGCCCAGCCCCGCGGCAGCCGTGACCACCGCCTCGACGATGCTGGAGCTGCGCGGCTCCAGGTAGGTCTGCACGAACGGGGCGAGGTGGTCCGTGGCCGCGCGGGAGTCGAGGGGGCGGCCGTTGCGGTACTTGCCCGTGAGCACCCCGCGGCCCAGGGGCGACCAGGGCAGCACGCCGATGCCCAGCGCGGCCGCCGCCGGCAGGACCTCGCGTTCGATGCCGCGTTCCAGCAGGGAGTACTCGACCTGGGTGGCCACGATCGGGGCCCGGCCCGGGAACGCCCGCTGCCAGGTGGCGACCTGGGCGGTCTGCCAGCCGGCGAGGTTCGACACGCCCACGTAGCGGACCCGGCCGGTGTGCACCGCGTGGTCCAGCGCCGCGAGCGTCTCCTCCAGCGGGGTGTGCGGGTCGTAGCCGTGGAGCTGCCAGAGGTCCACGTAGTCGGTGCCGAGCCGGCGCAGCGACGCGTCGAGGGTGCGCAGGAGGTGACCTCGCGAGCTGTCCCGGCGGCGGTGCGGGGAGTGGCCCAGGCCCGCCTTCGTGGCGATCAGCACCTCGTCGCGGGGGACCAGGTGGCCGAGCAGTGACCCGATGACCGTCTCGGCGTCGCCGTCGCCGTACACGTCGGCGGTGTCGATCAGGGTGCCGCCGGCGTCGAGGAAGAGCTTGAGCTGGGCGGCCGCGTCGTCGGGGTCGGTGTCACGTCCCCAGGTCATGGTGCCGAGGGCCAGCCGGGAGACCGCCAGCCCGCTTCGGCCGAGCGGTCGCTGTTGCATGGGGTGAACCTTATTCAGCAAGAACGGCCCGCGGAACGGCGGCGGCAGGTCAATAGGGCTGCGGATGCGTCGGGTACGCGACGGAGCACCCCGAAGATCACTGAGCGTGTTCGCCTAGGCTTCGTATCGCGGAGCATCGGTGCTCCGGCAGGCAGGATCGGGAGGACCCGTGCGGCTCGGACTCAGCCTCGGTTATCAGACAGCGTGGACCACGCCCGCCGATCATCTGGCCATGGCGCAGGAAGCCGACCGGCTCGGCTACTCGGTGGTGTGGGCGGCGGAGGCGTACGGCTCGGACTCGCCGAGCATGCTGGCGTGGATCGCCGGACAGACCGAACGCATCGACGTCGGCGCCGCGGTCATGCAGATCCCGGCCCGCACCCCGGCGATGACCGCGATGACCGCCGCCACCATCGACACGCTCTCCGGCGGCCGGTTCCGGCTGGGGCTGGGGGTGTCCGGCCCGCAGGTCTCCGAGGGGTGGCACGGCGTACGGTTCGCCAAGCCGCTCGCCCGCACCCGCGAGTACGTCGACATCGTCAAGCTGGCGATCGCGCGCAAGCCCGTCGCCTACGACGGCGAGCACTACACGCTGCCGCTGCCCGACGGGCCCGGGAAGGCGCTGCGCCTCGGCTTCCATCCGCCGCGTCCGGCCGTACCGATCTATCTCGCGGCCGTGGGACCGAAGAACCTGGAGCTGGCCGGCGAGATCTCCGACGGCTGGCTGGCGATCTTCTTCGCGCCGGACGCCGCCGAGGAGAACCTGCAGCACATCCGGCGCGGGCGGGAGAAGGCCGGGGCCGGCCTCGAAGGCTTCGACGTCTGCCCGAGCGTGCCCGTCATGATCGGCGACGACATCGCCGCGTGCGCCGACGTGATCCGGTGGTACGCGGCGCTCTATGTCGGCGGCATGGGCAGCCGGGAGCAGAACTTCTACAACCAGCTGGCCGTGCGGATGGGCTACGCGGACGAGGCCAAGGAGGTCCAGGACCTCTATCTGAGCGGCAAGCAGCGCGACGCGGCGGCGGCCGTTCCGCAGGAGTTCATCGAGCGTACGTCCCTGATCGGCCCGAAGGAGCGGATCGCCGAGCGGATGCGCGAGTACGCGGCGGCGGGCGTGAACACCCTCTCGGTCAGCCTGTTCGTCGCCGACCGGGACAGCGGCATCGCCATGCTGCGCTCGGTCGCGGAGGCGTACGAGGCTTCCGGCGTGGCCGAGTAGCCGTGGCCACCGTCCTGCTGCTGCGCCACGGGCGCACCACCGCCAACGCCACCGCCCAGCTGGCCGGGCGCCGGCCGGTCGAGCTCGACGACACCGGCCGCGACCAGGCCCGGCGGGTCGGCGAGCGGCTCGGCGCCCTGCCGCTGTCGGCGGTCGTGACCAGCCCGCTGGCCCGCTGCCGGCAGACCGTGGAGCTGGCCCTGCCGGAGGTCATCCCCGCGGTCGACGAGGGGCTCATCGAGTGCGGGTACGGCGACTGGGAGGGCCGGCCGCTCAAGGAGCTGGCCGAGGATCCGCTCTGGCCGGTCGTGCAGCAGCACCCGAGCGCCGCGGTCTTCCCGAACGGCGAGGCCATGGCGGCCATGTCGGCCCGGGCGGTGGCCACGATCCGCCGCTGGGACGCCAAGGTGACCGCGGAGCACGGCGCCGACGCCCTGTGGCTGGCATGCAGCCACGGCGATGTGATCAAGGCCATCGTCGCCGACGCGATGGGGCTGCACCTCGACGAGTTCCAGCGCATCGTCGCCGACCCCGCATCGGTCAGCGTCATCCGCTACACGCCGACGCGGCCGTTCCTCGTCCGGCTCAACGACACCGCTGACCTGACCTCTCTCGTACCGGTGAAGAAGGCCGGCGACGACGCCGCGGAACCGGCTGCGCAGTCCGATGCCGCCGTCGGCGGCGGTGCCGGCGCCGGTGTCTGAACACTTCCTGTGACGGTTCTGTTACCCCTGCGTGTGCTCGCGTTGCGCCCTCGGCGAACCGGCCTGGTGCGCTGCGCGCTCACGCGTGCGGACGGATAGGGTCGTTGTCATGACCCACCAGGTGCATGCCTTCGAGCCGCCGGAGCGGTTCGTCGCCGGGACGGTGGGCGAGCCGGGCGACCGGACGTTCTTCCTCCAGGCCCGCGGTGGCGGCCGGGTGGTCAGCGTGGCGCTGGAGAAGGTTCAGGTGTCGCTGCTCGCCGAAAAGCTCGAGGAGCTTCTCACCGAGGCCAGCCGGCGCTTCGGCGTCGAGCTGCCGGAGACCTCACCGATCGTCGTGAGCGACAACGAGCCCCTCGACACCCCGGTGGACGAGGAGTTCCGCGTCGGCACCCTCGGCCTCGCCTTCGACGTCGACACCACCACGGTGGTCATCGAGGCGATCGAGGCCGGGGAGGCCGACGCCGAGGCCGAGCTCGCCGGCGACGAGGACGAGGACACCCCGCTCGACGACGAGGACGACGAGCCCGACGACGACCTCGACCGGCTGCGGGTCCGGCTCACCCCCGAGGCCACCCGGGCCTTCATCGACCGCGCCCGGCGCGTGGTCGCGGCCGGCCGCCCCCCGTGCCCGCTCTGCGGCCAGCCGCTGGACCCGGCGGGCCACCTCTGCCCCCGGCACAACGGCTACCACCGGTGACCACGGAGCCGGCCTCCGTGCTCGCCGAGGACGAAGCCCTCGAGCTGCTCACCCACGGGACGATGGAGCTCGAGGGCCGCCTGGTCGACGCCTCCAACACGACGCTGCGCGCCGAGATCACCCTCGACGGCCTGACCCGCCGCTGCGTGTACAAGCCGGTGCAGGGCGAACGTCCGCTGTGGGACTTCCCCGACGGCACCCTGGCCGGCCGCGAGGTCTCGGCGTTCCTCGTCTCCCGGGCCACCGGTTGGGGCCTCGTCCCGCCGACCATCCTGCGCGACGGCCCGCTCGGCACCGGCGCCTGCCAGCTGTGGATCGACGAGCCGGAGGACGCCGAGGCGCTGGTCGGCTTCGTCCCGGCGTACGACGTGCCCGAGGGCTGGCTGCCGGTCGCCTCCGCCCGCGACGAGGACGGCGACGCGTACGCCCTGGCCCACGCCGACGACCCGCGGCTGTCCCGCCTCGCGATCCTCGACGCCGTCATCAACAACGCCGACCGCAAGGGCGGCCACGTCCTGTACGGCCCCGGCGGCAGCGTCCACGGCGTGGACCACGGCGTCTCGTTCCACGTCGACAACAAGCTCCGTACGGTGCTGTGGGGCTGGACCGGTCGGCCCATCCCGCCGGAGTCGCTCGAGGTCCTGACCCGCTTGGGGGCGGAGCTGGACGGGGCGCTGGGGGAGCAGCTCGAGGAGCACCTCACGATCTCCGAGGTGCAGCATGCGCGGCTGCGGGTGCGGCGGCTGCTGCGCGCGGGCCGCTTCCCGAAGCCGCCGCAGGACTGGCCGGCCGTCCCCTGGCCACCGGTCTGAGGTTCCTCGCGGCGCGGTCTGAGTCTTTACTCACGCCGCGCCGAAACTGTCGGTGGGGCTCGATAGGCTCGTGACCATGGACGCTTGGACCGGGCACGACGTGCCGACCCTGCCGGGAGAAGCCGCCCCGCCGGCCCTGTTCGACTCGGCCCGCCGCGAGATCGTCCCCACAACGCCGGGGCGCACCGCGACGATGTACGTCTGTGGCATCACGCCGTATGACGCGACCCACCTCGGCCACGCCGCCACGATGATCGCGTTCGACCTGGTCCAGCGCGCCTGGCGCGACGCCGGCCTCGACGTGCGCTACGTGCAGAACGTCACCGACATCGACGACCCGCTGCTGGAGCGCGCCGCCCGCGACGGCGAGGACTGGGTCGTCCTGGCTATGCGCGAGACCGCCCTGTTCCGCGAGGACATGGAGGCGCTGCGGATGATCCCGCCGGCGCACTACGTCGGCGCCGTGGAGTCCATCCCCGCCATCGCCGGGCACGTGCGCGAGCTGATCGCCGACGGCTCGGCGTACACGCTGGACGACGGCACCGGCGACGTCTACTTCTCCATCGCAGCCTCCCCGTCCTTCGGCTACGAGTCGCACCTCTCCCGCGACGAGATGCTCAAGCTGTCGGCGGAGCGCGGCGGCGACCCCGACCGCGCCGGCAAGCGCGACCCCCTCGACCCGCTCCTCTGGCGCGGCGCCCGCGACGGCGAACCGGCCTGGGACGGCGGCGACCTCGGCCCCGGCCGCCCCGGCTGGCACATCGAGTGCGCGACCATCGCCCTGGGCCTGCTCGGCACCACCATCGACGTCCAGGGCGGCGGCAACGACCTGCTGTATCCCCACCACGAGTGCTCCGCCGCCCACGCCGAGCGCCTCACCGGCGAGTCGCCGTTCGCCTCCCACTACGTGCACGCCGGCATGATCGGCCTCGACGGCGAGAAGATGTCGAAATCCAAGGGCAACCTCGTCTTCGTCTCCCGCCTCCGCGGCGACGGCGTCGACCCCATGGCGGTCCGCCTGAGCCTGATGGCCGACCACTACCGCACCGACCGCCAGTGGACGGACGACGTCCTCAAGACCGGAGAAGCCCGCCTGGCCCGCTGGCGCTCCGCCGCCGCGGCCCCCGCGGGCCCGTCGGGAGAGGGGCTGCTGGCGGCGGTCCGTGAGGCCCTCGGCCACGACCTGGACACACCGGCGGCGCTCGCGCTGGTCGACGCGTGGGCGGAGGCGGCACTGTCCGGCGTGGGTGACGACACGGCGGCGCCGGAGCTCATGGCTCGGACGGTGGACGCGCTCCTGGGAATCCGCCTGTAGAACCACGCAGCCGCGCCCGTCCCGGCGGTTGTGTTGCTTGCCGGGGCCTGCGTCCGGCGGCCGGTCGCGGCCGCCGGACGGTCGTCGGTCAGGCCGTTGTCAGCGCGGGGTAGTCGGTGTAGCCACTGTGGTCGCCGCCGTACGCCTTGGTGTAGTCGGGCTCGTTGAACGGGCCGCCCGCCGCGAGCCGCTCCGGGAGGTCCGGGTTCGCCAGGAAGAGCGCACCGTACGACACCAGGTCCGCCTCGCCGGTCTCGACGAGCTTGAGCGCCTCCGGTCCGGTCCAGGCACCCGGCGTGTACGGGTTCAGGATCAGCGGTCCCTGCCACCGTGCCCGCAACTGCGGCGTGAACTCGGTGTCGGGACCCTCGGCGACGTGCAGGTAGGCGAGGCCGAGCGGGTTCAGGGCGTCGACCAGGGCCAGATACGTCTCCCGGTGGCCGTCCTCGACGATGTCGTTGAACGGGTTGGACGGCGAGATCCGCAGACCGACCCGGTCCGCGCCGATGGCCGCGGACACTGCCCTGGCGACCTCCACGACCAGGCGGATGCGGCCCTCGACCGTGCCGCCCCACCCGTCCGTGCGGACGTTGGCGTTCGTGGACAGGAACTGGTGGAGCAGGTAGCCGTTGGCGCCGTGCAGCTCGACCCCGTCGAAGCCGGCCTCGACGGCGTTGCGTGCGGCGGCGGCGAAGTCGGCGATGGTCGCCTGGATCGCGGCCTCGTCGAGCGGTTCCGGGGTGACCAGGTCCTTCGGGCCGTCGGCGGTGAAGACCTGGCCGGCGGCGGCCACTGCGGAGGCCCCGACCGGCGTCGCACCGTGCAGGCTCGGGTGGCCGATCCGCCCGCTGTGCATGATCTGGGCGAAGATCAGGCCGCCGCGCTCGTGCACCGCCGCGGTCACCGGCTTCCAGGCCTCGATCTGAGTGGCGGTGTGCAGGCCGGGAGTGTTCAGGTAGCCCTGGCCCACGGCGGACGGCTGGGTGCCCTCGGTGATGATCAGGCCGGCCCCGGCCCGCTGCGCGTAGTAGTGCGCCATGAGCTCGGTGGGGCTTCCGTCAGGCCCGTACGCCCGGCTTCTCGTCATGGGTGCCATGACCACGCGGTTGCGGGTGGTGTGGCGCCCGAGCCGGATGCCGTCGAATGCGGTCGTCATGACCATCTCCTGTCCTGGACAGCTATTTTGCTGTCCACGACAGGCAATCCCGGTCAGCGTCCGTTTCTTCCGGGGCGGCGCGGTGATCACCATCACCGTCACGGCGCTACGCTTCCGTGCATGACCGAGGCGCCGGGCGCGGCCGCGAGTGGGCCGATCAGCCACGCGATCTTCCGGCTGGCCCGCATCCACCAGCTGCTGGCCGGCCGGCTGCTGCGTGAGCTCGGCCTGCACCCCAGCCAGGAGCTGCTGCTCATGCGCCTCTGGGAGTCGGGGCCGCAACGCCAGACCGACCTCGCCGCCGAGCTGGGCACCGACTCGGCGAGCACCACCCGCATCGTGCAACGCCTCGAGGCCGCCGGCTACGTCCGCCGGCTGCCCGACACGGCCGATCGCCGCGCGTCCCTGGTCGCCAGCACGCCGGCCGGCGATGACCTGCGGGCGTGCGTCGAGCGGATCTGGGCGCAGCTCGAGGAGCTGACGGTGGGGGACATGAGCGAGGAGCAGCGCAAGGCGGCCCTGGCCAGCCTGGTGAGGCTGGAGGAGAACGTCCTGGCCACCGAGGAGGGCTCCCGCTGCGGCATGCCCGCCGGAAAGCGCGGCGCCCCGAGAGGGTAGGACTCGGGTGCCGGTGATGTCGGAGAAGAGCGTCCCGGCCGGGGGAGCACGGCGTCAGGCCAGCGTGAGGCCGGGGTCCGGGTCGGGCTCGGGAGCCGGCGCCGGGATGCGGTACTCCTCCGTCAGCGTCGTCATCGGGCCAGGCCAGGTCGCCTGCGCCACCTCGATCGGCTTGCGGGTCTCATCGAAGGCGACGTGCAGCAGGTGCAGCACCGGCGTGTCGGGCCGGATCTGGAGGATCTCGGCCTCCTCCCGGCTGGGCTGCCGGGCGCTGATCGTGTCGGTCGCCGACGCGTACCGCCGCCCGATCGCCTCCTCCGCTTCCTGATAGAGGGGGCGGCCGTAGGCTTCGGCGCGTTCCAACGAGGTGCCGGTCGCGTCGGTCACGCGGAACCAGGAGGCGCCGACCTCGACGGTGGCGTCCTCGGCGCGGACGATGTGGCGCCGGACCAGCATCTCGGTGCCGTCGCGGACGCCGAACGCGTCCGCCACCTCGGGAGGTGCCGGTTCCCGGCCGACGGCGGTGAGCTGCTGGCGGTAGCGGGCGGCGAGGTCGGCGTGGTAGCCGCGGTGCACGCCGTAGCGGCCGCGGGAGAGCCGGTTGAGCCGGCGCCGGGTACCGCGGACGTACGTGCCGGAGCCCGGCTTGGTGATCAGGATGCCTTCGACGCGCAGCTGGTCGACGGTCCGCTGGACGGTCTGCTTGGCCACGCCGAACATCTCGGCCATCGCCGGGATCGAGGGCAGCCGCTCGCCCGGCTGCCAGTCGCCGCGCCGGATGCGCTCCTTGAGCTGCGCCGCGATCTGCCGGTGCGGGAACTCGGCGGCGCCGGGATTGATCGTCATGCTCCGACCTCCAAACCCTAGGTTCCTAGGATGGCCTACGGGGTGTGCGCCGGGCGGCAGCGACACGCCGAAACTCGATCGACTGTGGTCGGAGGGCCGCCGGAGGATGGACGGCATGCTGAGCCCCGAGATCCTCGACTACTACCGGCGCGGTGGAGAACGGGTACGCCTCACCGCCGGCACCGGACGCCTCGAGTTCCTCCGGACGTGGGACGTGCTCACCCGAGTCCTGCCACCGCCACCGGGCCGGGTCCTGGATGTGGGCGGCGCCACGGGTGTCTACGCCGAGCCGCTCGCCGCCGCCGGTTACGCCGTACACGTGGTGGATCCCGTGCCGGACCACGTGGACGAAGCCGCGACGCTGCCCGGGGTGACCGCGCAGCCGGGCGATGCACGGCAGCTGCCGGTCCCGGATGCGAGCGCCGATGCGGTGCTCATGCTCGGCCCGCTGTATCACCTGCTGGAGCGTGCCGACCGGCTCGCCGCGTGGCGGGAGGCCCTCCGTGCGACACGGCCCGGCGGCGTCGTGGTGGCCGCGCTGATCACCCGTAACGCGGCACTCTTCGACGGGCTCGTGAAGAACTTCTTTCCGGATCCGGAGTTCCGCGATCTGGTGGATGGCGTCATGCGCGACGGCGTGCACGACAGCAACGGCGAGCGGTTCTTCACCCGCGCCTACTTCCACGATCCGCGCGAGGCCGCGCCCGAGGCGCAGGAGGCGGGCCTGACAGGGGTACGGGTGCTCGCGGTCGAGGGGCCGTTGGCCTACGCCGGTCCCGTCCTCGGTGACATCCTGGCCGACCCCGAGCGCACCGCCGTGCTGCTCGAGCGGATGCGAGGCGTCGAGGAGGATCCGGGAATCCACGGCGCCACGGGGCACCTGCTGGTCATCGGGCACCGGGGCGCCCACTAGGCTGTGCCGCCATGGAGGCTCTGCGGTTGATCCTGCGCTATGCGCACCTCATCGGCTTCGCGCTGCTGCTCGGCGGTGCCGTGGTCCAGTTCGTCTCGGGCAAGCTGCGGATCAACCCGGCCATGCTGTGGGGCTCGATCATCCAGGTGCTGACCGGCCTGGCGCTGGCCGCCCCGCTGCGTGGTGGCGGCGACGCCGAGCCCAGCCCCGTCAAGCTCGTGGTGAAGCTCGTGATCGCCATCATGATCTTCGTGATGGTGTTCATCCCGTGGCGCCGCAAGCGGGAGGACGTCAACCGCGGCCACTTCATCGGCATCATCGCCCTGACGCTGATCAACGCGGCCGTCGCCACCTTCTGGCACTGACCCGCCCGCGGGCGGGCGTCAAGGAACGGGCGTCCTCCGGCCCCGGAACGTTGCCGGGGCCGGAAGCGGATCCGGCTACCAGGAGCCGGCGGTCGGTCCGGCCGACCCGCCGCGCCGCCGCAGGTACTTCTCGAACTCGCTGGCGATCTCGTCCCCGGTCAGCGGCTTGATCCCCTCGTCACCGACCCGCTCCTCGAGCTCGCGCACGTACTCGCCCAGCTCCGCGTCCTGCTCGGCAGCCGCGCGGACCCGCTTCTCCCATTCGTCGGCCTCCTCGGCGAGGTCGGCCAGCGGCACCGGGAGGTCGAGCACGTCCTCGAGCCGGCTGAGCAGGGCCAGCGTCGCCTTCGGGCACGGCGGGTTGTTGGCGTAGTGGGGGACGTGCACCCAGAACGACAACGCGTCGAGCTCCGCGCGGCCGGCCGCCTCCTGCAGCACGCCGACGATGCCGGTGGGGCCGTCGTAGCGGGTCGGGACGACCTTGTACTTCTCCGCGACCTCCTTCTCGGACGCGGTGCCGCTGATCGGCAGGGGCCGGGTGTACGGGACGTCGGCCAACAGGGCGCCGAGCAGCACGATCCGGTCGACCTCGAGGCTGTGGCAGACCTCGAGGATCTGCTCGCAGAAGGTGCGCCACTTCATGCTGGGCTCGATGCCGCGGATCAGGACGACGTCGCGTTCCGTGCCGGGCGGGCTGGCCACGCTGAACCGGGTGGTCGGCCACTCGATCTTGCGGGTCTCGCCCTCGGCCATGGTGATGGTCGGCCTGCTGACCTGGAAGTCGTAGAACTCCTCCGGGTCGATGGTGGTGATCTCGCGGGCCTGCCACACCTGTTCCAGGTGCTCCACCGCGGCCGTCGACGCGTCCGCGGCGTCGTTCCACCCTTCGAAGGCGGCGATCGCCACGGGGGAGCGCAGCAGGGGGAGGCCGTCGAACTCTGTCACGATGCCAACCTTTCGTACCTCAGTACCTCAGAGCCTACGTGGCGTCACCGGATCCCACCCGGCGGCGCCCCGGCGGGGCCGCCGGGCGGGCCTCGCCAGAACTGGCGGGGGGCGTAGCCGTCGCGGCGCAGCCAGTGCTCGGTGTAGACGATGCGGGTGGCCGGCACGGCCACGAGAGGGCCCAGGGGAGGGTCGTCGAGGGAGCGAGACCGCTCCACGTGGTCGGACTGCCAGCGGACCGCCGGCCAGTAGGCGGCGAACTCCGGGTCGTCGGGGGAGAGGGTGCGCGCCTCGCCGAGGACCTGAGCGCCGCGGCTGCTCGCCTGCCCCACCAGCGGCGCGAAGACGCCGATCGAGACGCGGGGGTCGGCGGCGATGTTCCGCATCTTCGGTGAGCCGGCGGCCGCGGTGAACAGCAGGGTGAAGCCGAGGTGGAAGTAGCGGACCGGCGTTGCCAGCGGGCCCGAGGAGCCGGCTGTCGCGAGCACGCACATGTTCTGCGAGGAGAGCAGGTTGAGGATGCGTTCCTCGAGACGGTCCGGCGGGAGCCGGCGGCTCGGTGAGGGGCCGGCCAGCCATGGGTTGGTCACGGGCATGCGTGATCGTTGCACACCAGGGCGGGTAGCGCGGCGAGGTCGTCCAGGCTGTCGGCGGGCAGGTAGGCGTCGGGGTCGTCGCGCAGGGCCGCGGCCTGCGGGTAGCCGGCGTTGGTGACCAGCACCGGGCGCATCCCGGCGCGGGCCGCGCCCCAGTGCTCCCTGCTGCCGCCGTCGCCGACGAACCAGCAGTCGGCCGGCGTCACGCCCAGGCGCTGCGCCACCGTCTCGTACAGCCGGGGGTCGGGCTTGCGGTAGCCCTCCTGCCAGGAGAAGACGGGGGCGTCGATGAGCGGCGCGTACGGGGTGGACGGCCAGCGTTCCACCAGTTCACTGCTGCAGTCGCTGATGAGTCCCAGCCGGAAGCCGGCTGCGCGCAGGGTGCGCAGCGCGGGCAGCGCATCGGGGCGGGGGCTGTGCATCCCGGCTGCCCCGCGGAGCTGGGCGGCGACGGCCTCGGTGAGGGCCGCCTCGGACGGCGTGACGCCGCACCGCCGGGCGATGGTGTCCAGCGTGGAACGGGTGTCTCCGAGGAGTCCGCAGATCCGCTCGGGGAAGGAGCCGGACATCGCCGTCCAGAAGGCGTCGGCGGGCACGCCGAGCGCGGCTGCGGTGCCCGCGAAGGACGCTCGCCGGCCTGCTTCGAGCGACGGGTCGGTGAGGGTGCCGAAGAAGTCGAGGACGACGGCCTTCACCGGACGGCGTGGGGGGCCAGGACCGCGGCGCAGCGCAGGTTGCGGTAGTGGCCGCGGTAGTCGAGGCCGTAGCCCACGATCAGGCCGGGTTCCACGTCGAAGCCCACGTAGGTCGGCACGTCGAAGGCGGGGCTGTGCGGCTTGCGCAGCAGGGCGCAGACGGCGATGGACGCGGGCCGGCGCTGCTGGAGGTTGGCGATCAGCCACGACATCGTCAGCCCGGTGTCGATGACCGTCTCGGTGATGATGACGTCGCGCCCCTCGATCTCCAGATCAAGATCTTTGAGCAGGCGTACGGAGCCGGAGCTGCGTTTGCTCGTCGTGTACGAGCGCATCGCCATCCAGCCGATCTCGACCTGGGTCTCCAGGGCGCGGGCCAGGTCGACGGTGAACGTCGCCGCTCCGCCCAGCACGCCGACGAGCACGATCTCGCGCCCCGCGTAGTCCTTGCCGATGGTGCGGGCGAGTTCGCCGACCCGAGCGAGGATCTGGTCCTCGCTCAGCAACACCGCTTCCAGATCGCCTGCCACGTGCTCGGCGTCCACTCGTCTCCCCCGGAGGTCGGCCGGCCGGTCCTGCCGGGAATCCTGACACGCGGGGCTGCCGCGGCCAACACGGCCATCGCCCGCTCGGCTGACGCGGGGCACCCCGACCAGGTCGCCGTCGACGAGTCGGTGATCTTCGTCACCGCTGGATGTCAGGTCCTTGTCACGCTCCGTAGTCGGAGTGACGTGCTCCGCCGAAGTGCTGGCCAGATGCCCGCACCGAGGGGCGGATCATGTCGCCGTTTGTCCAGATCTTCGGCCGGGGCTCTATGCTGCGAAACGGTCTCCTGTAATGTCCGCGCGTCTCACTATTCATGTATTCATCACGATGGTGGAGTTGTGGCATGGCACGACGGTTCACGCTCGACGAGATCCGCACCCGCACGTACAAGGATCGCGACGCGTGGTGGACCGTCTGGCTGGTCGACCCGCTCGCGTCGCGGCTCGTGTGGCTGGTCGCGCCGCTGAAGTGGGTCACGCCCAACCTGCTGACCATGGGCGCCTTCCTGCTGGGCGTGCTCTCCGCGGTGTGCTTCGCCCAGGGTGACTACAAGTGGCTGGTCGCGGGCGCGATCGGCTTCCACTTCAGCTTCGTGCTCGACTGCATGGACGGCAAGATCGCCCGGCTCAAGGGCACCGGCTCGGTCTTCGGCTCCTGGCTCGACTACGTCTTCGACCGCCTGCGCGTCGTCACCTGCGCGGTCGCGCTCATGGGCGGCCAGTACGCACAGACCCACAACGTCCACTACCTGTGGATGGCCGGCGTGGTCATCTTCCTGGACGGCTTCCGCTACCTGAACGCCCTGCAGATGGGCAAGGTCAAGAACGACATGCGCCGCCGCCTCGAGGCGGCCCAGGGCGAGGGCGCGGCCCCGCCGATGTTCGTCGAGGAGACCGACTCCGAACACCCCGTCGGCGCGGCGGCGGTCACCGGCCCGGCCACCGACGGTACGGGCGCACAGCGGCCCGTGGTCGACGTGTACGGCGACTTCCGCACCAAGTTCAGCACCTTCGTGCGCATCCGCAACATGCTGGTCCGCCAGCGGATCCGCGCGCACCTGTTCAGCGGCATCGAGTTCCAGATGTTCGTCTTCATCATCGGCCCGCTGACGGCGCAGATCATCCCGGTGACCATCGGGTCCGGGATCCTGCTGGTCGCGTTCGAGCTGCTGCTGATCTACAAGCTCTGGACGGCGACCCGCAGCTACACCCGCCAGATGGCGAAGATGGGCGTGACATCGGAGGCGCAGGCCGAGGCCGTGGCCGCCGCGGCGGGCGTCGAGCCGGTCGAGCAGGTCGTCGACGCCGACCAGCTGGGCACCGACACCGTGGCCCTGCCGACGGTCACCGTCCGCCCCTGAGTCCCACCGGCGGGAACGTCCGGATCGCCCGGCCCCGGCCGGGCCGGAAGATGCGGCAGCGCGGCACTGCCTAAGACGCCTGCGCCGTGGCAAGCTGACCCGCCATGGACGCAGTGGTGATCGCCGGCGGGCTGCTGGCCTGCCTGGCCGTCCCCGTCGCGGCCGTGGTGCTCGCGGTCGTCGTCGGCCGCCGGCGGGAACGCGAACGCCGTGAGGCCCTGCAGACATGGGCGGCCGCCGCCGGCTGGACCCTCGTCTCGGACCCCGCGGTGGACTGGAGTGACCGGCTGCCGGGGCGCAACCGGCGCGGCGTGACGCTCGCGCTCACCGGGCCGTTGTGGGGACGCCGCGCCAGCGTCGCCGACTACTCGTACACCGAGACCAGCACGACCAGCACGCCGGACGGGCAGGGTGGCACCACCCACGGCACCAAGTCGACCACGCACCACTTCACGGTGCTCGTCGTCCACCTCGACCGGCCCTCGCAATACCTGGGCATCCAGCCGCGCGGAACCCTGTCGAAGTGGGGCCGGGCGTTGTTCGGCGCCGGTGCCGAGCTGGGGCACGAACGGTTCGACAAGGACTTCCGGGTGGTCGGTGAGCCGGGCGCATCCCCGTACCCGTTGAGCGCGGCCCTGCTCGCCGCCCATGTCGACGGTGCCGTGCCGGCCTGGACGCTGCAGGGCACGGACCTGATGACGTGCACGCCGGGCCGGCTCAAGGATCCGGCGTCGATCCCGCAGCTGCTGGGATCCCTCTACCGGGTGGCGGACCTGCTGAGCGGCCGTCCCCCCGCCGGCGGCTCCGCATAATCGGTGTCGTGGAGGATCATCCGCTGGAGGTCGGCGAGGACGCGACCACCTTCTTCCAGCCGCGGGCCATGGTGTTCGTGACGATGCTGTGGGTGATCGCGCTCGGCGCCCTCGGGTGCGCCCTGATCGTCCTGCTCGTGGTGCTCGGGCTGGGCATCCGCCCCACGGCTTCCGACCTGGTCACGGCGGTGGAAGCCTTGCTCATCGTGCCCGTGGTGGCTGCCGGCCTGATCGTGCTCGTCGCCTGGAACCGGTTCGGGTGGCTCAAGAGCTCGGTGCGCGGCCTGGAGTTCGGTGCCACCGGCCGGCGCGGCGTGCACGTGCCGTGGTCCGCGGTCGCCTCCGTCGGGCTGCGCCGCTGGGGGCCCTTCACCGAGCTCGTGATCACGCCGTCCGCGACGAGTGCGGTCACCGAGCTGCCCGGCCCGGGTCGCCGCCCGCGCATGCTGCGCCGCGACTCGGGGCCGGCCTTCGTGGTCGACGTGGGGCTCATGTCGCCCGGCCCGGACGTCCTGCTCGCGGAGCTGCACCGCCGCATTCCCGCGCGCGTCTGACAGTCAGCGGGCCGCCACTGCGGGCCCGCCGAAGGTGACCGGCACGCCGGGGGAGTACAGCACGCTGACCGGGGGCCCGGTCAGCGCCGGCAGGCCCGCCGCGCGGACCAGGCCGTCGTCGAGCTCCAGCAGCTCGGCGCGGAAAAGCGGCCACCGCGGGTGCTCGTTCGGCAGATGCACCGTACGGCCCCAGGCGCGCGTGTGCAGACCCCACCGGGCCGTCACGAAGTGCTCGAGCGGCGAGGGCTCGTCCAGCGCTGCTCCCGGCCGTACCGCAAAAGCGGTTGTGGCCCGCGGACCGGGCCATCGCCGCGTGCTGGCATAGCGCAGCACGCCGGCGTCCTTCTCGAGGGTCATCCGGGACCATTTGTACGGCAGCCGCAGCAGCGCCTGCGCGGTCAGCACGGGCAGCAACCGCTCCGCGTCCAGCGACAGGAACACCACCGCCCGCCGGCCCTGGTCGTCGACGCTGTAGAGCCGCACGTTCGTCTCGAGGAACGTCCCAGGTACGGCAGGCCGGGGCCGCGCATCGGGCCGAGCCCGACCATCCGGAACCCGATGAGGCCGACGAAGGTGACCCCGTCGAGCGTGTCCGGCACGGTGCCGCGCGGCAGGAACGGCGCCACGGTCTCCGGCGGGACCGCCCAGTGCAGGAAGGCCAGGTCCCGCCAGCTCTGCACCAGCCACGACCGCCGCACCGGGCGCAGCGTCTCCGGCGTCACGTCCTCGATCCGCACGCGCCCATCATGCACCGCGCCGTCGACCGTCCGGGCGCACACTGATCCGCTTTGCCCTGCCCGTCCGTATCGAGGGGTATCCCCGGTCACGCCTGCCCTCGGAGGACCCCCGCATGCCGGTGCCGCGCCACCGCCTCGTGATCCCGACCCTGCTCGCCGGCGCCCTCGTCGCGCTCGGCTGCGTCGCCGCACCGCAGGCCCCCGCCGGCCGGCCTCCGGCCCCCGCACCGACGACGGCCAAGAAGACGACCAAGGGCAAGACCCCGGACCCGAACCTCGACGGTACGGACACAGTCGAGGAGTTCCAGTCCGACGTCGAAGCCGCGCGCAGGCTCGCCGAGGAGTACTGGGCCGGCCAGTTCCGGCGGTCCGGGCTCACGTTCCGGCCGATCGCCGAGCTGATCCCGTACGACACCGAGGGTGAGGTGGACTGCGGTGGCCAGGGGCTCGGGCTGAACAACGCGGCCTACTGCTCGGCGGGCGACTTCATCGCCTACGACGCGAACTGGGCGTTCGCCGCGTTCCGCCAGATCGGCGACGCCTTCATCTTCTACCTGCTCGGCCACGAGTACGCCCACGCGATCCAGCGGCGGCTGAGCATCCAGAAGCAGTTCTCGATCGAGCAGGAACTGCAGGCGGACTGCATGGCGGGGGCGTACATCGGCGACATGGAGAAGGGCAACCGGCTGAACCTCGCCGACGGCGACCTGGACGAGCTCGCCCGCGGGCTGGAGGCGGTGGGCGACGACCCGGGCCAGCCGTGGTTCGCCGAGGGCGCACACGGTACGGCCCGGCAGCGCACCACCGCCTTCACCGACGGCTACACCCGCTCCCTGAAGCGGTGCCAGCTGTCGTAGCGGTCACACCAGGCCGCGCCGGAGCGCCTGGCGGGGGAAAATGGGGTTTTGGCTCGGCGACTCGGGAGGCCTGCCCTGACATCACGACAACCGGCTGCGGTGCTCTTCGACATGGACGGCACGCTGGTCGACAGCGAGAAGGTCTGGGACGTGGCGCTGCACGAGCTGGCCGCCCACGCGGGCGGCACGCTCTCGGAGCCCGCGCGGCTGGCCATGATCGGCAGCAGCATGGCCACCTCGATGCGCATCCTGCGCGAGGACCTCGGCCAGCCCGACCGGGACGAGACCGCCGACGTCGCCTGGCTGGAGCGGCGCGTCGAGGAGCTGTTCGCCGAGGGCCTGGTCTGGCGTCCCGGGGCGATGGAGCTGCTGCGGGCCGTGCGCGAGGCCGGGCTGCCGACCGCGCTGGTGACCTCGACCGGCCGGCGGCTCGTCGAGGTCGCGCTGGACACGCTGGGCCGGGACAACTTCGACGCGGTCGTCTGCGGTGACGAGGTGTCGGCCCCGAAGCCGGACCCGGCGCCGTACCGCACGGCGGCCGACCTGCTGGGCGTGCGGATCGACGAATGCGTCGCGATCGAGGACTCGCCGACCGGCATGGCCAGCGCGGTGGCGTCGGGGGCGGCCGTCCTCGCCGTCCCCGCCGAGCTGGAGCTGCCACCGACCGACGGCGTCCACCTGCGCGAGACCCTGGTGGGCGTGGACCCGGCATATCTGGCGACGATCTTCAGCCGCGTCACCACTTGACGCACGTCCGCGCCGGCCCCGAGCGGTCGGGGCCGGCGCGGAAGCTGTTCTCAGTCGTGAGCGATGGCGCCCAGCACGTTGAGCCGCGCCGCCCGGATCGCCGGCAGCACCGCCGCGATCACCCCGACGAGCGCCGCCAGCACCAGGTACGTCCCCATCCGCTCCCACGGCAGCACCAGCTCGGTGATCCCGTCGCTCTTCAGCGCCCGCGTCACCGCGGTGCCCATGCCCGCGCCGACTGTCACGCCGAGCAGCGCACCGAAGACCGAGATCACGACCGCCTCGACCGTCACCATGCGCATCGTCTGGGCCCGGCCGAGACCGACAGCGCGGAGCAGCCCCAGCTCGCGGGTTCGTTCCAGGACCGACAGCGCCAGTGTGTTCACCACGCCGAGCACCGCGATGAGGATGGCCAGCGCCAGCAGGATCTGGATCATCGTGATGAGCGTGTCGAACGTGGCGGCCTGCTGGTCCACGAATGCCGCCGCGTCGGTCGCCGACACCTCGGGGCTGTCCGCGACCAGCGCCTTGACCTGCGGAAGCACCGCCGAAACCGCGACGCCGTCGTCGAGGCGGACGAACCCGAAAGCCGGCTGGCTGATGCCGAAGTCCTTGGTGACCGCCCCCGGGAGCGTGATGCTGCCGGGCAGGGCGTCCTCGGCGTACGTGGCCACGACCGTATAGTGGTGCGGCTCCCCGCGGGACGCCTGCACGGTCACCGGGGAACCGACCTTCCAGCCGAGCTCGGCCGCCCGGGGCGCACTGACTGCGAGCTGGTCGTCCTTCAGCGTCGTCAGGGTGGTGGCGTCCGCACCGTACGTCTGCGCCAGCGAGGCCAGGTCGTCGGTGGCGGTCACGTACTGCCGCTTGCCGTCGATGAGCACCTGGTCCTCCCACAGGCCGGCTGCCGCCCGTACCCCGGGGATCTGTGCGGCCTTGCGCACGACGGCCGGATCGAACGTCGGCGGCCGCGGCCCGTTCTGGTCCCCGCTGATCATGATCTGGGCCTTGAGGACCCGGGCCGCCTCGGCCTTGAGGCTGCTCTTGGCCGAGTCCATGACCACGGTGACGCCGGTGACCAGGGCGATGCCCACCATGAGCGCGGCTGCCGTGATCGCGGTGCGGCGCGGGTTGCGTCCCGAGTTCAGCCGGCCCAGGCGGCCCGGCAGCGACCAGGAGAACAACCGGCCGAGCAGCGCCACCACCGGACGGCTGATCAGCGGCGTCAGCAGCGCCACCCCGACGAACGAGACGAGCACCCCGCCCAGGATCAGCCACAGCTCGGCGCCGACGTCCGCGAACAGGCCCAGGCCCAGCGCCGCCGCCCCGGCCGCGGTGACCGCCGCGCCCGCGACGCTGAGCTTCGTCAGCGGCCGGTCCGGCGTGGCGACGTCCTGCATGGCGGCCACCGGCGCGATCCTCGACGCCCGCAGCGCCGGCAGCACCGCCGCGACGACCGTGACGAGCACGCCGACGACGAACGAGCTGATGATGGCCGCGGCCGGCACGGCGAGCGGCGCCAGCTGCAGGCCGCCCGCGGCGAAGGACCCGAACAGGTACGCGAGCAGCGCGCCGACCCCGACTCCGGCGGCCAGCCCGAGCACCGCAGCGACCAGCCCGATGACGACCGCCTCGACGAGCACCGAGGTGATGACCTGCCGCCGGGCGGCGCCCAGCGCCCGCATCAGGGCGAGCTCCCGGGTCCGCTGCGCCACGATGATCGAGAAGGTGTTGAGGATGAGGAAGACCCCGACGAACAGCGCGACCCCGGCGAACCCGAGCAGGATCTGACCGAAGAAGCTGAGTCCCTCCTGCAGGTCCGCGGCGTTGTCGTCGGCGAGCTGGTCACCGGTCTTGACCACGTACCCGGTGCCGAGCGCGGACCCGATCCGGTCGCGCAGCGCCTCCGGCGTGACGTCGCCTGCGGCCTGGACCCGCACCGAGCTGTAGACGCCTGTACGCCCGAGCATCAGCTGCTGCGCCACGGGCTCGGTGAAGGCGACCTCCTGTACGCCGCCGAGGCTGTCCCGGTCGCCGCTGTAGCCGTACACGCCGACCAGGGTGAACTCCTTCTTCGGCTCGAGGGTGAGCACGCCGACGCGGTCACCGACCTTCAGCCCGGCGGCCTCGGCCACCGCCGCGTTGACCGCGATCTCGCCGGCGGCGGCCGGCCCGCGACCCTCGCGCAGCTGCACCAGGTCGTCCGCACCCCTCCAGGCGACGCCCATCCGCGGCGGCCCCATCGAGGTCAGAACCTTGCCGTCGCTGCCGATCACCCGCGCACCGTCGGCCTCCACGAGACCGGTCGCCGCCCGTACGCCCGGCACGGTCTTGATCTTGTCCACGGTGGCCGCCGGCACCGGCGCGGCGACCTGTTCGCCGTCCATCTCGGAGACCTCGACCTTGGGCTTGGCGGTCACGCCGACGTCGGTGGTCGAGTACGCGCTGGCGAAGACGGCGTCGAAGGAGCGGCTGAGCGTGTCGGTGACGACGAACGCGCCGGACACGAACATGACGCCGAGCACGACCGCCAGACCCGACAGGATGAGCCGCAGCTTGCGCGCCAGCAGGCTCTTGAGGGTCGCCCGCAGCATCAGAGCATCACCGGCTCGGCGTGCGTGTCCAGCTTCTTCATCATGTCCAGCACCGCGTCGGCGGTCGGCTCGGTGAGCTCGTCGACGATCTCCCCGTCGGCCAGGAACACCACCCGGTCGGCGTAGCTCGCGGCGACCGGGTCGTGGGTCACCATCACGATCGTCTGCTGGTGCTCGCGCACGCTGGCGCGCAGGAACGACAGCACCTCGGCCCCGGACCGCGAGTCCAGGTTGCCGGTCGGCTCGTCGGCGAAGATCACGTCCGGCCGCCCGATCAGCGCCCGCGCGCACGCGACCCGCTGCTGCTGGCCTCCGGAGAGCTGGCTGGGCCGGTGGCTCAGCCGGTCCCGCAGCCCGACGGTGTCGATGACGATGTCCCACCACTGCGGGTCGGGTTTGCGGCCGGCGATGTCCAGCGGCAGCCGGATGTTCTCCTGCGCGCTCAGCGTGGGCAGCAGGTTGAACTGCTGGAAGATGAAGCCGATCCGGTCGCGGCGCAGCCGGGTGAGCGCCTTGTCGTTGAGCTTGCTGACTTCGGTGCCGCCCACGTGGACGGTGCCCCGGTCGACCGTGTCGAGGCCGGCGAGGCAGTGCATGAGCGTCGACTTGCCGCTGCCGGACGGGCCCATGATGGCCGTGAACCGGCCCTGCCCGAACTCCGCGCTCACGCCACGAAGCGCGACGACCTGCGCCTCACCCGAGCCGTAGACCTTCCAGACCTCGTTCGCCCGGGCCGCCGCGGGTCGGTCGGCATTGGTCGTTGTCACTGTCGCTCCCTGTGGTCCGCCGTGGTCCGGCCGGGCGGTTCGCCCGGCCGGCGTTGCCAGTGTTCCGGCGGCGAGCGCCTCGGTCGTCCGCCCGAGGGCGGACAGCGACGCGGAGATTTCGGTGCGGGTCGCCACCTACGTCGGCTCAGGGTTTCCCCCGAACTCGCCATGTGACGTCACTTCGACGCTTGACAGACGTCATCGATGACGTCAGAGTGGTGGCATGGACCTCACGCCGTACGTCGAATCGCTGCAGGCCGATCTCTCCGCCGCCGCCGCGCCCGGGGGACCGGACACCGAACGGGCCGCGGAACTCCTCGGTCACGCCCTCGACGCATCGGTCCGGCTGGCGCTGCTACAGGCGCTGTCGGACGCCACGGCCGAGATCACCACCCGGCTGCACGGCCCGGTCGTCGACGTCCGCCTCCGCGGCCGCGAAGCCGACCTCGTCGTCAGCCACCTTCCGGCAGAGCCGGCACCCGACCCCGTCACGCCGCAGCCCGCCGCGGCCGACGGCGGCGACCTCGCCCGGCTCACCCTGCGCATGCCGGAGTCCCTGAAGGCCCACGTCGAACAGGCTGCCGCCGCCGAGGGAATCTCCGTCAACGCGTGGCTGGTCCGCGCGGTGATGGCCGCGGCGACCGCCACACCGTCGCCGCCGTCGGCCTCCGCCCCGCGGCGCGGCGGCCGCCGCATCACCGGCTACGCCCAGGCCTGACCACCCCCACCCACCAGCGAAGGAGCACTCTCGTGCCCGAGTTCGACCACTCCAGCCCCGTCACCGTCTCCCTGCGCGTGCAGCGCGGCTCCGCCGAGGTCGTCGCGGAGCAGCGCGAAACCGTGCGCGTCGACGTCACCGCCCCCGACGGCACCGACGCCACGGACCAGTTCACCATCGCCCTCGACGGCGACACCCTGATCGTGCACGCCCCCGACGCCGGCGGATGGGCGTGGCGGCGCACGGCCAAGGTCCACGTCGCCGTGCGCGTACCGCTGGACAGCACCGTCGCGGCGAAGTCCGCCGCCGCCGACCTGCGCCTCGCCGGCCGCTATACGACAGTGCAGGCGGTCCTGTCATCGGCCGACGTCCACCTCGAATACGCCACCGGCGACGTCCAGCTGAAGTCCTCCAGCGGCGACATCACCGTCGACCGCGTAGGCGGCTCCCTGCGAATGAACACCGCCTCGGGCGAGCTGCGCGCCGGTGACGTCACAGGTGACGTCAGCGCCGGCACGGCCAGCGGCGACATCGCCATCCACCGCGTCGGCGGCTCCGTCAACGCCCAGGCCGCCTCGGGCGACGTGGAGATCGGCACGATCAGCCAGGGCCGAGCCGACCTGCGCTCGATGTCCGGCGACGTCACGGTCGGCGTCGCCCCGGGCACCGGCGTGTGGCTGGACCTCACCACGGCCTCCGGCTCCACGACCAGCGACCTGGCGATGGGAGACACCCCGCCTGAAGGCCGCGCGGCGGCGACCCTTGAGCTGCGCGTACGCACGGCCAGCGGAGACATCAACGTGCACCGCGCCCTGGGCCACCCGGCCGCCGCCTGATGTCACCCGCCCGGCCGGACCCCGGCCGCCGCCCGGCTCACCCGCCGGGACGGATCCCCGGCCGGCGCCCGGCTCACCCGCCGGGACGGATCCCCGGCCGGCGCCCGGCTCACCCGCCCGGACGCACCAGTCCGGTTTCGTAGGCCAGCACGACCGCCTGCACGCGGTCCCGCAGCCGCAGCTTCGTCAGCACGTGGCCGACATGCGTCTTGACGGTCGTCTCGGACACCAGCAGCGACCGCGCGATCTCGGCGTTCGAGTGTCCCTTGGCGACATGCACGAGAACCTCACGCTCGCGCTCGGTGAGAGTGTCCAGCGCCGGCGCCGCAGCCGCGGTCTCGGCGGCGGGCAGGACCTCGGCCATCCGCCCCAGCAACCGCTGCAGGATCGGCGGAGCCACGACCGCGCCTCCGGCGGCAACGGTACGGATGGCAGCAACCAGCTCCTCCGCCGGCACGTCCTTGCCCAGGTACCCGGACGCCCCGGCGGCGACCGCCCCCAGCACGGTCTCGTCGGTGTCGTCCGCGGTCAGGATGAGCACCCGCACCGGCAGCCCCGACCCGGCGATCCGCCGCGTGACGGTCAACCCGTCGAGCCGAGGCAACCGCAGATCCATGACGACGACGTCGGGCAGCAACCGCCGGGACAACTCGACGGCCTCGGCCCCGTCCCCGGCCTCCCCGACGACAGCCAGCCCACCAGCGCCGGCCAGCGCCATCCGCAGCCCCGACCGAAGCATCGGCTGCTCATCGGCGAGCAGCACCCGGACGGTACGCACCACGGCCGGCCCGGCCGCTCTTGTCCCGTCGCCCGCCGTCACCGCCAGCCTCCCCGAACCCGACTCCGGCGCTCACCCTAAGCGATCGGCAACCCTCGCCGGGTGCGCGGTCCGCGGCTTGCGGCCTGCTTCGGGCGGTCGTCGGGCTTCGGTCGGGGTGTGGTCGCCGGCTCGGGGTGGGCGGTCGGCGGTTTACGCCGGGAGCGCGGTTGCTCGCCGGCGGCTGGCGGTCAACCCGGGCGGTTGGCGGACCTTGGCGGGGGTGTGGTCGGCGGCTTGGAGTTGGCGGTTTCGTCGGGCGGTCGGTTGTTCGTCGGCGGTGTGGTTGGCGGGTCTAAGCGCGTCCCGACCGGCGCCCGGCGCGACCGGTTGTTCGGTGACGTCAGGCAAGAGCCGGCCTGTGCTCATGGCTGACGGGGAACCGGCGTCAGAGCGTCACCGCCGGTGAGACCTTCCGTGGGCTGCGGGTAGGGCGGCGGGGTGCCGCCGAACTCGGGGCAGAACTGCTGGTGGCTGCACCATCCGCAGAGCCGGCTGGGCTTCGGGCGGAAGTCCTGCTCCCGCTTGGCGCGCTCGATGGCCTTAGACAGCGCGACGAGGGTGCGTTCGAAGCGTTCGAGCTCCTCCGCGTCCGGGCTGTAGTCGCAGACCTCCGCATCCTTGAGGTAGAGCAGGCGGAGCACGCGGGGCACGACGCCGCGGGTGCGCCACAGCACCAGGGCGTAGAACTTGAGCTGGAAAAGCGCCCGGCCCTCGAAGGCCTCGCGAGGCGCGCCGCCGGTCTTGTAGTCGACGACGCGCAGGTCGCCGGCGGGAGAGACGTCGAGGCGGTCGATGTAGCCGCGGATCAGCAGCTCGTCGTCGACCAGCGTGGAGACCAGGCTTTCGCGCTCCGCGGGCTCCAGGCGCCGGGGGTCCTCCACGGCGAAATACCCGTCGAGCAGCTCACCCGCGCCGGCGAGGAAGGCCTCGAGCCGCCCGCGCTCATCCGAAGGCGGTTCCGGCATGCCGGGCAGTGCCTCCGGCGCCGTCGTCGCGGCGCGGTTCGGCCCGGCATCCGTCGAGAGAGCCGCCAGAGGGCCGCCGGTTGCGACCGGGACGACGGGCGCGGCGGGGTGGTCCTCGACCGGGACGGGTGCGGGCACGTCGCCCGCCGTCTCGAAGAGCTGCGACAGGGCCGGCTCCTCCTCGACCAGGCGCTCCCACTGCGGGGTCACCAGCGCGGCCGCGGCGTCAGGCGTGCGTTCCTCGGCCGGCAGGTCGAAGAGGCGTTCCAGCACGGCGTGGACCAGCGTGCCCCGGACCTGGTCGCGGGTCGGCTGCTCGGGGAGCCGGTCGATGGTGCGGAAGCGGAACAGCAGCGGGCAGGTCTTGAAGTCGGCTGCGCGCGACGGCGACAGCGACGGCCCGGCGGGCCGTTCCCCGCCCGGCTCGGAAAGGGGCTCGGAAGGGGGCAAGACCGTTTCTGCCGTCATGCGGGTAAGGCTAGGGGAGGGGTATGACGAAACCGGCGAGGCGGGGCTCTCAGACTCGGTCCGTAGCATCGACGGCGTGGACGACAGAGGGCAGCGGAGCCGGCCCGTCCGGCGGCGCGGGGCGTGGGAGGTCGGGCGGGTGCTCGGCATCCCGGTCTTCGTGAATGCCTCGATGCTGCTGCTCGCCCTGCTGGTCACCGTCGTCTACGGCGGCTACGCGGAGAACCAGCTGGGACTTCAACCCCTTTTCGGGTACGGCGTGGGCCTCGGTTTCGTGGTGTGTCTGCTGGGTTCGGTGCTGCTGCACGAGCTGGGGCACGCCCTCACCGCGCGGCGGTACGGGATCGGTGTGCGCGGGATCACGCTGGAGCTGCTCGGGGGCTGGACCGAGATGGATCGGGACGCGCCCTCGCCCCGGGTCGACGCGCTCGTGTCGCTGGCGGGGCCGGCCGTGTCGCTGGTGCTGGGCGGGGTGGCCACGGGCGCCGCCTTCGCGCTTCCCGAGCGTACGGTCGCGGGTGAGATCGCCTTTCAGCTCGCCGCGAGCAACGTCATCGTGGCGATCTTCAACGTGCTGCCGGGGCTGCCGCTCGACGGCGGGCGGGCGCTGCGGGCCGGGCTGTGGGCGCTGTTGCGCGACCGGAACAGGGCTACGGAGCTGGCCGCGTGGGGCGGGCGGGGCATCGCGCTGGTCACCGGGTGTGCCGTGTTCACGCTCTATCGGCTGAACCTGCTCACCCTGTTCGGGCTGATCTTCCTCCTGCTCGTCGCCTTCACGCTGTGGCAGGGCGCCGGGCAGTCGATCCGGCTCGCGCGGATGACGCGGCGGTTCCCCCTGGTCGACCTGAAGACGCTGGCGCGGCCGCTCTTCGCCGTACCGTCGGGAACGTCGATCGCGGAGGCACAACGCCGCGCCGATGCGGCTGAGCCTGCGCGGAAGGGGCTGGCCGTGGCTGATTCCAGCGGCCGGGTGTTGGCTCTCGTGGACGGCACCGCGGCGGCTGCTGTGCCGGCGGAGCGGCGGCCGTGGGTGAGTGTCGACACCGTGGCGCGGGACGTGGCGCGGCTGCCGGCGATGCGGGTCGGGCTCACCGGCGAGCAGGTGGTCCGGGCCGTGCAGGCCCACCCGGGTGCGCAGTACGTGGTGACCTCAGGCGAGGATGTCGTCGGCGTGCTGCACGTCGCGGATCTGGCCGAGCTGCTGGAGCCGCGCCGGCCGGCCCGCCGTGCCGCCGCGAGGTAACCAGGAGAGGGATCAGTGACCGTTCAGGAAAACACCGTCGCCGCCGAGCCGGTTCCCGCCCACCGCGGGCCGTTCCGCCCGGGCGACCGTGTGCAGCTCACCGATCCCAAGAACCGCATGCACACCATCGTGCTGGAGCCCGGGAAGGCGTTCCACACCCACCGGGGGGCGCTCGAGCACGACGCTCTGATCGGGCTGCCCGACGGCAGCGTGGTCACGTCGAGCGGCGGCACGCCCTATCTGGCGCTGCGCCCGCTGCTGTCCGACTACGTGCTCTCGATGCCGCGCGGTGCGCAGGTCATCTACCCGAAGGACGCCGCGCAGATCGTCGCCATGGGTGACGTCTTCCCGGGTGCGAAGGTGCTGGAGGCCGGTGTCGGTTCCGGGGCGCTGACCTGTTCGCTGCTGCGGGCCGTCGGTGGCAGCGGTGAGCTGCACTCGTACGAGCTGCGCGAGGACTTCGCCGCGATCGCCCGCAAGAACGTCGAGGCGTTCTTCGGCGGGCCGCACCCGGCGTGGCACCTGCACCACGGCGATGTCGCCGACGCCACGGAGACCGGTTTCGACCGCATCATCCTGGACATGCTCACCCCCTGGGAGGCCCTCGACATGGTCGAGAAGGCGCTCGTGCCCGGCGGGGTGTTCATCGGGTACGTGGCCACGACTCCGCAGCTCTCCGAGCTCGTGGAGGCGCTGCGCGAGCGCGGTGGCTGGACGGAGCCCCGGGCCTGGGAGTCGCTGGTCCGCGACTGGCACGCCGAGGGTCTGGCCGTACGCCCGGACCACCGCATGATCGCGCACACCGCGTTCCTCGTGTCGGCCCGCAAGCTCGCGCCCGGCGTGACGGCACCGCCGCGGCGGCGCAAGCCCAGCAAGGGCGCCGAGGCGTACGCGCTGCGCAGGGCCGCTCAGGCGGCTCTTGCCGCCGAGCGGGCGGAGACCGGGACCGATCCCGGGGTGTGACGGCTCGCCCCGCGTCCGGTAGTTTCCGTCGCGGGTTTCATGGGGCTTGGGAGGGAACGGGTGGGCGCGATGTCATCTCCGCCGTTCGGGGGCAGCAACGAGATGCCGGCGGTCTTCCCGGACTGGTCGCCGTATGAGGATCTCGATTCGGCGGCACGCGCCTACCTGCGCGACCCGGAGGTGGCGCTGGACGCGCTCTTCGGGGTGCTGCGTGGTGCCTCTGTGCTCTGTTTCACGCTGGAGCGCTTCGTGAACGAGGTGAACGGCGTGTGGCAGGAGGTCGTCATCTGTGACGGCAGCCGCCTCGTGCTGTGGCACGGCGAGGACGTGGCGCCCGGCGACGGGCCGGTCGGCTCGATGACCTCGTCGTTGCGGGTGGTGCCGCTGTCGACCGTGACCGAGGTCGGGTGCCGGCGGCGCCTGACCCGCACGTCGAGCGGGCAGGCGCGGGTCGACAGCATCGACGTCTACCTGCTGCTGAGCTCGGTGGACGACGCGGTGCCGCCGCCGGGAATGGCCGAGGAGGAGGGCCGGGCGGCGCTGCGGCACGACGCGCTGCGCTTCGGCAAGACGCTGGACGACGGCGGGCCGGGGCAAATCGCCCGTTTGGAGGAGTTCTCCCGGATTGTCGCATCTTTGGTCGGCCGTCCGACACTGTGACATTTTCCGCTCTCCGCGGAGATCGTAGGGGCGCGGCGGAGCCCGTACCGAAAAAGATCAGTCCGCGTCCGGACCGGCCACCTCGACGTCGTCGGACGAGCGCACGACGTGGATGCAGTCGCCCGGGCACTCCTTCGCCGCGTCGATCACCTCGAGCCGCAGCCGCGCCGGCACCCCGGTGCGCACTCCGGGGCTCTGCAGCAGCTCACCGCTGCTGTCCTTGACGTACGCGAGGCCGTCGATGTCGAACTCGAAGACCTCCGGTGCGTACTGCACGCAGAGCCCGTCGCCGGTGCACAGGTCCTGATCCACCCAGACCTCAAGCTCATCAGTCCCGGTCTGCACAGACACCGAACACCTCCCAGAAATCGCCCTGTCCGACGGTACCTGAAGGGTCTGACCACCCGGTGCACCCACCTGACCCAATCGATCAAGGTTCAGTGACGAGGGTGTTGCATGGGTCGAAATCCGGCCCGCAGCGGTTAGTGTTGTCTCAAGACGTTCGAGCCCCCGGGGAGGTGGGACGTGGCACGTAGCGACGAGGCGGATTCACGCGCCGCACGTTGGGAGAAAGAGGCCAACGATCTCTCCAGCCAGGTTGCGTTCCTGCAGGAGGAACTCGCTCTGGTACGGCGCAAGTTGACCGAAAGCCCCCGACACGTCCGGCAGCTCGAGGAGCGGCTCGCGGCGACGCAGGCGCAGCTGGCCCGACTGACCGAGAACAACGACCGGCTCGTGGCGACCCTCAAGGAAGCCCGGGCTCAGATCGTCACTCTCAAGGAAGAGATTGACCGGCTCGCCCAGCCGCCCAGCGGCTACGGCGTTTTCCTGGCCGCCCACGAGGACGGCACCGTCGATGTCTTCACCGGTGGCCGCAAGCTGCGGGTCGCCGTGTCCCCGAGCCTCGAGGTCGAGGAGCTCAAGCGGGGACAGGAGGTCCTGCTCAACGACGCGCTCAACGTGGTCGACGCGTTCGGCTACGAGCGGGTCGGCGAGGTCGTCCTGCTCAAGGAGGTCCTGGCCGGTCCGGGCGGCGCCCCGGGTGACCGTGCCCTGGTCGTCTCGCACGCCGACGAGGAGCGGATCGTCCACCTGGCCGAGTCGCTGCAGGTGTCCGCGCTGCGGGCCGGCGACTCGCTGATGATCGAGCCGCGCTCGGCGTACGCGTACGAGCGCATCCCGAAGAGCGAGGTCGAGGAGCTCGTTCTGGAGGAGGTGCCCGACGTCGACTACACCGACATCGGCGGTCTGCACTCGCAGATCGAGCAGATCCGCGACGCGGTGGAGCTGCCGTTCCTGCACGCCGACCTGTTCCGGGAGCACCAGCTGCGCCCGCCGAAGGGCATCCTGCTCTACGGCCCGCCCGGCTGCGGCAAGACCCTGATCGCCAAGGCGGTCGCCAACTCGCTGGCGAAGAAGATCGCCGAGCGCCGCGGCGAGGAGAAGCACACCAGCTACTTCCTCAACATCAAGGGTCCCGAGCTGCTCAACAAGTACGTGGGTGAGACCGAGCGGCACATCCGCCTGGTCTTCCAGCGGGCGCGGGAGAAGGCCGGCGAGGGCACGCCGGTCATCGTGTTCTTCGACGAGATGGACTCGATCTTCCGGACCCGTGGCTCCGGCGTCTCCTCCGACGTCGAGAACACCATCGTCCCGCAGCTGCTCAGCGAGATCGACGGCGTCGAGGGCCTGGAGAACGTCATCGTCATCGGCGCCTCCAACCGGGAAGACATGATCGACCCGGCGATCCTGCGGCCCGGCCGGCTGGACGTGAAGATCAAGATCGAGCGCCCGGACGCGGAGGCGGCGAAGGACATCTTCGCCAAGTACATCCTCCCCGGCCTGCCGCTCAGCGCGGAGGACCTGGCCGAGCACGGCGGCGACGCCGACGTGACGGTCGCGGCCATGATCGAGGCGGTCGTGCTCCGGATGTACACGGAGTCCGAGGAGAACCGCTTCCTGGAGGTCACCTACGCCAACGGTGACAAGGAGGTCCTGTACTTCAAGGACTTCAACTCCGGCGCGATGATCCAGAACATCGTCGACCGCGGCAAGAAGATGGCCATCAAGGAGTTCCTCACCTCCGGCAAGAAGGGGCTGCGCCTGCAGCACCTGCTCGACAGCTGCGTCGACGAGTTCCGCGAGAACGAGGACCTGCCCAACACCACCAACCCGGACGACTGGGCCCGCATCTCCGGCAAGAAGGGCGAGCGGATCGTCTACATCCGTACGCTCGTCTCCGGCGGCAAGGGCGCCGAGGCCGGCCGTTCCATCGAGACGGCCAGCAACACCGGTCAGTACCTGTAGACATCGACGAGGGACGCGGGCGGAGGTCATCCTCCGCCCGCGTCTTCTCATCTCATTTCCTGTCGTCTTCGTCGCTCTGCGTGGTGCCGGCCGCCGTCGCGGGGCCTGCTCCCCGGCGCGAAGACGCCCGCTGTGACGGATGATCGCCACCGAGCGTGCCGTGACGCGTACGGCCCGGGGCGAGAACCGATACAGAAGCGTCTAGGCTCGACACATGGGCAACGGCAACACAGTCTCGGGCGGAGTGGTCGCATGAGCGTTCGGCGGATTATGGGCACCGAGGTCGAGTACGGCATCTCCGTGCCGGGGCAGCCCGGAGCCAACCCGATGGTCACCTCGTCCCAGGTCGTCAACGCCTACGGCGCCCGTCCCGAGCTCAACCGCGGCGGCCGCGCCCGGTGGGACTACGAGGAGGAGTCGCCGCTGCGCGACGCCCGTGGGTTCACCTACTCCGGTGCGGCGTACGACCCGGCGGACGCGCTCGCCGACGAGGACCTCGGCCTGGCCAACGTGATACTCACCAACGGCGCCCGGCTCTACGTCGACCACGCCCACCCGGAGTACAGCACGCCCGAGTGCACCAACCCGCTGGACATCGTGAAGTGGGACAAGGCCGGCGAGCGCGTGATGGCCGAGGCGTCCCGGCGCGCCGCCACGATCCCCGGCACCCACCGCATCCAGCTCTACAAGAACAACACCGACAACAAAGGCGCCTCGTACGGGTCGCACGAGAACTACCTGATGCGCCGCCAGACGCCGTTCGCGGACATCGTGGCCCACCTGACGCCGTTCTTCGTCACCCGGCAGATCGTCTGCGGCGCCGGCCGCGTGGGCATCGGCCAGGACGGCTCCGGCTCCGGGTTCCAGATCTCGTCCCGCGCGGACTTCTTCGAGGTCGAGGTCGGCCTCGAGACCACGCTCAAGCGCCCCATCATCAACACCCGCGACGAACCCCACTCCGACGCGGACAAGTACCGCCGCCTGCACGTCATCATCGGCGACGCGAACCTCTCCGAGATCGCCACGTACCTGAAGATGGGCACCACGGCGCTGATCCTCAACATGATCGAGGAGAAGGTCTTCACCGGCGAGCTCGGCGTGGCCGACCCGGTCTCGGAGCTCAAGGCGGTCAGCCACGACCCGTCCCTCAAGCACCTCATGCGGCTGCGCGACGGCCGCCGGCTCACCGCCCTGGACCTGCAGTGGGCGTACTACGAGCGCGCCAAGGCCTTCGTGGACGAGCGCTACGGCGCCGACGTCGACGAGCAGACCGCGGACGTGCTGCGGCGCTGGGAGGACGTGCTCACCAGGCTCGGCGACGACCCGATGAGCTGCTCCGACCAGCTCGACTGGGTGGCCAAGCTGCGCCTGCTCGAGGGCTACCGGGAGCGGGAGAACCTGGCCTGGTCGTCGCCCAAGCTGCAGCTGGTCGACCTGCAGTATTCGGATGTACGGCCGGAGAAGGGCCTCTACCACCGCCTGGTGGCCCGCGGCTCGATGAAGACCCTCCTCGGTGCGGAGGAGACCCAGCGCGCGATGGTGGAGCCGCCCGAGGACACCCGGGCGTACTTCCGCGGCCAGTGCCTGGCCCGCTACGCGTCCGAAGTGGTCGCGGCGAGCTGGGACTCGGTCATCTTCGACGTCGGCCGCGAGTCGCTCGTGCGGGTCCCGATGATGGAGCCCGAGCGGGGTACTAAGAAGCACGTCGGCGCCCTGTTCGACAAGTGCGACACGGCCAAGGACCTGCTCGAGGTGATCACGAGCCGGTGACCGGACCGGCCCGCGAGGCGGCCATCGCCCGGCGTCGGGTTCGCTGCGCGAGAAACACGCGGACGCGCGGACGTTTTCGTCGTACCCGCGAGGTAGGTTTTTCCCAACCCGAACCGGTTGGGTGTTGAAGGGGGACAGGGATGGCAACGCGAGACACCGGCGGTCAGTCGCAGTCCGGCAAGGGCAAGCGCGACGAGGAGATCGAGGACGTCACCACCGAGGCCAACCCGGAGGTTGCCGAGCGGCACGCCGAGATCACCGAGGACGTCGACGACCTCCTGGACGAGATCGACTCCGTCCTCGAGGAGAACGCCGAGGAGTTCGTCCGAGGGTACGTACAAAAGGGCGGCCAATAAACATATCCCCCGAAACGGACATTCGCCGCGCCGGATCGACACCTCGATCGGGATGATCGCGTCGGTCCGGCGCGCGGGATATGGTGCTTCAACTGCGACGGCGGACTCGGGTGGTTGCGGGACGGCCCGGAACCCCTCGCCGCCGCGATCACGTTTTCGAGAGGAACCACGTGGCAGCGGGTTTTGATCCATCCGGGCGTCTTCCAGATGTGTTCACCAACGCGGGGACGTCATCCTTCACGCAGTTCCTGAGCCAGGCCGCCCCCGAGCTGCTGCCGGGTCGCCGGCCGCTGCCGCCGGGCATGGCGGCCGACATCGCGCCGCACGGCACCACGATCGTCGCCATCGCCACCACCGAGGGTGTCGTGATGGCCGGTGACCGGCGCGCCACCATGGGGAACCTGATCGCCAGCCGGGACATCGAGAAGGTGCACCCGGCCGACGCCTACTCGCTGATCGGCATCGCCGGGACCGCGGGCATCGGCATCGAGCTCATGCGCCTGTTCCAGGTGGAGCTCGAGCACTACGAGAAGATCGAGGGCGCCATGCTGTCCCTCGACGGTAAGGCCAACCGGCTCGCCGCGATGGTGCGCGGCAACCTGGGCGCGGCCATGCAGGGCCTCGCCGTGGTGCCGCTGTTCGCCGGCTTCGACCTGGCGCCGGCCGACCCGTCGAAGGCCGGGCGCATCTTCAGCTTCGACGTCGCGGGCGGCCTCTACGAGGAGACCGGCTTCGACGCGATCGGCTCCGGTTCGCTGTTCGCCAAGGCGGCGCTGAAGAAGCGGTACAGGCCGGGTATCGGCACGCAGGACGCGATCCGGCTGGCCGTGGAGGCGCTCTACGACGCCGCCGACGACGACACCGCGACCGGCGGGCCCGACCTGACCCGCAAGATCTACCCGGTGGTGATGACCGCGACGGCGGACAGCACGCACCGGCTGACCGAGGCCGAGATCAACGAGGTGGCCGAGGCGGTCGTCGCCGGCCGGATGGAGAACCCGGGCGGCTGAGCCGCAGGACACGTCGCCGGTCCGGCTTCCGGACCGGGTTCGTGTCCCGGCAGCATCGTCCCGTCTCCGCCATCGCGACCATCACCCGCCATCCCGGCATCGAAGGAGTAGCCACCCGTGGCCATGCAGTTCTACGCCTCGCCCGAGCAGGTCCAGCGCGACCGCTCCGAGTACGCCCGCAAGGGCATCGCCCGCGGCCGCTCCGCCGTCGTGCTCACGTACGAGGGCGGCATCCTGCTGGTCGCCGAGAACCTCACCTCGCTGCGCAAGATCAGCGAGCTCTACGACCGGATCGGCTTCGCGGCCGTCGGCCGCTACAACGAGTTCGAGAGCCTGCGCCGGGCCGGCGTGCGGATGGCCGACCTCAACGGCCTGGCGTACGACCGGCGCGACGTGACCGGACGGGCGCTCGCGAACGCCTACACCCAGACGCTCGGCGCGATCTTCTCCGAGACCCAGAAGCCGTACGAGGTGGAGATCTGCGTGGCGCAGGTCGGCGCCACCCCCGAGGCCGACGAGCTGTACCGCATCACCTACGACGGCTCGGTCATGGACGAGCCCGGCTTCATGGCGATGGGCGGCTCCGCGGAGGCGATCTCCACCGTCCTCAAGGAGCGCCACGACGTGGCCGCGGACCTGCCGACCGCACTGGCCCTCGCGGTCAAGGGCCTCGGCAGCGTCGGCGGCGAGAACGGTGCGGCCCGCGAGCTCGGCGCGTCCCAGCTCGAGGTGGCCGTGCTCGACCGGCGCCGCAAGGGACGGGCGTTCCGGCGCATCGCGGGGGCGGCGCTCGAGACGCTGCTCGGCGGCGGCAAGGACCAGCCGGAGCCCGAGGTGGGCGAGGCGGGCGACACGGCACCGCCGGCCCCGGGCGAGGAGAAGCCGACGGTGTCAGCCGCCTCGGTCGACCTCGAGGGCAAGCCGGAGGACTCCGACAGCTGACCCGGCGATCCCAGCGCCCGGCGCTGACCGCCTGTGGCCTATGAGCGCGTCGAAGCTGCTGCTTCGGCGCGCTCACGCATTTCCCTGCCGAGGCCTGCCTCGTTGCCCTTCACTGCCCGGAATGCCTGCCTCTCAGCGCTCTCGTGAACCGGCGTGCCGCGCCCCGCGTCTTCAGCGCGAACGCCGCAGCCGTCGCCCGTCCGACGGTCGTGGCTGCCGCGGAACCGTTCCGACGAAAGGGGTTGGCGGATGCGAACAACCAAGACGCGGGTGGCGATCGGCGCGGCCGTGCTGATGGCGGCCGCCGCCGGGATTGTGGGGGCCGGCTTCGCCGACGCGGCGACGAGTGAGGTCGCCACGATCGCTCAGCGGGCCGCGGAGCAGGCGCCGGCGTGGCAGCCGAACACGGCGTACGCGGTCGGTGCCAAGGTGTCCTACGACGGAGTGGAGTACACGTGCAGACAGGCGCACACCAGTCTGGTCACGTGGGAGCCCCCGGCCACGCCGGCGCTCTGGCTGGCGGTGCCGGCGACCGTGCCGTCGACCGTGCCGTCGAGCGTGCCGAGCAGTGGTGCCCCGTCGAGCGAGCCGCCGGCCGTTCAGCAGGTGGCGGGCGTGATCCCGGCTCCGGTCGAGTACCGCCAGGACCAGGCGGCGTCCTTCACCATCACCGACAAGACGGTCGTGCGGACCGCTGACGACGAGGGCGCCAAGAAGGTCGGGGAGCAGCTGGCGGCGGCGTTGCGGCCGGCTACCGGGTTTCCGCTGGATGTGACGACCGGTACGGGGACAGGCGCCATCGCCCTGCTGCTCGACGGGGCCGATCAGCGGGTCGGGGCGGAGGGCTACCAGCTCGACGTCGCGGCCGACGGGGTGACGATCCGGGCCACCGCTGCGGCCGGGCTCCACGCCGGTGTGCAGACCCTGCTCCAGTTGCTTCCCCCGGAGATCGAGGCCGGCTCGAAGAAGGACGGGAAGTGGGTCGTGCCCGGTGGGCGCATCGTCGACTTCCCGCGCTTCGCGTACCGGGGCGCCATGCTGGACCTGGCGCGGCACTTCCACCCGGCGAACGACGTCAAGAGCTACATCGACCAGATCGCCAAGTACAAGATCAATTACCTGCACCTTCACCTCACCGACGACCAGGGGTGGCGGATCGAGATCAAGAAGTGGCCCGACCTGACCGTCAAGGGCGGCGGTGAGGGCACCGGCGTGAACGGCAAGGGTCCCGGCTTCCTCACCCAGCAGGAGTACGCCGACCTGGTCGCGTACGCCGCGGACCGCTTCATCACGGTCGTGCCCGAGATCGACATGCCGGGGCACAGCAACGCCGCGCAGGCCGCCTACCCCGAGCTCAACTGCGACGGCAAGGCGGTGCCGCCGCGGACCGACATCGAGGTCGGCTACAGCTCGTTCTGCGTCGCCGGTGACAAGACGTACGCGTTCCTCGACGACGTGCTCGGTGAGCTGGCGGAGCTGACGCCGGGCCCGTACCTGCACATCGGCGGTGACGAGGCCAAGGCGACGACCGACGCGGACTACCGGACCTTCATGTCGAAGGTGCTGCCGCTGGTCGCCAAGCACGGCAAAAAGGTGCTCGGCTGGAACGAGATCACCGCCGCCGACCTGCCCGAAGGTGCTGTCGCGCAGTGGTGGAACACCACGAACAGCGATCCGAACCTCGCCACCGCGGCCGGTAAGGGCACCAAGGTGCTGATGTCCCCGGCGAACAAGGCGTACCTGGACCAGAAGTACGACGCAAGCACGCCGATCGGTCTTTCCTGGGCCGGTCCGACGAGCGTGAAGACCGCGTACGACTGGGATCCGGGCGCGCTGGTGCAGGGCGTCGGGGAGGAGAACGTCCTCGGTGTCGAGGCGCCGCTGTGGTCGGAGACGCTGCTCAGCTCCGACGACATCGAGTTCATGGCGTTCCCGCGCCTGCCCGCCCTGGCCGAGGTGGCCTGGTCGGCCAAGGCGAGCCACGACTGGGAGGGGTTCCGTGCCCGCTTGGCGAGCCAGGCACCCCGCTGGGCCGCGTGCAACGTCAACTTCTTCAAGTCGCCCGAGATCGACTGGAAGGAGTAGGCGTGCGGCGGAGGCGGTCAGTCGATGACCAGGGGACGCCACCAGTCCCGGTGGTCGCGGTACCACTGCACCGTCTCCGCCAGCCCGGCGCGGAAGTCGACCTGGGGCCGGTAGCCGAGCTCCGTACGGATGCGGGTGTCGTCGAGGGCGTACCTCTGGTCGTGTCCCTTGCGGTCCTGCACGTGCTCGACCCGGTCCCAGGCGGCGCCGCACTCCTGCAGCAGCAGCCCGGTCAGGTCCTTGTTCGTCAGTTCCTCGTTGCCGCCGACGTGGTAGACCTCGCCGGGCCGGCCCCGGGTCAGCACCAGGGCGGTGGCGCGGCAGTGGTCGTCCACGTGGATCCAGTCGCGGACCTGTTCACCGTCGCCGTAGAGCGGCACCGTCCGCCCCTCGAGCAGGTTCGTGACGAAGCGGGGGATCAGCTTCTCCGGATGCTGGTACGGCCCGTAGGTGTTGGCGGCGCGGGTCACCGTAACGGGCAGCCCGTGCGTGCGGTGGTACGCCAGCGCGAGCAGGTCGGCGCCCGCCTTGGTGGCCGCGTACGGCGAGTTCGGGGCCACCGGGGAGGCCTCGGTCCAGGAGCCGGACGGGATCGAGCCGTAGACCTCGTCCGTCGACACGTGGACGAACCGCTCGACGCCGTGCCGCAGGGCCGCGTCCAGCAGGATCTGGGTGCCGACCACGTTGGTGGTCGCGAACTCGGCCGCCGCCAGGATGGAGCGGTCGACGTGGGATTCCGCCGCGAAGTGGACCACGTGGTCGTGCCTGCGCAGCACCGACTCCACCAGGGCCGCGTCGCAGACGTCGCCGGGGACGAAGTCGAGACGCTTGTTCTCCGCCACCGGGCCGAGGTTGGCGAAGTTGCCCGCGTACGTGAGCTTGTCGAGGACCGTCACCCGTGCTTGCTCCAGGCCCGGCAGCGCGTCCGCGAGCACCGCGCGCACGAAGCCGGACCCGATGAAGCCGGCGCCGCCGGTGACCAGAAGATTCATCAGACGCCGAGTGTATCCGCAGGTGACAGCGCTGCGACGGGAGATGACCACGCAGTGCTGCGGTGAAAGGGCGCGTTGTCACTGCCGTTGGGAGCCGTTCTGCCGCTAATGTTTCGACATGGAACGGCGAATTTTCGGCCTCGAAACCGAGTACGGCGTCACGTGCACCTACCGGGGGCAGCGGCGGCTGTCTCCTGACGAGGTGGCCCGCTACCTGTTCCGCCGAGTGGTGTCCTGGGGACGCAGCAGCAACGTCTTTCTCCGCAACGGTGCCCGCCTCTACCTCGACGTCGGTTCCCACCCCGAGTACGCGACCCCCGAATGCGACTCCGTCACCGACCTGGTCGCCCACGACCGCGCCGGCGAGCGCATCCTCGAGGGCCTCCTGGTCGACGCAGAGAAGCGGCTGCACGACGAGGGGATCGCGGGGGAGATCTACCTCTTCAAGAACAACACCGACTCCGCCGGCAACTCGTACGGGTGCCACGAGAACTACCTGGTGTCGCGCCACGGCGAGTTCGGCCGCCTCGCCGACGTGCTCATCCCGTTCCTCGTCACCCGGCAGCTGATCTGCGGCGCCGGCAAGGTCCTGCAGACGCCGCGCGGTGCGGTGTTCTGCCTCTCGCAGCGCGCCGAGCACATCTGGGAGGGCGTCTCCAGCGCCACCACCCGCAGCCGGCCGATCATCAACACCCGCGACGAGCCGCACGCCGACGCCGAGCGCTACCGCCGGCTGCACGTCATCGTGGGCGACTCCAACATGAACGAGGTCACCACGCTGCTCAAGGTCGGCAGCGCCGACATCGTGCTGCGGATGATCGAGGCCGGCGTGGTCATGCGCGACCTGACCCTGGAGAACCCGATCCGGGCCATCCGCGAGGTCAGCCACGACGTGACCGGCCGCCGCAAGATCCGGCTGGCGAACAACAAGGAGGTCAGCGCCCTCGAGATCCAGCAGGAGTACCTGGCCAAGGCGACCGAGTTCGTCGAGCGCCGCGGCGGCGACCAGACCGCCAAGCGGGTCGTCGAGCTGTGGGGCCGGGTGCTGTCCGCCATCGAGAGCGGCGACCTCGACCCGGTGGCCCGCGAGATCGACTGGGTGTCGAAGCTCAAGCTCATCGAGCGCTACCAGGCCAAGCACGAGATCCCGATGTCGCACCCGCGGATCGCGCAGCTCGACCTCGCGTACCACGACGTGCGCCGCGGCCGCGGCCTGTACGCGCTGATGGAGAAGCGCAAGCAGGTCGACCGGATCTCCAACGACCTCGAGATCTTCGAGGCCAAGGAGACGCCGCCGCAGACCACCCGGGCGCGGCTGCGTGGCGAGTTCATCCGGCACGCCCAGGAGAAGCGGCGCGACTTCACCGTCGACTGGGTGCACCTCAAGCTCAACGACCAGGCGCAGCGGACCGTGCTCTGCAAGGACCCGTTCCGGGCGTACGACGAGCGGGTGGAGCGCCTGATCGCCAGCATGTGAGGCCGGAGCGATAGGCTGGTCGGGCCATGACGACGCCGCAGGAGCCCGACCAGCACGCGCCCGGGGACAGGCGCATCGCACGGCGCCGGGAGAAGATCCGCAGCGAGGTCGCGCGCAACAGGGAGGGCGGCCACAAGGTCCCGACGTGGGTGCTGGCCGTCATCCTCGGCGTGCTGGTGTTCGGCTGGCTCTTCCTGGTCTTCTACTTCGGCTGACGCGGCGGGTCTTTGCCCCTGGCGCCGAGATCCGGAACGCTGGGGGCATGCCAGACATCATCGATCCCGCCATCAGTGACTACCTGCTCGCCCACTGCACTCCGGCCGACGACGTCCTGCGCGACCTGGCCGCGGAGACGAGGGCCTTGTTCCCGGACAGCGCGGGCATGCAGATCTCGCACGACGAGGGCGAGCTGCTCACCCTGCTGGTGCGGCTGACCGGGGCGCGGACGGCCGTCGAGGTGGGCGTGTTCACCGGCTACTCGGCCATCTGCATCGCCCGGGGGCTGGCCGAGGGCGGCCGCCTGATCGCCTGTGACGTCTCCGAGGAGTGGACGACCGTGGCGCGCGGGTACTGGAAGCGGGCCGGCGTCGACGACCGCATCGATCTGCGGATCGCCCCGGCGATCGAGACGCTGCGCGCCCTGCCGGCCGATCCGGTGGTCGACTTCGCGTTCATCGACGCGGACAAGACCGGTTACCGGGCCTATTACCAGGAGCTCGTGCCGCGGCTGCGGTCCGGCGGGCTGATCGTGCTCGACAACGTGCTGCAGGCCGGCCGGATCGTGAAGAGCGGCGATCCGACCCCGAACGTCGCCGCCATCCGGGAGGTCAACGACCTGGTGGTCGCCGACGAGCGGGTCGAGTCGGTGATGCTGCCGGTGCGCGACGGCGTCACCCTCATCAGGAAGCGGTAGCGAGCAACGACGCGGCGTGCCGTCCGGCGGCGGCGGCCGCGACGAAGTAGGCGTGGTCCTCGGCCAGGCCGCGGCCCATCGTCGACAGCTTGACCGGGCTGGCCAGCAGCGCCGCGTCCAGGCCGTCGGTCGCGACCTCGACGACGCGGTGCAGCGTCGCCAGCGGTGCCAGCGCCTCGGCGACGGCCTTCGCCAGATCCGCGGGCAGGTCGGCCGGCACCGGCAGGTCGGCGGGGACGAGCGCCACTTTCCCGTACGCGGTGAGGCTGTGGTGCGAGACCCCGCGGTGCCGGGGCCGGCCGTCGGCGTCGGAGATGCGCAGGGAGCCGACGGGGCGGCCGCCGAGTGCCACCACGGCGTTGACGGCTTCGCCCAGGGCGACCCCGGAGAAGCCCCACGGCGTACCGGTGCCGAGGTTGCCCGGGCCCTGGGCGACGATGGCGACGTCGGCGTGCAGCACGTGCCGGGCGGCGAGCAGGCCGGTGTGGACTGTGCTCGCTTCCAGGTCACCGCCGAAGGCCTGGCCGGTCGTGACCGTGCCGGCCAGGTGGTCGCGCAGGTCGTCCAGGGTGCGGGAGAACCAGGCCGGGAGGGCGCCGCCATCGGTCATCACGTACGCGACGCGCGCGTCGGGGCGGTCGGCGTGGACGCCGGCCAGGATCGCGGGCAGCGCTGAGTGCAGGTCCGCGGTGACCACCGGCATGTCGTCGATGCCGGTCGCCGCGGCCAGCGTCTCGTGATGCGGCGACGCCTCCTCGTCCACACCGAGCAGGATCGGCTGCAGCGGCGTGTAACGGGCCTTGACCAGGTGGCCCGAGTCCCGGGTGGTCCCGTCGGTGGCGGGGTCCGGGGGCAGGCGGTCGGGCAGGGCCACGACCAGGGCGTACCCGCCGGTGCCGAGGCCCATGACGAGGGCTCCCACGTTGAGCAGGACGCGGTCGCCGGGCTGCGGGGCGCCGGTCAGCTCCGGGTAGGCGAGCGCCTTGACCGGGCCGTCGTCCGTGGCGACCTCCAGCTCGACCGCGCCACGCCACTCTCGCCGTACCGAAGAAACCGTTCCCTGCCGCCAGCGCACCATGGCGGCGACCCTATATGTCCACCCCGCCGTCGCGGTGGTTGCGTCCCGCGCGTCCGCGGGTCGGGTCCAGGAAGACGTAGCGGATGCCCGGGTAGCGGGCGCGGAGGCGGCGTTCGGCCTCGTCGGACGCCTCCTCGATCTCGGCGCCGGTCACCTCGTCGTCGAAGTCCACCTTCGCCGCGACCAGGATGTCGCCCGGGCCCAGCTGCATGGTCAGCAGCGTCGGGACCGCGGTGACGACCGGGATGGCGGCGAGGTCGTCGGCGATCTGGTTGTGCATGCGGCGCGGCACCGCCCGGCCCACCAGCAGCGAGACGTTGGCGCGGGCCAGGACCGTGGCGACGACCAGCAGCAGGATGCCGATGAGGATCGACGCGACGCCGTCCCACACCTCGGAGCCGGTGAGCTGGGCCAGCCCGATCCCGGCCGCGGCCAGGACCAGGCCGATGAGCGCGGCCGAGTCCTCCAGGAAGACCGCCTTCACCGTGGTGTCCGGGGTCAGCCGCAGGAACCGGCGGCGGCTGATGCCCCAGCGCTCGGACTCGCCGGTGACCTGCCGCTGGGCCTTGAGGAACGAGACCCCCTCGGCGACGAACGACACCGCGAGCACGATGTACGAGATCAGGTAGTGACCGCTGTGCTCGCCGCCGGTGATGGTCGTGACGCCGTGATAGATGGAGAAGCCGGCGCCGCCGACGAAGGTGAACAGGGCGGCGATGAAGGCCCAGACGAAGCTCTCCTTGCCGTACCCGAAGGGGTGCTCCTCGTCGGCGGGCTTGCCGCCGCGGCGCAGCGCGACGAACAGGAACACCTCGGTGACGGTGTCGGCCAGCGAGTGCGCGGACTCCGACAGCATCGCCGCCGAGCCGGACAGCAGACCGGCGACCAGTTTCGCGGCGGCGATCACCAGGTTGGCCAGCCCGGCGATGATGACGGTGCCGACGCTCTCGTTCCCGCCCTCGGACTTCGGCTCGGCGGGAGCGGGCAGGGGGCGGGCCGCGTCCAGGCCTACAGGTGTCTCGGGCACGACAGCTGTCTTCCCCGTGGTGGTTACAGATAACCGTCCGGCCTTGGCGGATGCCGCCATAGCGCCGGTGGGCTGCTAGCGTTTCGGTCGTGTCGCGGACCCGTACCGAGCGCCTGGTGAACCTGGTGATCTGTCTGCTGTCCACGCGACGGTTCCTGACCGCCGCGCAGATCGCCGCGACCGTGCCCGGCTACGAGCACGACCCGGAGGATCCCCGCGACCACGAGGCGTTCCAGCGCAAGTTCGAGCGCGACAAGGCGGAGCTGCGCGAGCTCGGTGTGCCGCTGGAGACCGGCCTCGCGAGCGCCTTCGACACCGAGCACGGCTACCGCATCGCCCACCGCGAGTACGCCCTGCCCGACATCCCGCTCGAGCCCGACGAGGCCGCCGCCGTGGGCATCGCCGCGCGGCTGTGGCAGCACGCCGGGCTGGCCGCCGCCGCGTCGTCCGGGCTGGCGAAGCTGCGGGCCGCCGGCGTGGAGGTCGACCCGCAGGCCACCCTCGGGATCGAGCCGGTGGTGACCGTCGACCCGGCGTTCGCGCCGCTGACCGGGGCGGCCCGGGCGCGGCGGGCGGTGACGTTCTCCTATCGCGTACCCGAGGTGGACGAGCCCTCCACCCGCCGCCTGCAGCCGTGGGGCGTGGTCTGCTGGCAGGGCCGCTGGTACGTGGTCGGGCACGACCGCGACCGCGACGCCACCCGCTGCTTCCGGCTGTCGCGCATCGTCGGTCAGGTCCGGGTGGTCGGACCCGACGGCGCGTTCACCCCACCCGAGGACGTCGACCTGATCAGCCACGTCGCGAGCTTCTCCGGGCCCACCGAGCGCACCGGCCGCGCGACTGTCGTCGTCCGGCCGGGCCGGGCCGCCGGGCTGCGACGGCTCGCGGTGGAGACCGTGCCCGGGCCCGGCGGGGACCGGCTCACGATCCCGTATTCCGACGTCGAGTGGCTCGCCTCCCGCCTGGTCGGCTACGGCGCCGAGGTACGCGCGGACGGGCCGCCCGAGCTGCGTGAGGCGGTCATCCAGCAGCTCAAGGAGGTCGTCGCCCGCCACGAGCCGGCCGCCGCGGGAGTGTCACCGTGACCCCGCCCCAGCAGCGCACACCCGCGGGACGCGCCTCCGCCGACCGGCTCGGCCGGCTGCTCAACCTGGTGCCGTACCTGCTGGCCCGGCCCGGGATCGCGGTCGCCGAGGCCGCGGCGGACTTCAAGATCACCGAGCGGCAGCTGCGCGAGGACCTGGAGTTGCTGTGGGTGTGCGGCCTGCCCGGCTACGGGCCCGGCGACCTCATCGACATGGCCCTCGACGGCGACCGGGTGACCATCACCTACGACGCCGGCATCGACCGGCCGCTGCGGCTCAACCCCGACGAGGCCCTGGCCCTGGTGGTGGCCCTGCGGATGCTCGCCGAGACGCCCGGCATCGGGTCGCGCGACGCGATCGAGCGGGCCCTGGCCAAGATCGAGAACGCGGCCGGCGACCTCGGCGACGCGCCGGTGGCCGTCCGGCTGCCCGCCAACAGCGAGCGCCTCGACGCGATCCGCGACATCGTCGAGCGGCGGCACGCCATGCGCATCACCTACTACACGGCCGCCCGCGACGAGACCACCGAGCGGGTCGTCGACCCGATGCGGGTGCTCATGGTCGGCAACCGCGCCTACCTCGAGGCGTGGTGCCGGCGCGCCGAGGGCACCCGGCTGTTCCGGCTGGACCGCATCGACGCGTTCACCGAGCTGGACGAGCCGGCCGCGCCGCCGGCCCGGGCCGTGCCGCACGACGTGCGCGACGGCGTCTTTCACCCGGGACCCGAGCTGCCGCTCGTGACGCTGCGGGTGGGCCGGGGCAGCCGCTGGATCACCGAGTACTACCCGTGCGAGGAGGTCCGCCGCGACGGCGACGAATGGGTCGTGACGATGCGGGTCACCGACCTGGGCTGGGCGCAGCGGTTCCTGCTCGGCGTCGGCCCGGACGTCACCGTGGTAGGTCCGGCGGCGCTCGTCGACCAGATCCGGGCACAGGCGGCGACGGCACTGGACCAGTACGCAGCCCCGGACCCCGCCAGCGCCTAAGGTATGCGGCATGGTGTTGTGGATCGTGATCGGCGTGGTCGTGCTCGGCCTGGTCGTGCTGGGAGCCTCGGTCATGGCGGTGCTGGGCCGGTTGCGCGGCTTCGACCGGGCGATGCGCAAGCTGCTGCGCCGCCAGGAGCAGGCCGCGAAGCTGCAGCGCAAGGCCGAGGTGCTGCAGGAGACCGTCGCTGAGCTGCAGCGGCGCGCCGAGCTGGCCCAGGAGCAGGTCGCGGTGATCAAGGCGGGCCACGGCACCGCGTAGCGACGTGGTAGCGTGCGGCGTTCCCGGCCTGTTGTCCGAAAATTCCTCGGATCGGCGGCCAAAACAAACACGTGCGGCGGGGGTCACTCCCAGGTACCGCACGTACGATGGATCCCGCACCGTCCTGAACCACCGCTGATCGGAACCGACTGGAGTCTCCATGGGCGCCCTCAAGCCATGGCACATCGCCGTCATCGTTGTCGTGCTCGTGCTGCTGTTCGGCGCGAAGCGCCTGCCCGACGCCGCGCGGTCGCTGGGCCGGTCGCTGCGGATCATCAAGGCCGAGACGAAGGGCCTCGTCGACGACGACAACGTCGCCGAGAAGGCCGAGCCGCAGTACTCGCGCCAGCCGCTGCACCCGAACGAGATCCCCCAGCCGGGGCAGCAGGGCTACCAGCAGCCCGGTCAGGCGTACCAGCAGCCGCAGCAGCCGCCGGCGCAGCCGTACGTCGACCCGGTGCAGCGGACGAACGACCGCTGACCCACCGTGGCCATCTCCCTGCGCCGCCGGGGGCCGAGCAAGTTCGAGCAGGCCGCCGACGGCTCGATGACCCTCATCGAGCACGTCCGGGAGCTGCGGAACCGGCTGTTCTGGGCGTCGCTCGGCATCATCGCCGGGCTGATCGTCGGCTTCATCGTGTCGAACCAGGTCTTCCACCTGCTCTCGGTGCCGTACTGCGACCTTCCGTCGTCCTGGATCACCGACGGCGCGGGCGTGCGGAAATGTAGCTTCCTCACCCTGGCCCCCACCGACCAGCTCGTCCTGCGCCTGAAGATCGCCCTGTGGGTGGGTCTCATCGTCGGCGCGCCGATCTGGCTCTACCAGCTGTGGGCCTTCATCGCGCCCGGCCTGCACAGACACGAGCGCAAGTGGGCGTACGTCTTCGTGGCGATCGCGGCACCGCTGTTCGCCGGCGGCGCGATCCTCGCGTACTTCGTGATCGGCCACAGCCTGGCCTTCATCATGACGTCCGGCGTCATCGGCAGTCCCACCCAGCTCGAGGTCACCAGCTACATCGGCTTCGTCACGAACATGATCCTGATCTTCGGGGCGGCGTTCGAGTTCCCGCTGATCCTGCTCATGTTGAACTTCACCGGCGTGGTCACCGCCCGGCGGCTCCTCGGCTGGTGGCGCGTCGTGGTGTTCCTGTCGTTCGCGTTCGCCGCCATCGCCACCCCCGACCCGGGGCCGTTCGGGATGACCCTGCTCGCGGCGTGCATGTCGCTGCTCTACTTCATCGCGGTCGGCGTGGCGGCGCTCAACGACAAGCGCAAGGGCCGGGGCCAGGAGATCTACGCCGGGCTGGACGACGACGAGGTCTCGCCGCTGGAGGAAGAACGCGTCCCGGTCGGCGTGTCGGACCGCATCGACGGACCCACACCGGTCGAGGCTCCCGAGCCGGTGGCGAAACCGTTGCCTCTGGAGAGCCGCTTCGACGACATGACCTGAGCCCGCGGCCGGTACATTCGGCGGCTGTGAGCAGCAGAGACGACATCGCGGTGCTGGCCAACCCCCGGGCGGGGCGCGGCCGGCACCGCGGTCTGCTTCCGGCGGTGCTCGACCGGCTCGGTGCCGGCGGGCGAGCCGTGCGCCTCCTGGAGGCCTCCAGCGCCGAGGAGGCCGAGAAGGCGTGCCACCGCACCGTCGCCGAGGGGGTGGCGGCGCTGGTGGCGGTCGGCGGGGACGGCACGCTGCACCGCGCGCTGCAGGCGGTGGCCGGCACGAGCACCGGCTTCGGGCTGGTTCCCTCCGGCACCGGCAACGACTTCGCGGCCGGCACCGGCGTACCGTCGGATCCGCTGCGGGCCGCGGAGGCGATCGCCGCCGCGCTGCGCGATGAGCGCCACCACCTGGTCGATCTGGCCCGGGTGACCACGACGCAGGGTGACGTCCGCTGGTTCGGCGCGGTGCTCGCCGCCGGTTTCGACGCGATCGTCAACGAGCGCGCCAACCGGATGGCGTGGCCCCGCGGGCCCCGCCGCTACGACCTCGCCATCGTGCTGGAGACGGCCCGGCTGCGCGCCCGCCGCTACGAGCTGGAAATCGACGGCGCCGACCGCAGCTTCGACGGCGTGCTGGCCGCGGTCGGCAACTGCCCCAGCTATGGCGGTGGCCTGCGGATCTGCCCCGACGCCGACCCCGCCGACGGGCTGCTGAACGTGGTGGTCGCGGCGCCGCTCGGCTGGCGCGAGCTGGCCCGGCTCAAGCCCCGCCTGCGGCGCGGCACGCACGTCACCGACCCGCTGGTCACCAGCTACCGGGCGCGCGAGGTGCGGATCGACACGCCCGGGATCATCGGGTACGCCGACGGCGAACGGCTCGCCGCGCTGCCGCTCGTGATCGGCTGCGAACCGGGAGCCCTCCGGTTGCTGCGCTGAGTTCGCGATAAGTGCGCCGGGTCGGGGGTCGAACGGATCGGTACAGCCCGCCAGAACTCGCAGGAGGCAGCATGTCGGTCGGTTCGGTCAGCGCCAGCACGGTCTCCAGCGCCTACCTCGGCTCGGCGGACGCCGCCGCCCGGAAGGCGCCCGAGACGGCCGGGGAGCCGACCATCGCCGACCACGTGGCGGCCGCCGACGAGCCGCAGCCGATCCGCAGCGCCGCCGCCACGCAGGGCACGCTGGTAGACACCTACCTCTGAGGAATCACACCTCGCAGCCGGCCAGCGCGAGCGTGGCGCCGAGGCCGTTGGCGCGGCCGGGCTCCGCCGCCGGCAGCACCAGGGCCGCGCAGCCGGCCTGCACGGCGCCCGCGTCCGCCGGGCTGTCACCGACCATCAACGTGCGCTCCGGATCCACCGCGAGCATGCCGCAGGCGCGCAGGAAGATCGCCGGATCGGGTTTCGTGCGGCCCACCTCGTACGACAGCGCGAACGCGTCGACCAGGGCGTCCAGGCCCCAGGCGGCGAAGTGCGGGCGGATGTCGAAGCCGATGTTGCTCACCACCGCCACCTTCACGCCGGCGTCCTTGAGGATGCGCAGGGTCGGGAGGGTGTCCGCGTACGGCAGCCAGCCGTCCGGGCCCAGGAGCCGGTCGTAGAGGGCGTCGGCCAGCCCTTCGACGTCCGTGCTGACCGTCTCCGCCAGGCCCGTGTAGGCGGCTCGGTGGCTGTGTTCGTACAGGTCGCGGTCGGCCCAATGCTCGGCCAGGTGGATCGGCACGCGTCGCGGCAGGGGCCCGCCGGCGCGCCCGGCCGTGACCAGCCGGTCGGCCAGGATGGTGGCCTTGCCCCGGTCCAGCTCGGTGCCGCAGGCCGCCGCGGCGGCGGTCACCCAGGCCACCGGGTCCTCGACCTGGGCCAGCGTGCCGTGGAAGTCGAAGAGCACGGCGTCGACCTGGCGGCGCGACGGGGGAGCGGTCGATTCGGCGGCATCCGGCACGCCGTGCACGATACCGAGGCGCCGCGACGCGGCTGTCGGCAACCGCCCCGCGAGCCATGACCTTCGTTGTGTCAGACCCACGCATTAGCCTTGTGGTCATGACGAGCCCCGCCGAACGCTACGCGGAGTCGAAGAGGCGGGCGGCCCGAGTGGCCGAGTTCCCGGCCCTCGAGGACTTCATGCTGGACGTCGGCTTCGACCTGGACGATTTCCAACGGCAGGCCTGCGAGGGCCTGGAGCGTGGCAGCGGCGTGCTGGTGTGCGCGCCCACCGGTGCCGGCAAGACGGTGGTCGGCGAGTTCGCCGTGCACCTCGCGCTGCGCGCCGACGGCTCCGGACGGCGCCGCAAGTGCTTCTACACGACGCCGATCAAGGCGCTGTCCAACCAGAAGTACCACGACCTGGTGGAGCGCTACGGCGCCGAGCAGGTGGGCCTGCTGACCGGCGACAACGCGATCAACGGCGACGCGCCGGTGGTCGTGATGACCACCGAGGTCCTGCGCAACATGCTCTACTCGGGCTCGGCCAGCCTGCAGGGCCTCGCGTACGTGGTCATGGACGAGGTGCACTACCTCGCCGACCGCTTCCGCGGCGCGGTCTGGGAGGAGGTGATCATCCACCTCCCCGCCTCGGTCACCCTCGTCTCGCTGTCCGCGACGGTCAGCAACTACGAGGAGTTCGCCGACTGGCTGGTCACGGTCCGTGGCGAGACCGAGGTCGTGGTGAGTGAGCACCGGCCGGTGCCGCTGTGGCAGCACATGCTGGTCGGCAAGCGGATGTTCGACCTCTTCCACGACGCGGACGCCGCGCGCAAGCACGACGTGCACCCGGAGCTGCTGCGCTACACCCGGGAGATGCTGCGCCGGCTGGAGCTCACCGACCGGACGGCCGGACCGGGCTGGCACAGCCGAGGCGGCCGGCCCCGGCGCTGGCAGCCGCCGCCCCGCACCGAGGTCGTCGACCGGCTGGACCGCGCCGGGCTGCTTCCCGCGATCCTCTTCATCTTCAGCCGCGCCGGCTGCGACGCGGCCGTGCAGCAGTGCCTGGCGGGCGGCCTGCGCCTGACCGACCCGGAGGAGCGGGCGGAGATCCGCAGCATCGCGCAGGCCAAGGTGGCCGCGATCCCGTCCGAGGACCTGTCGGTGCTGGGCTACTGGGAGTGGCTCGACGGGCTGGAGCGCGGCGTCGCCGCCCACCACGCGGGCATGCTGCCGGCGTTCAAGGAAGCCGTCGAGGAGTGCTTCGTCCGCGGCCTGGTCAAGGCCGTCTTCGCGACCGAGACGCTGGCGCTGGGCATCAACATGCCGGCCCGGTGCGTGGTGCTCGAGCGCCTGGTGAAGTTCAACGGCGAGGCCCACGTCGACCTGACCCCGGGCGAGTACACGCAGCTCACCGGCCGCGCCGGGCGTCGCGGCATCGACGTCGAGGGGCACGCGGTGGTGCTCTGGAGCCCCGAGGTCGATCCGCGGCACGTCGCCGGGCTCGCATCGACCCGGACCTACCCGCTGCGCTCGAGCTTCCGGCCGTCGTACAACATGGCGGTCAACCTGGTCGGCTCGGTCGGCGCCGAGAAGTCCCGTGACCTGCTGGAGTCGTCGTTCGCGCAGTTCCAGGCGGACCGCTCGGTCGTCGGCCTGGCGCGTCAGGTGCAGCGCAACGTCGACACCATGCAGACGTACGGCAAGGACGCGACCTGCCACCACGGCGACTTCGACGAGTACTTCGCCATCCGCGTGGCGATCGCCGACCGGGAACGCGCCCTCGCCCGGCAAGGCGCCTCCCAGCGTCGCGCCGCTGCGGTGTCCTCACTGGAGAAGCTGCGCGTCGGCGACGTCATCCGGGTGCCGCAGGGACGGCGTGCGGGCCTTGCTGTCGTCCTCGAGCCCCCCACCGGCGGTTTCGGCGAGCCGCGGCCGCTCGTGCTGACCCAGGACCGCTGGGCCGGCCGGGTCAGCCCCGCCGACTTCCCGGGAGCCGTGGAGGTCCTCGACCGGATCCGGGTGCCGAAGCACTTCAACCCGCGCTCACCCGCCGCCCGCCGCGACCTCGCCGCCACGGTCAGCGCGACCGGCCTGGACCGGCACGAGCGCGGCGGCCGGCGCGGACGCAACCGCGGCGCGCCGGGGGAGGACCCGGAGATCGCCCTGCTCAAGGTGGAGCTGCGGCAGCACCCGTGCCACGCCTGCCCGGAGCGCGAGGAGCACGCCCGCTGGGCGGAACGCCGGCACCGGCTGCAGCGCGACACGGAGGCGCTGCGCGACAAGGTCGCCGGACGCACGGGCTCGCTCGCGCGCACCTTCGACCAGGTCTGCGCGGTGCTCACCGAGCGCGGCTACCTCTCGCCGGAGGGCGAGGTCACCGACACCGGCCGGATGCTGGGCCGGATCTGGACGGAGGCCGACCTGCTCGTCGCGGAGTGCCTGCGTACCGGGGTCTGGGAAGGGCTCGACCCCGAAGAGCTGGCGGCGGCGGTGTCCATGGTGCTCTACGAGTCCCGCCGCGAGGGCGACGAGCGGGCATCGGTTCCCAAGGGAGCGACCACGGCCGCCGTGGACGCCTGCCAGAAGCTGTGGTCGGAGATCGAGGCGCAGGAGGCGGCCCACGGGCTCGCACTGACCCGCGAGCCGGATGCCGGCTTCGTCTGGCCCATGTACCGCTGGGCCCGGGGCGAACCGCTCGCGCGGGTCCTGGCCAGCGGCCACAACTACGACGCCGACATGCCGGCCGGCGACTTCGTCCGGTGGGCCCGGCAGGTCCTCGACCTCCTGGCACAGCTCAAGGACGCGTCAGCGGCGTCGCCGGGAGTGCGGGAGACAGCCCGCAAGGCGATGACGGCGATCAACCGGGGGGTGCTGGCCTACCAGACGGCGCTGTGACCTGTCGCCTTAAGCTCATCCGGTGATCACTCACGAGGACCTCGATGCCGCCGTGCGGGTCGTACGGCCCCACGTGCCGGTGACGCCGGCGTACCGATGGCCACTCCTGGAGCGGATCACCGGCACCCCGACGTGGGTGAAGCACGAGAACGCCACCCCGACCGGCGCCTTCAAGGTGCGCGGCGGACTCGTCTACATGGCACGGACGAAGGCCTCCCGGCGCGGCGTGATCACGGCGACGCGCGGCAACCACGGTCAGTCGTTGGCCTACGCCGGGCGCGCGTACGGCGTACCGGTCACGATCGTCGTCCCCGAAGGCAACAGCCCGGACAAGAACGCCGCGATGGAGGGGTTCGGCGCCGAACTCATCGTGCACGGCCGCGACTTCCAGGAGGCGCGCGAGCACGTCGCACGGCTCGCGGAGGAGCGAGGGCTGCACATGGTGCCCTCGTTCCACCGCGACCTGGTCGCCGGCGTGGCCACTTATGCCGCCGAGCTGCACTCGCAGGCTCCGGAGCTGGACGTCGTCTACGTGCCGGTCGGCCAGGGCTCCGGGCTCTGCGCCAACATCGCCGTGCGTGACCTGCTCGGCCGCCCTACGGAGGTGGTGGCCGTTGGGGCGGAGGGCGCCCCCGCACACGCCTTGTCCTTCGCGGCCGGACGGCCGGTGTCCACGCCGGAGGCTGCGACCTTCGTCGACGGGGTCGCTACGCGGGTGCCCGATGAGGAGGCGGTCGCGGTGATGCTTCGGGGAGCGGCTCGGTTCGTGCAGGTCAGCGACGAGGCGACCGAGCAGGCGATGCGTCACCTGTGGGAGACCACGCATCAGATGCCCGAGCCGGCGGGGGCTATCGCGCTCGCGGGGCTGCTGGCGGATACCGACCGGCCTGCCGGAGCGACGGCGGCGGTGATCATGACCGGGGGCAACTGCGACCGGGAGTTCGTCCAGCGGCTCGTCGCCGGCCCTTAGCCGGTCTCGGTGGGCCGGCGTCGCAGAATGCTGGGGCGGCGACGACGGCCGTCGGATGCAGCTGCGCGCCTCTGAAGGGCGGCCATTCCCCTGAACTGGTTGGACCGTTGAGTGTGCGCGAAGCGGCGACAGTGACCACGCTAACCGCTGTCGGCGGTTACGTGGACAGAGACGAGATCAGCCAGAATGGCGGCGCGGGCATGACTCGATCTAGATCGATCACTATGACATCCGGAAATTTTGACGATCCTCCGAATTAATCATGTCCGTTTTCTTGCGCCAGTGAATGCACTTCTACAGCAAGCTGCCCAGGTCGGACGCTGTTCGGACTTTGCCGTGGCTCGAACGGCTGCGGAGCCAGCCTTTTCGAATTGAATTCGGTAAGGCGCTGAACCGTCGCTGCCCTCTGCCTTGGTGGTCATCGACAGAATGTCTTCTTCGGTGGTGACCATGCAGGCGGCGAGGCTTGTTCGCCTACGGAGGGCGTCTCGGAGACGAACCTCCTCTTGGAAGCCTTGGCCGCTTTGCACTGCCTCAGTCGCACAGTCCGCAGCATTCTCCGTGCGCCAAATGCCGCAGCCGGGCGACAGGTGGATAGCGGTGCGGTGCCCGTACTGCCGACATGCCGATTCGCGCGTGGTCGACTCGCGTGAGGCCGACGACGGTCAGTTGATCCGTCGCCGTCGGTCCTGCCCTGAGTGCGGCAAGCGGTTCACGAC
>NZ_JBFAPM010000030.1:0-62517 GCF_040676695.1 Actinoplanes sp. NPDC049548
CGTCATGAACCGACCATCCCCCGCCCGCAACCTCGCTAACCGTCTCGGCGAACGCCGGTCAGGTGCCGCTCGAGCGGAACGGAGGAGGGCGGCAGGACTCGGCGACCCCGCCCAGGTCCCACAGAGTCCACGGGGCCGGCCCCGGGACGCGGGCTCAGGGGCAAGGCCTGAGGGTCTGAGTTTCACGTATGGATAGTTCTTGCGTTCCCGAGCGAAACCGTCGGTGTAGCCGATCGATGGCTGGGTGTTGTGTTCGGCGCACGTCCGCCTTGGTCCGATACCTGGGATGTACGGCCGAGCGCGTCGGAGGTGGTTTCGTCGAGGCGCCCGTTGGGGTCTGGCACCTCGGTGGGCGAACCCAGGCCGGGTGGAGCGCGGTGGTCGTGACCCATCTCGACTGGGCGGCGTCGGCGCGCTTCATAGTGTCGGTGCGGATGGTGACCAGCATGGTGGCCGGGCTGCACACCGAAGTGGTGCGGCCACGCACCAGGTAGCCGGCGGCCGACGGCCGACGGCATCAAACGTCGTACGGGCGGTTCATAGTGCCGCTGACCTGGAAGAACGCTATCTGTCCGGGTGTGGGACCGTCAATCTTGTGGCTGTACGTAGCTGCTTGCAGCGCTACCGCGCATGTGGTGTTCCCCGCGGGAACACCGATGATCATGGGCGTGTGGGCCAGCTTCGTTTTCAGGCACCACGCACCTTCGCAAAGGCCGAGCACTCGAAGCCATCACCATCGCCCGTACTACGCAGGACGGACGGCAACCACCTCGCCAACGACAGTGACATCGCCGCACGCCTACAGCTCAACACATAGTCGCAGTCTCGAGCCACCACCGCGTATACCCTCATAGCGTTGACAACCCTCCTACCGGCCCACCGCCGCATGCGCGGCGCATGCCGTGCGCGGTAGCGCAGTGTCACACTGCGGGTCGTCGGCTTTGCCGCTGGATTGGACCGGGCTGAGCATCTAGCCACTCGAACGCATGCCGTCACGGTCGTCGGAGTCAGATGGTGATGGCGACCTTGCCGCGGACCTGGCCGGTCTCGAGGAGCCGCATGGCGCGGGGGACCTCGTCGAGCGGGTAGCTGCGGTCGAGGCTAGGGGTGACCTTGCCGGCCTCGATGAGCTCGGTGAGCCGCTCGATGTCGCTGGCGCGCTCCTTGGCAACGAGCAGGGCGAGGCGCTGCCGCAGGAAGGGTGAGATTAAGGCGCCGCGCAGTTGCCGGCCCATGCCGGTCAGTTTGCCGGCGTTCTCGCCGCCGACGAAGACGGCCGTCCCGTGGGGTCGAAGCGCTCGACGTAGCCGCGTCAGCGAGGGAGTCCCGCCGATGTCGAGGATCAGGTCGTAACGGTTGGTGTCGTCGGCGAAGTCTTTGACGGTGTAGTCGATCACGCGGTCGGCGCCGAGGGCGGTCACGAGGTCGAGCTTCGCGGTACTGCACACCCCGGTGACGTGCGCCTCGAACGCCTTCGCCAGCTGCACCGCGTAGCTGCCGACGCCGCCGGAGGCGCCGAGGACGAGCACGGATTGACCCGCCTGCACCCGTCCGACGTCGACCAGCGCCCGCAGCGCCGTGCCCGCCGACACGGGAACGACCGCGGCCTGGGCGAAGGACAGGTTCAGCGGCTTGCGGGCGAGCTTGTCCCGCCGCGCGACGGCGTACTCGGCGAACGACCCGGAAGCGACCCCGTAGACCTCGTCACCGACTGCGAAGCGGGTCACCGCAGAGCCGACCTGGGCCACCGTGCCGGCCAGATCACGGCCGGAGATCGGGTTCCTCGGTCTGCGCAGGCCGAGAGCGAGTCGGACCGCGTACGGCTTGCCGGTCATCAGGTGCTCCGTGCCGCGGTCGAGACCGGCGGCGTGCACCCGCACCAGCACCTCGTGGTCCGCGATGACCGGACGGGCGACATGGGCGACTCGCAGCACCTCGGCGCTGCCGTACCGGTCCTGGACGACCGCTCGCATGGTGGTCGTCGGCGTAGCGATGGTGGAGTCGGCCATGGTGTCCCTCCGGGCGTCGGCTAGCCTTCGTACTTAGTACGAAGACTGTATCGTACGTTGTACGAAAGCGTGTATGGGCCGAACGGACGAGGACCGCGGATGACTCAACCAGGCAATGACGGAAGCGGCCGGCGGCCTCGGCTGACCCGGGAGCGGGTGCTGCAAGGCGCGTTGTCGCTAGCGGACGCCCACGGGTTGGCCGCGCTCACGATCCGGTCCCTCGCGCAGCAGCTCGGGGTCAAGCCGATGACGGTGTACTACCAGGTCGCTAGCAAGGACGAGATCCTCGACGCGCTGGTGGACATGGTCTTCGCCGAGATCGAGCTCCCCGTGCCCGGCCGCGACTGGCGCAAAGAGCTCGGCAAACGGGCGCACTCGGCGCGCAGGGTCCTGGCCCGGCATCGCTGGGCCATCGGCCTGCTCGAGTCGCGCAGCCGGCCGGGGCCCGCCAACCTGCGCCACCACGACACCGTCATCGCCACCCTGCGGGCAGCCGGATTCTCCCCCGCGATGACCGCACACGCCTACGCGCTCATCGACAGCTACGTCTACGGCTTCGCCCTGCAGGAGGCCTCCCTGCCCTTCGAAGGCCCGGAATCCGTGGGCAACATCGCGGAACCCATCATGGAACTGATGGCCGCCGGCGACTACCCCCACCTCGTCGAGATGACGACCTCGTACTACCTGCAGCCCGGCTACGACTTCGCCGACGAGTTCACGTTCGGGCTCGACCTCATCCTCGATGGACTCGAGGCATCACTGACCCAAGGCTGAATTCCGCTGGCGCGATGATCGGCGGAGGCCCATGGTCGCCGTGCCCCTTCTGTTGACCGAAAGGAGCCTTGCGCCGCGTTGTCCGTCGGTGTTTGTCTTCGCGACGAGCGTCGCGCCACGCCCGCACTGACGGAAGCCGGGTCGCGTGACGGTACATATCGATACGCGCAGATGGGATGACCATGACACCGCGGATCCCGAAGGGCTCGTCCATCCGTTCGTTCAGACGACTCGTGCTGCTGGTCGGCGTGATGCTGTGCACCACGGTGGGGCTGACAGGTGTCGCGCCGGCGTACGCCGACCTGGCACCGACGGCCACCGGCGCCGCGCAGGCACTGCGGCCCACACTGCCGCCGCCGAACGGCGAGCACCGCATCGGGGTGGTACCGCTGCACCTGGTGGACCGCAGCCGAACGGATCCCTGGGTGCCCTCGCATCCCGTCCGCGAGCTGATGGTGAGCCTGTGGTACCCGGCGCAGCGCGGTCACGCCCGCCCGCTCGCCCCCTGGCTGCCACCAGGTGCCTGGGCCCGATTCGAACAGGACAACGGGGTTCCGCCGGGTGTGCTCGCCGTGCCCCTGACCCATGGTCGCACCAACGCACCGGTCGACCGGCTACGCGGCGGACGACCGGTAGTGCTCTACTCGCCGGGGCTGGGTGGCACCCGCGACAGCAACACCGTCCTGGTCGAGGAACTGGTCAGCCGCGGATACGTGGTGGCCACCATCGACCATACGCACGACTCCAGCCCGGTCGAGTTTCCCGACGGGCGCGTGGAGGTAGGGGCGCTGACCCCCGACGTCGCCGCGCAGGCCGTCGCCGTCCGCGTCGCCGACACCCGCTTCGTCCTCGACACGCTGAGCGCCCTCAACGCCGGCAGTAACCCCGATGCCGAGCACCGGCCGCTTCCCAACCGGCTTCGCGGCGCCCTGGACCTTTCCAAGGTGGGCATGTTCGGCCACTCCCTGGGCGGCGCAACCGCGGCCGAGGCGATGTTCGAGGATCGGCGGATCAAGGCCGGCGTCAACCTCGACGGCACCCTTTTCGGTCCGGTGGTCGCCGCCGGTCTCGACCGGCCGTTCATGCTGGTCGGCGCCCAGCAGCATGACCGCGGCACCGACCCCACCTGGGCCCAGTTCTGGGCCAACCTGCGCGGCTGGCGGCTGAACCTGCGGCTGGTGAACTCCGCCCACAACTCGTTCACCGACATCCAAGTCCTGCTGCCGCAGATCGCCGGCGTGTTGAACTTTCCTCCCGACGTCGTGCAACAGCTGATCGGCACCATCGACCCGCAAAGGTCGATCATCAACCAGCGCGCGTACGTCACCGCCTTCTTCGACCTGCACCTACGCCACCAGGACCGCCACCTGCTCGACCACCCCTCCCCCCGCTTCCCCGAAATGCAGTTCCTGCCCTAGCTTGATCTTAAACGTCAGGGTGAGTTGGGACTTGCGCATTTCTAACGGGATACGAGCAGGGCTCAGGCCATCACATTCTCAAGGACTTTCACAGTTGGCTTGTCCCTCGCGGAAAAGGGCGTCCGGAGCTTTACTGGCCGCATCTTGTCCTGTGCGAGATATACGAGGATGGGGCCCTGCCGGCGTCGCGGGGACGGTTCGGGCGGGGAACACAAGCGCCACCGCGACCGCGCGCCTACCGCGCTGGCGGCTTCCTCGGCCATCCCTCGGCTGCTCGCAGCAGCGCCATACATGGAGCGACTCCAACGGGTGAGGAAGTGCAGCTCCGGCGATCGGAAGTCGGGTGGAGCGCGGTGGTCGTGACCCAGCTCGAGTGGGCGGGGTCGACGCGCTTCATGGTGTCGATGTGCATGGTGACCAGCACGGTGGCCGGGTTGTACACCGAGGTGGTGCTGCTGCCACGCACCAGGTAGTCGGCCGAAGGCATCGAACGTTGCGATGGCGGTTGCCTGCCATGCGGTGCTGTCGCTCTTGCTTCAGTACTTGAGTACCTCAATGCGAGTGGTCGGATTGCCGTAGCGCCGCGGCGCCCAACACCGCATCGGCGCAGGCAGGCGGCAGGGCCCTTGAACTGGTGTGAGGAGCCGCTGTGTCGGAGGCCGACTTGCACCTCCACGGCGCTGACCTCGAGAAACCTAGCCGCCTGCACTAAGCACCCACGGCGAGACCGCAGCTCACGCCTTGATCGATTGTGTCCGAGGGGGGACTTGAACCCCCACGCCCGATAAAGGGCACTAGCACCTCAAGCTAGCGCGTCTGCCATTCCGCCACCCGGACCTGCTCGTCCAGCCTAACCGGGCCGCCACGCGGTTGGCATCCGCGTGCGGTGTGCCCCGGCGGGCCGCACAGGAGAGAACTTTACACGGCCCGTCCGGGGCCTTGCACCGGCCCCACCCCGCGCGTCGCGGCGAGCAGGCTGCGGAAGGCCGGTGGCGCGGATTCCGAGGTGCCGTGCCTACCAGCGTCCTAGATTCGGGGCATGTGGAACGCGGCGCTGCTGGTGGCGGCCGTTGTTGCGGCCGGTGGGGCGGCTTTCGGGTACGGGTGGGTCGTCGTGGTCGCTGGTGCCGTCGCCTGCGCCGCGGTGGGTCTGCATCCGGTTATCACCGATCATGCCGTGCCTTGGCTTACGCGGGTGCTGCTGCGCGGTGGGCTCGTCTTCGTGGTCTTGGCGCTCGCGGTGGATGAGCGTCCGTGGGAACGCCCGGCGGCGGATGCCCTGGGCGTGCTCGTCGAGCGTGCCGAGGATTGGCGGCTTTTCGGGTACGAGCTGTGTACGGCGCTCGCCATGGTTGTGGCTTGCGTGTGTTTCGGTGAGGCGCTTCGCCGGGTGTGGAGGAGCGATATGCGGCGCCATGCCGCTGTGATGCCGGCCGTCGTTGGGTTTCTCTTGCTGCTCGTTGTGGTGGTCATGGTGGCCGACTCGGCGTGGCAGAGCTTCGTGGTGCCCGTTCAGTCGCTGTGGCCCGACGACGAGGTCAATTATCAGTCTTCCCGCGCCGTGGTGTCTGGGGCTCTCGTGGCGTACGGGGATCCGGTTGGGTGGAACCGCGAGGGCACTGCGGCCGTGGTGGCGTTGCTCGGCGGCGCGGCTCAGACGGTGTTGGCTTGTGCCCGGCTGAGCACGTGGCGACCGGCCGAGCCGTCATGACGGTTCACCGGTCTCCAGGTGGCGGCGGAGGGCGGCCAGGTCCTTGGCGTTGGCGCGGCGCATTGCCGCGGCCAGCACCGGGGTGGCGATCCTCGTGAAACCGGTGGGCTCGCCGCGGTTGCGCAGTGTCATCCGGGTGGCGGCGGCGTCGTGCGGCTGCCAGGTGTACGTCGTTTCCATGGGGAACGGTCCTTGCGTCGTGCGCATCACGAGGCTTCGGCCGGGGACCAGCTCGAGCACCTCGTAGGTGTACGCCAGGCGGCGGCCGAGGAAGTGGGCGACGAAGTTCATTCGGGAGCCGACGGCCACCGGTGGGTCGGTCTGCCACTCGACCGACTCGATGTTGATGTACCACTCGGGGGCGTTCGACGGGTCGCCGGCGTACGCGGCGACTCGTTCGGGCGGGGCATTGATGATGATCTCCGACACGACGTCGACGGCCATTCGCCGATTCTGTCAGGGGTCGCCTTAGTGCCGCGCCGGAAGCGGTCTCGCCTGCAGAATGGGCGGGATGAGAGGGGCAGGCGATGGCAGGTTCGGGTACGCCGGAGGATCCTTGGCAGCTGACCACCCCGCCGGGTAAGGGTTCATATTCGATATGGCGCGACGAGTCGGCGGATCCGCCGGCGCTGGTCTGTCAGGTCGGCAGCACCCAGCTGCGGTACCACCTTCGGTCGGTCGAGGATCTGCACGCGATGCTGGCCGCTCACGGCGACTGGATGCCGCTGGGCGGGACGGACGAGCAGAAGCCGGCCGCTGACGGCACGGTCGAGGCTTGGGCGCGGTCCGCGGACAATCCTGTGGGCGGCTGGTACGGCCTGCGTAAGGGCTATCGCGGCCGGTTCGGCCACTACCTGCCGCCGCTGCTGGAAGAGCTCGGCCTGGCCGAGGTCACTCACGACGCCCGCAACAACCGCATGCGGGCCCGCTAAGAGGCCGGGCGAGGCGCCCCGAGGCGCCGGACGGGTCGCGCTGGGAGGCCGGGCGACACGCGCTGGGAGGCCGGGCGGGTTCGGTTCCCGCCCGGCCTCGCGGTGCGAGGGGTCAGGATTGCGTGACCGCGGCGGGCTGCTCGGCCGTCGCCTCGATCACCGGCCGGTCGGTGCCTGTGGTGATGTCGATGCGGCGGGGCTTCGCGGCCTCGGCGACCGGGATGGTGAGGGTGAGGACGCCGTCCTGCCAGGTGGCCGCGATCTTGTCGAGGTCGAGGCCGTCGCCCAGGGTCAGCCGGCGTTCGAAGGTGCCGGTGACGCGTTCGCGGCGGAGCCACTGGACGTCGTCGTCGGTGCGCGCTGAGCGTTCTGCTCGGATGGTCAGCACTCGGCCGTCGACGTCGACCTGGACGGAGCCGGGGTCGATGCCGGCCAGGTCGCAGTGGAGGACGAAGTGGTCACCGGATCGGTACAGGTCCATCGGCATCGCCAGGGTGGCGGCGCCGCCGACGGCGGAAGCGGTGCCGAACATCTGACCGGCCAGGCGGTCCAGTTCGCGGAAAGGATCGAAAGTCAGCACCACGGACACCTCCTCGAGACTGTCCGCCGGCCCGTCCGGCGGACGCGTGGCGCTCGGCTAAAGATCAATTCTGCCGAGTGTGCTGCTGAACAGCAGCGACAAGTCATTATTTAGCACTCACCCGCGGCGAGTGCCAAGCGGTTTCACCAAGAAAGTGCCAGCGGCAGGGCGGTCGCGACGGGCCAGGCGATCATGACGGCACCGGCTGGGACCGTACGCCACCACGGCGTACCGGACAGCCAGGCGGGAGCGGCCATCAGGAGGTGCACCGCGAACAGGCCCGCGATCAGCGGTGCCACGAGGGCGAGGAAGCCGGGTGCGAGGCCCACGGCGGCCGCGGCCGGGAGCGGCAGGCAGACCAGCGCCAGCACGAGGATGCTCCACGGCGGCCCGGCCAGCGCGTGCGCCGAGGCCAGCAGGAGCGCGGTGGCGAGCGCGAGAAACAGCACCAGCCACCCGTGCGGCCCGTACGGCACGGCCGAGGTGACACCGAGCTGGATGGGCAACAGCACGGTCGCGACGCCGGCCACGGCCAGACCGGTCGCACCGGCCACCGAGCGCCACGACGGCGGACGGGGCCGCAGTGGCCGGTGCAGCACCACCGCCGCGGCCGCGAGGGTGAGGCCGGCGAAGCCGAGGTAGCCGATGAGGTAGCCGCACACCGATGGCTGCGGGCCGGCCGACACCAGGAGGCCACCGGCGGTACCGGCGAGGGGCGCGAGCACCGTCGCTCCCGCGATCCACCCCATCGTCTCGCGCGGGGGCAGCACCGGGCGGGCCGTCCGACGCCTGAGGCCCGACGTCATGAGGAGCAGCGCGCCGGCCAGCACCAGCGCGCCTGCCGAGACCCGCTGCTTGGCAGCGATCACCGTGCGCTCCGGACGTTCGCCCACGGCTTCGTCGAGCCACCGGGCCGTTTCGTGATGGGTACGGTCGGCGTACAGCACCCCCACGTGCTCGGCGAGCGGCACCCGGACGAGCCTGCTCCCCGTGGTGGCGGCCGCTTCCGTGGCGGACCGGATGCCCGCCGGCTCGAGTGCGCCGACCACCAGCAGCAGGCGGCGCGGGCCCGGTGGCGTGGCGGCGGTGCTGTCGCCCAGCGAGATCGCGACGGTGGCGGCGATGCGCGGGTCCCGGGAGCCGGCGCGGACCACGGCGGCCGCGCCCATCGAGTGGCCGACCAGCGTCACCCGGTCCGGGTCGACGTCGGGCCGGGCGCGCACGTACCGGATCACCGCGGCGAGGTCGTGGTCGACGTCGTCCTGCCCGGTGAGCGGGCGGGTGTTCGCACCGTGGCCGGTCAGGTCCGGCAGGGCGACCACGTAGCCGCGCCGGGCGAGGGTGTCGGCGAACGGGCGCATCAGCCGTCCGGAGCCGGCGAAGCCGTGCGCGACCACGACGGCCGGCCGCCCGGATGCAGCGCCGGGCGGGCGCACGAGCTCCACCGGTACGCCGTCGACGCTCTCGGACGACGAGCGCAGGCCGTGTCCGGCGTACGCGGCGAGGAGGCCGCCCGCCGCGAGCAGGACCAGGCCTGCCACCAGGGCCGTGCACCGCAGCGCGGAGCGGGAGCCGATCGCCATGCGCAGCACCGTATCGGCCGGTCGCCACGGGTGCCGATCATCGGCGTCGGGGCGTAGCGTCGGGGTGTCGATCGATCGTTGTCTCCACAGCGGAGGGCGCCATGACCACGGTCGTACCGAAGCCGGTCGTCTCCCGGCCCTGGCCGGTGCGCCGCCAGGTCCGCGGTAACGCGCTGGCCCGGCTGATCCGTACGACGGACGCGAAGCAGATCGGGATCATGTACATGGTCACCGCGTTCGCGTGGTTCATGATCGGTGGCTTCCTGGCCCTGCTGATGCGCGGTGAGCTGGCCCGCCCCGGCATGCAGTACCTGTCGCCGGAGCAGTACAACCAGCTGTTCACCATGCACGGCACGATCATGCTGCTGTTCTTCGCGACGCCGATCGTGTTCGCTTTCGCCAACTACATCGTGCCGCTGCAGATCGGTGCCCCGGACGTGGCGTTCCCGCGGCTCAACTCGTTCGCGTACTGGCTGTACGCGTTCGGCAGCGCCATCGCGCTGGGGGGCTTCCTGACCCCGACCGGGGCCGCCGACTTCGGCTGGACCGCGTACACGCCGCTGAGCACGGCCGAGCACTCGCCGGGCGTCGGCGGGAACATGTGGGTGGTCGGGCTGGCCGTCTCGGGGCTGGGCACCATCCTCGGTGGCGTCAACATGATCACCACGATCCTGGTGCTGCGGGCCCCGGGCATGACCATGTTCCGGATGCCGATCTTCACCTGGAACATCCTGCTGACCAGCCTGCTGGTGGTGCTGGTCTTCCCGTTCCTGGCCGCCACGCTGTTCGCGCTCGCCGCCGACCGCATCCTCGGCGCCCACGTCTTCGACGTCGACCACGCCGGCCCGACGATCTTCCAGCACCTCTTCTGGTTCTTCGGCCATCCCGAGGTGTACGTGGTGGCGCTGCCGTTCTTCGGCATCATCACCGAGGTCATCCCGGTCTTCAGCCGCAAGCCGCTGTTCGGCTACAAGGGCCTGGTCGGCGCCACCCTGCTGATCTCCGGCCTGTCGATGAGCGTGTGGGCGCACCACATGTTCGTGACCGGGCAGGTCCTGCTGCCGTTCTTCAGCTTCCTGAGCTTCCTCATCGCCGTGCCGACCGGCATGAAGTTCTTCGTCTGGATCGGCACGATGTGGCGCGGGCAGGTCAGCTTCGAGTCACCCATGCTGTTCGCGATCGGGTTCCTGGTCACGTTCCTGTTCGGCGGCCTCTCGGGCGTCCTGCTGGCCAGCCCGCCGATCGACTTCCAGGTCTCGGACTCGTACTTCGTCGTCGCGCACTTCCACTACGTGCTGTTCGGCACGATCGTGTTCGCCGTCTTCTCCGGCATCTACTTCTGGTTCCCGAAGATGACCGGCCGGATGCTCGACGACCGCCTCGGCAAGGTCCACTTCTGGCTGACCTTCATCGGCTTCCACACCACGTTCCTGGTCCAGCACTGGCTCGGCGCCGAGGGCATGCCCCGCCGCTACGCCGACTACCTGGACAGCGACGGCTTCACGGCCCTCAACACGGTGTCGACCATCGGCTCGTTCATCCTGGGCGCCTCCACCCTGCCGTTCCTCTACAACGTGTGGAAGGCGTACCGGGCCGGGACGCTGGTCACGGTGGACGACCCGTGGGGACACGGCAACTCCCTGGAGTGGGCGACCTCCTGCCCGCCGCCGCTGCGCAACTTCGACCACATGCCGCGCATCCGCTCCGAGCGCCCCGCCTTCGACGCCAAGTTCCCCGAGCTGGCGGCCGGCGAACAGTCCGAGGCCGGGCCGCCGGAGGGTGGCGCCCGCCCGCTGACCAGCGAGTCGGACACCGGAGCCAGCTACCAGGAGGACCGCTCCGACAGTCGCTGAATCAAGGCCGGCCGAGGACCACGCGGTCGCGGCCGGCGTTCTTGGCGGCGTAGAGGGCGGCGTCCGCGTCACGGACCAGCTCGCCGGAGTCCGAGTCCGCACGCGGCAGGGTGGCGCCGCCCAGGGACACGGTCACGGTCAGATCCACCCCGGGAGCCACCTGTACGGGCTCAGCGACGATGCTCCGGCGTATCCGTTCGGCGACCTCCTGCAGCTCGGCGAACGTGACGTCGGCGGCCAGGATCGCGAACTCCTCGCCGCCGAACCGGGCGAGGACGTCGTCGCGGCGGCACGCCTGCTCGAGCCGGCGGGCCACCTCGACCAGCACCTGGTCGCCGGCCGGGTGACCGTACGTGTCGTTGACCTGCTTGAAATGGTCCACGTCGACGATCAGCAGGCCCACCTCGCCGTCGGGCCGGCGGGGCCGCACGGCCTGGGCCGTCAGCCGCTCCTGCAGGTAGCGCCGGGTGTGCAGGCCTGTCAGCTCGTCGGTGATGGCGAGCCGGCGCTGTACCGAGAGCAGGCCCGCCATCCGGGTCAGGACCAGCAGGAACAGCACCGAGCAGGCCGCCGCGATGATCAGCAGGTTGGGACGGGTCCCGCGCAGGTGCTCCACGACCAGGACGACCGGGACCACCATGACCGCCGCGGTGAGCAGTCCCAGGCGCCACCGGGAGATCGACGCGGAGTTGGCCGGCGCCGCCTCGTCGAGCCGGCGCATCGACGGGTGCAGCGCCGCCGCGCCCAGGAGCAGGTACGACACCAGCCACACCGCGTCCAGCCAGGTGCCGTTGACGAACTCGCCGAGCAGCGTCTGCAACCCGTACGAGGTGTCGGCCAGCAGGGTGAGCACGAGGAAGCCGACCAGCAGGTGGAACGACGTGGTGCGCTTACCGCCGGCGAGCACGAGGCGCAGCAGGACGGCGAGCACCGCCAGGTCCATCACCGGGTACGCGGTCGCGGCGAACCGGTCGGTGGCCGACACGCCGGGCGCGGTGACGATCGGCTGGATCAGGTACGTCCACCACAGCAGGGTCGCGCCGGTGGCCACGGTCCCCGCGTCGATGAAGGCGGTCGCGTTGCGGGCCTCGCTCCGGCGCCGGATCAGCACCGACAGCGCCGCGGCGACGAGCGGGTACTGCGCGAGGTAGAAGATGTTCGCCACCACGGGGTAGCTGGCGCTGGGATCGTCGGCGACGGCCACGGCGTACAGGATGTCGCCGGTCGTGAACATGATCTGGCCGGCGCCGAGCAGCCACCAGGCGGCCCGGGCCTGCGGGCGGTGCCGCCGCTGCCCGATGACGATGGCGACAGCCGTGCCGAAGCTGATGACGCAGTACCACCCGCCCTGACCGTTCGGGCCGACCCCGGCGAGCGGCAGCAGGAAGTACACCGCGACGGCGAGGGCGCCGCCCAGCAGCCACCAGAGGTGGGCGGGCAGCCTGCGCGGGACGATCGTCATGGGTCCAGTGGACCCCGGCGCGGTTGCAGTCGCGTAGCCGCGCCGGGAGCCGCCGGGTGCCGTGGGTCAGCGCGTGGCGCGACCGGTGAGCTTGTCCCTCAGGCGGTCGACCAGCCCGACTCCGGGTCCCACGAGCTTGTGGAACAGCTCGTTGTTGGGGGCGCCGGGGTGCGGACGGGTGGGTGCGAGCTTCTTCGCCGTCTCGACCTTGCCGGCGAGCTCGACCAGCTCGTCCTCGGGGATGCGCCGGCGCAGCTCGGGAAACTGCTCGGACTCCTCGTCCTGCACGTGGTCCGCCAGGATCGTCTCGAGCGAGCGCAGCGCCTCGTCGAACTCGGTGCTCTCGACGTCGAGCGCCTCGAGCTTCTTCATCGCCTGCTCGAGCTCCTTGTGCTCCTCGATGTCGTGCTCGACCGCCTTCTCGCCGTCGGGCAGGTGCTTCTTCATCGCCGGATAGACGTACATCTCCTCCGCGACCGCGTGCCGCACCAGCTCGCTGATGGCCGTGTCGGTGAGGTCGCGCCGGATCATCGGGTCCTTGACCGTCCAGATCTCGCTGATCAGGGCGGTGACGTCACGGTGGTCGCTGGTCAGGACGTCGATCACGTCTTTGCTGGGCATGAATCCTCCAGTGCGCGGTACGAACGGGGCACGGTGCGAACAGCAGCCGACTACCCCGGATAGCGTGGGCTCATGCAGGAACTGCAGCGCCGTCGGGAACAGGCGCGCCGAGCGGCCGACGAACAGGGCTGGGCGGCGCTGCTCGTCACGCCCGGCCCGGATCTGCGCCACCTCACCGGCTACGACGCGATGCCCCTGGAACGGCTGACCTGCCTGGTCCTGCCGGCCGACGGTACGCCCACGCTCGTCGTGCCCCGGCTGGAACGCCCGGCGGCCGAGGCGTGCGCCCCCGGGGTCGCGCTCGTGGACCATCCGGACGGCGCCGACCCGTACCGTCTGCTCGCCGGGCTCGTGCCGGCGGCCGGACGCATCGGCGTGGTCGACGCGATGCCGGCCGCCCACCTGCTGCCGCTGCAGGACCGGCTGCCGGGCGTGCGCTGGGAGCGCGCCGCCCCGGTGCTGGGGCGGTTGCGCGCGGTCAAGTCACCGGCCGAGGTCGACGCCCTGGCGGAGGCCGGCGCCGCGATCGACGAGGTGCACCGGCAGATGCACCGCTGGCTGCGGCCGGGCCGCACCGAGGCGGAGGTGGCCGCCGACATCGCCACGGCCATCCGCGACGCCGGGCACGCCCGCGCGGACTTCGTCATCGTCGCGGGCGGGCCGAACGCGGCCAGCCCCCACCACAGCAGCGGCCCGCGGGAGCTGCAGGTGGGCGACCCGGTGGTCGTGGACATCGGCGGCACGATGCCGAGCGGCTACTGCTCCGACTGCACACGGACGTACGTGCTCGGGCCGGCCGCTCCCCCTGACTTCGCCGACTACTACGCCGTGCTGCAGGCCGCCCAGCGGGCATCGGTGGCGGCCGTGGCACCGGGCGTACCCGCGGAGGCGGTGGACGCTGCGGCCCGGGAGCCGATCACCGCGGCCGGGTACGGCGAGGCGTTCCTGCACCGCACCGGGCACGGGATCGGGCTGGACACCCACGAGGAGCCGTACATCGTCGCGGGTAACGCGGAAATCCTCCGCGAGGGGATGGCCTTCTCCGTGGAGCCGGGGATCTACCTGGCGGGCCGGCACGGCGCCCGCATCGAGGACATCGTCGTCTGCACCGGGGACGGCGTGCGGCGGCTCAACACCACGGACACCGGCCTGGTCCACCTCTGAGGTCGCTCACGGCACGGCGACGTCGGAGTCGGCGGTGAGTCCGGTGAGCTCGCCGATGGTGTCGACCAGCTCGGCCAGGCCCTGCGCCGTGGGGGTCTTGCCGGTGATCGCGATGACCTTGCCGCTCAACCTGTCCTTGTCGGCCTCGGTGAGGTCGAGCGCGGTGAGCACCACGACCGGGATGCCGCGGGTCGCCGGATCGGCGTGCAGGGCGGCGATGACGTCGAAGCCGTCGAGGCCGGGCATGAGCAGGTCGCAGATGATCAGATCGATGTGCCGGCTGCGCGCCGCCCTCAGCCCCTCCACGCCGCCGCCCGCGGTGACGACCTCGATGCCTTCGCCGTCGAGCGTCGCCTCGATGAGGTGCAGGCTGTGCGGGTCGTCGTCGATGGCCAGCACGGTAAGGTCCCGGCCGGCGCCCGGCGGGATGAGCCCGTGCCGGGCTAGCCAGCAGAGCAGGGCGTCACGCTCGACGGGCTTGACGAAGTAGTCGACGGCGCCGAGGGCCAGCGCGACGTCGGCCCGGTCCAGCGCGCTGATGATGACCACCGGGATCTGCCGGAGCCGGTCGTCGCCTTTGAGCTGCGTCAGCACCTGCCAGCCATCGATACCGGGCAGCTGGATGTCGAGCAGGATCGCCTCGGGCTCGCAGTCCCGCGCGGCGCTCAGCCCCTGCTCGCCGGTCGCCGCGACGTGAACCTCGTAGCCGGCGCTGCGCAGCTGCGCGGAGAGCAGCTCGGCCGCGGCGTGGTCGTCCTCGATGATCAGCACTCCCCCGCAGGCACCGGAGGTGGGCTCGGGGCTGACACCGGCCGGGAGGTAGACGGTGAACTTGGCGCCGTGGCCGGGCTCCGACTGCAGCTCGATGCGGCCGTGGTGGGCGTCGACCAGCCGGTGGGTCAGCGCGAGACCGAGTCCGGTACCGCCCGCGCGGCTGCTCTGGTCGCCCGCCTGCTGGAACTCCTGGAACACCCGGTCGTGGTCCGCGGCGTCGATCCCCGGCCCGGTGTCGGCCACGCTCAACGCGATGTCGTGACCCACCCGGCGGGCCACCACGAAGATCTTCCCGCCCTCCGGCGTGAACTTGATGGCGTTGGACAGCAGGTTCGTCAGGATCTGCCGGAGCCGCAGCGGGTCCGCCGGCAGTCTGAGCGGAGCCACCGCGACCGTGAGGTCGAGGTTCTTGCCCTGCCACAGCGCGGCCAGGCTGACGACCGTCTCCTGCACCGCGGTCGGCAGATCGACCGGCTCGTACCGCAGTTCCACCTTCCCTGACTCGATCTTGGCGAGGTCGAGCACCTCGTTGATCAGACGCAGGAGGTGCTGACCGCTGGAATGCACGTGCGTGATCCACTCGGTGGGCACCGTGGTGCCACCGTCGGCGGTGGGCTCCCCGCGCATGAGGTCGCTGAACCCGATGATCGCGTTCAGCGGCGTACGCAGCTCGTGACTCATGTTCGCCATGAAGTCGCTCTTGGCCCGGCTCGCCACCGTCAGGGCCGCCACCGAGTCCGACAGCTCCGCGGTCAGCCGGTCTCGGTCGCTGAGCAGGTCCGCGCGCTGAGCCAGCGCCGCGGCCGCGGCGGCGAGATCGCCGAGCAGCTGCACCTCGTCGTCGGTGAACAGGCTGCGGTAGTCACTCAGCAGCAGCAGCATCGCGGGACCGCTCGGGACCCGCAGGGGCGCCGCCATGACGAACCGGAAGCCGCCGGCGCGGGCATAGGCCAGGGCGGCGCGCGGGGCCGCGGCGGAGGGCCGCTCGACGTCGAAGGTGCCGTGGAACGAGGCCCAGTCGGCACCGGTCAACGCGGGCTGGGGCGCCGGCACGCCCACGCGAGCCGCTTCGGCATCGGTGAAGATCACGACTCCGCCGGAGGCGGTGGCGGTGCGTACCGCCTCGGCGTAGGAGTGCCAGACCTGCGCCGCCGTGGCGTCCGGCGGCACCTGCAACAGCCGGCGGACGACCTCGTACGCGGCCCGATTCGACCATTCCCGCCGCGCCCACGCCGGCGGCGTGAACGCCAGGAGGAAGCCGACCGCCGACAGCAGCGCGATCACGCGCGCCGCCTGCATGGCCTGCTCCGCCCAGCCGGCGTCGCCTTCCGCGAGTCCGGCCACCATGATCGCCACCGCGAACGACGCCGTGGCCGCCGCGGCCAGGCGCAGCCGCGTCCGCGGCGCCCCGCTTCGGGCCGACGCGAGCCTTTCCAGGTAGAAGGCAGCGGCGATCCCGGTCGCCACGTAGACGGTCACCACGGTCAGCGACGACAACCGGCTCAGCACGTCCCCGCCGGCGACCAGCAGCACGCTGCTCACCGCCCAGCCCGCCGCGGCCGCCCGGTACACCCCGGTGGGGATGGGTCCGATGAGCCGCGCCACCCGGAGCGTGAGGAACGGTTGGCCCAGCAGCAGCACCGACGCGGCCAAGGAGACGACCCGCGGCGGCTCACCGACCAGTACGCGCAGCACCGCCAGCAGGAACAGCACCGCCAGCGCGGAGAACATCAGGACCACGGCGCGGTGCAGGGCGTCACGACGACGGAGATAGCCTGCCAGGACCCGGACGAAGACGGCGGTGAACAGCGCCTCCACCAGCAGGGTCAACCACAGGGCCGAGCCTTCAGCCTCCACCGGCAGAACGTACAACTGCGGCGTGGCGGACGTGTGCCGAACTCCACAAGTCGCGGGCCCGGCTCAGCGGTCGCCGAACGCGGCGCCGAGGCCGGTCAGGTCGATTGGCCGGCGGGCGTGTTCGGGTACGTGGTCCAGCAGCGGGCGCATCGCCTCGAGCGCGGTGAGGATCTGGCGTCCCACCCGTTCGACCGGGCGCATGGCGTCGACCGAGACCAGGATGCCGCGCTCGGCGTACCAGGTGACGATCGGGTGGGTCACCTCGTGGTAGAGCGCGAGGCGGCGCCGGATCACCTCCTCGGAGTCGTCGGTGCGGTGCTCCAGGGCCGCCCGGGCGAGGAGGCGGCGGATCAGCTCGTCGTCGTCCGCCTTGAGATGCAGCGCCACGTCGGCCGTCATCGCCAGCGACTTGCCGATCTGGTAGAGCGCCCGGGCCTGGGCCATGTTGCGGGGCATGCCGTCGAGCACGTAACCGGTGCCGGCCGCCTTGGCCGACACCAGGGCCTCGCGCACCATCTCCAGGACGACCTCGTCCGGCACCAGCTCGCCGCGGTCGAGGTGCTCGCGGACCCGCCGGCCGAGCGGGGTCTGCCGCGCCACCTGGTCGCGGAGGAGGTCGCCGGTGGCGATGTGCGGGATGTCGAAGTGCGCGGCGATCACCGCGCCCTGGGTTCCCTTGCCCGCCCCGGGCGGCGCAACCATCAGCACCCGCATGCCGCAGCCCTTCGCCACCGTGTCATCGCGATCAGCGTGTCATCCGCCGCCGGAAGAGTCCATCACCGCCGACCGTGGCCGGCATGAAAAGTCCTCGCACCGGAACTCGGGGCAGATCGGTGCAAACTACGACAACACCGAGCCCCGCACTTAGCCAGGGCACGGTGCGGCGCTGAAGGACGGGTGGTTGCCGGCTGTCCAGCGGCAGCCGAAGGCCGGTGCGGCGACCGTACGGCGGTCGAGGATCGCGTCGCCGCCCGGGCGGATGCCGCCGCGGACCCAGGCCACCAGGTCGTCGAAGCCCTGCTGCAGCTCGGCCGGCGTGAAGTCGCAGTGGCCGACGCCGCGGATGGCCCGCGAGACGAACAGGCCGGACCGGCCGTGTGCCGCGGCGCGGCGGGCGTACACCTGCTCCATGGAGAACGATACGAACAGGTCACCGATGTCGTGCAGCGAGAGCACCGGCACCGGTGGTCTGCCGTCGACGCGCGGGATGCCGTTCAGGCCCGGATCGGCCGTCGCGGTACGGCGTACCCGCAGCACGTCGGCGTTGAGGCGCCACTCCGCGGCGGTGGGCCACCGGCGGTCCGTGCTGCGGTAGAGGGTGAACCGGTTGCCGGTGACGTTGCCGTCCGCGATGCCGCCGGCGGTGCCCCCGGACAGGCCGGGGTAGACGCCGAACAGGAACGGCAGATCCTGCAGCGGCGCGAGGGACCGGGCGGCGTTCCAGTACGCGAACGCGCTGTCGAAGCCCGGCCGCTCCCCTCCGCTACGCCGCTCGACGACGTCCGACCAGGTCCGTCCGGCCGAGGTCAGGTCCGGTGAGGCGCCGACGGTGACGCCCAGCGCGGGCAGCATCGCCGCCACCTGCGTACGCCATTGCTGCTCGTAGTCGGCCGGCGGCGACAGCGGGAAGTCGATGTCCACGCCGGCCAGGGCCGCGGCGGTCACGTTCGCGTCGAGGAAGTAGTCGAACAGCTCGGTGTCGCCGAGGACCCCGCAGTACGGCATCGCGCCCACGAATGCGCGGGGGTGTTCCTCGATGGCGACGGCGGTGATGTGCCCGCCCATCGAGGCGCCACTCATGTACACGGCTCGGGCACGCGTACCCGTGACCTGGCGGAAGACGTCGATGAGAGCGTACGAGTCCCGCACGCCCTGCCCCACGTCGTAGCCGTTGGTGCTGTAGCTGGAGGCCGCCCAGGCGAAGCCGCGGGCGACGTAGTGGGCGCGCAGCCCGGGGTTGTCGACGTAGACCGTGGTGCCCGTGCCGCGGTAGCCGTGGGCGAAAACGACCAGCTCGCCGTTCCAGCGCAGCGGGACCTCGATGCGGTAGGCCGCGCCCGCCCGGATGCCGGTGAGCACGCGGGACAGGGGGGCTCCGGAGGCGTCGGTGAGCGGCCGGAACGGGGTGCCGCTGAGGTCGCACGCGGGGTCGGCGACGAGGTAGCCGGGCTGGGTGGTGCTGGGTACGGGCGCCGCACAGGCGGCCCGGGCCGCGGCGGCCGGCGGGGCGACGGCGACCGCCAAGGTCACGGCGAGGGCCAGGGTCGCTACAAGGGGTCTCCGGAACGTCACCATGAGCTACCTCCCGGTAACATCCAATGGCCCATCTCGATGGGTGTCAAGGGTGTCGCATGTCAGCGGCGCCGGCTTCTGGCCCGCTGCGGCGCCGCGACGACGGTGCCGGCGACGTGCCGCGCCCGGCCCCTCGCCGTCCCGTGCCTGATCACCGCGGCGGCCGCACGGTTGCGGTCGGCCGCCTCGCCGGCGAGCAGGCCGGCGTACCGGCGCTGTTCGGCCCGCGACCAGTTGCGCTCGTCGTACTCCCGGCCCATCCGGTTCCCGGCGTCGACGGCCGGGTGCAGGACGTCGAGGGTCTCCTTGGCCGCCAGCAGGTCGGCCTGCACTGCCCGGGTCCGCAACCAGGCCGGCGGCAGTGCGGGCTCCCGCAGGCGGGCGGCCTGCGAGCGCAGGCGCGAGTCGCTCATACCCGGGACGAACGAAGGGAGGGGGCGACCGGTTCTCCGGCGCCGGAGATGTGCCCGATCGGGCAGGAGTGGAGCGGACGACGGGATTCGAACCCGCGACCCTCACCTTGGCAAGGTGATGCGCTACCAGCTGCGCTACGTCCGCAAGTGTTCCGCTGCCGAAGTTTAGCCGGTTCGTCGCGCCGTGTCCGCTCCGGGTCCGGCGGCGCGCCGCACTGCAGTCGCTGCCCGCCTGCACCGAGGCTGCACCGGGCCGTTCCTACCGTCGGGTAACAGGGACCACCGGGTCCCGATGCCATGACCAGGAGCGAGGCCCGCGAAGATGCACCGACGAAGGACCCGTACGTCGCCGCGACGGGCGCTCGCTCTTCTGCTGGCGGTCCTCGTGGCCGCCGTCTCCGCGCTGGTGCTCAGCCCGTCCGCGAACGCGGACGTCACCACGCCGTTCGCCAAGCGGTTCGGGGTCAACACCAACGGCGGCATCGTGCTGCGCGGCAACACGCTGCTGACCTGCCGTACGGCGGACACCGGGTGTACCGCCGCGCAGGCCGGCGGCGGCGCCAACACGAACAACGACAACTACGAGATGCGGTACGTCAACGTCGACCCCGACGGCGTGAACTTCAACTCCAGCAGCAGCACGCTGTCGCTCAGCCCGGGCAGCACCGTGCTCTACGCCGCGCTCTACTGGAGCGGCGACACCGAGTCGGCGACCAACACTCAGGGCAACGACGTCCCGATCGCCACGCCGTCGGTCGCGAACAAGAACAAGGTGCGGTTCAAGGTGCCGGGTGGCTCGTACACCACCGTCACCGCGAGCCGGGTGGACAGCGTCACGGCCATCGCCCAGCGCGACTTCTACCAGGGCGTCGCCGACGTCACCTCGCTGGTGGCGGGCGCCGGCAACGGCGTCTACACGGTCGGCAACGTGCAGGCGACGCAGAACGACTCCCGGTACGCCGGGTGGGCGCTCGTGGTGGCGTACCGCAACCCCGCCGACCCGATGCGCAACCTGACGATCTTCGACGGCTTCGGCTACATCAACAACCCCGGTACGCCCAGCGTCGACATCACGGTCAGCGGCTTCGAGACACCCCCGACCGGCACCGTCAAGTCCAAGATCGGCACCGTGGTCTACGAGGGCGACCTCGGCATCACCGGCGACGCCCTCAAGCTGGACGGCACCACGCTCTCGGACGCGGCGAACCCCGCGACGAACTACTTCAACAGCACGATCAGCGACGGCGGCGTCCTGGACACCGCCCGCAACCCGAACTTCTCGAACCTGATGGCCGTCGACATCGACACCTTCAGCACCACCACCGCACTGGCCAACGGCGCGACCGACGCGACGCTCAACCTGTCGACCTCCGGGGACACCTTCTACCCCGGCGTGGTCACCATGGCCACCGACCTGTTCGCGCCCGACGTCAAGGCCACGGTGACACCCACCGACCTCAACGGCGGGCAGGTCAAGCCCGGCGACGTCATCGAGTACACCGTCGACCTGAGCAACCAGGGCAACGACGGCGCCACCGACCTGGTGGTCACCGACGCGATCCCGACCGGCACGGTCTACGTACCCGGCTCGCTGAAGATCGGCGGTGCCGGCCGCACCGACGCCGCCGGCGACGACCAGGCCGAGATGCAGGGCAGCACCGTCACGGTACGGGTCGGCACCGGCGCCGACGGGTCCTCCGGCGGCGCCATGGCGGTCGGCGCCACCGCCACGGTGAAGTTCCGCGTCCGCGTCGACCCGGACACCCCGGGCGGCTTCACCATCACCAACGTCGCGACGGTCGCCGACAAGGGCGCCAGCTCCAACCCGCCGCTGTCACTGAGCGGCACCAGTAACATCAGCACGCTGACCGTCACCGCGGCCGCGACGGACCTCGCCGTCACCGGCTCCGTCACGCCCGGCACCGTCCAGAAGGGCGGCGCCGACGACCCGGTCGGCTACGACCTCAGTGTGATCAACAACGGCCCGGACACCCAGCTCACCTCCGTCCTGACGCTGACCCTGCCGAGCGGGGTCACCCCCTCGGGCGGCACCGCCTCGGCCGGCAGCTGCTCCGTCGCCGGGCAGGTCGTCACCTGCGCCATCGGCACGGTCGCCACCGGCGCCACCGTCACCGCCCACATCGACGCGGTGGCGGACGGCACCGCGGCCGACCCGTCGAACGCCACCGCCGCGGTCTCCGGCAAGTACACCGACGCCCCGACGACGAACAACAGCGCCACGATCGCGCTGGCCGCCAACCGCCAGCCGGTCGCCGGCGCGGACAGCGGCACCACCACCAACGGCGTCGCGGTCACCCGAAGCGTGCTCGGCAACGACAGCGACCCCGACGGCGACGCCCTGCACGTGCAGTCGGTGACCACCCCGGCGCACGGCGGTGCCGTCGTCAACGGCGACAACACCATCACGTACACCCCGGACGCCGGCTTCAAAGGCCCGGAGGCGATCACCTACACGCTGGCCGACGCCCGCGGCGGGACCACCACCGGCACGCTGACCGTGACCGTGGCGAACGCCGGCCCGACCGCCGTCGCGGACATCACCGGCACGCCCGCGAAGACCGCCGCCACGATCGACGTCGCCGGCAACGACACCGACCCGAACGACGACACCCTCACCGTCACCGCGGTCGGCCAGCCGGCCGGCGGCGCGGCCACCGGCACCGTGGTCGACAACCACGACGGCACGGTCACGTTCACCCCGTCGGCTTCCTTCGGAGGTACGGCCACCTTCACGTACACCATCAGCGACGGCGACGGCGGCACCGCCGGCGGAACCGTCACGGTCGACGTCGCGAACCAGCTGCCCACCGCGGCCGACGACGACACGGACACGCCGTACCACACGGACGTGACCGTCGACGTGCGCGACAACGACACCGACCCGAACAACGACACCCTCACCGTGACCGGCGTGACCACGCCCGTCGACGGCGACGGCACGCAGCGCGGCACCGCGGACTCCAACGGCACACAGGTCACGTACCACCCGCCGGTGGGCTTCTCCGGCACGGTGACCTTCACGTACACCGTCAGCGACGGCAACCTCGGCACCGACACGGCGACCGTGACGATCGAGGTCGGCAACGCGCTGCCCGCGGCCGTCGGCGACGCGGCGCACGCCGGCTACCACCAGGCCGTCGGCATCGACGTGCTCGGCAACGACGGCGACCCCAACGGCGACACCCTGAGCGTCACGTCGGCGGGACCGGCCGGCAACGGCACCGTCACGCTCGAGAACGACGGCACCCTGACCTACACGCCGGACGCCGGCTTCTCCGGGGACGACACGTTCTCCTACACCGCGAGCGACGGGCACGGCGGCACCGACACCGGCACGGTGACGGTCACGGTGGACAACGCCGTACCGACCGCGGCCGGCGACCCCCGCACCATCGAGGCCGACAACCCGGTCAGCGTGCCCGTCCTGCTCAACGACAGCGACGAGAACACCACCGACGTGCTCGTCATCGACTCGTTCGACGCGGCCAGTGTGGAGGGCGGCACCGTCGTGCTCGACGACAACGGCACGCCGGCCGACGCGTCGGACGACCGGCTCGTCTACACGCCTCCGGCCGGGTTCCTCGGCGTCGACACGTTCACCTACGTGGTACGCGACGGCCACGGCGGCACCGACGACGCGGTCGTGACGATCACCGTGCAGAACACCGCGCCGGTCGCTGCGGCGGACGCGGCCATCACGCCGACGGACACCTTCGTGGTGATCCCGGTGCTGGGCAACGACACCGACGCCGGCCACGACACGCTCACCGTCTCGGCCACCACGGGCGCGTCGTACGGCACCGTCGCCACGAACGGCACCACCGTCACGTACACCCCGGACGAGGCGTACTTCGGTACTGACACCTTCACGTACACGATCAGCGACGGCCGCGGCGGCTTCGACACCGCCACCGTGACCGTCACCGTGCAGAACGCGCCACCGGTGGCACACCCCGACGCGCAACGCGCCGAACCGGGCGTCGCCACGGTCATCGACGTGCTGCACAACGACACCGACGCCAACCACCACGCGCTGGCGGTGAGCGCCACGACCCAGGGCTCCCACGGCACGGTCTCGGTGGCGGCCGACGGCTCGGAGGTGACATACACGTCGGCGCCCGGCCACCACGGCCCCGACTCGTTCACCTACACGGTCAGCGACGGCAACGGCGGAACCGCCACCGGCACCGTCACCATCACGGTCAACGCGGCGCCCGTGCCGGGCAACGACACCTCCGCCGAGACCGGCACCGGCCAGGCCGTGCTCATCCCGGTGCTCGGCAACGACACGGACGCCGAGAACGACCCGATCACCGTGACGGCTGGGCCCGCCGCCCCGCAGCACGGCACGATCACGGTCCAGCCGGACGGCTCCATCCGCTACACGCCGGACCCGGGCTACGCCGGCCCGGACAGCTTCGGCTACACCGTCTCCGACCCCGCCGGCGGCAGCAACTCGGCCACCGTCACGGTCGACGTCGCCAACGCCGTCCCGGTCGCCACCGACGACGCCGGCACCAGCACCGCGCCGCAACAGCCGGTCGACGTACCGGTGCTGCTCAACGACACCGACGCCAACGTCGGCGCGGGCGGACAGCTGCTGACCGTCACCGCCGTGACCCAGCCCGGGCATGGCAAGGTGACGATCAAGGACGCCGGCACGATCACGTACGAGCCCGGCAAGTTCAAGGGCACGGACACGTTCACCTACACCGTCAGCGACGGCAAGGGCGGCACGGACACCGCGACGGTCACGGTCACCGTCGACAACGCCGCGCCGGTGGCCGGCAACGACCACGACGACACCGACCCGGACACGCCCGTGACGATCGACGTGCTGGTCAACGACGGCGACCCCAACGGCGACGCCCTGACCGTCACCTCGCTCACCGCACCACGCGACGCCGACGACGCGAACCGGGGCACGGTCACCACCGACGGCACGACCGTCACGTACAACCCGCCGGACGACTTCCACGGGCAGGTCACGTTCGGCTACACCGTCAAGGACGACGAGGACCTGACGGACACTGCCCTGGTCACCGTCGACGTGGCCAACTCCGCTCCCGTCGCGCTCGACGACACCGGAAGTACGCCGTACCAGCAACCGGTCAGCGTCGCGGTGCTCGACAACGACGCCGACCCCAACGGCGACGACCTGACGGTGACCTCCTGGACCCGCCCCAAGGACCGCGGCAACCTCATCCGGGGCACCGTGGCGGCGGGACCGCAGCCCGGCACGCTGGTCTACACGCCGTCGGCCGGCTTCTCGGGCCTGGTCAACCTCACCTACACCGTCTCCGACGGCTACGGCGGCACGGCGAAGGCGGTCGTCCGCATCGAGGTCGCACCGGCGCCCGCGGTGCCGGACAAGGCCGTCAAGTCGGCGCCGGGCGCGCCGTCCACCGTGCCGCTGCCGCTGCTCGACGACAACGGCCGGGCGGTGCAGCTGATCGGCGTCAGCCAGCCGCGGCACGGCACGGTGCGGATCAACCCCGACAACACCGTCACGTACACCCCGAAGCCGGGCTTCGCGGGCGAGGACACGTTCCGCTACACGGTCCGCGACGAGGACGGCAACCTCGCCACGGCCATCGTCCACGTGAAGGTGGCGGCGGCTCCCAAGGCACCGGACGACGCCGTCCAGGCCAAGCCGGGCGCCGGCACCACGGTCGACGTGCTGGACCAGGCCACCGACGCCGACGGCGACAAGCTGACCCTCATCGAGGTCGGCACGCCCCGCCACGGCACGGTGACGATGCACGCCGACGGCACGGTCACGTACGTCCCGGACAAGGGCTACGTCGGCGCCGACTCGTTCACGTACACCGTGACCGACACGGACGGCAACACGTCCACGGGCACGATCACGGTGTCCGTGAAAGGCTCCGGCACCCTGGCGAAGACCGGCGACGACGTAGCAGGCCTGGCCCTCTACGGCGCGGCCATCGTGGTGGCGGGAGCGGCGCTGCTGCTCCTGGGCACCGTCCGGCGCCGTACCCCCGCAATGGCCGCGGCGGCATCGGGCCGGCACCGCCGCCGGTGAGCGGGCAACGGGCGGGCCGCCGCGGCGGCCCGCCCGTTCTTCTCAGTCGTCGCACTCGCACATCCGCCGAGGGATGAAATGCACGGGGCAGAAGTCCTCGTCCGCCGGCTGGCCGGCTTTCCTCGACGTCTTCCCCGGCTGCGGGAAGCGGACACCGTCGCGCCTCCACCGGACCGCTTCCCGCGCACCGTCCATGACCTTGTCATGACCGGTGCCCAGCACGGCGGCCGGAACGACCCAGTGGCTGGTCGCCGGGGACGGGCTCTTGACCGAGCCACCGTCTAGCGACCCCGCGCGGACGGAGGCCCGATGCGGCTCCAGGCAGATCTCGAGCCGATCCCGGTAGACGTAGACCGCAATGGGGCTCTCCTGGGCTGTGGGCCGCAGGCTCAGATAGGCGCCTTGGCGGTCACCCCACACATCCTCGTGGTCCGCCAGCGCCATCACGAAGTCGTGGATCGGCGGATCAGCCCCCAGGTCCTGAAGGTGCGCCTCGATGGCGCTCGTGTCCGACATCGGCCTCACGATAACGCCGGGTGCGGGAGCGGATCCGCAGAACGGACAGGCACACTGCGTACGGCATCCTAGGAACCTAGGGATCAGTCGTTGCTAGGATGGAGGGGATGTCCGCTCGAGCGGACATCCCGGACGAGTTGCGCGTCGTACCCGGCCTGACAAGACGACCGCCTGCGAGGGTGAGTCGTCATGGCCTGGGTCGTTCTGATCGTCTCCGGTGTGCTCGAAGCCGTCTGGGCTGTCGCCCTGGACCGCAGCGCGGGCTTCCAGCGGCTGGTCCCCTCGGTCGTGTTCCTGGTGGCGCTGGCGCTGAGCATGGCCGGTCTCGGGTACGCCCTCCGCAGCATCCCCATCGGCACCGGCTACGCGGTCTGGGTCGGCATCGGCGCGGTCGGCACGGCGCTGGTGGGCATGGCCGCCCTGGGCGAGTCCGCGAGCCTCCCCCGGCTGCTCTGCCTGCTGCTCGTCGTCAGCGGCGTGGTCGGGCTGAAGGTCTTCCACTAGCCACGAGCAGGCGCGCGGCGTCGGTCCACCAGTACAGGACCTCGCGTCCGGAGCGCCGGCGGTGCAGCAGGCCGGCGTCGAGCAGGATCCGCAGGTGACCGCCGACGCTGCCCAGCGGCAGGCCGGTGAGGGCCACGAGGGCGCTGGTGCTGATCGGCTGCCCGGCGCGTACGAGGATGTCGGCGCGCGCCTGGCCGAGGAGCCGCTGGAGGGCGTCGGGCGCCGGTGCGGGGTCGGTGGCGAAGATTCCCGTGACCGGGTAGACCACGGCGTACCGTTCGGGGAGCTTCCAGGCCACCCAGCCGCCGCGGCAGTGGGCGGGGATGAACATGAGGTCGGCGTCGCGGATGTCGCGCGTGGGATACCACCGCTTGTTGACCTGCAGCCGTCCGTCGCCGCGCCACCGTACGCCCGGCCCGATGCCTTCCAGCGCGCCCGACCAGCCGTGGCCGCTCAGCTGGGCGGTCCGCGAGACGATGTCGGCCTGCAGCACCCGGCGCCGCCGGGGCCACTCCGGCTCCACGGTGGTCTCCCACACCCAGCGCAGCAGTGTGGCCGCGGTGCCGGCGAGCCCGGTGGCCTCGAGCAACGGCGCCGGAAGGGGCCGCGCGACCACCTCGAGGTCCTCGCGGATCCGCGCGTCGTCCAGCGTGCCCAGGTACGCGAGCTCCTCGTCGAGGGCGAGATCGGGGGCCGCCGGCGCCACCGTGAGGAAGTCCGCGGTCCAGGTGCGGCCGAACGCGTGCCGGACGAGGGCGGCGGCCGTCGGGTCGCCGGCCAGCCGCCGACGGAAGGCCTCGAGATGACGGTCGCGCCAGCGGCGGTGCCAGGTGCGCGGCTCGGGCCGGGCGAGGATCGCCAGCGCCGACACCGTCTCCGCCAGCCGGGACGTGCCGAAGCGGGCCCGGGCCAGCACATCCGCGTCGACGACGAAGTCACCCATGTTTCGACCCCAGGCGAAACGTTAGCGTCGGCACGGGCGGCCCGGCAACGCTGCGGGGCATGGACACCTACCGCGCGCTGATGGCCGACGGGCAGTTCAGGTCGCTGTGGCTCAGCACGGCCCTGACCACCGCCGCCACCACCATGTCGAGCCTCGCCCTGGCCGCCCTCGTGCACCGGGAGACCGGGTCCGCGCTGCTCACCGCGCTGGCGATGTTCGGTCCGTCGCTGGTGCAGGTGCTCGGCGCGTCGACGCTCATGTCCGCCGCGGACGGCAGTCCCCCGCGCCGGGTGCTGATCCTCGTCGGTCTCGTCACCACGGCCACCGCCGGCCTCCAGGCGGCCCTCCCCCTCGGGCCGGGCGGCCGGCTGCTGCTCGTGTTCGGAGCGGCCTACGCGCTCTCGATCGGCTCCGGCGTGCGGTGGGGGCTGCTGACCGAGATCGTGCCGCCGGGCGGCTTCACCCTGGCCCGCTCCGCCATGAACCTGGCCGTCGGGGCGTTCCAGATCATCGGGTACGCCACCAGCGGCCTGCTCCTCACCACTTTGAGCACGCAGCAGATCTTCGTCCTGGCCACGGTGGTGTCCGCGGTGGCCGTACCGGTGCTGCGTCTCGGGGTCGCCGAACACCGGCCGCGGCGCGCCACCCGGGTCGGACCGGCGGAGACCTGGCGCGGCAACCGCCGGCTGCTGGCCCAGCGCGTCACCCGGCCGCTGCTGCTCGCCCTGATCGTCCCGAACGGCCTGGTCGTGGGCTGCGAGGCGCTGTTCGTGCCGTACGCGGGCGGGTCCGGCGGAATCCTGCTCGCCGCCGCGGCGGCAGGCATGATGGCCGGCGATCTCACGGTCGGACGCCTGCTCGACGCCCGCGGCCGGCGCCGGGCCGGGACGTTCCTGCGCCTGCTGCTCGCGGCGCCGTTCCTCGCGTTCGCGCTGCATCCGAGCGTGCCGGTCGCCGCGGGCCTGGCCGCGGTGGCGGCGATCGGGTACGGCGCCGGCCTCGCCCAGCAGGAACAGCTCGTGGCGCTGGTGCCCGTACCGTTGCAGGGTCAGACCCTGGGGGTGGAGTCGTCGGCCCGGATGACCATGCAGGGCGTGTGCGCGGCGCTCGCCGGCGCGCTGGCCGACCGCACCGGCCCGGCCCTGGCCGTCACGATCCTCGCCGGGGCGTCCCTCGCGGTCTCGGTCGCCCTCACGCCCGCGCTGACCCGGGCGGCGGAAGTTTGCACTTCTCCTGCACCCCGTTCGGGCGCGGGCCCGGGACAGGGCCGCCGATAAGGAAGAGGCACACCTCACCGCGGGGCACACGGCTGCGCCCTTCACCCGAGCGAAGGACCGCCAGCATGTCGGTTGTCATGGACAGCGCGCACGAGCGGGACCGTCTGGCCGCGCTGAGTGCGTACGACGTCATGGACACGCCCCCGGAGCGGGACTACGACGACATCGCCGAGCTGGCGGCGAGCCTGTGCGGAACCCCGATCGCCCTGGTCAGCCTGGTCGACAGCGAACGGCAGTGGTTCAAGGCCCGGGTGGGCCTGGAGGCGTGGGAGACCGACCGGGACACCTCTTTCTGCGCCCACGACCTGCACAGCGACGAGATCATGGAGGTTCCCGACGCCCGGGTGGACCGCCGGTTCGTGGACAACCCGCTCGTCACCGGCGACCCGTTCGTCCGGTTCTACGCGGGCGCCCCGCTCATCGGGACGTCGGGGCACCGGCTCGGCGCGCTGTGCGTGATCGACCGCGAGCCCCGGACGCTCACCGCCGCCCAGCGGCAGGGCCTGCAGACCCTCGCCCGGCACGTGGTCACCCAGCTCGAGCTGCGCCGGTACGCCCGCGGCGTCGCGGACGTGCGCCGCCGGCTCTCGGAGGCCGACCAGCTCAAGGACGAGTTCGTCGCGCGCATCACCCACGAGCTGCGGACCCCGCTCACGTCCATCAACGGTTACCTGGAGATCCTCGAGGACGCCGAGATGGTGGCCGGGGCCGGCGCGGCGTTCCTGGAGCGCATCCGGCGCAACTCCGAGCGGCTGATCTCCCTGGTCGACGACATGCTGCTGGCGAGCCAGCTGGCCAACCGGCACATCGCCCTCGAGCGCGCCGACATCGACCTGGCGGCCCTCGCCCGCGCCGCCGGCGCGCAGAACGCCGCGCTCGCCGCGGGCAAGGGCCTGACCGTCGCCACCGACGCCGTGCAGCCGGTGCCCGCCCATGTCGACGCGCGGCGCATCGGCCAGGCGCTGGACCGCCTCATCCTCAACGCGATCAAGTTCACCGATCGCGGGGGCGTGACCGTCGCGGCCGCGGTGCGCGGCGGGCGGCCGGTCCTGGAGGTCCGCGACACCGGCGTCGGCATCGACCCGGCCGACCGCGACCGGGTGCTGGCCCCGTTCCGGCGCGCCGGCGCCGCGGAGCAGGCCGAGGTGCAGGGCAGCGGGCTCGGGCTGAGCATCGTGGCGGCGATCGTGGACGCCCACGGCGGCACCGTGGAGATCGCGGACAACCTGACCGGCGGCACCACCATCACGCTGACCTTCGGCGCCTGACCGCGGGCTACGCTCGGACGGAACCGACGTCCACGGGAAGCGGGTCCGGTGAAGACAGCGGCGGCGATCGCGGCGCTCTGCGGTGCCGCCCTGGCGCTCACCGGCTGTGACGCCGGACCCGCCCCCGACCCGCCGGACCGGTCGTCGCCCGCGCCCGCGCCGTCGCCCTCCGTCCCCGACCTGACGGCCGGAAGCCGGCAGGCCACCGTGCGGCTCTGGTTCCTGAGCAACCAGGACCACTCCGCCGTGGTCGAGCCGACGACGTTGCTGACCGGTGCGCAGTACTGCACCCGCTTCGGCATCCCGTCGTCCGACGACGTCTGCCGCCACGACCGCGTCGACACCGGCAGCAACGTGAAGCTGACGCTGCCGGTCAGCGAGGGCCTCCGGCGGTACGGCTACGGCGACGACGACTTCGCGTGCATCGACGAGAAGACGGCCGAGGGCACCTGCCCGATGACCCCGGCCGAGTTCCAGGTGTGGGCGACCATGAACAGCCCGGCGCCGGCCCGCATCACGACGAAGAACGGACGCATCGTGGAGGTCGCGGCGCTGATGCTGGTCTAGGGCTGCTCACGCCCTCCGGATGACGGCCTTCGAGCCGGAGGCCTTCACGGTGTAGGCCACCGTCTGGTGCGTCCACGGGTTGGTGGCGTGCACCCGGGCGCCGCCGGCGACGTCCTCGACCCGGACCATCGCCGAGCCCGCGCGCCGGTTGGCGGCGCTCGCGAGCGACCGGAGGGCCTTGCGCACCGCGCTCGCCTTGACGGTGTGACCACCCGCCGCGCGGCGCGCCGCGGCGGCGCCGTCGGCGGCGACCTGCTTGACCGTCGTCGGCATGCCCACGTACGCCACGCCGCGGGCCAGGACGACCGAGTTGACCGTCGCCGAGGCGGGCGGGAGGGTCACGTGCTCAGCCCCGTAGGTCACGGTCAGGGTGAGGGTCAGCGAGAGCGAGGGCATCGTGGCCTTGGCTTCGGTGAGGACGCCGGTCGGCCCCACCGCGTACGTGATGGTCACGTCCTCGTCCGGCGCGAAGCTGTAGTCGGCCGAACCGTCGTCGTGGGTCGTGCGGGTGCCGGGGTGGTTCGAGTCGTCGGTCACGATCTTGGCCGGCCGGGCGCCCTTCGCGTCCACGTAGTGGTCGAAGTCCGACGTCGTGTCCGATCGGAAGGAGTAGCGCACCGCCGGACGGTTCATCATCTTGACGGCCGCGCGTTCGACCGTGCTCAGGGACTGGTACGTGCCCTTGTGGTGGACGAGGTACTGAGCTCCGCCCCGGCTGTCCAGCTCCGAGTGCTCGTACACGACACCGGCGGCCGGGTCGAAGACGTACTCCCCGGACGCCGATCCGTTCGGGCCCTTGAGGGCTTCCGTGATCTTCCAGCCGTCCCCGGCCGCGGTCGTCGAGGTGGCCGCCACGGACTTGAGCGCCGTCACCATCTGGGCCGCGGTGAGCGTGGTTGTGATGTCCGCCGCGTACGCGGCGCCGGGCAGGCAGAGGACACCGGCGGTCAGCGACGTGACGGCGGTGAGCGCGGCGAGCCGGATGGAACGAGTCACGGGATACTCCGAGGTAGGCCTATTTCCGAAAAAACGAACATATCGGTCCCCGCGCTCCCGATGTATCGGTCCCGGCGGTGGAGCGGCCGCCGACCCCGGCGGTCCGCGGTGGCCACTCGGCCGGGGGACCGTCGGCTGCCCGGCTCAGATGCACCGCCACCCCGCCGATGGGACCAGCGATGGCCGGCGACGGTGGACGGGTCGAGGACCGGGTGGGTGACCCCGGCCGGCTTCGCGTGCTCCGGGACACCGGGCTGCTCGACGCCGGTGAGCTGCCGGCCCTGGACCGCCTCACCACGCTGGCCGCCCGGCTGCTGGACGCGCCCACGGCACTCGTGTCGCTGGTCGACGCCGACCGGCAGGTGTTCGCCAGCGGCTGCGGCCCGAACGGTGAGCCGCACGGCACGCGTCAGACGCCGTTGTCGCACTCGTACTGCCGGTACGTGGTGGCCGACGACGCCCCGCTGATCGTGCCGGACGCACGGGCCGACGAGCGGCTGCGGGACAACCCGGCGATCAGCGCGTACTCCGCCATCGCGTACGCGGGCATCCCGCTGCACTCGCCGGACGGCCAGGTGCTCGGTTCCCTGTGCGTCACCGACTCCAAGCCGCGGGAATGGACGGACGCGCAGGTGGCGATCCTGCGGGACCTGGCCGCCGCCGCGGAGTCCGAGATCGCCCTGCGGCTGGCGCACGGCGAGCTGCTGCTCTCCTCCGCGCGGTGGCAGGCCGTCCTCGACAGCGCCGCCGACGCCTTCGTGTCCATGGACGTCGACGGCCACGTGACGGCGTGGAACGCCGCCGCGGAGCGGCTGTTCGGCTACTCCATCGCCGAGGCGCTGGGCCGGCAGGTCACCGAGCTGATCGTCCCGGTCCGGCTGCGGGCCGCGCACGAGCAGGGCATGGCACGGGTACGGGCGAGCGGCAGGTCCACACTCGCCGGCCGGCGGCTGGAGCTGGTGGCCGCCGACCGTACCGGGCGCGAGTTCCCGATCGAGATGACGCTGCAGGTCGCCAATGACCGCGACGGCATGGTGTTCCACGCGTTCCTGCACGACATCACGGCCCGCGTCGAGGCCCGCGCCCAGCTGGAACAGGAACGGCAGCGGCTCGCCGACGAGCGGGCCTTCCTGGAGGCGCTGCTCGACAGCCTGGGCACCGGCGTGGCCGCCTGCGACGCCGACGGCACCCTGGCCCTGTTCAACCAGGCACTGCGCGACGTGCTGGGAGCCGAGGAGCAACCGCTGCCGCCCGAGAAGTGGGCGCAGGAGTACGGGATCTACACCGCCGACGGACAGACCCTCATGCCGACCGAGCAGGTGCCGCTGGCGCGCGCGCACGCCGGCGAGCACGTCCGCGGTGAGGAGCTGGTCGTCCGCACGCCCGGCTCCGCGCCGCGCCGGTTCGTCGCCAACGCCCGGCCCATCGCCGCCGACGGCCGCCACGTCGGCGCGGTGGTGGCCCTGCACGACATCACCGACAACTACCGTGCCGAGCTGCTGCGCCGGTGCCGCCACGCCGTCACCCGGGTGCTGTCCGAGGCGACCAGCGCGGAGCAGGCCGCCGCCCGCGCGGTCGCCACCGTCGCCGCCGAGCTGGGCTGGGCCTGTGGCGAGTACTGGCAGGTCGACACGAGGGACCAGCGGATCGTCCGGTTGCACTCCTGGACGGCCCCCGGCGCCGACCTCGCCGACTTCACCAACCCCATGCCGATCGCCTTCTCGCCGGGCGAGGGGCTGCCCGGGAAGGTGTGGTCCCGCAACGCCGAGGTCTGGACCACCGGCCTCCAGGACGGGGTCCTCGCCGGTGGGCGGGCGGCGGCGGCCCGCGCCGCGGGACTGCGTACCGGGATCGGCATACCGGTGGGAACCGGCCGCGGCGTGCTCGGTGTGCTGGCTTTCTTCACCGACACCGACGTGCCCCACGACGCCGACATCGTGGCGATGCTGGACGCGGTCAGCGCGCAGCTGGGCCGGTTCGTGGAACGCCGCCGCGCGGAGGACCTCACCCTGGCCCTGGCCGCGGCTCGCCGCGACTTCGACCGGATCATCGCCCAGGTCAACGACTACCTGTGGACCGTCGAGGTGCTCCCCGATGGCACGGTCGCCTCGGTGTACGCCAGCCCCAACGGTGTCGGCGTGTTCGGCGCGGAACTGCCCACCGGCAGCGACATGGCGACCACCCTCGCGTCCCGCGTCCACCCCGACGACCAGCACCTGTTCGCCGACTTCCACGCGACCGTCGCGTCAGGACAGCCGACCGAGACGGAGGTGCGGGTGCTGGGCTACGACGGCGTCACCCGCTGGGTGTGGACCCGTGCGGTGAGCCGTACCGAGGACGGCCGGCTGTTCGTCGACGGCATCTCCACGAACGTCACCGAGCGCCGGGAGCTCACCGAACAGCGGGAGCAGCTGCTCGCCGCCGAGCAGGAGCAGGTACGCCGGCTGCGCGAGCTCGACCGGATGAAGGACGAGCTGGTGGCCGTCGTCAGCCACGAGCTGCGCAACCCCATCGGCGTCATCCGCGGCTACACCGAGCTGCTCCTCGACGACGCCGACCTGAACGCCGGCTACCGCCGGGAGATCGCCGTCATCGACCGCACCAGCGCCCACCTGCTGCACCTGGTCGAGGACCTCCTCGATCTGGCTCGACTGGACACCGGCCACGCGGCCATCGACGTCAAGCCGCTTCCGCCCGCGCGGCTCATCCGCGAGCTGGTGCAGGCCCATCAGCCGGCAGCCGAGGCGGCCCAGGTGGAGCTCACCGCCACCGTCGGGCGCCTTCCCGTGATCGACGCCGACGCGTCGCGGCTGCGCCAGGTGCTGGACAACCTGCTGTCCAATGCGATCAAGTACACCCCGGCCGGCGGCACGGTCACGCTCACCGCCGAGGGCGACGCCGACCGGATCTCGGTCGTCGTCACGGACACCGGCATCGGCATCCCCGCCGATCAGTACCCCCGGCTGTTCACCCGCTTCTTCCGCGCCAGCACCGCCACCAAGCGCGGCATCAAGGGCACCGGCCTGGGTCTGGCCGTGGCCAAGGCCGTCGTCGAGGCCCACGGCGGCACGATCACCGCGGAACCGGCTCCGGGCAAGGGCACCCGGTTCATCGTGACGCTGCCGTGCCACGCCGGCCCACACCTTCCCGCCGAAGCCTGAGATCCCCGAGCGGTCCGACAAGGACCCCTACGGTGCGGCACGAGCGGACGACGGAACGCTAAGATCCTATCGACATGGGCCTATGCACTCGTCGAGGGAGTCTGATCCGGGCACAGTGACCGACAACAGCGAAGCCGACGAGACCGCACGCGGCCCGGAGAAGTCCATCAAGCGCCGCATCGCCCGTCTCATCCTGGTTCCCGGCGTGGCGGCGCTGGTCCTGTGGCTGGCCACCTCCGCCTACCTCGTCTTTCACGGCTACTACGACCGTGAGGTGGCCAACGGCGTACGGAAGGTGTCGATCCCCGCCGTCAGTACCCTCGCCGCGATCCAGCGCGAGCGCCGCGAGAGCATCAACTACCTCTCGCACGCGGCCAAGGACCTGCCGAAGCTGATCGTCCAGCGCCAGCAGACGGACACGCTGGTGGCGGGGCTGCGGACGGCGGCCGGCTCGGTGCTCAGCCGTGCGCCCCGGCGCATCGACGTGCGGTGGGCGGCGTTCTCCGAGCGCCTGGACCGGCTGCCCGGGATCCGGAGCACCATCGACTCGGGACGCGCGAGCCGGCAGCAGACCTCGGAGTTCTACGACGACCTGATCAACGCGGCGATCGACCTGTTCGACACCCAGGCGCGGGTCGTCCCGGACGCCACGGCCACCCAGGGCGGCATCACGGCGACCGACACGTTCCGCGCCGGCGACCTGATGTCCCGGGCCGGATCGATCATCTCCAGCGCGTTCGGCTCGCGCGGACTGAACGAGCAGGACCACCTGCAGTTCGTCAAGATGGTCGGCGCTTACCACGCCACGCTGGCCGACGCGGTGCCGCACCTGCACCCCGACGCCCGGGCCCAGTACGACCGCATGGTCGCCACGCCCGAGTGGACCTCGCTGGTCGCGGCGGAGAACGGGCTCATCGCCGCCGGACCGTGGAAGACCAGCCCGCCCGGGAGCGTCGCCCTCGGCGCCGGAGAGTGGGACGCGGTCACCAACGCCGTCTCCGAGCAACTCGTGGCGCTCACCGTGACCCAGGCCGACCGGGTCTCCGCCGAGGCGCTCAGCACCGGCAACAAGCAGCTGCTCGCCGCGGCCGTGGGCAGCGCCATCGCCCTGCTCATCGCGGTCGGCGCGATCGTCTCCGCGGTCCGCCAGTCGCAGGTCCTGGTCAACCGGGCGCTGTCGGTACGCCTCGCGCAGCTGGGCCAGGACGCCGAGGCCGTCGTCGACGAGCGCCTGCCGTCCATCATCGACAAGCTGCGCCGCCGGGAGAAGGTGGACCTCGCGCTGGAGCTACCCCATCGCGACTACGGCCGGGACGAGATCGGCCAGCTGGCCACCGTGCTCAACCGCTCGCTGCGCGCGGCCGTCGACGCCGCGGTCGAGGAGGCCACCACCCGGGCCGCCGGCATGGCCATGCTGATGGGTGTGGCCCGGCGCCCCCAGCGTCCGCTGCAGCACGGCCTCAAGGTCATCGAGGAGCTGCAGAACCGGATCGGCGACGAGAGAATCCTCGGCGAGCTGTTCGACATCAACCACCAGCTCACCCAGACCCGCCGCTTCCTGGAGAACCTCATCATCCTGGCCGGCGGGCAGGCCGGGCGCCGGTTCCCCCGCCCGGTCCCGGTCCGCCGGGTGCTGCTGGGCGCCGTCGCCGAGACCCGGCAGTACCAGCGGGTCACGCTGCGCCGCGCCCCGGAGCTCTCGATCAGCGGGCCCGCCATCGCCGGCATCACCCACCTGCTCGCTGAGCTGCTGGACAACGCCCTGGTCTTCTCGCCGCCGGAGTCCGAGGTGTGGATGAGCTGCACGCAGGCGCACAACGGCGTGGTGATCGAGATCGAGGACGCCGGCGTCGGCATGACGCCCGCGGCCATGGACCGGGCGAACACGCTGCTCGCCACCGCGCCCGTACCGGATCTCAGCGGGCTGCGGGGCGGCGCCCAGATCGGCCTCTGGGTCGTCGCCGAGCTGGCCAAGCGCGGCACCATGCAGGTGACGCTGCGCCCCTCCGCGTACGGCGGGGTGCTGGCCGTCGTGCTGCTGCCGGCTAGCGCGCTGGCACCGGGCGAGGACCGCCCGGAGGGCCCGGCCACCATGCCGCCCGCGCAGCGGCCGGCGATCCCGGTCCCGGCCGTCCAGCAACCCACCTGGCCCCTGCCGGAGATCAAGCCGGCCGCCGCGCCACCGGCCGCGGTGGCTGCCGAGCCGCTCCCACCCGTACCGGCCGCGGGACGACCTCCGCTCCCCCAGCGGCGGCCGCAGGAGCACCTCGCGCACCAGCTCAAGGAGGAACCCGGGACGGCGGCCCCGGCGGCCGGACCGGCGCACAGCCCCGAAACGGCCCGCAACCGCCTGGCCAGCTACCAGCAGGGCTGGCGCGCGGGCCGGACCGGCGACATCCCGCGCCCCCGCGGGCACACCGGCGACATCCAGCCGCCGGCCGCCGGCGAATGACAACGCCCCCACCGCAACCGACACAGACGGGAAGTGCCATGGAACCGACCGCGCACAACGACCTCACCTGGATGCTGGACGAGCTGACGGCCGTGGACCAGGTGTTGCACGCGCTCGTGCTGTCCATCGACGGGCTCGTCGTGCAGAAGTCACGGTCGCTGGCGCAGGACGCCGCCGAGCTGCTGGCCGCCGCCGCATCCTCGTTGTACAGCGTCGGCTCCGGGGTCGGCCGCCGCTTCGACGGCGGCCCGGTCGACCAGATCGTCGTCGAGTTCCACGACCGCACCCTCTTCATCGCCTCCGCCGGCGAGAACGCCCGGCTCGCCGTCATCGGGGACCAGGACGTGGACATGGGCACGGTGGCGTACGAGATGGGCCGCCTCGTCACGCGCATCGGCCAGTACCTCGGTGCCGGGCGGCGCACCCTGCACGGGCCCAACGGGACGGACCAGCAGACCCTCAAGGCATCGATCAACGGGCATGCCGGGCTCTGATCATGGACTTCGACGAGCCCGGTCAGCTCGTACCCCTCTATGTCCTGGTCAATGGGCGCACCACGCCGCGCAACGCGGCACTGGACCTGGCCACGCAGGTGGTCGCGCTACCGGCCGACACGAGCGCGCTGGAGCCCGAGTACCGCGAGATCCTGCGGCAGTGCCAGGACTGGATGTCCATCGCTGAGATCTCCGCCTACCTGCGGCGGCCGCTGACCGTGGTGAAGGTGCTGATCGACATCCTGCTCGAGCAGCACTACGTGACCCTCGGGTCGGCCGCCCAGCGGACCGTCTACGACCGCGCGCTGCTGGAGACGCTGCTCGGCGGCCTCCAGCGGCTCTGACCCAGAAACCGAGAGCACTATGGAACGCACATCCGCCAAGGTGGTCATCGCCGGTGGTTTCGGCGCCGGCAAGACCACCCTGGTCGGCGCGGTCAGCGAGGTTCCCCCGCTGACCACCGAGGAGGTCATGACCGAGGCGAGCGTCGGCGTGGACGACCTCGCCGGGCTGGAGGCGAAGACCCGCACCACGGTCGCGCTCGACTTCGGCCGGATCACCATCACCGGCGACGTGGTCCTCTACCTGTTCGGCACGCCGGGGCAGGACCGGTTCTGGTTCATGTGGGACGAGCTGGCGCAGGGTGCCCTGGGCGCGGTGGTGCTGGTCGACACGCGCCGGCTGCCCGCCAGCTTCGCCTCGGTGGACTACTTCGAGCGGCGGGGCATCCCGTTCGTCGTCGCGGTGAACGCGTTCTACGGCGAGTGCGCGTACACCGACGACGAGATCCGGTCGGCGCTGCAGCTCAAGCCGGAGGTCCCGCTCGCCCGCTGCGACGCCCGCCGGCGCGACTCCGCCCTCGCGGTGCTCATCGGGCTGCTGCGGCACGTCCTCTCCGGGCTGCCCGCGGCGCCACCGGTTCCAGCCGTACCTTGAAATGCCGCAGCAACCGGGGAGCCGAGACGATCCGATAGCCCGGAACCCGTCCCGGCTCCTTGGCGATCTCCGCCAGCGTCGCGGCCACGTGGTCCAGGTGCGCGTCGGTGTACACCCGCCGGGGAATCGCCAGCCGCACCAGCTCGAACGGCGCCGGGCGGACCAGGCGGTGCCTGCCGTCGAGCTCGCCGAGGTAGAGCGAGCCCAGCTCGGCGCAGCGGATGCCGCCGCGCAGGTAGAGCTCGCTCGCCAGGGCGTGCCCGGGGAACCGGGCCGGCTCCAGGTGGGTCAGCAGGCGGCCGGCGTTGAGGTAGAGCGCGTGGATGCCGGCCGGCTGCACGGTGTCCACTCCCGCCTCGTTGATCAGCCGGGCCAGGCGTTCGGTGGCCGCCGCCCGCGAGCCCAGATAGCCCGCGTCGACCACCTCCCGCAGGCCCTGGGCGATCCGCTCGAGGTCGTGCCCGGCCAGGCCGCCGTACGTGGAGAAGCCCTCGGTCGCGATGAGGTTCGCCTCGCAGGCCGCGTACACCTGCGGGTCCCGCAAGGCTATGACGCCGCCGACCGGGGCGAGCCCGTCCTTCTTGAGGCTGATCATGCAGCCGTCGGCCAGCTGGAAGGCGTGGGTGGCGATCCGCCGCGGTGTCCAGTCGCCGTAGCCGGGCTCGCGCTCACGGACCAGCCAGGCGTTCTCGGCGAAGCGGGCCGCGTCCAGCCAGAACGGCACCTTGTGGCGCCGGCACAGCTCGGCGACGGCGCTCAGGTTGGCCATCGACACCGGCTGGGCGCCGAGCCCGTTGTTGGTGATGGTCATCAGCACGAGGCCGACCCGGTCGCCGTCCGGTCCGGTCAGCGTCTGCTCCAGCGCGGCCAGGTCGATGTCGCCCTTGAACGGCTCCTGGCTGTCCAGGTCGAGCGCCTGCGGGCAGGGCAGGTCACGGGCCTGCGCCCCGGCGAGCACCACGTTGGCGTGAGTGGTGTCGAAGTGGGTGTTGCTCAGGCAGATCCGTCCCGGCCCCAGCAGCGTGGAGAAGACGATGCGCTCCGCGGCCCGGCCCTGGTGCACCGGCAGGACATGGTCGAACCCGGTCAGGTCGCGGACCTCGTCGCGGAAGCGGAACCAGCTGCGGGCGCCGGCGTACGACTCGTCGCCGCGGGCGGCACCGGCCTCCTGAGCGGACGACGTCGCGCCGGTGCCCGAGTCGCTGAGCAGATCCACCGTGATCTGGTCCGCCCGCAGGTCGAACGGGTTGTATCCCGCGGCCGCGAAGGCCTCGCGCCGCTGCCCGGCATCCAGGAAGGGAATCGGTTCCACCACCTTGATCCGGTACGGCGGCAGCGACGCGAACGGTTCCACGGGCACGACTTCCTCCTACTGTGCGGCGATCCGCCGGGGCACCGGGGCACTCACGCGATATGCCTCGGACGACAGGTAGACGCTGACTCCGGGCCGAGGCCGGCCCAGCCGCAGCGACACGTGCGCGAGCAGCCCCACGCCGTCCTCGAGCGGGCGCCGGGTCAGCGCGGCGACGGCGGCGGCGAGGCCGGCCGGGTCGAAGCCGTGCCGCGCCAGCAGCGTGCAGGCGCGGTCGTACGCCTCCCGGTCGTCGGCCACGTAGCTGCGGATCGGCACGTACACGCTGTAGCCGACCGGTCGTGCCGCGCCGGACGTGAACGTGTAGCTGCTGAGGATCGGCCGCCGGACGTACGGCCCTGCCGACCCGGCTGCCAGTTCGCAGAAGGCGGTGACCTCGGCGGGGTCGATGCCCGGCACCACGGCGGCGGCGCCGGCCACCTCGTCGAGGCGGGCGCCGTGCTGCGCCACGTACAGCTTGATCCGCGCCGTGCCCGCATCCTCGAGGTCCAGGGCGAAGAAGGTCAGGCGGTCGGCCGGTCGCAGCACCCGCTCGACGACCCGGTAGGCCGGCCCGGCGCCGAGGCGGTCGAGCGCCTCGCGAACCACCTGTCGGGAGGCGGCGACGCCGTGGATCTCCGGATTGAGGTAGACCTTGAACTCGGGCACGTCCCGCAGGATCAGCGAGTGCCACATGCCGAACAGCCCCTGCGGCCGCTCGGTGGTGAACAGGTCGCGGACCTGCTCGAGGCGCGACAGGCAGAGCTTGTGCCGCCCGGACTGCCGGTGCAGGAACGCCAGGGCGGGCGTCAGGTCCGCGACGCGCGCCGGGTCGGCGACCGCCGCCTCGGCGAGCAGGCGCAGCACGGGCGGGCCGCCGCGGTCGAAGGCCACCGAGAACTCCACGGGGCTGTGGTCGTCCGCGACGTCCGAGGGCCAGCCGGGGCCGGCCGCGAGCGCCCGTGGCCCCGCATCGCCCAGCACGTCGGCGACCAGGCGCACCGGCTCGGCGGGGGCCGTCCCGGTGACCCGGCAGAGGCGTACCAGCTGCTCCGCGACATGCGCGACGAGTGACTCGGGCGGCACCCGTACCCTCCCGTCCAGAACCCGGGGCACCCACCCCGCGCGATCATTAAAATCGGACAACATCAATAAGTAAAGAGCGAGCGTACGGCGATCACGGCGGGGTAATACCGGCCCATGGCTGACCGGATCGTGGACCCCTGGGGCGACCGCACCCCGTACGGGCCGGATGAGCAGTGGCCGTCACGGGTCGACGAGCACGTCGAGGCCCAGGACGTCGACCGGTGGGTGCAGTCGGCGTCGATCCTGCACTCGAACGGCGACGCCATGGACATCGCCGTCAAGGACGGTCGCATCGTCGGCGTCCGCGGCCGCGCGGCCGACCGGGTGAACCGCGGCCGCCTCGACCCCAAGGACCTGTACGGCTGGCAGGCCAACACCAGCCCCGACCGGCTCACCCGGCCGCTGGTCCGGCAGGACGGCCGCCTGACCGAGACCGACTGGGACACGGCGATGGACCGGATCGTCGCCCGCTCCCGGGAGCTGCTCCGGGGCCCCGGCGGCTGGGGCCACTTCGGCTTCTACACCAGCGGCCAGCTGTTCCTGGAGGACTACTACACTCTCGGGGTCATCGGAAAAGCCGGCATCGGTACGCCGCACATGGACGGCAACACCCGGCTGTGCACCGCCACCTCCGCCGCGGCGCTCAAGGCGAGCTTCGGCGCGGACGGGCAACCCGGCTCGTACGCCGACGTCGACCACTGCGACGCGATCGCCCTGTGGGGCCACAACGTCGCCGAGACCCAGACCGTCCTCTGGATGCGGATGCTCGACCGGCGGCACGGGCCGAACCCGCCCGCGATGCTCGCCGTCGACCCGCGCACCACGCCGGTGGCCCGCGAGGCGGACGTGCACCTGGCCGTGCGCGCCGGCACCAACCTGGCGCTGGTCAACGGCCTCCTCCGGGAGCTCCTCCACCGCGGGTGGTACGACCAGGCCTACGTCGACGCCCACACGCTGGGCTTCGAGGAGCTGCAGAAGACCGTCGACGCCTACCCCGTCCGGCGGGTGGCCGAGATCTGCGACGTCAAGGCCGCCGACGTCGAACGCGCCGCCGAGCTGCTCGGCACCTCCCAGCGCCTGCTCTCCACCGTCCTGCAGGGCTTCTACCAGTCGAACCAGGCCACCGCCGCGGCCTGCGCGGTCAACAACATCCACCTGGTCCGCGGAATGATCGGCCGGCCCGGCGCCGGGATCCTGCAGATGAACGGACAGCCCACCGCGGAGAACACCCGCGAGGCCGGCGCCGACGGCGACCTCCCCGGCTTCCGCAACTGGGACAACCCCGAGCACATCCGCGAGCTGGCCGAACTGTGGAACGTCGACGAGGCGACCATCCCCCACTGGTCCCCGCCGACCCACGCCATGCAGATCTGGCGGTACGCCGAACAGGGCTCCATCAAGCTGCTCTGGATCTCCGCCACGAACCCCGCGGTGTCCCTGCCCGAGCTCGCCCGCATCCGCCGGATCCTCGCCAAGGAGGACCTGTTCGTCGTCGTCCAGGACCTCTTCCTCACCGAGACCGCGGAGCTGGCGGACGTGGTGCTGCCGGCCGCGACGTGGGGCGAGAAGCTCGGCACCTTCACCAACGCCGACCGCACCGTGCACCTGTCGGAGAAGGCCGTCGACCCGCCCGGCGAGGCCCGCGCCGACCTCGACATCTTCCTCGACTACGCCCGCCGGATGGACTTCCGCGACCGCGACGGCGCCCCGCTCATCGGCTGGACCGGCCCCGAGGAGGCGTTCGAGGCGTGGAAGCGGTGCTCGGCCGGCCGCCCCTGCGACTACACCGGGCTAACCTACGACAAGCTGCGCGGCGGCAGCGGCATCCAATGGCCGTGCACCACGGACGCCCCGGAGGGCACCGAACGCCTCTACACCGACGCGACGTTCGCCACCGACCCCGACTACTGCGAGACGTACGGCCACGACCTGACGACCGGCGCCGAGTTCACCGCCGACGACTACCGCGCCAAGGAGCCGGGCGGCCGGGCTTTCCTACACGCCACCGACTACCAGCCCTCCCCCGAGGTGCCCGACGACGAGTACCCCCTGCTGCTGACCACCGGCCGCACGGTCTACCACTTCCACACCCGCACGAAGACCGCCCGCGCGCCGCAGCTCGACGCCGCCGCCCCGGACGTCTGGGTCGAGCTGCACCCGGAGGACGCCGCCCGGGCGGGCATCGAGGAGGGCGACCTCGTAGGCGTCGCCTCCCGGCGCGGCGGCATCGAGGCCCGCGCCCGGATCACCGGCATCCGCCCCGGCGTGATCTTCGTGCCGTTCCACTACGGCTACTTCGACGTGAGCCCCGAGGACCGGACCCCCCGCGCGGCCAACGAGCTCACCCTCACGGCGTGGGACCCGGTCTCGAAACAGCCCCTGTTCAAGGTGGCCGCCGTCCGCGTCGCCAAGCTCGCCGGCAGGGAGTGACCATGCACCTCGCCCATTACCTCGGCCTGCTGCACCGGGCCCAGCTCAACCTCGCGGAAGCGTTCCGGCAGGTCGCCGACGCGCACCAGGCCGAGCCCGACATCCATCACCTCTGCAGCCGGCAGGCTGAGCTGTGCGACGAGCAGGCCAGGCGGCTGCGCCCGTTCGCCGAGCGGTACGCCGAGGAGGCCCCCGAGGAACCCGACCGGCTGCACTCCGAGCTGTTCAGAGGCACCCGCACCGGAGGCATCGGACTGCTGCGCGACCTGCAGGACCTCTACCTGATGGCCACCGAGTGCGACATCTGCTGGACGGTCATCGGCCAGGCCGCGTACGGCGCCCGGGACCGCGAGCTGAGCGACGTCGTCAGCGCGAGCGAAGGGGAGACCGCCGTCCAGCTGGCCTGGTTGCGTACCAGAATGAAGCAGGCGGCCCCCCAAGCGCTCGTGGTGGCCGATTGACGAAGCCCTACTTGGCCCAGAAAACGTAGACGGCGCCGTAGGGCACGGCGGTCGTGGACCCGTCCGTGCACGCGCCGGCCGGAGCGACCCCGCCCGACGTGTAGAGCCGGTTGATGAAGGCCGCCTTGCTGAGGATCCCCTTGCCCGAGTGGCTGTCCACGGTCAGCAGCAGCTCGGGAATCGTCCCCGACCGCGGGCTCTCCGCCGTCTTCTTCGCCGTGACCAGCGACCCGTCCCGCTCCGACTGCCAGCTCGGACCGGCGAAGTGGTGGATCTTCCCGCCGGTGCCGACCAGCTGAGCCTCCGGCGTCGACGGACCGGTGAAGACCCCGCCCGTGCACTTGTACGTCTGCGTCCCGCTCGTCACGAGGTACGCGCCCAGCGGCCGCGCCCCGGCAGGCGGCTTGATCGCCGCCGGAATGCCCGGAATGGCGACCTGCCGGGCATCCGGCCCGCTGGCGGCAGGCGCGGCCACCTCCGCCGCGGACGCCTGATAGGTCACCGCCCCGACGGCGGCCACGACGCCGGCCATGCCGACGACCGCAAGCGCACGAACCCGGGAACGCGACGTGCTGAGCATGAGCAACTCCTCCGTTTTGCGCGGCAGGGACCTGCCGTCCACAATCGGGAGACACGGAGGGCGCACGGCAACAGATGAAGATCAGTGCGATCGTTGCCTCTTCGTACCACCGGCATTGAATGATCGGCCACATCCCCATCGACTGTCATCGACTCGCTTGACAGCGGCAAGCGTGCTGGTGGAAGCCGGCGCCCAGCGCTGGGCCGGGCGCCGACCGCCGTGCTGGGTGACGGCGGTTCGGTGCTCCTCGCGTACCGGAGAAGGGGTGAGGGTGACGCTCTCGTCCTGGCCCGCTCCGCGGACGGGGTTGCCTTCACCGCCGTGACCGAGCTGACCGCCGCCGAGCTGGGCGTCACCATGGTGGAACGCGCAGCGCTCGTGCGCGCCGGTTCCGTCTGGCGGCTTTACGTCTCGTGCGCGGGCCCAGGCGACCGATCCTGGTGGATCGGCCTGCTGGAGGCTCCCCGGCCGGAGGACTTCCGGGCCGCCGAGCCGCGCGAGATCACCTTCGGCGGCCCGCTCGAGGCGGTGAAGGATCCGATCGTTCACTGGTTCGAACGCTGCGGCCGAGCAGTCCCCCGAGGCACCGGTCCAGCACTGACAGCAGTCGGCACGCAACCCCTCGCGGACATCCGCTACCTCGACATCCTCACCCTCCCCAACGGCACCCAACGCGCATACTTCGAAGCCCGCCGCCCCGACGGCCCCCACGAGCTGCGCAGCGCCGCCGTCCTCAGTGATTCGGAGCACCGACCGGCGGACGCACTCGAGCAACCGGCGCGGTACGTCCGCCTGACCACCACCGACCCGGGCCGGCCCGACCAACCCGCCCACCGCAACCCCAGCGCGGCAGCCAGACCCCCCACCGCAAGGTGACCGCCAACCCCAGCACGCACGCACCAGCGAGCAACCACGACCCACCCGCAACGTGACACCACCCAAGGTTGGGGGCCGGGGGTGACCAAGACGGCATAAAACGCTCCACAGCCGCCTTGGTCACCCCCGGCCCCCAACCGTCCCACCGCAAGCAGCCCCGGAAAAATGCGGTGCGCCAGCGAACCCAAGCTTCCTACGGTGACGGGATGTCACGAGAAGCGGCCCGAGCCGCCGATGTCCTGGCCCAGCTCTCCGCGGAGACCCGCCTCCTCACCCTGGCAGAGCTGGTCCGCCGAGCCCCGGACGGCGCCGCCGTCGGAGAGCTGCGATGGGCCCTCGACCTCCCTCTCGCCAAGGTCGGCGACGCCTGCGCCCGCCTCGTAGCCCTGGGCGTGGCCACCGGCTCCGGCGACGGCTACTACCGGGCCCGCCTGGAAGGCCTGCGCGAGGCCGCCGCAGCCGTGGACCGCCAGCAGCCGATCGCCGGGCTGCTCGCCGAGTATCCCCAGCTGCGTGGCAACTTCTCGCACGGGCGGCTGACCAGCCTGCCACCCACCCTCGGCGAACGCTACGACCTGCTCGGCGAGCTGCTCTCCCGCTTCCTGGACCTCGACGGCCTCTACGACGAGGACGAGATCAACCGCCGGCTGGCCGAGGTGACCGACGACGTGGCCGCGGTGCGCCGGATGCTCGTCGACACCGGCTGGCTGGAGCGGGACCGGGCCGGCACGACGTACGGCGCGGGGCGGAATCATCGGGGCGTGCGCGGGTAGACAGGGAGCATGACCGACAGCACCGAGCCGCCCATCGGGGACGACGACGCCGGAAGCAGCACAGACCAGTACGTCACCGGCGCCGCGGAGGAAGGAAGCTTCCTCACCGACGAGGCGCCTACGCCCACCACTCCGGCGCATGGCAGCAGCAATGCCGGCATCAACACGACCGGAGCCAACCGTCCGGACGCCCCGGGGGCCGGCGCCGAGGACTGAGCCGCGGGGAGACCGCGACGATCATCGATGACCGCTGCCTACTCGGCTGGTATCGACGGGCCGACCGCCTGGCTACCGTCCGAGATGGGCAGCGGCTCCAACGGCGGAGCCGTTCGTGGCCCGTCGCAGGAGGAGCGATGATCATTTCTGCCCTCTCCCAGCGCGCCGTCCTCGCCGGACTGACCGCGCTGGCAACCCTCGGCGCCGGCAGCATCCCGGCGTACGCCGAGCGCCCCGTCGAAGGACCCCGGCCGCTCGCGGCTGCGGAGGAGGAGGACGACTCCTCCGGCCTGAAGACCTTCGCCACCCAGATCAGCGAGGCCCGCATGGCACCGTACGGTTCGGTGGCCCCGGGCGAGTACTCGGACGCCCTCGCCGATCTCCGCGGCCTACCGGGCACGGCCGGCCGGTGGCGGGAGGTGACGAACCAGCCGTACGACAACGACGACCCGGCCTACCGCGATCCGGTCTACTCCAACTCGGGCGCCGGCTGGGGCAATGTGGCCGGCCGCATCACCGGGCTGGCCGCCGGCCGCGGCTACGTCTGGGCCGGCGGCGCCGACGGCGGCGTCTTCCGCAAGAGCCTGACCGCGCGGCACGCCCGCTGGGAGCCGATCTCCGATCGGATCCTGGCTCTGTCCACCGGAGACCTCGTCTACGACGAACACGCCGACACCCTCTGGTACGCGACCGGCGAGGCCAACACCGGCGGCACCACGTACACCGGCGCGGGCGTCTACCGGCTGCGCAAGGCCCGCTCCGGCACGTTCACCGACGCCGACCGGGTCGGCGGGGACGAGCTCGAGTCGCGCAGCATCAACCAGCTCAAGTTCGACGGCCGCGGCACCGTGTACGCGGCCACCACCCGGGGCCTCTGGCGGCATTCCACCGACCCGGCCCGGCACGGCCAGCCGTGGCAGCTGGTCCTCATGCCCAACCCCGCCTCGGACGACGACATCACGAAGCCGTACGACAACATCGTCAACGACGTGCTGATCCCGCCCCGCGACCGCGGCCGTACCGTGCTGGCCAACGCGGCCTGGCGCTCCGGGGCCGCGTACAACGGCTACTACCTGTCGACCGCCGGCGGCGCACCCGGCAGCTTCGCCCGGACGGCGCTGACCGGGCTCGACGACGCCGACGTCGGCAACGCCGAGTTCACGGCCTCCCGCGACGGCGGCCGGTTCTACCTCGTGCAGGAGAGCCCGGCCGGGCTCGCGGCGGGAGCCAGCGCGCTCAAGGGCGTCTTCACCGCCACCAACGTGCGGGGACCGTGGACGCTGGTCGCCGACTCCTCCAAGCTGGAACGTTCCGGCTCGGCGATCGGCGAGGACCAGGACTACCCGGTCGGCGTGCAGGCCTGGTACAACAACTTCATCGAGGTCGATCCGGCCGATCCGCGGCACTTCTACGTGGGCCTCGAGGAGGTCTACGAGACCGAGGACGGCGGCGGCGCCTGGAAGACGATCGGTCCGTACTGGAACTTCGGTTTCGACTGCTTCGACCGGACGCAGCCGGACGGCGGATGTCCGGCCACGACCCACCCCGACCAGCACTCGATCGCCGTCTCCGGCGGCACGGTGCTGATCGGCGACGACGGCGGCGTCTACAGCCGCCCGCTCCCGCCCGGCCGCAGCGCCGAGGACGCGGCCGGCCATGCCACCGACTGGACCAACCACAACGCCGGCCTGCGGACCCTGCAGTACTACTCCGTCGGCACGGGACGCGACCCGAACCGCCGCGGATACACGGTGGCCGGCGGCCTGCAGGACAACGGCGGCTCGCTGCTGCGCGCGGGCGCCCGCAAGCAGGTCAGCCCGTTCGGCGGCGACGGCGGTGACGTCATCGTCAACCCGCGCAACGGGTGTCAGATCCTCGACGAGTACACCTACCTCATCCTGTGGCTGACCAAGAACTGCGGCGTCAGCGACGGCACGACGAGCGCGATCTTCGACGTCAGCGTGCCCGACGTCAACGCCCGCTTCACCGCGCCGTTCCGGGTCGTGCGCGGCTCGCGCAACATCGGCGACGGCACGAGCGAGCGGTGGGTCGCCGGCGGCAACACCTTCTGGCGGCACGACTACGGCTTCAGCTACACCGCCGCGCAGGCCGCCGCGGATCCCAGCCGGAGCTGGAAGCCGCAGTACACGCTGGACGCCACCGGACAGCGCCTGATCGTCGGCATGGACGCGGTCGCCGACCCGCGCGCGCCGGCCGACCCGGCCCGCGACACCTACATCGCCTCCTGGTGCGGCCAGGCGAACTGCAACAGCGCCGGCTTCACCCGGGGCGTCGTCACCAACTGGGGCGGCGCGTGGACCGAGCTCGACCTCACCGGGCTGCCGAACCGCTTCCCCAACAACGTCGTCTTCGACCCGTACGACCGCACGAACTCGACCGTCTACCTGATCTTCAACGGGTTCAACCGGCGCTTCATCGAGGGGCCGGGCGCGGGAGTCAAGCACGTGTACCGCGGCAAGCTCGGCAAGACCGCGGGCGGCGTGTCGGTGACCTGGACCGACCTGTCCGTCGGCTTCCCGGACGTGCCCGCCACGGACGTGGTCGTCGTCGGCAACCGGCTCGTGGTCGGCACCGATCTGGGCGTCCTGGTGGCCGACCGCCGGGCGACGCCCGCCACGATCAGGTGGCGGCGGGTCGGTCCCGCGCCGGGGACGACGCGCGGGTCGCTGCCGCTGACGGCCGCGTTCGACCTGCACGTGAGCCGCGACGGATACCTCTACGCCGCGACCCACGGCCGCGGCATCTGGAAGACGCCTCTGCCTCTGCTGTGATTGACACATAGACGGGCGCCATTGTTGACTCGGTGCTGACGACAACGTTGTCAGCACCGACAGCACCGGCGGAGGGACAGCACCATGCGCAGAGGAACGGCTGCCCTCCTGGGCGTACTGCTGGCCGTCGTCTCGGCCCTGTCCGGTGGCTCGCCCGCCGGTGCGGCCGAGTCGAACGGCGGTGTGCGGATCATGCCGCTCGGGGCGTCCATCACCGACGGGTTCAACGTGCCCGGCGGCTACCGGATCAAGATGTGGGAGCTGTTCACGAGCGCCGGCTACCGGGTGGACTTCGTCGGGTCCGGCTCCAACGGACCGGCCGCCCTCGGTGACCACGACCATGAGGGTCACAGTGGCTGGCGCATCGACCAGATCGACGCCTCGATCGCCGGGTGGCTGCGCACGTACGCACCGCGAACCATCCTGCTGCACGTCGGCACCAACGACGTGAACCAGAACTACGACCTGGCGAACGCCCCGGCCCGGCTGTCGGCGCTGATCGACAAGATCCGGGCGAACGCGCCGACGGTCGAGCTGTTCGTCTCCACGCTCATACCCGAGGCGGACCCCGTACTCGAGAGCAGGATCCAGGCGCTGAACGCGCGCATCCCCGGCATCGTCGCCGGAAAGGGACCGCTGACCCACCTCGTCGACATGCACCCCGTCGTCCCGGTGGCCGACCTGGCCGACGGCACCCATCCCACCGCCGCGGGCTACGACAAGATGGGCGCCCAGTGGTTCACCGCGCTCCGGTCCGCGCCGGCCAGCCTGGAGGCCACCGTGCTGCCCCCGGTCGGCAGCAGCGTCATGATCGCCAACCCGCAGGCGGGCAAGTGCCTCGACGTACCGGGGACCAGCACGGCCGAGGGCACCCAGCTGCACATCTACGACTGCCTGGGCAGCACCATCCAGCAGTGGACCCGCACCGCCGCGGGCGAGCTGCGTGTCTACGGCAACCGTTGCCTGGACGTGGCCGGGAACGCCACGGCCAACGGCACTCGGGTGCAGATCTGGACCTGCAACGGTACGGCCGCCCAGCGCTTCACCTTCCGCGCCGACGGCGGCATCGTCGGGGCGGGCTCGGGCAAGTGCGTCGACGTGACCGCGGGAGGCACGGCGAACGGAACTCCCGTCCAGCTCTACGAGTGCAACAACAGCGGCGCGCAGCGCTGGTCGGTGCGTTAGTACCTGTTCTCGCGAACGAGCTACGGGCGGCCGCCGCTTGGGCATGACCTCCCCCGTGGTGGTCATGCCCAAGCGCCACAGGATCTAGCCGCCTCTCCCCCTGTTACGGGGGTCGATGGCGACCACCCGCGCCAGTGAGCGACGCCACCGGCGCGTCACCGTCGAGGCGGCCCGTCCCATCTGGTCGTCCGCCGCGCACCGGTCGGCGGGTGTGGCGTGTTCCAGCAGCCAGAGCAGCTGCGATGCATGTGGTCCGTACGTCATGCCGGGACCGTAGATCGTGGAACCGGTTCCATCGCAAGCGCTGTCGGACGAGCGGTGCACCCGCAAGAGGTCGGTCAGGCGCTCTGCCGGCGGACCAGCGTCGAGGGGTAGAGAACCCGGCTTCCCCGGTCGGTCCGGCCATCCAACAGGGCCTGCGCCGCACCGGCCGCGATCTCTTCGACGGGGTGGGTGGCCGTGGTCAACGACGGGCGGGTCCACGCGCTCACCGACACGTCGTCGAAACCGGTCACCGCGATGTCGTCCGGGACCCGGCGACCGAGCTCGCCCAAGGCCTGGACCACCCCGAGCGCGGTCACGTCGGTGCAGGCCACCACGGCGTCGGTGTCCGGCCAGCGCCGCACCGCAGTCCGGGCACCGGCGCGGCCGCCGGCCTCCGTACGGTCGCCGGTCACCGTACGCACCGGCAGACCGCGGCCCCGCATGATCTCTTCGTAGGCGGCCACGGGTTGGCGCATGCTCGGCAGCCACCTCGGACCGGTGATCATGGCGATCCGTCGGCGTCCGGACGCCAGCAGATGGCCCAGGGTGGCTTTCATCGCCTGGCCGGTGTCGACGTCGAAGGAGGGAACGAGGTCGAAGCCGGGTCCGATGACGCAGGTCCGCCCGCGGAGTTCGCGCGGCAGCGCCTCCACGACGTCGCGGGTGTGGTCGACCAGCACCACACCCCGCACGGTGCGGTCCACCGCCAGCTCCGCGAGGGTCGACATGCCGCCCTTCGGCACCCGCCGGACCGACACACCCACCGCGTACGGGTCCGCGGTGTGCGCGGTCGCACTGATCAGACGGGTCATGTACTCACCGAACAGCAGGTCGCTGGGTGCGATCACGCCGATCACCAGGCGGTGGCCCTGCCCCTTCGCCAGGGAGACCGCCAGCGGGTGCGGCACGTAACCGAGTTCCGCCGCTGCCGCCGACACCTGCGCCCGAGCCCATGCGGAGACCGGCCCGGCGTCGTTGAGCGCACGCGACGCGGTGGCCCGCGAGACGCCTGCGACCCGCGCGACATCGGCCAGAGTCGGCATGCCGGGAACCGGCGGTCGCACTGTCACCGGACCTCCTCGGCGATCAACGCCCTTGATCGATGCCGATTATGCCGCGCCCCGCCCGACCCATGGGGGCTCGTGGTCCGGCACGGCACCGTTGGCATCGGCACCGGCGACGACCTGACGGCGGGAGGCACGGCCGCCGGGACCGCTCGTGCAGCTGTACGAGTGCAACGGCACAGGCGCCCAGCGCCGGTCGGTCCGCTAGCGAGGCTGGAACAGCTCGACCAGGTTGCCGGCCGGGTCGGCGAGCAGGATCTGCCGTCCGCCCGGGCCGGAGACCAGCTCGCTGCGAAATTCCGATCCGGCCGCGCGGAGCCGGTCGATCTCGGCGTCGAGGTCGTCGACGACGAGGTGGATGCGGTTGTGGCCGGGGCCGGCGGCGTCACGCGGGGTCGCCCGGGCGCCGGAGCTGGCGGGCCCGGACAACAGCAGCCGCAGCGGGCCGCGGACCACATCGGCGAACGCCGGGACAGCGCTGGTCAGCACCGAGAAGCCCAGGTGCGTCGTGTAGAAGTCGACGGCGGCCTGTACGTCGTCGACGAGGTAGCGGACGTGGGCGTACCTGTCGGGTTCGGTCATGGTCCGACCCTAGGACGCATCACGCTCTGGCCCTATCCCGATACAGGCCGTTAACATTATGAATTCCTCTCGCGTTCGTGCGGCCCGGAAGGGACACCGCCCATGCACCGACGCCCCCGCCTCAGCGCGGCCCTCACCGCCTCCCTCCTGTTCACGACCACCGTCGCCCTCGGCCCGCCGGCCGCCCTCGCGGCGAGCGCCGCCCCCGCCGACGACTACTGCCTCGGCGAATGCGCGGACATCCTCCCGCCGGGCGAGAACGGCGACGCCGACCTCGTGCAGATCCTCGCCCACCAGGCCCTCGGCATCATGCCCCCGCACTCGGACGACCAGCTCGGGCCGTACGCCGCGCTCCTCCAGCACTACACCGGCCTCACCGACCAGCAGATCACCACCTTCTTCAACGACAGCTCGTACGGCGTCGCGCCCGGAGAGGTGGAACGCAGCTACCAGCCCCGCCCCGACGTCACCGTCGTACGCGACAGGGCGCTCGGAGTCCCGCACATCACCGGGACCACCCGGGCGGGCACGATGTTCGGCGCGGGCTATGCCGGCGCCGAGGACCGGCTGTTCCTCATGGATCTCCTGCGGCACGTGGCGCGCGGCGAACTCACCCCGTTCGCCGGTGGCGCGGAGTCGAACCAGGAGCTGGAGCAGAGCGTCTGGCGCACCTCGCCCTACACCGAGGCGGACCTGCAGGAGCAGATCGACGCCCTGCGGACCTCGGGCCCGCGCGGCGCGCAGCTCTACGCCGACGTGCAGGCCTACATCGCCGGGATCAACGAGTACATCGCCGACTGCACGGCCGCGCGCGACTGCCCCGGCGAGTACGTGCTGGCCGGCAAGGGGAACCCGGCGGACTTCCGGCTCACCGACCTCATCGCCACCGCGGGGGTCATCGGCGGCTTGTTCGGCGGGGGCGGCGGCGCCGAGATGCAGTCGGCGCTGGTGCGGACCGCCGCGCGCGCCCGGTTCGGCGACACGGCCGGAGACGCGGTCTGGACGGCGTTCCGCTCCCAGAACGACCCCGAGGCGGTGCTGACACTGCACAACGGACAGGTCTTCCCGTACGCGGCTGACAACCGCACCGCCGCGGGGGTGGCCATGCCCGACCCGGGTACGGCCCGGCCCGAGCCGCTCGTGTACGACAGGTCCGGAACGGCCACGACCGTGACGACCGGGCCCGGCCGCCGCGGCATGTCGAACGCCGCGGTCGTCTCGGCCGCGCACTCGGCCACGGGCCACCCGGTCGCCGTCTTCGGGCCACAGACCGGCTACTTCGCCCCGCAGCTGCTGATGCTGCAGGAGCTGCAGGGCCCGGGAATCAGCAGCCGCGGCGCCGCCTTCGCGGGGCTCAACCTCTACACGCTGCTGGGGCGCGGGCCCGACTACGCGTGGAGCGCCACGTCGGCAGGGCAGGACATCACCGACACGTACGCGGCCGAGCTGTGCGAGCCCGACGGCCGCACGCCCACCGCCGCCTCGACGCACTACCTCTACCACGGCCAGTGCCTGGCGATGGAGGCGTTGTCGAAGACGAACTCCTGGAGACCCAGCGCGGCCGATCCCACCCCGGCCGGCTCGTACCGGCTCACCATGCTGCGCACCCGGTACGGCCTGGTGTCGTGGCGGGGCCTGGTCGGCGGCAAGCCGGTCGCGTTCACCAGCCTGCGGTCCACGTACCGGCACGAGGCCGACTCGGCGATCGGCTTCCAGATGTTCAACGAACCGGACCAGATGGGTACGCCCGCGGCGTTCACGGCCGCGGCGTCGCAGATCTCGTTCGCGTTCAACTGGTTCTACGTCGACTCCGCCCACACCGCGTACTTCATGTCCGGCGCGAACCCGGTCCGCCCGGCCGGCGCCGACCCGAACCTGCCCACCTGGGGCCGGCCCGCGTACGAGTGGACCGGCTGGTATCCCCCGTCCGCGCATCCGCAGGCGGTCGACCAGGACTACTTCGTCAGCTGGAACAACAAGCAGGCGGCCGGGTTCTCCGCGGCGGACGGGAACTTCAGCTTCGGCTCCGTGCAGCGCGCGGACCTGCTGGACGTACCGATCAAGGCCGCCCTGGCCGCGGGCCGCAGGTTCGACCGGGCCGGCCTGGTCAGCGTGGTGGAGTCGGCCGCGACCACCGACCTGCGCGGCGCCGAGGTGCTCGACGATTTGCTGCGTGTCATCGACACCGCGACGGTCACCGACAGCGCCCAGGCCGCGGCCGTCGCCAAGCTGCGGGCGTGGCGGCAGCGCGGGGCGCACCGGGTCGAGACCGCCGCGGGCAGCAAGGTCTACCAGGACGCCGAGGCCATCCGGATCCTCGACGCCTGGTGGCCGCGGCTGGTCGCGGCGCAGTTCCAGGCACCGCTGGGCGACGACCTGTACCAGGCTCTGGTGAACACGCTGCAGATCGACGAGGCACCCTCCGACAAGCACGCCCACAAGGGATCGTCGTTCCAGTACGGCTGGTGGGGCTACGTCGAGAAGGATCTGCGCGCGGTGCTCGGTGACAGCGTGCCGAACTGGCCACGGACGTACTGCGGCGGCGGCGACCTGGCCGCCTGCCGTGCCGCGTTGCTCGCCGGCCTGGGCGCGGCGCTGGCCGAGCCGGCCACGACGACGTATCCGGGCGACGCGCACTGCGCCGCGGGCGACCAGTGGTGCGCCGACGCCATCCTGCAGTCACCGCTCGGCGGCATCACCCACGACCTCACCAGCTGGCAGAACCGGCCCACCTACCAGCAGGTCGTGTCCTTCCCGGCGGGACGGGACGACGACGTGAGCAATCTGGCGGCGGGCCGCCCGGCGAGCGCGTCCAGCACGCAGGCCGGGCATCCCGCCGCGCACGCCGTCGACGGCGATCAGGGCACCCGCTGGGCGAGCCGGTGGTCGGACGGCCAGTGGCTGCGCATCGACCTGGGTGCCGTCCGGCCGGTGGCGCGCATGGTGATCCGCTGGGAGACCGCGTACGCGTCCGCGTACCGGATAGAGATCTCCCCGGACGGCACGGCCTGGACCCGGGTCGCGGCGGTGACCGGCGGGAACGGCGGCCTGGACGCCGTGGCGTTCCCCGCGGCGCAGGCCCGCTACGTCCGGCTCACCGGCGAGACCCGGGCGACGCCCTACGGCATCTCGGCCTACGAGGTGGAGCTGTACGCGCACTGACCTCACGGCACCGAGCGGATGCGGGTCACCAGCACCGACCCGAGCACCGTCACCGCGGACACGGCGAGGTACAGCGCCGGATAGCCGCCGAGGTACGACACGATCGGGAAGGCCAGCGCCGGCCCGAGCACCTGCGGGGCCGAGTTCGCGATGTTGATGATGCCGAGATCGCGGGCCCGGTCCCGCGCCTGCGGCAGCACCTGGGTGATGAGCGCCTGGTCGACCGAGAGGTACACGCCGAAGCCGAGACCCAGCACGGCGGCGGCCACGAGCGCGCCGGGCCAGGTCGGCCACAGCGCCAGCAGCGCGGTGGCGCCCGCCATCACGTAGCCGGACAGGATGACCGACGGCTTGCGCCGGCCGCTGCGGTCCGAGACCACTCCCCCGGCCACGACGGTCAGCAGCGTCGCGGCGGTGTTGACGAGCACCAGCACCAGCAGTCCCTGCTCGGCGTCCGGGTGGTGCACCCGGTCACGCAGGAAATAGAGCAGGTACAGCGTCGCCATCGCGTTGCCGAGCTGGACCAGGAAGCGGGTGGCCCACGCCCACGCGAAGTCCGGCGCCTCGCGCGGCCGGAACCGGAACGCGGCCGGCAGGGACCGCAGCGAGAACCGGGGTGCCAGCTCCGGCGGGACCGCCGGATCCCGGGTGAACAGCACGAACGGTACGGCGGTGAGCACGACCAGGACGCCGGTGAGGAGATAGCCGCCGGTGACCACGCTGGTGACCAGCACGACGCCGAGCACGACGCCGAACGACTGGGCCAGCCCCACCCAGCCGGACACCAGCCCGCGCTGGCGCACCGGCGTACGGTCCGGGACGATCGCCGTGATCCCGGCCTGCAGCATGTTGAGCCCGGCCTGCGCGAGGCACCAGCACAGCGCCAGCCCCAGCACGGTGCGCTGGCCGGCCAGCAGGGCCAGCCCGGCGAGACCGGTCACGGCGCCGATCGCGGTCCAGGTGTGCCGCCGCCCGGTCCGGGCCGTCGTGGCGTCCGACAGCGCCCCGGCGACCGGCCCGGTGACGACGGCGACGAGCGCGCCCACGCCGGTGACGACGCCCAGCACGGTGGTCTTGTCAGCGCCGGCCACGTCCTCGACCTGGTTGGGCAACAGCACCTGCAGCGGGCCGTAGTAGCCGACCCACAACCCGAGGTTGGCGAGCGCCAGCAACGCGATCCAGCGGCCGCCCACCCTCTCGGCGGGGCCCGCGTACGCGGTCACCGCTGCCCGGCGAGGACGTCGCGCAGCCAGGCGTACGAGTCCCTGGGCGTACGCCGCTGGGTGTCGTAGTCGACGTGGACCAGCCCGAAGCGCTGGCTGTAGCCCTCGGCCCACTCGAAGTTGTCCAGCAGCGACCAGACGAAGTAGCCCCGTACGTCCACACCGGACCCGATCGCGGCGTGCAGCGCCCGCAGATGCCCGTCGAGGTAGTCGATCCGGTCGGCGTCGTGCAGGGATCCGTCGGTGGAACAGCCGTTCTCGGTGATGTAGACCGGCGGCAGCGCCGTGCCGTACCGCTCCCGCAGTCCCACGAGCAGCTCCCGGAGGCCGTCCGGCACCACCGGCCAGCCGAACGCGGTCTGCGGCACCCCTTCGATGTCGACGGTCTCGAACGGCAGCGGCGCCCCCTCCGGCGCCGCCCTGACCCGCGTCGGGTTGTAGTAGTTGACGCCCAGCGCGTCCATCGGCGTTGCGATGATCTCCATGTCGCCGTCGCGCACGAACTCCGCGCCGGACATCAACGGCGGATACTCCCCGCGCAACACGGGGTCGAGGAACAACCTGTTGTGGAAGGCGTCGTACATCTCGGCGGGGCCGGGGTCGTCCCCGGCCGGCCACACCGGCGTGCAGTTGTTCGTGATCATAACCTCGGCCGCCCCATGCGCCCGCAGCGCCCGGACGGCCAGACCGTGCCCGAGCAGCTGGTGGTGGGCCACCGGCAACGCGTCCATCATCAGCATGCGGCCCGGCGCATGGGTCCCGAACGCGTACCCCTGAGCCATGTGCACGACCGGCTCGTTCAGCGTGATCCACCGCGCGACCCGGTCACCGATCCGGTCGGCCACCACGGCCGCGTAGTCGGCGAACCGGTGAGCGGTGTCGCGCTCGAGCCAGCCACCGGCGTCCTCCAGCGCCTGCGGCAGGTCCCAGTGGAAGAGCGTCGGCACCGGCGCGACGCCCCGCGCCAGCAGCGCATCCACCAACCGGTCGTAGAAATCCAGTCCGGCACCGTTGACCGGGCCGGCGCCGGCGGGCTGCACCCTCGGCCAGGCGACCGAGAAACGGTACGCGGTGACACCCAGCCCGGCGAGCAGCTCCACGTCCTGAGCCCAGCGGTGGTAGTGGTCGCAGGCAACGTCCCCGGTGTCGCCGTCGCGGACGCGGCCCGGCGTGTGGCAGAAGGTGTCCCAGATCGAAGGCCCCCGGCCGTCGTCCCGCACGGCGCCCTCGATCTGGTACGCCGCGGTGGAGACGCCCCACAGAAAACCGGGCGGGAACTTCGGCAGCGAAGCCACGCGTCGACCTCCCCCGAACATGAGTTGCACTCAGATTAGCCGGGTCACCGCACACGTGCACGATCATCTATGCCGGCCGCCAGGTCGTCGACCAGCGACGTGATCCCAACGCCAGTGATCTTGACGCATATACAAGCTACTTGTATATTCGGTCGCCATGCGATCACGCTCGCGCCCCCCGCTGCGGGAACCTTCATACTTCGTGCTGGCCGCACTTCTCGACGGGCGTCTCCATGGGTACGCCGTCATCAAGCGCGTGCAGGAGTTGTCCGACGGACGAGTGAAGCTCGCCGCCGGCTCGCTGTACTCGGTGATCGACAGGCTGCTCGGCGAAGGTCTTCTCATCGCGGACGGCGAGGAGATCGTCAACGGCCGAGCCCGGCGTTACTACCGCCTCACCGACGACGGGCACGCGATGCTCGCCGCGGAGGCGGATCGGCTCGCCGCGGCGGCTCGCGTGGTGCACGACAGGCTGTCGCATATCACTTCGGCGCGGCCGACTCCCGGCCCACGATCTGCTTGGAGGACCTTGCCGGCATGAACCACGACATCCTGGAACGCCGCTATCGGGCGCTGCTGCGGGCCTACCCGGCCGACTATCGCCGGGAACGCACGGATGAGCTGCTGGAAATCCTGATCAGCGAAGCCCCGGCCACCCGTCGATGGCCGGAACCGCGGCAGGCCATCGCGCTGGTACGCGCCGGTCTGCGAGTGCGTTCCGGCAGCGCGGCACGGCGTCCGACGGCCGTCCTGTTCTGGCAGGGCCTGCACCTGGCAGCCATGGCGGTGCTCGCCCTGGGCACCGTGATCGGGCTGGACGACACCATCGAAAGGTTCCAGTTCGGCGGGCTCGACGATCCGCTGAACGCGCTGCTGGACAACGGCCTAAACCTGATCATGACCGCCGCGGCTCTGGCCGCTCTGGCCCTGGGCCGCTCGCGGCCGGCCGCCGTCCTGGTCGTCGCCGCGATCGCGGTACCGACGGCGGCCTCGCAATACCTGTTCGCCAACAGCATGCCGCAATGGTGGGCACCGGTCGTAGCCGCGCCTCTGGTGCTCGCCGGCCTGCGTCGCCCCGCCGACGTCCCCGCGGTCGGACGCGGCAATGGCCTCCTGGCCACGCTGGCGGTGGTGGCGCTGCACCTGGTGCCGGTGGATCGGCTGACCATCCTGGACCCGGTGCAACAGGGCCTCGTCGCGGTCGTCACCGTCGGGGCGTTCGCCGCCTTCCTCTGGGTGGCGACGGCTGACCAGCGTCTGCTACTCGCGGCGGCACCCACGTTCGCCGTGGGCTGGCTGCACCAGGTCACCCTGTACCCGGAGTCGGCGATGTCGCTCTACCGGGCCGAGGCCCTGCCATCGCTGATCGTCGCCGTGGCCATGGTGCTCGGTGCGGTGGCGATGAACCGCCGGCGTCAGGCGCAGGCTTGACCGCCACTACGCCTCCGGACGCCGGCTGACCGCCGTCCCCAAGAGTCACCCGTGTGAGCCGGCCCGATCCGGCGTCGAGATGGCCTCCTGCCGCGTGCGGTGGGAGGCCATCGTCATGATCACTGTGAGTAGCGGAGTGGTGGCACACTGCGGTCCAGTTCACTACGACCCGGAAAGGCGTCACCCATGCAGAAGATCGTGCTCCCGCTCGCCGCACTCGCCGCCGTCGTCATCGTCGCCCCGGCCGAGGCATCCGCCGCCCCACGCCAGCGCTGCGACGTCGTCCGCCCCGCGCCCGACTACTACGAGGCCGGCACCGTCGCCTCCGAGCTCCTGACCGTGCCGAACAACCGCCGCTGCACGACGATCAGCGTTATGGGCGTCCGGGACACGGCCAACCCCGCCGACCGCTGCCAGACCTTCCTGGTGCAGTTCCTGCCCAGCGAGAGCGAGACCAGCTACACCGACCCGGTGCAGGCCTGCTCGTACGGCGGCAGGCGAACGGTGCTGGCGACCGACGTACCCGACGGCATGCCATACCGCGTGCTCTACCGGATCGACTACCTCGGCCAGTCGGTGAAGTTCCGGGTCGCTCACTAGATCGCGGCTCTCAGGTTCCAGGACGTGACGCGCGGGCGCCCTGCAAGGTCCGCGCGTCCCGTCGACCACAGGAGCACCTCGACCGGATCTCCCGCTCGCGAGCGTCCAGAGGTAGTGCCCGGGTCCCCGTATGTCCACAGGCACCATGCCGCCCGATCACCCACCGCCGCCGGAAAGGCATCAACCGCCGGCGAACCTGCGGGCGAGCCGTCGATGCTCCGCCGCCGCGGACAGGCTCCCGCCGACGGACATCCCCGGAACCACGTCCACGAAGGCGACCTGCTCGGCGAAGCGCAGATGCTCGCGATGGGCATGCTCCCGGCAGGCGAGGCACGTCACGCTCTCGGGGCGCGCGGAGGTCATCGCGTACGGAACGCGCAGCCCGCACCCGGTCCGGACCTCGGCCGGGAGATCCGCGGCGAGCCCGAACGCGGAGGCCACCACGTTCCGCACGGCGGCGTCCGCACGCACGACGTTGACCTCGACGTGGATGTGGGGATCCTCCGGCATGGCCCCCAGCCTGCCAGCGAAGCCGCCGCACAGCCACCACGGTCGCAGACCCGACGATGCGCGGGCGGGTAACCTGCGTCGGACGACAACGAACGGGACGGAGGGGCGCCGGTGCGCTACGTGGCGATCGGGGACAGCTTCACCGAGGGGCTCGGCGACGAACTGCCCGACGGCTCCGTGCGGGGCTGGGCCGACCGGGTCGCCGCCGGGCTGGCCGTGTCCTCCGGCGAGCCCGTCGAGTACGCGAACCTGGCGATCCGGGGGCGGCTGCTGGAGCCGATCGTGACCGAGCAGCTGGACGCCGCACTGGCGCTGGACCCGCCGCCCACCCTGATCACGCTCAACGGCGGCGGCAACGACATGATGCGGCCGGGCGGTGACATGGCCCGCCTGGTCGAGCTGACCGAGCAGGCGGTGCGCCGCTGCGTCGACGCGGGCGTGCGCATGGTGCTCATCAGTGGCGCCGACCCGTCCGAGCGGCTGCCGTTCGGCAGTGTCATGCGGCGCCGGGGCGAGCTGCTCACCGTCGCGGTGGGCGAGCTGGCCGCCCGCTACGACCTGCCGTTCGCCGACGTCTTCCACGACACGGAGATCCGCCGGGCGCACTACTGGTCGCCCGACCGGCTGCACCTCAACGCGGCCGGGCACCAGCGGGCGGCCGGTCTGATCCTGACCGCCATGGGCCATCCCACCGCCGCCCACGTGGTGGATCCCGGGCCGGCCGAAGGCCGCCGGCTGCTCGCCGAGGCGCGGTACTACCGCGAGCACGTGCTGCCGTGGCTTCACCGGCGGGTGCGCGGCCGCTCGTCCGGGGACGAACGGACCGCCAAGTTCCCCCGCTGGACGCCGGTGGGCGTCGCCTGAAACCCGCAACGGCCCGAGCGTCGCGAAACGCCGGGCGGTACGGGGTCGCGGGATGGCGGGTCAGCGATCTAGCATCATGCGCCGTCCCTTTCGACATCGGAGTATTGCGCTGCGGACTTTCTCGATCCCGGAGCGGATCGGCGGGTTCGGGCTAGCCGCTGCGGCGGCCGCACTCGTGTGGCCGATCTTCACCGACAGCACCGGCCTGGGCCTGCCGTGTCCGTTGCGCACGCTGACGGGCATCCCGTGCCCCGGCTGCGGTCTGACGACCGCGGCCGTGGCACTCGTGCGCGGCGATGTCGGCGCGGCGGTGGCGGCCAACCCGCTGATTCTGGCGCTGGCGGCGGTCACGGCCGGCGCGGTCCTGCTGGTGGCGCTGCGCGCCGCCGGTGTTCTGGCCGCGCCCACGCCGTGGTCCGCCGCACAGCGCCGGAGGCTGCGGTGGCCGATCATCCTGCTCGCCCTCGCGAGCTGGTCATTTCAATTGCACCGGTTCAGCGTGATCTGAGCCGTCATCAGAAGGATTTCCTCATGGCATACCAGCAGGACCCCTACGGCGCCGCCCCCGGCGCCCCCTACTCCGGTCAGCCCTACGGCGCGCCCTCGGTGGCGTACGCCTCCTGGATCCACCGCGTCGGCGCGTACCTCGTCGACTACCTGGTCTCGCTGCCGTTCGTGCTTCTCGCCGTGCTGCTCGGGCGCGGCACGGACGAGGCCACCGGCCTGCCCACCGTGAACGCGCTGTACTGGGTGTTCATCCTGCTGGGCATCGTCGCGAGCGGCTACAACCGCTGGTACCTGGCCGGCAAGACCGGGCAGTCGTGGGGCAAGAAGGCGCTCGGCCTGCGCCTGGTCGGCGAGCAGACGGGCCAGCCGATCGGGGCCGGCATGGCGTTCGCGCGTGACCTGGCGCACATCGTCGACGGCATCATCTGCTACATCGGCTTCCTGTTCCCGCTGTGGGACGCCAAGAAGCAGACCCTGGCGGACAAGATCGTCAAGACCGTCGTCGTGCGCTGATCGCACCCCGCGGCACCACGGTCGCGGCCGGCTCCCGCCGGCCGAGGACGTACGCCCCCAGCGCCCGGCCCACCCCGCGACCCTGGGCGCCCGGACTCACCATGAAGGACCCGGTGGCGATGTGCGCG
>NZ_JBFAPM010000031.1:0-54829 GCF_040676695.1 Actinoplanes sp. NPDC049548
CCCAGGCAGCACCCCACCATCCTCACAGTTGTATCCGGCCGTCCGGACCGCGCCGCGAGGCGGAAGCTGGGCCCGTCGCAGGCCGTCATGATCGGCAGGACACGCCCTAGTCGCCCAGCAGCTCGATGAGCGTCGTGGCGTTGCGCTGGGCGTAGTCGGAGTAGCAGTTGTTCATGAAGACCTGTGTCTTCTCGGTCTCGTCCGCCAGGGCGCGCACCTTCGGCGCCCACTCCTCGAGCTCCTTTCGGGAATACTCGTAGCCGAACTTCTCGTGAATATCCTTGCTCGTCCACTTGTCGCTGTGACCGTGGAAACGGACCACCGCGAGATCGGCCGTGGCGGCGGCCACCGGGGGCACCGATGACTTGTAGCCCTGCGGCATGTCCACGCACACCAGCGGCAGCTCGTGCTTGCGCAGGAAGTCGAGGGTCTCCTCGGCGTTGTCGCCCTCGAACCAGGAAGCGTTGCGGAACTCGAACACCGGCCGCAGCGGCTTGCAGCGGGCCGCCACCTCGCGCAGGTAGTCCTTGTTCGCGCGGCGGATGCCCCACCATGGCGGGAACTGGAACAGCAGGGCGCCGAGCTTGCCCGCCGCCACGAGGGGGTCCAGGGCCGACAGGAACCGGGTCCAGATCTCCTCGTACGCCTGCGGTGGCAGGTCGTCCGGGTAGACGTTCTTCTTGTCGGTCTCCGGGCGCAGGTCCTTGTAGATGGCCGAGACCTTCGTCGGGTGACCGGTCAGCAGGCTGAACGCCTTGATGTTGAAGGTGAAGCCGTCCGGCGTGCGCTGCGCCCACAGCTTCGTGGTCTGCTCGGCCGGTGGCCCGTAGTACGTGGAGTCGACCTCGACCACCGGGAACTGCTTCGCGTAGTACGCCAGGCGCTTCTCGGGGTTGTCGGCGGTGGCCGGATACCAGCCGGACTCGAGCAACGTCTTGTCGGTCCACGACGCCGTGCCCACCTGGATCTCGCCCATGAGTCGAAGCTAGCCCCGAAGCGGCCGGTCCGCCGCCCGAGCTCGGGCGGCGGACCGGGACGACGCTTCTATCAGCCCGCGCGACGCTCGCGGTTCGCCTTGCAGTGCACGCACGTGGTGGCCGACGGGAACACCTCGAGCCGCTCGACCGGGATCGGGTTCGAGCAGCTCTCACAGTTTCCGTAGGTGCCCTCCTCGAGGCGCTGCATGGCGATCTCCGCCTGCGTACGCCGGTCGAGCAGAGTGCGCAGCAGCGACGTCGCCGCGTCGCGCTCGGCGGTCTTGGATCCGCTGTCCGCCTGGTCGTCGCCGGCGGCGTCGCCGATCTCGACCAGCCTCAGCCGCTGGTTCTCGGCCACGGCCTCCTCGTACTCGGCGTTGAGATCGTCGAACCGGGACTGCAGCAGAGCCCGGATCTGGTCGACCTCCTGCGTCGAACGCGCCTTGGCGGTGTCGGCACCTTTACCCGTGATGACCGCGCTGTTGACGAGCATTGTGCTCCCCCTGCCCTTCCCTCTGCCCCTGCCGGTGGACTCCCCCGTGCCGGCCCTTCGGTGTCACACCGTGGGGTCGGCTGATACCCACCGCCGGAGATCGGAAACTCCGATCCCGCAAAAAAGTAACCGCAGCATAACTGTCAGTGCTCGTTACCGCCACGGACTGCGCGAACCTGCTTTCGCGTCGCAGGTCACAGCGGGTGTCGGCGGGGATTCACTCACGCTCGAGGACCACGGCCGGCCGCCTCGGGTCGTCCACCCGGACCACGACGTCCGCGAATGCCCCGGGATCCACCTCGTCGGCGTAGCGTGCGAAGGCCGGCAGCGTCCAGCGCTCGTCGGGGCCGGTACGCCGGGCCAGCGCCGGCGCCGACAGTGCCAGGTGGACCGTCAGGTCGAAGGGCAGGCCGGCGCCGAGCAGCAGCGGCCCGCTCACGATCACCACGGCGTCCGCCGGCAGCTCCCGGTACGGCTCTCGGGCGGCCCGGTCCACGGTGGCGTCCCACAGCCGGGTCAGGATGCGCCCGCTGCCGCCCGGGCCGGCCGGATCGAGCACCTCCCGGCGCAGGCCCGCCTCGTCGACCCAGCCGGCGTAGAACGAGTCCGGGTTGGTCCGCCCGAACTCCAGCCGCAGCGAGGCCGGCCGCAGGAAGTCGGCCGTGGCGACGTGCACCGCCGGGCGCCCCCGCAGCCGCAGCGGGGCGATGAGGGCCTCGGCGAGGGATCCCGGGCCGGCGGCGGACGGGCCGTCGATGGCGGCGCGCAACGGGTGACCGGGCTGCAGCCCGGCGAGCCGGTCGGCCAGCTCCTCGACCAGGAGCTCCGTCGAGACGGGACGCACGCGCATCGTGGCAGCCTAGCGGCGGCAGCCGGGCAACCGGGGCCCGGCCGATGCGACGGCCGGGCACATGAGGCCCGGCTTCTGAGCTGCCGGGCGCATCAGGCCGGCTGCTTCGGCGCGGGCAGACAGGGCGCGCGGTCCGCGCGCCCACCACACCCCCCGCTGGGCGCGGCCTACTCGTGCGGCAGGACGACGATCCGGGCCTCGTCCGAGAGCCGGTAGCCGACGCCGTAGACGGTGGTGATGAGGGGCAGGTGCGAGCCCATCTTCACCCGCAGCCGGCGCACGTGGACGTCGACCGTGCGCTCGCCCGTGTGCTCGTAGCCCCACACGGCGTTGAGGAGCTGGGTGCGGCTGAACACGCGGCGCGGGTGCTCGGCCAGGAACAGCAGCAGGTCGAACTCGAGCCGGGTGAGGGGCAGCAGGACGCCGTCCAGGAGCACCTGGCGCGACGCCGTGAGCAGGCGCACCTCGACGCCTCCCTCCCGCACGGGTTCGGCGGGGAGCCGCTCGGGCTCGGGCTGCGGCTGCTCGACGGCGACCGAGCCCTGACCGGCCTCGACCAGCTCCCGCAGCGCATCGAGGAGCCGGTGCGCCTGCGGAGGCAGGGTGTCGCCGGTGAGCGGGATGTTGAGCGTCACGGTGAGTGCGGCGGCGGGCGCCGGGGGTGGCGCGGCGCGCCGGATCGTGGCCACCCGGCCCGACCCCGTCGCATGTCGTCCCGTACGCCCCGGCAGGGCGGTGACCGGCATGAAGCCTCCCGCGTCAAAGAATGGAAACGCCGTGCATCACAACGGCGATCGTATTAATGCACGCTTAAACCGCGGTCGATATTTCCGGTGCGCCGCCCGACGGGTCAAGGCGGCAACCACACTGTGGGAAACTCGTTCCAAACCCCGCCGATGCATCGTGTTTTTACGCACAGACAATGCGATTACCGTCACGCAGGTTAACGGGGCGCATCCGTTTCTTGCAGTTGTGAATAATCACGGGTTTCCCGAGGTGAGACAGGGGGCAGCCGCCACCCGGGCACCGACGGCCAGCGCACGGTCAGCACCACCGTCTCCACCTCGCCGGCCCGCCAGGAATGATCGTGGCCCGGACCCCAGACCACGTAGTCGCCGGGCTCGCGCAGGACCACCGTGCGATCTCTCAGCTCGATGTTGAAGCTGCCCCTGATCAGCACCAGCAGCGCCGTGCGGACCTCCCGGGTGGCCCAGGCGGCGCGGCGCTCGCCGGGCGGGTGGACGCCCCACTTCACCTCCACCGCGTCGGTGTGAAGCAGCTGCCCGGTGGGCATGAAATGGCCGAGCAGCCAGCCCTGGTTGCGCGCGCCGTCCTCGCCGGCGCGGCCGACGTAGACGCCGTCGGACACCCCTCACCCCCTCATAGAATGCAGCGCACATTAGCACCGTAGGCTGGCCCGCATGCCCGAGGAATTGGACGCCGAAACGATCGCGTTCGCACACCGGATGTTCGACCTGGCGCGCTCCGGCGGCGCCGGCGAGCTGGGCGACAACCTCGCACAGGGCCTGCCGGCCAACCTGACCAACGACAAGGGCGACACGCTGCTGATCCTGGCCGCGTACCACAACCATCCGCCGGTGGTCGCCACGCTGCTCGAGCACGGCGCCGACCCCGCCCGGGTCAACGACCGCGGCCAGACCGCGCTCGCGGCCGCGGTGTTCCGCAAGAACCCCGAGACGGTACGCATGCTGCTCGACGCCGGCGCGAACCCGGACGACGGCAGCCCCAGCGCCCGGGAGACGGCGGAGTTCTTCGACCTGCCCGAGATGACCGCCCTGCTGCGGGGCGAGTGACATGACGCTCGCCGGGGACATGAGCGCCGCCGCCCGGGACCTGCTGGCGGCCCACCCGGAGGCGGGCGTCGCGTTCGAGGACCGGCACCGGCGCTGGATCGAGTACCGCCCGGAGCCGCGTCCCGGACTGTCCCTGGCGGATCTCGCGCCCGCACCCCGCAAGGCCGCACACCGGCTGCTCGCCACCGGGCTGAGCCCGGCGGCGTTCGCCCAGGCGATGGCGGTGATCGCCCTCGAGGAGGTGCTCGACCGGCGCGAGGGCGGACGGCGCGGGCGGCACAGCGAGGACTACCGCGTCATCGTCTTCGGGGCGCCCGGCGACGACCGGTGGGCCTGGCGCTTCGAGGGTCATCACCTGTCGGTCAGCATGACGGTCGCGGACGGCCGGGTCTCCCCCGCGCCGGTGTTCCTCGGCGCCAACCCGGCCCGCGTGGACGCGCTGGGGCGGCCCGTGCTGCGGCCCCTCGGCGTCGAGGAGGACCTGGGACGGGAGCTGCTGCTCTCGCTGTCGACGGGGGCACGCCGTGCTGCGGTTGTGGCGGACGTCGCGCCGTACGATATCCGCACCGCGACCCACCCCCGCAGCGAGCCCATCGCACCGCCCGGCGTCGCCCGGGCCGACCTGCGGCCCGGCGAGCGTGCCCTGCTCGACCAGCTGGTCGCCCTCTACCTGGGCCGGCTGCCCGACGAGCTGGCGGCGGCGCTGGACCCGGCCGGCGGCGACCTGCACTTCGCGTGGGAGGGGCCGCCGCAGCCGGGCACCCGGCACTACTACCGGATCCAGGCCGACGACCTCGTCATCGAGTACGACAACACGACCGACGACGGCAACCACGCGCACACGGTGCTGCGGCGCCCGCGTGGCGAGTTCGGCGGCGACATCCTCGCCGCCCACCACGCGGGCGAACCGCATCAGCGCTAGCTGTTACCCCCGGAGATGAGCCGGCGGCCGACCGCCGCGATGAGGCGGTCGAGCTCCGAGCCGAACGGGTTGTCGTGCACGAGGTACGTCCAGGTGGCGCTCGGGCGGACCAGCTCGGCGCGCTCCGGCTGCCAGCCCTCGCTGAAGTCGGTCTCCTCGAACGTCTCGATCGTGCGGCGCTCGATCTCGGTGAAGACCTTCTGGAACGCCGGCACCGCCGCCCGGTGGAACTCGTCCAGCGGGTCCAGCTTGCCCAGCGCACGCAGGTGCACGCCCTCGCGGACCTCGGAGAGCTCGGCCAGGTGCTCCGCCCACAGCCGGTCCAGGTGGTAGAGGGCGATCGAGCGGGCCGCGTCCGACAGCACGTCCTCGTCGAGCTCCTTGGCCTTGTCCGGCGACTTCTCCAGCAGCATGATCGCCGCGACCTCGGAGGTCAGCAGGCGCTCGCGGCGCTCGGCGAGGGCGAGACGCTGCTGCTCGATCACCACGCTGTAGCGCCAGGTGTTGCGGTGGATCTCGTGGTTGACGCCCTCGGCCACGCGCTGGGCGTGCTCGACGGCGTACTCGGCCTGGTCGTCGTGGACGACGCCGTCCATGTCCATCCGCGGCGACGACGGCAGGACGTCGCCGGCGTGCCGGGTGATCAGGTCATCCTCGAGGCTGACGAAGAACACCGAGCCGCCCGGGTCGCCCTGCCGGCCGGCGCGGCCGCGCAGCTGGTCGTCGACGCGGCGGCTGTCGTGCCGGCCGCTGCCGATCACGTAGAGGCCGCCCAGCTCGACCACCTTGTCGCGGTCCTTCTCGTCGCTGCCGCCGAGGCGGATGTCGACGCCGCGGCCGGCCATCTGGGTGGAGACGGTGACCGCGCCCAGCGCGCCCGCCTCCGCGATGATGGCGGCCTCCTCGTCGTCGTTCTTGGCGTTCAGCACGACCGACGGGACGCCGGCCGCGGCGAGCTGCTTGGCGAGCAGCTCCGACGCCTTGACGTCCAGGGTGCCGATGAGCACCGGCCGGCCCTTCTCGTGGGCCAGCTTGATCTCCTCGACCAGCGCCTCGTCGCGCATGTCGTGCGCCGAGTAGATCCGGTCCGGCTCGTCCTCGCGGATGTTCGGGGTGTTCGACGGGATGACCGCGACCTCGAGCTTGAAGTACTCGCGCAGTTGCTCGCCGACGTGCACGGCGGTCGCCGTCATGCCGCACACCGTCTTGTAGAGGGCGATGTACGCCTGCACGGTGATGGTGTCGAGCACCTCGCCCTCGGCGGTGGCGTGCAGCCCCTCCTTGGCCTCCACGGCCGCCTGCAGGCCGTCGGGCCAGCGGCGGCGCTGGGCGACCCGGCCGCGCATCTCGTCGATCAGCTCGACCGTGCCGTCGCGCACGATGTAGTCGACGTCGCGCCGCAGCAGCGCCCGGGCGTGCAGCGCCACGTTGACCGCCGAGAGCTGGGCGACGTGCTCGTCCGCGTACAGGTCGATGCCCATCTTTTCCTCGAGGGCTTTGAGGCCCGCGTCGGTGAAGGCGACGCTGCGGCCGTCCTCGGCGACCTCGAAGTGCTTGCCGGCGCGCAGGTCGCGGACCAGCTCGGCGGCCTCGTGGACCGGGTCGCTCTCGGTGGCGATGCTGCCGGCGAGGACCATCGGTACGCGCGCCTCGTCGATGAGGATCGAGTCGGCCTCGTCCACGATCGCCGTGGCGAGTGCGCGCTGCACCCGGTCCTCGACGTCGGTGACCAGCTGGTCGCGCAGGTAGTCGAAGCCGCCCTCGCTGACCGACACGTACGTGACGTCGGCCGCGTACGCCGCGCGGCGCTCCTCGGGCGTGGACGCCTCAGTGACCCAGCCGACGGTCAGGCCGAGCAGCTTGTAGACGGGCTCCATCCAGGTGGCGTCACGACGGGCCAGGTAGTCGTTGACGGTGAGCACGTGGACCGGGCCATTGCCGAGGCGGACGTGCCCGTACGCGGCGATCGTGGCGGTGAGGGTCTTGCCCTCACCGGTGGCCATCTCGGCGACCTTGCCGGAGAGCAGCGCCATCGCGCCGACCAGCTGGACGTCGTAGGGCCGCTGCTCCAGAGCGCGCCACGCGGCCTCCCGCCCGATGGCGCACAGCTCCTCGTAGCTGGTGGCCTCGCCCGCCGCCGCGGTCAGCGCCTCGTCGTCGAGCTCCCGCAGGGCCTCCTCACGGGCCTCGATGTCCGGCAGCCGCTTCTCCAGCGGCCCCAGATCGACCGTCGTGCCCGGACGCTGCAGAAACTTGCGGAACCGGCTCTTCAGCCGCTGAGACACACCCATGGCGCGTTACGGTACTTCACTTTCCTGCGAGCGGGGTGCCGACTCCCGGGGCGGTCAGGGAACCAGCAGCTGGTGCGCGGCCAGCTCCCGGTAGAGCGGGCTGGACTCGACGAGCTCACGATGGGTGCCCTGGGCGACGACCCGGCCCGCCTCCAGCACGATGATGCGGTCACTGTCGATCACCGTGGACAGCCGGTGGGCCACGACGACCAGCGTACGGCGGACCGCGGCGGTCGCGATCGCCTCCCGCAGGGCCGCCTCGTTGCGGGCGTCGAGGTTGCTCGTGGGCTCGTCGAGCAGCAGGATCGGCGCGTTCGCCAGCAGAGCCCGAGCGATCGCCAGGCGCTGCCGCTCACCGCCGGAGAGCAGGACGCCGCCCTCGCCCACCTGCACGTCCAGGCCCGCGGGCGTACGGGTGGCGAGCACACCCAGGTTGACCTCGTCCAGGGCGCGCAGCAGCCGGGCGTCGTCGGCGTCCGGAGCGGTGAGCAGAAGGTTGTCGCGTAGCGTGCCGGCCAGCACGGGTGCCTCCTGCTCGACGTAGCCGAGCCGGCCGCGCAGGTGCGGGCGGGGCAGCTCGCGGATGTCGGTGCCCTCCACGCGGATCGTGCCGCCGGTGACCTCGTAGAACCGCTCGATCAGCGCCAGCGTCGTCGACTTGCCGGCGCCCGACGGCCCGACCAGCGCGACCCGGGAGCCGCGCGGGACGGTGAAGCTCACGTCGTGCAGCACCTCGGCGCCGCCCGCATACGCGAACGTGACGTGCTCGAAGGCGACGGCGTCCTCGGTCGGCGTCAGCGCGGGCGCCGCGCTGCGGTCGTCCGCCGTCTCCTCAGGAAGCGCCAGAACCTCCTCGATGCGCTGCAGCGCCCCCAGCCCGGTCTGCAGCCGGGTGTACGCGTGCAGCGCCTGGCCCAGCGGCATGACCAGGAAGAAGAGGAACAGGATGAACGCCACGAGGTCGCCGACCGTGATGGCGCCGGCCGCCACCCGCGCGCCGCCCACGCCGAGCACCAGCAGAAACGCTCCCTGGGTCGCCGCGGTCGCCGCCGGGCCGATCATGGCCTCCAGGCGGGCCACCCGCAGGCCCGCCTCGTACGCCTCCGCGGCACTGCGCCCGACCGTCTCGGCCTCGCGCTCCTCGGCGCCGCCGGCCCGGATGGTCCGGACGGCGGTGATGGACCGCTCCACCGCCGCGGTCATCTCGCCCAGCCGCGCCTGCGCCTGGCGGGACAGGCCTCGGACCCGGCGGGACGCGGTGAGCGCCACGCTCAGGCCGACCGCCAGGCCGGCGACGGCGACGCCGAGCAGCAGCGGGTCGAGCAGGGCCATGGCGATGGTCGCACCGGTCACCATCACCACCCCGGTGACGACTTCGAGCAGCCCGGACGTGACGACCGCCCGCAGCAGGGTGGTGTCCGCGCCGACCCGGGACAGCAGGTCGCCGGTGCGCCGGGCGTCGTACTCCGGGATCGGCAGCCGCAGCAGGTGGGCGGCGAGCCGGCGCCGGGTGGTCAGGACGACGCCCTCGGCGGTGCGCTGCAGCAGGTAGTCCCGGATCCCGCCGAGGGCGGCGCCGGTGAGCAGCATCGCGACCAGCAGGGCCACCGCGGCGCCGGCCGGCCGGTGCGCCGTGATGTCGTCGAGCACCGAACGCACCAGCACCGGCTGCACGAGGGCGGCCGCGGCGCCGGCCAGGGACAGCACGGCCACGGCCGCGAGCGTCAGCCGGTATCGGCGCAGGTACGGCAGGAGTGCGGGCAGTCCCACTCCCCCGTTCTCCATGAAGAGAGCGTATCCGGACGCCGACGGGTGTGTTTGCCTCCGCCTTCCGGCGGGCAAAGGGTGCGAACGACGTGACGGACACGACGCGACGGCGGACGAAGGGGGCCCATGTCGAGCCAGCTTGTCTGCCGCCCGGAGCAGGACCTTCCGGTCGCCGTCCTGCGGGTGAGCGGAGTGCTCGACACGACGACCGGCGAGGCCCTGGAACACGCCGTGGCCCGCAGCCTGTCGGCCCAGCCGGAGTCGCTGCTCGTGGACGTCAGCGACCTGGAGGTGGCCGACTCCGTCGCGCTGGACGTGCTCAGTGCCGTCGTCTGCCGTACGGCCGAGTGGCCCGGCGTACCGGTGGTGCTGTGCGGGGCGGAACCCGAGACGGCCCGGACGCTCCGCGACTGGCCCGGCTGCGACGCCGTGGCCACCGAGGAGAGCTGCGAGAAGGCGCTGGCCGAGGCCGAGCAGCGCGACGAGCCGGAACCGCGGCGGATCCGGGTGCGGCTGCGCCCGGTGCCCGACGCCTGCCGGCAGGTGCGCCAGCTCGTCTCCCAGGCCTGCACGGCCTGGCAGGTCCGGGAGCTCGGCGCGATCGTCGGCCTGGTGGCGACCGAGCTGGTGGCCAACGTCGTCCGGCACGCGCACACCACGATGGAGTTCACGCTCGGCCTGCGCGACGGGCTGCTGTGCCTGACGGTACGCGACGGCAGCCGTACGCTCCCGCGCCCGAAGGATCCGACCGTCGCCGAGGCCGGCGGGCGAGGCCTGTACCTTGTCCGGGAACTCACGGACGCCTGGGGTGTGCTGCCGGTCGGCGACGGTAAGGTGGTCTGGACGAAACTGACGACGGGAGCGGCGTGACAGCCGAGCACCGTGATGTGATTGCCGTCGGCGCCTCGGCAGGCGGCGTGGAGGCCCTGCGCGCCCTGGTCGCCGGGCTGCCGGCGGACTACCCCGCCGCCCTCCTGATCGTTCTCCACCTAACCCGCGACGCGCCCAGCGCTCTGCCCGCGATCCTGTCGCGCAGCGGCGCCCTGCCCGCGGCGACCGCCGTGGATGGCGAAGAGCTGCACCACGGGCGGATCTATGTGGCGCCCAACGACCATCACCTGCTGGTCCTCGACGGGCGGATCCGGCTCACCCGCGGGCCCGCGGAGAACGGCCACCGCCCCGCGATCGACCCGCTCTTCCGTTCCGTGGCCCGGGCCTTCGCGGAACGCGCCGTCGGCGTCGTGCTCTCCGGCTCGCGCGACGACGGCGCCGCCGGGCTGACCAGCATCGCCTCCCGGGGCGGCGCAACGGTCGTCCAGGATCCGGACGACGCTCTCTATCCCTGGATGCCCCGTGCGGCGATGGCCCACGTGACGCCGGACCACATCGTGCCCGCCGCCAAGATCGGCGGCCTCCTCGCCGGGATCACCGCCATGGACCTGCCCGAGCGCCACAACCGCGCCGACGACGAGCTGCTGGACGCCGAGGTCGCCATCTCCGAGCTCGGACCGACGACCACCGACGACCTGGACGCCAGCCCGGCCGGGTTCGGCTGCCCCACGTGCGGCGGCAGCCTGTTCCAGATCGGGGACCGGCCGGTGCCCCGCTACCGCTGCCGGGTCGGGCACGCGTGGTCCCCCGAGAGCCTCCTGGACGAGCAGGCCGTCGCGCTCGAGGGGGCCCTGTGGATGGCGCTGCGGGCGCTGGAGGAGAAGTCGGCGCTGGGCCGGCGCATGGCGGCCGGATCCTCACGTCCGGTCAGCGCCGACCGCTACCACCACATGGCCCGCGACGCCGAGGAGGCCGGTGCGGCGATCCGCCGGCTGATCGACCAGCTCGGCTCCTCGTCCCAGTCGCACAACCCGGCTCCGTCGTCCTGACCTGGGCCACGGGTTGCGATACGGTCTGCCGGTGAACCCCATCGACCCGGACTTCGAGGCCCTGCTCGTCTACTTGAAGGAGTCACGCGGCTTCGACTTCACGGGGTACAAGCGGTCCAGCCTCATGCGGCGGGTGAACCGGCGCATGTCTCAGGTGGACGCCACGGACTACCCGGAGTACCTCGACTATCTGCAGGTGCACCCGGACGAGTTCACGCTGCTGTTCAACACCATCCTGATCAACGTGACAGGCTTCTTCCGGGACTCCGACGCCTGGGACTACCTGCGCGCCGAGGTGCTCGAGCCGCTGGTGTCGACCCGGGCGAGCGACTCACCCATCCGGGTGTGGACCGCCGGGTGCGCGTCGGGCGAGGAGGCGTACACGCTGGCGATGGCGCTCGCGGAGATCCTCGGCGTGGAGGCGTTCCGGGACCGGGTGAAGATCTACGCGACCGATCTGGACGAGGAACAGCTCGCGGAGGCCCGGCAGGCGACCTACGGCGAACGTGAGATGCAGGCGGTCCCGCCCGAGCTCGCGGCCAGGTACTTCGAGCAGACCGGCAACCGCTTCACGTTCCGCAAGGACCTGCGGCGCTCGGTCATCTTCGGCCGCAACGACCTGGTGCAGGACGCCCCGATCTCCCGCATCGACCTGCTCACCTGCCGTAACACGCTGATGTACTTCAACGCGGAGACGCAGGCCAAGATTCTGTCGCGGTTCCACTTCGCCCTCTCCGACGGCGGCGTGCTCTTCCTGGGCAAGGCCGAGATGCTGCTCAGCCACGGCACGCTGTTCACCCCCATGGACCTCAAACGCCGCGTGTTCCGCCGGGTGCCGCGCGTCATGCCCATCGCGGGTCCGGTGTTCGCCGAGGCGGTCCCGAACGGCGCAGGTGCGGTGGTCGGACTCGACGAGCTGCGGGACGAGGCGTTCGCCAGCAGCCCGCTCGCCCAGCTCAGCCTCACCTCCGACGGCCTCGTCGCGCTCACCAACCGGCGCCTCGAGAAGCTGTTCGGCGTCTCCTCCCGGGACATCGGGCGGCCCTTCCGCGACCTCGACCTGTCGTACCGGCCGGTGGAGCTGCGCCGCTACATCGAGCAGGCGCAGCTGGAACGCCGCACGCTGCGGGTGCCGGACGTGGAGTTCGGGCGCAACGGCGACGTCACCCACCTCGAGGTGGAGGTCAGCCCGCTGACCGGCAGCGACGGCAGCCTGCTCGGCGTGAATCTGATCTTCCACGACGTCACGGCGGCGCGCCGGCTGCAGGACGACCTCGAGCACGCCAACCAGCAGCTCGAAGCCGCGTACGAGGAGCTGCAGTCCACCAACGAGGAACTGGAGACGACGAACGAGGAGCTCCAGTCGACGGTCGAGGAGCTCGAGACCACCAACGAGGAGCTCCAGTCGACCAACGAGGAACTGGAGACGATGAACGAGGAGCTCCAGTCCACCAACGACGAGCTGCAGAGCATCAACGACCAGCTCCGGATCAGCACCAGCCAGCTCGACGAGGCCAACTCCTTCCTGGAGACGGTGCTCACCAGCCTGCGAGCCGGGGTCGCCGTGGTCGACCGGGAACTGCGGGTGCGGATGTGGAACCGCCGCGCCCAGGACCTCTGGGGATTGCGCGCCGGCGAGGTGGTCGGGCAGCACTTCCTGAACCTCGACATAGGTCTGCCGTTCGAGCAGCTCCGGCCGATGCTGCGAGGATCGCTGGGCGAGGACGGCGTCTCCGGCGAGGTGTCCGTCGACGCGGTGAACCGCAGGGGCCGCGCGGTCGTGGTCCGGGTGGCGTGCGCCCCGCTGCGCGGCGAGGGCGGGAACCGCGGGACCGAGGGTGCCATCATCGTGATGGAGGCCGACGACAGCTGACGGTTTCACGCCCGGGGTTGCGGGTATGCGGGGGCTTCAGTGGGCAGAGAGGGACCGGCGGTGAGCGTCGAAGCGCGGGTGACGGCAGAGCACGGGCGGCTGCTCGTCGGTTTGTCCGGCGGGCTCGGCCTGCCCGACGTGGCGCCACTGCGCCAGCGGCTGCTGAAGTGCCTCGCGGAGCAACCGGACGCCATGATGCTCGACATCTCGGCGCTCAAGGTGCAGGAGCCGCTCGCCCTGGCCGTCTTCTCCACCGTGGCCCGGCAGGCCGCCCGCTGGCCCGGCATTCCTGTGGTGCTCTGCGCCCCCCGCTGGGAGGCCCGGCACGCCCTCACACTGGCCGCCTACAGGCGCCTGCCGCTGACCGACTCGGTCGACGAGGCCCGCGCCATGCTCGCCGACGATCGGCGGATGCTGCCCACGATCAGCGACGAGCTGCTGCCGATCAAGGGCGCCGCACGCCAGGCCCGCAACGTGGCCACCGACGCGTGCCTGCGGTGGGACCTGCCCGACCTGGTCGCGCCGGCGAGCCTGATCGCGAGCGAGCTCGTCAGCAACGTCGTCGACCACGCGCACACGATGATGACGTTGCGGATGTCCGTACGCCGCCGCTATCTGCACATCGCCGTCCGCGACGGTTCCTCGGAGCCGCCGGAGCTGCGCCCGACCACGCCGTCCGCGTCTAGTGGGCGTGGGTTGATGCTGGTCAAGGCCAGCGCGCACTCCTGGGGATGGCTGCCCTGCGAGGGCGGCAAGGTGGTCTGGGCCTCCCTGTCCACCCGCTGAGCCGCTGGTCAGCCCTCGCCGCGGAGATCCAGGAGATTCTGCAGGCCCGACACGCCGAGGATGCGGGCGACGTACGGCTGAGCGCCGGTGAGGGTCAGCTCGGCATCGGCGACCGCCGCCGCCGACGCGGCATCCAGCAGCACGGCGACGCCGGCCGCATCCACCAGGGGAACACCGGCCAGGTCGATCACCATCCGGTCGCCGCGGGCCGAGGAGATCGCATGCCGCAGCGAGGTCCGCAGCCGCTCCGCGGTGTCCCGGTCGACCTCGCCCTGCACCCGTACGGTGACCACGCCACCGCCGCGCTGCACGCTGACCTGCATGCCGTGGGCGTCGACGGCCCCGCCGGCACCCTCCCAGCGCGGCAGCGCATCGCTGAGCATCGCCTCCCGCAGCCAGGCGAGCGAACGGCTGAGCAGCCGGGACACGTGCATCTGCGAGATGCCCAGCTCGGCGGCGATCTCGGCCTGGGTGCGGTTGCCGTAGAACCGCATCGCCAGCATCCGCCGCTCGCGGGCGGGCAGCCGCAGCAGCAGCCCGGCGACGGTGAGCTTGTCGTCGACCATCTCGAGGTCGCTGTCGTGGTCGCCGAGCAGGTCGCCGAACTCCGCGGCACCATCCCCGCCGGCCGGCGCGTTCAGCGACGAGGGCGAGTAGCCGGCCGCGGACTCCAGCGCCTCCAGCACGGCCGCCTCGGTCACCTTCAGCCGCTCGGCGAGCTCGGCCGGAGTCGGCGTGCGCGACAGCTCGGTGGTCAGCACCATCGAGGCGTGCCCGACCTCCAGGCTCAGGTCCTGGATCCGCCGCGGCACATGAACACCCCAGGTCCGGTCGCGGAAGTGCCGCTTGATCTCACCGGAGATCGTGATGACCGCGTACGCCGTGAAGGAGCCGCGCTCGGGGTCGTACCGGTCGATCGCCTTGACGAGGCCCAGCCGCGCGACCTGCTCGAGGTCCTCCAGCGACTCGCCCCGGCCCCGGTAGCGGCGGGCCATGCGCCCGGCGAACGGCAGGCAGGTCCGGGTGAGCTCATCCCGCAGGGCGGTCCGCTCCGCGCCCGAGGCCTCGGCCATCCGCGTCGCGTAGTGGAGCGCGGCGGCATCGAGATCTTCCAGTACGCGGGTCTGCGCTTCGTCCTGTGCGGGCATGCTGATCCCCCTAGACCGGCGCGGAACTCCGCGCCCCCACGCAAGGCATGCCGCCCGGGGAATCCCCGTACGGCGATCTATGGCGAACGACCCCCGTTGCCCGCCCCGAGTCATTCGTTGTCGCCGAGCTAGTGCCCGGGCACACCGGACCTAAACACATCGACCGAAATGGTGACGCTCAGTGTACGTCCGGGCACGTTAGGCGTCGCCATTTCTCACGCCGTGGCGTCATCGTGTCGTACCCGCTACTGCTGCGGGCGAGGTGGGAGTCCGCTCGGCGCCTCGTCGTCGGTGCGAGGTGCCTCCCAGGCGGGGGGTGCCTGCGCCGGCTCGCCGGTCGGCGACGGACGCTGCGACAGGCCCGAGGGAGCGCTCGGCGGCGGGGCCGCGGCGGGCTCCATCGGGCGGTTCATCTGACCCATCTGCGGCGGCTCGAGCGGCGGGCGCTTGGGCCGCGCCGCCGGCTCCTGACCGGCGGCGGCCCTTCCCAGACCCGAGGACGCAGCTCCAGCCTCACCCAGGCCCGACGGCCCCGCACCGGGCCGGCCCAGTCCCGACGGCGCCGCACCCGGCTGACCGAGACCCGACGGCGCCGCACCCGGCTGACCAAGGCCTGACGGCCCCACACCCGGCTGGCCGAGACCCGACGGCGCGGCGGCGGGCTTCGGTGCGGGTGGGGTTGCGGGTTCCGCGCCGCCGGCCGGACGGTTGACCTGGCCCATCTGCGGCGGCTCGAGCGGCGGCCGCGTCCGTGCCGCCGGGGCGGCCCTGCGGAATGCGCTCTCGGCCGCCGAGACGCTCGACGCGGTGGGAGGCGTCGGCTGCGGGGTGGCGGCTCCCGAGCCGGCGGCTGCCGGAGCGGCCGGCTGCGGTAGACCCGACGCCGACTGCGGGAGACCCGAACCTGACTGGGCCGCGGACAGGCCAGAAGCCGGCTGCGCGAGGCCCGGAGCCGGAACTCCCTGCGAAAGACCCGAAGCCGGAGCACCCTGCGAAAGACCGGAAGCCGCCGAGAGGCCGGAGGCCGCCTGCGAGAGACCGGAGGCCGCGGCGCCCTGCGAAAGGCCGGACTGCGGGTCCTGGGATGCGGCCGGCACGGGAGCGGACATGCCGGCCACCTGCGGAAGACCGGATGCCGGCGCCGTCTGCGGGAGACCGGACGCCGAGGTGCCCTGCGATGAGTCCACAGCAGGGGACGCCGGCGCGATGCCGGAGGGCGGGGCGGTCTGCGACAGGCTGGACGAGGCGGACTGCGCGAGGGGTGCGGCGTCGGGCGTGGGCTCAGCGGCCTCGGGAGCCGCCGCGGGGTCGGACGCCCCGTTCGCTGAGGACGGGTCGAAGCCGGCCGGGTGGAAGGGCTTGACCGGCGGCGCCTCGCCCGGGTGGTAGGGCGAGACCAACGGCTCGTGAGGGCGCGACGGGGTGAAGCGCGGCGCATCCAGCGGGCGGTTCTGCTGGATGAACAGCGGCGGGCCCAGCAGAAGCGGGTCGACGTCCGGGATCTGCCGGTGGTTCTCCTGCTGCGGCGGCGACGGCCGGGAGCCCGGCGCGTGCACGCCGTTGTGCGGGGAATCCGCGGCGGGCGGCCAGCCCGCCGGAGCCGGGGCGCCGGGGAGACCGGCCTGCTCGGCGGGCGGCTGCGGAGACGGGTGCAGGCCCGGGTCCGCGCCCAGGCCGGGGCTCGGCGAGGGCGGCGAGAAGGACAGGCCGGAGGGTTCGCTGTCCGGGCGTGCCTCCGGACGCTCGAAGGACGGCGGCGCGAGCGGCGCACGGGCGCCGTCGGCCGGCGGCGCAGTCGGCGAACCGGATCCCGCAGGCTGCGGCGTCAGCCCGGAGGAAAAGGCCGGAGGCGTCATCCCGGAAGGAGCGGGCGGAGGCGTCAGACCGGACGCAGCGGGCGGAGGCGTCAGACCGGACGCGGTAGGCGGAGGCGTCACGCCGGACGGCGCGGACGCAGTGGGCGGCGTCAGGCCCGAAGGACCCGTCAGGCCCGAAGGAGGAGGCGTCGGTGAGGCGGACGCGGGTGACGACAGCGGCCCGGCAGGGGGCGGCGGTGCCACCGAGCCGGGAGCGGGTGGGGGCGTGGACAGGCCGGATCCACCCGGCGGCGGGTAGGCGGCGGGCGGCGCAGTCCGCCCGGAAGTTGCCGGAGGCACGGGGGCGTGCGGGGCCGGCGGTGAAGCGGACAGCCCCGAGGAAGCCGCTGAAGCAAACCGGCCCGGGTCCGCCGGCGAGGCGAACTGGCTCGGAGCGGCGGGCGGGACGGAAGGACCGCCCGCCGGCGGCATGGCCGGCCCCGGGCGGCCCGGAGGCATGGCCGCGCCGCCCGCAGGCGACAGGCCGGACGAAGCCGGAGCAGGCGGCGCAGCGGACAGACCCGAGGCACCCGACGGACCGGACAAACCGGGAGCAGGCGGCGCAGCCGACAGGCCGGAAGCGGGCGGCGCAGCGGACGGACCCGGGGCGGAGGGTGGCGGGTTCGGCGACGCGAAGTCCGGGCCCGAGGGGGACGGATCGACGTACACCGGTTCGCGCAGCGGCTCCGGCGGAGGGGGGAAGGACGGCGGTGTGGCGAACGACGGCCCGGGCCCCTGGGCGGACGGCGGCCCCGAGCGGGGTGACGAGGCGGGCGGGAAGGCGGGCGCCGCAGAGGAGGGCGGCGGGTCGAGGGCGACGGTGGCCTCCTGGATCGCGGCCGCCGGGAGGCCGAGGGGGGAGCCGCCGGGGCCGCCGCGGGCCGCCGCGATCAGGCCGGAGGATTCGGCGAGGCCGGCCGCTTCGACCACTTCTGCGGCGGCGAGGCCCGCGGTGCAGGGCAGGGGTTCTCCGCAGACCGGGCAGATCGTGATGCCGTTGTGCGGGCCGCGGCCGCCCGCGTGGGCCTGGACCATCTCCCAGGCCGTGCGTGCCAGGACACTGTCCGGGTTGATGTAGTTCATACCGGTCAAGGCCATGCCGTCCCACCCCCGTAGCTCGCCTGCGACAGGCGTTCACCGTCCAGTTCACCGTGAACCGGGCAGCTCCGGGTCGCTTTCGCACAATCGGTAGACCCACGGGTGGGCGCGGGTTTCCCGGCGGCGGCTCGCGGGCATGCGCTGCGGCATGAGTGGTGCGGCGGAGCGGGCTGATGAGGGTGGTGCGGTCGTGGTCCCGTACGAGGACGGGCCGTTGCTCGTGCGCGGCGACTTCACGTTGCGGACCCCGGACGGCCAGGTGATCGAGCCGGGGCGCAGGACGGTCGCGCTCTGCCGGTGCGGCAAGTCGGCGATCAAACCGTTCTGCGACGGTACGCACAAGGCCATCGGGTTCCGCGCCGGCACCGGCCGCGACGTGCCGGCCCCGCGCGACACCTGACGAGCGGGCGAGGGGCGACCGGCAGGCCACCCCTCGGCCCGGTCAGCTGCGCAGGGACGACTCCCCCGCCTCCCAGCGGGACAGCACGTACTCGGCCCAGCGGTCCTCCATCGTCAGCACGCAGCGGGCGCCGAACAGCACGTCCGCGGCGAGCTCCGGCTCGGCCTTGCAGAACGAGCCGCACATGTCGAAGGCCGCGATCTGTTCGTGGACCGCGTCCGCCTCCACGTGCTCGTCGTAGAAACGGGTGGCGTTCTCGTCGCCGCCGAGGCGGCGCAGGCCGTTGCCGTACGCGCGGTTCGGCCCGGTCGAGGTCATCTCGTACGCCGCCAGGTGCCCGAGCAACGCCCCGCGCAGCCGCCGGTGCAGCCCGAACAGTGACATGAGGTTGTTGTTGGCGAGCGTCTGCCAGGGCACGACGTCCACGTAGGCCCCGTACGTGGTGTCGAGGCCGAGCGCGGTCATCGTGCCCTTGAACATCTCCTGGTGCATGCGGCCGACCGTGCCCCCGCCGTACTCGTCGATCTGGACCTCGATGAGGGCGGCCTTGGCCCGGCCGCCGAGCCGGGGGATCGCGAAGGTGTGGGGGTCCGCCTCGCGCAGGTGGTAGACGGAGCGGTGGGTGGCGAACTCGCGGAACTGCTCGTAGGTGGCGCGGCCGCGGATGTAGCCGGACAGCGACGGGCCGCCGGACTCCCGGGTCATGGCGATGAGCGCGTGCGGGACGTCGTCGGTGTCCTCGGGTACGGGCAGCCGCCGCAGCTCCGCCTCGAAGGCCGCCTCCAGCCGGGCGCGCAGGGCGAGCAGGCCCGGATGCCATTCCCAGGTGTCGTCGACGCCGTCCCAGCCGCGGTAGTGCAGCTCGTAGAGGATGAACAGGCTCGTGTGCAGGTCGTCGTCCGTGTCGGGGTCACCGGCCGGGAAGTCGTGCGGCGCCTGGGCCAGCGCGGTGGTCACGGCGTCCGACAGGGGGCCTCGGGGCGAGGGAAGCTTCATGCGCCACTTCCTGGTCGAGAGGAACGGACCGGAGGGATTCCCGGTCCGTTCCCTCCCAAACGATCACGAGGCGGCCGATGCTCCGTCGGCGTAGCGCAGGATCGCCCCGATGCCGTGCTCCAGCTCGACGTCGCCCGGTCCGACGAGGACGAGCTCGGCGTCGGTGCCGACGATGGCCCGCAGCAGCGCGGCGTCGGCGCGGACCTTGCGGGGGTCGTTGATGCCGGACTCGCGCAGCTCCTGCTGGTCGACGGCGACGAGGCTGGGGTCGCCGGGCCCGATCCAGAGCTCGTCGGTGGACGAGGCGTCGTTGACGAGCAGCACCGTGTCGGCCTGGCCGCGCTGCAGCCGGGTGACGACGTCGGCGAGGCCGGTGCCGGCGGTGCCGTCGCCGCGCTGGGCGTTGTAGCGGTCCACCGCGTCGCGGACGTGGCGATCGGCCACCTCGGCGATGGCCTGGACGGTCATGTCGTCGAAGTGTTCCTCGCCGTCGCGGTGCCGGGTGCCGGCGTCGGTGACCACGACGCGTTCGCGCCAGCGCAGGGGCAGGCGTTCGGCGACGAGGGGGTTGGTCCGGGCGTCGCCGCCCACGACGATCACCTCGGCGCCCACGGCCTGGGCCAGTTCGGTGGCGGCAGCGGCGACGTCGCCGGCGTTGCGCTTCCACGTCTCCTCGGCGGCCTGCTGGTAACGCCGGTGTGACCAGCCGCCCGCGTTCACCTTGCGCAGGGGGAAACTCTCGCCGCCCTTGACCTCCCGGTGGCGGGGTACGCCGCCGACGGCCAGCCCGGTGACGTCGGCGCCGGTGCGGTCGGAGAGCACTGTCACGTACGGGATCTCCTCGCCGCGCTGGGCCACGAGCGGCATGGCGTGCGGCAGCGGCCCGTACGCGGCCTCGTCGGTCGCCGGCGGCGCGGGCAGCGTCTCGAAGAGCGCCACCTCTCCCTCGGTGGCGAAGACCGCCACGCCGTAGCGTCCCGGCTGGTACGGGTGGTCCTGGACCGCGGCCGCGACGGCGTCGAGCGTGGCGGCGTCGGCGCCCTGGCTCTCGAGGTCGGCGCGCAGGGCCCGCCAGCGCAGCTCGACCTGGTGCTCGGCGTTCTCCTCGGCACGGGTGGCGTCGAGGTACACCGACACCCACGGTCCCGGGTGGTCGTAGAGGGGACGAAGATACGAAAGGTCCATGGCGGCCGCGTACCCGATCTGCGGGGCTTTGCACGTGCGAGGCGCGAACCGTGAGTCGCGAAATTCACTCACTGTGGTTACAACTTCGCTCTTCGTACCATGAGGTCATCCCCAGGAGGTGATCCCCATGGATGAGACCGAGCTGTACCGCGAGCGGATCCTCCGGCATGCCGGTCCGGTCGTCACCGGGCGGTTCCTCGGCTTCCGCGCCTCGTACACCCGCGAGGTCAGGGTCGGGCAACCGCTGCTCATCGCCGTGTTCGTGACGGCGTCGATCGCTCAGGCGCTCGGCGCGCTGGTGCTCGCGGTTCTCCGCAGCGGCGGCCGCGGCGCGCGACGCAAGTTCAAGGACCTCAAGAAGGGACCCGAGTACCTCGTCACGCCGCTGCGGCTGCGCGACGACCTCGGGCAGACGTACGAGATCGAGATGCACGGCCAACTCCCCCAGTCGGCGCTGCACCGCGGCGATCTCGTGCAGGTGCGGACGGTCCCGCAGAAGGACCCGGACCTGCCGGTGAAACTGCGGCAGGTCCTCAACCTCGAGACGCTGCAGCCGTACACGCCGCGGATCCCGACGCTGTGGTCGCACCTCGGCCCGGCGTTGCTGATCCAGGCCGTGCTGGGCCTCGTCGTGGCGACCGCCGTGGCGACGGCCTGGATCAGCTGAGGCGCGTCAGAGCCGCGACAGCGGGACCACCGCGGCCATCGCCCGGTCGCCGGCGTCGTTCGGGTGCAGGTGGTCCCCGCTGTCGTACGCCGGCAGGAGCCGCTGCGGGTCGGCGGGATCGCGGGTGGCGGCGTCGAAGTCGGCGAGGCCGTCCAGCGTCCCGTCGCCGCCCGCCCGGATCCACTCGTTGACCGCGACGCGCGTGCGTTCGAGCTCCGGCGTCCAGGATCCCCAGCCCTTCCACGCCATGATGGTGGCGCCCACGACGCGCAGCCCGCGGTCGTGAGCCTGGGCGGAGATCTGCGCCAGCCCGGCGATGATCTGCTCCGGGTCGTCCTGGTGCGGGGTCTGCTGGATGTCGTTGATGCCCTCGAAGACGATCACCGTCCGCGCCCCGGCCCGCTCCAGCACGTCCCAGTCGAGCCGGGCCAGCGCGCTGACGCCGAAGGTGCTGTAGATCGTGTAGTTCGGCGCGTTGCTGTCCAGCAGGATCCGGTTGCCGCTGATGCCGGAGTTGGCGACGCCGTAGTCGGGCACCGGGCTGGTCGCGAGCCGGGCGGCGAGGTAGTCGGTCCACCGCCGGTTGGCTCCCCACGTCGACGTGACGCCGTCGGTGATGGAGTCGCCCAGCGCCACCACCGTACCCGGCCCGCCGGAGACGTCGACGCCGTTGACGTAGTGCCAGACCCGCGTGGTCTCACCGAACGCGGCGGCGCTCTCCTCACCCGCGTGGTCGGCCGGCCCGCGGCTGAAGAACGAGTCCTGCATCGCGGCCGGGTGGTAGGTGACGGTGCCGGACGGCTGCGGCGTCCAGGTGCTGACGAGCAGATCCTGGTCGGCGGGTACGGGCAGCGCCACGGGATCGCTGATCACCTCGGCGCGGGCCGGGACGGTGATCGACGGACGGCCGTGGAAGAGCACGGTGCGCAGGGTGCCGGGCCGGGCGGAGCCGTCGCTGGGGTCGATCGTGCCGTCGCGTCGGCCACCGCTGTGCGCGGAGACCGCCACGGTGACGTGGCCCATCAGCACCGGTTGCGTGCCGAACCGGTTCGACAGGTGGATGCGGACGCCGGCACCGCCGGTCGTGGTGTGGACGACGTTGCGGATGGTGAAGCCCGCGTACCCCTGTTCCACGCCCGAGACCGCGGCGGCCGGAGCGGTCGCCCACGCCGTCGTCCAGGCGGGCCCGCGTAGCCCCGCGTCCGCGGGCGCCGCGGCCGCGGCGACCAGCAGCACGGATGCCGCGGCGATCCGGGAAATCCTGCGCATCATTGCCTCCCCCACACCGATCAGGACAACGATCAGTTTCGATGTATTAACGACATCTGTAAAGGCGCCACGGCGATTGCGGAGGCCGGGAAAAGGGCACGTGAATGGTGCGCCGCGAGGCGGACTGGCAGATCATAGGAGTGGGCTCACGGAAGGGCGGTGCGCGGTGGGCGAAGAGGTCGAGAGCCGGGAGTTCAGCCGCGAGGACCGGACGAGGTACCGGCAGAAGATCCGCCGGAGCCTCGACGTCTTCGCGTCGATGCTGCGGGAGTCCCGGTTCGAGTTCGAGCGGCCGCTGACCGGCATGGAGATCGAGCTGAACCTCGTCGACGGCAACGCCGACCCGGCGATGCGCAACGCCGAGGTGCTGGCCGCGCTGGAGGACCCCGACTTCCAGACCGAGCTGGGCCAGTTCAACGTCGAGATCAACGTGGCGCCGCGGCGGCTGGCCGGCGACGAGAACGCCGACCTGGAACGCGAGCTGCGGGCCAGCCTCAACAGCGCCGAGGAGCACGCCCGCCGGACCGGGGCGCACATGGTGATGATCGGCATCCTGCCGACGCTGCGTAAGGAGCACCTGACCGCGGAGGCGCTGTCCGCCAACCCGCGCTACGCGTTGCTCAACGAGCAGATCTTCGCGGCCCGCGGCGAGGATCTCGACATCCGCATCGACGGCATCGACCGGCTCGCCGTCACCACCGACACGATCGCGCCCGAGGCGGCGTGCACCAGCACCCAGTTCCACCTCCAGGTGAGTCCGGCGCAGTTCGCCGCGTACTGGAACGCCGCGCAGGTCGTCGCCGGCGTCCAGGTGGCCCTCGGTGCCAACTCGCCGCTGCTGTTCGGGCGGGAGCTGTGGCGCGAGACCCGCATCCCGCTGTTCGAGCAGGCGACCGACACCCGCTCGGAGGAGATCCGGGCCCAGGGCGTACGCCCGCGGGTCTGGTTCGGCGAACGCTGGATCACCTCGGTCTTCGACCTGTTCGAGGAGAACGTCCGCTACTTCCCGGCGCTGCTGCCGATCTGCGACGACGAGGACCCGGAGCAGATCCTGGAGAGCGGCGACATCCCGCAGCTGAGCGAGCTGCGGCTGCACAACGGCACGGTCTACCGCTGGAACCGGCCGATCTACGCGGTGGTCAAGGACCGCCCGCACCTGCGCGTGGAGAACAGGGTGCTGCCGGCCGGCCCGACCGTCGTGGACACGGTGGCCAACGGCGCCTTCTACTACGGCCTCGTCCGCATGCTGGCCGAGGCCGAGCGTCCCATCTGGACGCAGATGTCGTTCAGCGCCGCCGAGGAGAATTTTCACTCGTGCGCGCGGCACGGCATCGCGGCGTCCGTTTTCTGGCCCGGGCTCGGCTACGTGCCCGTCTCGGAGCTCGTGCTGCGCCGGCTGCTGCCGCTGGCCCACGAGGGCCTGGAGAAGTGGGGCGTCTCCCGCAAGGAGCGCGAGCGGTTGCTCGGCATCATCGAGCAGCGCTGCCTCACCGGCCGCAACGGCGCCACCTGGCAGGTCGAGACCCTGCACGCCCTCGAGGGCGACGGCATGGACCGGCAGGACGCTCTGCACGAGATGCTGCGCCGCTACCTTCCCCCGATGCACGAGAACGTGCCGGTCCACGAATGGCCGCTGCCGTGAGCCCTGATCACCTACGGAGGAACGTGACCTAGCCGCCGCGGTCGCAGAGCTCAGCCACGTCCAGCAGCGGCGATCGCGACGGTGACGCCGTGCAGAACTTCCTTCGGGACCAGCAACCGCGCACCCGGCCCGGCCGCGGCCAGGGCCGCGGCCTCGGCGACGCTCGGCACCCCCACCGCCGCCGCGACCCGGGCCGACGGACGGGGCACCGCAACCATCGCCAGCCGCTCCGGAGGGAAGACGACGAGCGGCCAGCTGCGCCGGCGCGCGAACGGCTCGAGCAGCGACGCCCGCCGGTCCAGGGTCGCCACCGCGGCGACGTCGGCCGCGGACACCCCCGCAAGGCCGAGGGCGACGTCCACGGCGGCCTCCAGATCGGACAGAGCCGCAGCGGCTCGCGCACCGATCCCGACGACGACCGTCACGCCGCGGCGGGCACGTTCGCGGCGGCCGTCACCACCCGGTGCGCGATCGCCTCGTCGGCGGCCCAGTGCAGGTGCAGGTAGGAGGCGTGCAGGGACGGCGTCGCGAAGCCCTCCGGGTCGGCGCCCCGCCAGGCCCAGGCCGCTCCCCCGGCCGGCTCCAGCAGCAGGCCCGAGCGCGGGTGCACGGTCGTACGGTGGAACTCGTGGCCGGTGATGCGGGAGCCCGCCGGCAGCAGCGGGCTGTCCGACAGCGCCACCGCGTCGCGGTAGCCCAGGGTCAGGGACGGGGTCATCGCCGCCTCCGCGTCCAGGACGCCGCACATCGGGGCGCCGTCGAGGCTGCGGCAGAGCCAGAGCAGGCCCGCGCATTCGGCGACGATCGGCGTACCGGCCGCGGCCGCCGACGCCACCGCGCGGCGCAGGGGCTCGTTGGCGGACAGCTCGGCGGCGTACACCTCGGGGAAGCCGCCGCCGACGACCAGTGCCCGCGTGCCCGCCGGCAGGGCCTCGTCGCGCAGCGGGTCCACCACCACGACCTCCGCGCCGGCGCCGGTGAGCAGCTCGGCCGTCTCCGCATACGCGAAGGTGAAGGCCGGCCCGCCGGCGAGCGCGACCACCGGACGGCCTGGCACCGGCTCGCGCGCGGCGGGGGTCCACGGCGTCGCCGCGAGCGAGGGTGCGGAGCGGGCGAGCGCCAGGACCGCGTCGAGGTCCACCGAGGACTCCACCAGCCCCGCGAGCGCATCCACGGAGGCCAGCGCCTCGGCCCGGCGTTCGGCGGCCGGCACCAAGCCGAGGTGCCGGGAGGGGGCCTCGACGGCAGCGGCGCGGCGCATCGCCCCGAGCACCGGCGTGCCGACCTCCTCGCAGGCCTCGCGCAACAGCGCCTCGTGCCGGTCCGAACCGACCTGGTTGAGGATCACGCCGCCCAGCCGCACGGTGCCGAAGCTGCGGAAACCGTGCACCAGAGCGGCGACCGACCGGCCCTGCGCGGCGGCGTTGACCACCAGCACGACCGGCGCGTCGAGCAGGCCGGCCACCTGCGCGGTCGAACCGGTGTCGCCGGCGCCCGTCCGGCCGTCGTAGAGCCCCATCACCCCCTCGACCACGGCGAGGTCGGTGCCCGCCGAGCCGTGCGCGAACAGCGGCCCGATCCGGTCCTCGCCTACCATGACCGGGTCCAGGTTGCGCCCCGGGCGCCCGGCGGCGAGCGCGTGGTAGCCGGGATCGATGTAGTCCGGCCCCACCTTGAAGGGCGCGACCGACAAACCCCTTTTCGCGTACGCCGCCAGCAGTCCCGTCGCGACCGTCGTCTTGCCGTGCCCGGAGGCGGGGGCGGCGATGACGATCCGCGGGACGCTCACCACTCGATGCCCCGCTGACCCTTGCGGCCCGCGTCCATCGGATGCTTCACCTTCGTCATCTCGGTGACGAGGTCGGCGGCGTCGAGCAGGTCGGGATGCGCGTCGCGGCCGGTGATGACGACGTGCTGCACGCCGGGACGCTTGCGCAGGGTGGCGACGACGTCGGCGACGTCGACCCAGCCCCACTTCATCGGGTAGGTGAACTCGTCGAGCACGTAGAACTTGTGGGTCTCGGCCGCCAGGTCGCGTTTGATCTGCGCCCAGCCCTCGGCGGCCTCGGCGGCATGGTCGCGCTCGGTGCCGGCGCGCTGGATCCACGACCAGCCCTCGCCCATCTTGTGCCAGGCGACCGGCGCGCCCCCGGGCACCTCGCCGAGGGCCTTGAGCGCGGCCTCCTCGCCGACGCGCCACTTCTCGCTCTTGACGAACTGGAAGACGCCCACCGGCCAGCCCGCGTTCCAGGCCCGCAGGGCCATGCCGAAGGCGGCCGTCGACTTGCCCTTGCCCTGCCCGGTGTGGACGGCCAGCACGGCCTGGCGGCGGCGCTGGCGGGTGGTGAGCCCGTCGTCGGGGACGGTGGTGACCTGGCCCTGCGGCATCAGGCGGCCCTCCTCAGGGATCCGTCGGCGGCGAGCGCCTCTAGGGGCATGACATCGGCGTCCAGGGCGGCCGCGAGCCGCCGGGCGAGCCCGAGCCGGACCGGGCCGGACTCGCAGTCCACGACGACCGTGGCGACCCCGGCCAGGGCGGGGGCGAGCAGCACCGGGTCGGCGCCGCTGGTGGCACGCCCGTCGGTGACCACGACCAGCAGGGGCCGGCGGCGCGGGTCGCGGCGGCGCTCGGTGGCGATGGTCGCGGCGGCCGTGCGCAGGCCCGCGGCCAGTGGCGTACGCCCACCGGTGCGCAGGCCCGCCAGCCGGAGCACGCCGACCTCGTGGCTGGAGGTGGGCGGCAGCACCTGCTCGGCGGAGGAACCCCGGAACGTGATCATGCCGATGCGGTCGCGCCGCTGGTAGGCGTCGCGCAGCAGCGACAGCACCGCGGTCTTGACCACGGTCATCCGCTTGCGGGCCGCCATGGACCCGGAGGCGTCGACCACGAACAGCACGAGGTTGGCCTCGCGGCCGACGTGCACGGACTCGCGGAGGTCCCGGGGCTCGACGCCGGCGCCGCCGCGGTGCAGGGCGGCGCGCAGGGTGGCCGGCAGGTGCGGGGCGCCGCTGAGCTTGCCGCGCGGGACGCGGGAGCCGACCACCCGGCCGCGGCGCGCGAACGCCGGGGAGCGGCGGCCGGCGTGCCCGCCCTCGCCGCGCGCGGCGATGCGCAGGGTTCGCGGCCGGTAGACGGCCCCGGCCTGGGCGGGCTGCCCTTGACCCACGGCCGGGCGGGTCGCATCCGCCGGGCCGGTCCCGTCCGCCGGGCCGGTCCCGTCCGCGGGGCGGGACGAATCGGCCTGTTCGGACGAATCACCAGGGTGGGACGGGTCGACCGGGCCGGAGGACCGGCTTGCACCGGACGAGTCCCGGCGCCCTGCCGGATCGGCACCCTGCCCGTCGCCGGGACCGGGGCCGGTGGGGCCGTCGTCCGGCCCGTTCTGGTCCCCGCCCGGGTCCGGCGGCGGGTCGTCGTCGGGATCGTCCGCACCGGCCTCCCGCAGCGCCTCCTCGAGCCGCTGCTCGTCGGTGCCGGGCGGGTCGAGCGGATCCTTGCGGCGCCGGTGCGGCAGGGCGAGGCGCGCGGCGTCCCGCACGTCCCCGGCCGTCACCACCTCCCGGCCGTGCCACGCGGCCAGCGCCACCGCGCACCGGGCCACCACGATGTCGGCGCGCATGCCGTCCACCCCGTACGCCAGGCACACCCGCGCGATGCGGTCCAGCTCCGCGTCGGGCAGCCGTACCGTCGGCACGGCCGCGCGGGCCGCCACGATGCGCGCCGCGAGCGCGGTCTCCTCGGCGGCGAAGCGGGCCGCGAAACCGCCGGGATCGGCCTCGTAGGCCAGCCGCCGCCGCACGACCTCGGCCCGCTGCACCGCGTCGCGGGGCGCGGCCACGGTCACGACCAGCCCGAACCGGTCGACGAGCTGCGGGCGCGGCTCGCCCTCCTCGGGGTTCATCGTGCCGACCAGCAGGAACCGGGCGGCGTGCTTGACCGAGACCCCGTCGCGCTCGACGTGCGCGCGGCCCATCGCCGCGGCGTCCAGCAGCAGGTCGACCAGGTGGTCGGGAAGCAGGTTCACCTCGTCGACGTAGAGCGCGCCCCGGTGCGCGGCGGCCAGCAGGCCCGGCTCGTACGCCTTGATACCGTCGGCCAGCGCCCGCTGGATGTCCAGGGTGCCGACGACCCGGTCCTCGGTGGCGCCGACCGGCAGCTCGACCAGCGTGGCGGGCCGGTGCCCGTGCGGGGCCCCGGGCTCGTGCGGTCCGTCGGGGCAGCCGGGGTCGGGGGCGGCCGGGTCGCACGCGAAGCGGCACCCGCGGACGACGTCGACCTCGGGCAGCAGGGCGGCCAGCGCCCGCACGACGGTGCTCTTGGCGGTGCCCTTCTCCCCCCGGACGAGCACCCCGCCGACGGCCGGCGAGACGGCCGTGAGCAGCAGGGCGAGGCGCAGATCGTCGAGACCGACGACGGCGGAGAACGGGTACGGCGTCACGCCAGGGTCCTTTCCGCGGGTGTCCACGCCCGCGTGTGGGAGGGAGCGAGCGGCCGGAGTCTCCTGACTCCCGGGCAGCGGCTGCCCGGTCACAGTGGCGGGACCGTCCCGGACTCGCACCGGGTTCCTCCGCTACCGCTCGCCGGTCACTCTGTCGCACCGCCGCCCGCCGCGTCAACGCGGGCCGTCGTGGCCATCCTCACGCGTCGGCGCCCACCGCCTTCTCCGTGCCCGGCAGCGGCGAGGGCGCCAGCTTGTCGAGCTCGGTGAGCACGTCGGTGACCGCGAGCGCGGACCGCTCGACCAGCGGCCGCAACCGCTTGTAGAGCGCGGCGTCCCCGGGGTCGGGCCGGGTGTGCGTGGTGACGTCGACCAGCGCGGCGGCCCGGTCCAGGTCGGGCAGGTCGCCGATCGCGTGCAGGCCCAGCAGGCAGGCGCCCAGCGCGGTGCCCTCCGGCGTGTCCGCGATGGCCACCGGCAGGTCCAGGGCGGCGGCGAGCACGGTCACCCACAGGTCGGAGGCGACCGCGCCGCCGGTCGCGCGTACCTCGGTCATCGGGATGCCTTCGGCCGCGAACGTGTCGCGGACCAGGGCGAGCTGCTGGCAGACGCCCTCGACGGCGGCGCGGACCAGGTGGGCGCGGCCGTGCTCGCGACGCAGCCCCAGGTAGGCCCCGCGCATCCCGCCGCGCCACCACGGGGCCCGCTCGCCCAGCAGGTACGGCAGGCAGAGCAGCCCGTCGCTGCCCGGGGGCGCCGATGCCGCCTCCTCCAGCAGCGCGGCGTCGCGTACGTCCGCGTCCTCCCCCTCGGCCGCCGGGCGGTCGAAGCCCTCGGCCATCGTCTGGCCCGCCCAGCGCACCACCGACCCCGCGTTGTTGATCGCCCCGCCCAGCACCCACCGGTCCTCGGTCAGTGCGTAGCAGAACAGCCGTCCGGCCCTATCGGCCGTGGGCGCCCCGACCACCGTGCGCAAGGCTCCGCTGGTGCCCAGGGACACCGCCGCGACCCCGGCCGGGGTGGCACCGACGCCCAGGTTCGCGAGAGGCCCGTCCGCCGCCCCGATGATCAGCGGGGTGTCCGCCGGCAGCCCCGCCGCGGTCGCCACGTCGGGGTGCAGCTTCAGCGCCGTGGTGGTGGGCACCACCTCGGCGAGCCGGCCGGCCTCGATGCCGGCGATGTCGAGCGCCTCCGGGTCCCAGCGGCGCGCATGGATGTCGTAGAGGCCGGTGCCGGACGCGACCGAGAGATCGACGACGAAGCCCTCCCGGGCCAGGCCGCTCAGCACGACCTCCTTGACCCCACCCCAGCGGGGCGTGTCGCGCAGCTTCGCCGGGTCCTCCGCACGCCACCAGGCGAGCTTCGCCAGCGGCGCCATCGGATGCACCGGGGTCCCCGTCCGCGCCTGCAGGGCCTTGGCCCGGCCGGCCGCGGCGAGCTCCTCGCTCTGCCGCGACGACCGGTTGTCGGCCCAGGTGATCAGCGGCCCGATCGGATCGCCCCCGGCGTCCATCGGCACGAGGCCGTGCAGGAACGCGCTGAGGCTGACCGCCAGGACGCGGTCGCCCCGCTCCCGGCACTCGCGCGCCACGGCGACCAGCGCCTCGGCGGCGGCTTCGCGCAGCCGGGACGGGTCGAGCTCGGCGCGGCCCGGTCCCGGCACGGAGAGCGGATAGTGTGCGCTGGTCACGGCGCGCACCTCACCGTCCATCCCGGCCGCGACGGCCTTCGTGGCGGTGGTTCCGGTGTCGATCCCGATGACGACGTCCATGCGCCCCTCCCGTCCGTGTCGCAGACATGCCCGATGAGCACGCCGCTCAAGCGTGGGAGGCGAACTCCTTCTCGTACGCCGCGCGCAGCTCGTCCCAGCCGTGCGCCATCGCGTCGCGCCCCCGGATCACCCCGACCGGCTCGCCGGCCAGGAGGCGGGCAAGCACGGCGGCGCAGAGGTGCCAGCCGGCCGCGAACATCGGCGCGCCGTCGCGCTCGGCGAACGTGTGCCGCAGGATCAGCCGGGTGCCGTCCGCGGTGGGTTCGAGCTCCCAGCGCAGCAGGTCGTCGCCCCAGGTGTACTCGAGCAGGGCGGGGCGTTCGGCACGCAGCACGGTGGCCCGGCTCGCGGTCCGGTCCGGGCCGTCGACCATTACCAGGGTGACGTCACCGGTACGGGAGAGGTCGCGTTCGGCGGCGAACGGAGCCCACTGGTCCAAGCGCTCCGGCTCGGTGAGCGCCGCCCACACCTTCTCCGGTGGATGGCGCAGCTCGCGGACGAAGACGAGAGTCCAGCGGCCGTCGGCGGGGATGACGTCGGCGCCGCGGGGCGGCCCCGGATCGAAGCTGGTCATGATTGCTCCAGATGGTGGACGAGGGCGTCGAGGTGGTCGCTCCACAAGCTTCGGTACGGCGCCAGCCAGTCCTCCAGTGCCCGGAACGGTCCCGGCTCGAGCCGGTAGATGCGCTGCTGGGCGGCGGTGCGGCTGGAGACGTACCCGGCCTCGCGGAGCACCTTGAGGTGCTTGGAGACGGCCGGCTGGCTCAGGGCGAGGGCGCCGACCAGGTCACCGACGCTGCGCTCGGCCAGGCGCAGCTCGTCGAGGATGCGGCGGCGGGTGGGCTCGGCCAGCACGGAGATGGCATCGACGGGCACGACGCCGACTATTCCACTGCGGTTATATAACCGTCAAGGCATGGATGCCGGTGCGATGATGACCCAGTGCGGGTGCTGATCGTGACGTCCGGGTCGACCGGCGACGTGGCGCCGTACACGGGTCTCGGTGACCGCCTGCGGGCCGCCGGCCACGAGGTCACCCTGGCCACCCACGAGCCGTTCCGCGACCAGGTCGCCCTGCCGTTCGTGCCGATCCCGGGGGACCTGCGGCGCGTCCTGCCGCAGGCGCGCGGCCAGGACGGCAGCGGCTCGGGCACGGGCCCGCGGGCGCTGGCCCGGCTGATGCGCATCGCCCGCCCCCTGATCGCCGAGCTGGGCGAAGGCATCGTCACGGCGGTACGCGACACCCGGGCGGAGGTGATGCTGCTGTCCACCATGGTCGCGCCCCTGGGCTACCAGGTCGCCGAGGCCGCCGGCATCCCGTGGGCCGGCGTGTTCCTGCAACCGGTCCAACCCACCGGCGACTTCGGACCGGTGCTGATCGGCGGGCGCTCGGCCGGGCCGGCCGCCAACCGGCTGCTGGGCCGGCTCACCGGGGCCGCCGCCCGGCCGCTCTACCGCCGCCCGATCCGCGACCTGCGCGAACGGCTGGATCTGCCGCGCCGCGGCATCCGGAGCCTGCAACGGCGGCAGCAGCACCGATGGCCGACGTTCCACGGCTTCAGCCCCGCGGTCGTGCCGCGCCCGGCGGACTGGCCGCCCTCGCAGGAGGTCGTCGGCTACTGGTGGCCCGCCCGGCCGCCCGGCTGGACCCCGCCCGCCGAGGTCGAGGCGTTCCTGGCGGCCGGCCCGCCGCCGGTGTTCGTCGGCTTCGGGAGCATGGCGCCGGGGCACGGCGACCGCCTGGCGGCCACCGTGCTCGCGGCTGTCCGCTCGGCCGGCGTCCGCGCGGTCGTGCAGGCGGGCTGGGCCGGGCTGCGCGCCGGCGACGACCACCCCGGCGTCCTCAGCGTCGGCGCCCTGCCGCACGACTGGCTCTTTCCGCGCATGGCAGCGGTCGTGCACCACGCGGGCGCGGGCACCACGGCGGCGGGGCTGCGGGCGGGGGTGCCGGCTGTGGCCGTACCCGTGCTGGCCGATCAGCCGTTCTGGGCCCGCCGGCTGCACCGTCTCGGGGTCAGCCCGGCGCCGATCCCGCTATCCCGGCTCACCGCGGACCGGCTGGCGGCCGCTTTGGCCGCCGTCACGACGGACCCTCGCCACCGCGGGCGGGCGCAGGCCGTGGCCGCGCGGCTGGCCGGCGAGGACGGCGCGGCTCGCGTCATCTCCTGGCTGGGCTCCCTGGAGACACGTCCGGCCGCCCCGGAGAACCGGGACGGCCGGAAAGCGTGAGAAACGTCAGCGCTCGTCGATCGGGACGAACTGGCGCTCGGCCTCGCCCGTGTAGAGCTGGCGCGGACGGCCGATCTTCGTGGTCGGGTCGGCCATCATCTCGCCCCACTGCGCGATCCAGCCGGGAAGCCGGCCGAGCGCGAACAGCACCGTGAACATCTTCGTCGGGAAGCCCATGGCCTTGTAGATCAGGCCGGTGTAGAAGTCCACGTTGGGGTAGAGCTTGCGCGAGACGAAGTAGTCGTCCGCGAGCGCGATCTCCTCGAGCTCGAACGCGAGGTCCAGCAGCGGGTCCGGGCGGTCCATCGTGGACAGCACATCCTGCGCCGCCTTCTTCACGATCGCGGCGCGCGGGTCGTAGTTCTTGTAGACCCGGTGGCCGAAGCCCATCAGCTTGACGCCCTTCTCCTTCGCCTTGACGCGGCGCACGAAGGACTGGACGTCACCGCCGTCGGCGCGGATCTGCTCGAGCATCTCCAGCACCGCCGAGTTCGCGCCGCCGTGCAGCGGGCCGGACAGGGCGTTGATGCCCGCCGCGACCGAGGCGAAGAGGTTGGCCTGCGCCGACCCGACCAGGCGCACCGTGGAGGTGGAGCAGTTCTGCTCGTGGTCGGCGTGCAGCACGAAGAGCATGTCGAGCGCCTTGGCGACCTTCGGGTCGACCTCGTAGGTGACGGTCGGCAGGCCGAAGGTCATGCGCAGGAAGTTGTCGACGTAGTCCAGGGAGTTGTCCGGGTACGGCAGCGGGTGGCCGATCGACTTCTTGTACGCGTACGCCGCGATGGTCGGCAGCTTCGCCATCAGCCGGATGCCGGAGATCTCGACCTGCTCGGGGTCGGTCGGGTCCAGCGCATCCTGGTAGAAGGTCGACAACGCGGTCACCGCGGACGAGAGCACCGCCATCGGGTGGGCGTCGCGCGGGAAGCCGGAGAAGAAGGTGCGCATCTCCTCCTGCAGCAGCGTGTGCACCCGGATCTTGTCGGCGAACTCGGCGAGCTGGGCCGGCGTCGGCAGGGCGTCGTGGATCAGCAGGTAGGAGACCTCGAGGAACGAGGCCTTGCCCGCGAGCTGCTCGATCGGGAAGCCCCGGTAACGCAGGATGCCGGCGTCACCGTCGATGTAGGTGATCGCCGACGCGCACGAGGCGGTGTTGACGAAACCCTGGTCGAGCGTGACGTAGCCGGTCTCCTTGAGGAGGGCGCTGATCTCGATCCCGCCCGGGCCCTCGACCGCCGGGCGCACCGGCAGGGACAACTGGCCACCGGGGTGGTCGAGCTTGACATCCGTCATGTATTTCCCTCACTTCACCGGCAGATGTCGCCAATAACCTGCCGTTCACCGTAAACCCTCAGGCTGAACGGGTCATCAGGCGGTCGACCGCTGAGGGATTGATCACGACTGCGATCCGCACTCAACCATAGATAATGGTCTGTGAACCGCGTCGTCGCGGTGCGGAGGTGGTGAACCGATGCAGATTGCGGACCCTGCTCCTGTCGTCGTGGGCGTGAACGGGACGGCCGCGGGCCTGGCGGCGACGCGGCTGGGTGCCCGGGAGGCGGTGGCACGCGGGAAGTCGTTACGGATCCTGCACGTCTTCGCCTGGCCCGGCCGGCGCTACACCGATGATCCCCCGGATTACGGCTCCGCGCGACACGAAGCCGAACTCATCGTGCGAGAAGCCGAGGCGACCGCGACCCGTTCCGTACCCGGTGTCCGGGTCGAGGGCGTGCTGGTCGACGGTCTGCCCGTGCGGGAGCTGCTGCGCCGCAGCCGCACGGCCGAGCTGCTGGTGCTCGGCGACGACGACCTGGCGACCAGCCCGCGGCTGCCGCTCGACTCGCTGCTCGTGCAGACGGTCGCCCACTCGCGCTGCCCGGTGGTCGTGGCCCGCGGCGTGCGGCCGCCCTCGGGGCCGCTCATGGCGGCCGTCGACGGGTCGGCCAGCTCGCTGCTGGCGCTGCGGACCGCGGCCGCCGAGGCGTGCCGCCGGGACGTCGCGCTGGAGGTGGTGCACGTGGCGCGAAGCTCGGCGGAGGTGCCGGCCGGGCGGCGGCTGCTCGATACCGCGCTCGCCGCGGTCCCCGAGGCCGCCGGGGCGCAGAGCCGGGTCCTGGTGGGAGATCCTGCGCCAACTCTCGTACGCGCCTCCCGCCGAGCCCGCATGATGATCGTGGGCCCTCGCGGCACCGACAGCACCTCGCTGCTCGGCGCCGTGGCGGGCGAGTTGCTGCGCCGCTGCGCCTGCCCGACCCTGTTCGTCCACGGAAGTCCTGCCGAGGACGGCCCGGTGGACGGTACGGTGCCAACGGCGGGGGTGCTGATGAGCTGACGGCTGCCAGGGGGGGTACGCGTGCGAGCCACTGCGGCACCGCCCCGTGCCCGCCCGTGGTGGCAGGCGTTCGGCCTGACCGGCGCCGCGGCGACGCTCGTCTACACGTTCGGCCTCTCCTCGACGGTGGACGCCGTCTGCTTCGCCGCGATCGCCCTCGGCACGATGACGGCCTGCTTCGCCGTCCCGCGCCGGTTCGCCGCCCGGCCGCGGGCCGCCTGGCCGATCATGGGCGGCGCGGCGCTCTGCTTCCTGATCGGCGTGATGGTCCGTCCCTTCGTGACCGCACAGCCGCTGTTCGCCGACGCCGCCACCATCCCCGGATATGCGCTGCTCGGTGTCTACTTCATGCTCCTGCTGCGGGCCCGCGGCAGCATCGAGCGGCACGCCGTGCTCGACGGCCTCATCGTCTGCCTGGCCGGCGGACTCGCCGGCGCGCTGCTGCTGGCCGCCCCGGCCGCGGCCATCGCGGACCGGCCACCGCTCGTCTCCGTCCTCGCCGGCCTGTACCCGCTCTTCGACGTGGTGCTGCTGGCGATGTGCGTCAACCTGACGTTCACCGCCCGCACCTGGCCGCCCAGCCTGGTCGCCCTGGTGAGCGGGATCGGGCTGATGCTCGTCGGCGACCTCGCGTACGCGATCATCGGCGTGTCCGGCCGCACCTACGCGAGCCCGCTGCTCGACGTGCCGTTCCTGCTGGCGTACACGTTGCTCGGGGTCAGCGCCCTGCACCCGTCGGTGGTGGAGCTGGGCCGGGCCGACCGCCACCCGGTCCAGGCCTGGTCGTGGCAGCGCATGGCGCTGCTGATGCCGGCCGTGTGCACCCCGTTCGTGCTGCTGGCGGTGGTCGGTGGACATTCCTTCGAGTACCGGATGCTCATCGGCGCGTGCGGCCTGGGCATCATGGCGCTGCTGCTGATGCGCGCCGTGTCCGCCGTGCAGGCCCAGGTGGCCGCGCAGCTGCACTCCGAGTACCAGTCGATGCACGACCCGCTCACCGGCCTGCCCAACCGGCGCATGGTCACCACGGAGGTCGAGCGGCTGGCCGGCCGCGTGCCGGTGGGAGGACCGGCCCGGGTCTGGGTGGGCCTGCTCGACCTCGACGGCTTCAAGTGGGTCAACGACTCATGGGGCCACGACACCGGCGACCAGCTGGTCATCGAGGTGGCGGCACGGCTGCGCGCCGCCGTGCCGCCCGGCTCGATGCTCGCCCGCGTCGGCGGGGACGAGTTCCTGGTGACGTACGTCGGGGACGAGCCGGGCGCACTGCGGCTCGTCGACGACATCCAGGGCTGCTTCGCGACACCGGTTCCGGTCCGCGACACCGAGGTGGTGATCAGCGCGTCGATCGGCCTGGCCCACGCCCCGGCCGGCGGCGACCCGGCGGCGGTCACCGAGGCCCTGCTGCGCGACGCGGACACGGCGATGTACCGCTCCAAGGGCGAGGGACCCGGCCGCAGCACCATCTTCGACGCCTCCATGCACGACCGGGTGCGCGAGCGCATCGAGCTGGAGGGCGCCCTGCGTACGGCGCTCGCGGAGAACAAGCTGACCGTGGTCTACCAGCCGATCGTGCGTCTCGACACGGGCAGGCCCACCGCCGCCGAGGCGCTCGTGCGGTGGACCCACCCGGAGCGGGGCCCCATCCCGCCGACGATCTTCATCCCGGTGGCGGAGGACTCGGGGCTGATCGAGCCCCTCGGCACCTGGGTCCGCAACGAGGCCCTGCGCCAGCTGGCGCAGTGGCGCGCCGACGGCACGGTGACCGGCGACTTCTACCTCTCCATCAACGTGTCGCCCCGCCAGCTCGCCGATCCGCAGATGCCCGCCACGGTCGCGACGGAACTGCGTCACCACGGCGTTCCGGCCACCGCCGTGGCGCTGGAGATGACCGAGTCCGTGATGGTCGACGGCGGGGGCGTCGCGGCCCGGGTCCTGCACGAGCTGCGCGAGCTGGGCCTGCGCCTGCTCGTCGACGACTTCGGCACCGGCTTCTCGGCCCTGGGCTACCTGCGCCGCTTCCCCGTCACCGGCGTCAAGATCGACCGCTCGTTCGTGTCCGGGCTCGGCGAGAGCGCCGAGGACGAGGAGATCGTCCGGGCGGTCGTGGCGATGAGCCGGGCGCTGGGGCTCAGCATCGTCGCGGAGGGCGTCGAGACCCGGGTGCAGCGCGACGCGCTCGCCGCGACCGGCGTGGTCCAGGGGCAGGGCTGGTTGTGGGGGCCGGGCGTGCCGGCCGGGGACTTCGCGCTGCACTGGGCCGCCGACCGGCACGTGCCCGGCCCGGCCCCGCTGGCCGCGGGACCGGCCTGACCCTCCGAATCCCCAGGGGGTGACAAAGGTCTCTCCCTCCACTGGCGTACCTTCCTCGAGTCCGGCACTATTTGCTCGGCCGGGTTCCTTGCATCGGGACCGGGACTGCCGATCACATGGACCAGGGAGGCGATAGTCATGGCAGCTCTGATCGGATCCGACGGCTCGGTCATCTGGCTGGTGGCCGTGCTTCTGGTGCTCGCCACCGGCCTCTCCGCCGCCCTGCTCGCGGCCACCCGCGCGAACGGCGCCCCGATGCGCGCCGAGCACCGCTCCCCGGAGCGCTGACGCGCCCCTCGCCCCCGAGCACCGTCTCCCGGAGCGCTGACGCGCTCCCCGCCGCCCGATGGGGCAGGCTGGAGCCATGCGCTTCGCCACCTGGAACGTCAACTCCGTCAAGGCCCGCCTCCCCCGCCTGCTGGACTGGCTGCACGGCACCCGGCCGGACGTCCTGTGCCTGCAGGAGACCAAGGTCGGCGCCGACGCCTTCCCGGCCGCCGAGGTCGCGGAGCTGGGGTACGAGACCGCCGCGTACGGTCAGGGGCGCTGGAACGGCGTCGCCGTGCTCTCCCGGATCGGCCTCGACGACGTGCGGCGCGGCTTCGACGGTGAGCCCGGATTCCCCGACCCGGAGGCCCGCGCGATCAGCGCCACCTGCGGCGGGATCCGCTTCACCTCGGTCTACGTGCCCAACGGCCGCACGCCGGACGACCCGCACTACGCATACAAGCTGGCCTGGTTCGCCGCGCTGCGCGCCGCGCTGGCCGAGCAGAAGGGGCCGGCCGTGCTGACCGGCGACTTCAACGTCGCCCCGACCGACGACGACGTGTGGGACCCGCGGCTGTTCATCGGCTCCACCCACGTGACGCCGCCCGAGCGCGACGCCCTCGCCGCCCTTCGCGACCTGGGTTTCACCGACGTCGTCCCGCGCCCGCTCAAGGGCGACCGGCCGTACACGTACTGGGACTACCGGGCCGGGATGTTCCATCAGAACAAGGGGATGCGGATCGATCTCGTGTACGCGACCGCCGACGTCGCCGCCGCGGTCCGCGACGCCGTGGTCGACCGCGAGGCCCGCAAGGGCAAAGGGCCGTCGGACCACGCGCCGATCGTGGTCGACACCGACCCCGGTTCCACCTTCTGAGCAGCGACGCCCACCCACCGAACGCGTAGGGTGGGTGGGATCGCGATCCTGTCCGGCGGGGAGATGAGAAAGGAGGACCGTGGTGACGGCTCACCTTCCGCTGCAAGCGGACGACGTACGGAGCGATGGTCACGCGACCGGTCCGCCGGTCCATGCCCCCGCTCCCGCCCTGCTGCGAGCGGCACTCGACGCCTCTGCCGAGGCGGTCGTCGTGTGCACCACGGACGACGACACGATTGTGCTGGTCAACGCGGCAGCCGCGGAGCTCGTGCCCACGATGCTGCCCGGTGCGAGCGTCGCCGGCGGACCGCTGGCGGCGCTCGCTCTCGCTCTGGCCGAGGGCGCCGAGACGTTCACGGACGACTTCGGTGGCCGGCAGGTGCACGGACGCCGCCGGCCGCTCGACGAGCACCATTACGCCTGGTATCTGCGGGACTGCACCGAAGAGATGCGCCGCGCGGAGCAGTTCCGGGCCGAGCGGGAGCGCACGGCCTTCCTCGCCGAGGCGGGGCGCCGGCTCTCCGCGTCGCTGCATCAGCGGCGCTGCCTGCGTACCACTGTCGAGCTGGCCGTGTCCCACCTGGCGGATGCCGCCGTGGTGGTGCTGCCGGCGCAACGGCGGCAGAGCGAGTGGATCCGCCTCGTCAGCGACGGCTCCGTCGAGGAGGGGTCGCTGCGCGAGAAGCTGCTCACCGAGGTTCCCGGCCTGGAGGAGGCGCTCGCCGGCTTCCCGCCGATCCCCAGCCGCTGGCTGGACGCGTCGCAGGTGCCCGCCTGGCTGCTCCCGGAGGACTTCGGGCCGGTCGGGGCCCTGCTGGTCACCCCCTTGCCGGGCAACGCCGAGCCGGCCGGCGCGCTGATCCTCGCCCGCCGGGGCGCGGACGCCGAGTTCTCGCCCGAGGACGAGGTGCTGGCGCGCATCTTCGCCGCCCGGGCCGGGGCGGCCATCTCGGCGGCGGCGCTCTACCGCGAGCAGGTGGACACCACCGCCATCCTGCAGGCCGACCTGCTGCCGCCAGAGCTGCCGCAGCCGGACGGCGTCGAACTGGTCGGCTCCTACCAGGCCGCCCGGGACGCCCTGCGCATCGGCGGCGACTTCTTCGACGTCTACGAGGCCACCGAGCCCGGCCGCGAGACGGTGGTCGTGCTCGGCGACGTCTGCGGCAAGGGCCCCGAGGCCGCCGTGCTCACCGGCAAGATCCGGCAGACCCTGCGCGCGCTGTGCCTGGTGGAGCACGACCCGGCCGCGCTGCTCAAGGTGCTCAACCGCGCGCTGCTCACCTCCGGCCGTCAGCACCGGTTCGTGACGCTGGTCCTCGGCTCGATCGCCCGCACCGACCACGGCCGGGTGCGCATCTGCCTGGCCACCGGCGGCCACCCGGTGCCGCTTGTGCTGCGCACCGACGGCACGGTCGAGGCGGCCCCGGTCAAGGGCACGCTGGTCGGGGTCGTTCCTGACATCACCGTACGGCCGGCAGCCGTCGAGCTGGGCCCGGGCGAGTTGTGCCTGCTCTACAGCGACGGGCTCACCGAGGCCCGCGGCGGCCCCACCGGTCAGGAACAGTACGGCGAGGCCCGGCTGCGCGCCGCGCTGTCCAGCTGCCGGGGGATGCCGGGCGACGCGGCCGTCGAGCGGATCCGCCAGCTCGTCTCCGACTGGGTGCACGGCGGCGTCCGCGACGACATCGCGCTGCTGGCCGTGCGCGCGCCGACGCGTACCAAACTCAGCCTGATGGACACCGGCCCCGCAGGCTCGCCTTTCGCCATCGACGCCCGGCGGGGTGAACGGAGGAACCGCGCCCGCTGATGACTGTCTTCACGACGAACCCGCCCGCGTCCCTCGACGAACCCGGCCTCGCCGACCACTATCTGCGGCTGGTCGGCGACGGCGACGAGTACGGCGCGGTCTGCGTGGTCACCGACCTGCTCGACGCCGGCGTACCGGCCCAGCGGATCATGCTCGACCTGATCGCCCCCACCCAGGGCCGCGTCGGCGAGCTGTGGGCCACCAACGAGTGGTCCATCGCCCGCGAGCACGCGGCGACGGCCATCAGTGAACGCGCCCTGGCGGCGGTGTCGGCCCGCTCGACGGCCCGGCCCACCCGCGGCCGCATCACGGTGGCCTGCGTGGACGGTGAGTGGCACGCGCTTCCCGTACGGATCCTCGGCGAGATGCTGCGGCTCGACGGCTGGCGGGTCGACTTCCTCGGCGCCAGCGTCCCCGGCCCGCACCTGGTCACCCACCTGCACCAGACCGGCCCGGACGCCGTGGCGCTGAGCTGCATGATCCCGACCCGGCTCCCCCGCGCGCACGCCGCGATCACGGCGTGCCGCTCGGTGGGCGTGCCGGTGATCGCGGGCGGCCGCGGCTTCGGCCAGGACGGCCGCTGGGCGCAGCGCCTCGGCGCCGACGCATGGGCGGCCGGTGCGGAGGAGGCGGTCGCCCGGCTCGCGCACCGCTGGCCGCCGGTCATGGGCGACCCGTACGCGACCGCGTTCCTCGGCGACGACGAGTACACGTACGTGGTCCGCCACCGCGGCGACCTGGTCCAGGGCACCATGGACCGCCTCACCGCCGCCTACCCGCCCATGGCCGCGTACGACCAGCGCCAGCACGATGCGACGATCGAGGACCTGGGCCACATCGTGGACTTCCTCGCGGCCGCGCTGTACGTCGGCGACCCGCAGGTGTTCACGGACTTCCTCGACTGGACGGCGGCGGTGCTCGAGGCGCGGAGTGTGCCGCCGGTGGCTCTGCAGGCCGGGTTGCGGCTGGTCAAGGAGCAGCTCCGGGACTTCCCCACGGCGACGGGCATCCTGGACGCCGGTCTGGCGCGGGTCGGCAGTTAAATAGGTCGCGCGCCCCTGGCCCCCGGGACTACCGTGAGCCGCATGATCTCCTGAGACGCTGCCTCTGCCGCATTCCGGCACCGGGTAGTCCGGCGGTGTTCGTCCGCCGTGGGTTCGCCGCATCCGGCGCCCGGGGCTCATCGCGCTCTTCTTCTCGCCACGGTTTCCCCCTCGTCATCTCCGAGGAGGCCCTTATGCCTGCCCAGCCCTTCTCCGTCCCCGTCGACCAGGAAGACCTCGCCCGCGTTCGCCTCGCCGTGGTGGATGTGCCGGCGGTCGCCGCCCGCGCGGACGCCCGGCACGGCACCTCAGCGCACCACGGCGCCGAGGACACGCGCCAGGCCGCCCGGGAACGCTCCGGCCGCGCCCGCTCCGGTCGCGCCGCGACCGCCGGCACCGGCCGGTCCTACGCGTTCCGGCGCAGCTGACCGGCACCGCCGGCCGGTGTCACGCGTCCCGGGGCACGTGACCGGCCGGTGACACGCGCTCAGGCGCACCTGACCGGCCGGTGACACGCGCTCAGGCGCACCTGACACGCCCTTCGGCGCACCCGACCGGCGCGGACGCGGGAAGGCCGGGACCCTTGCCGAGGTCCCGGCCTTCCCTGTGTCCGGGTCCCCGCCCGGCCGAGCCGATGTGGGAGCGGGGCCCGGAGGCTCAGCCGATCCGCACCCACACGTCGTCGAGCAGGCCGTGGTACATGTCGCTGCGGGTGTGGAAGTTGGGGCCGCCGATGCGCAGCGGCAGGTTGTTGCCGACGGACAGCGTCGACGGGATGGCGATGTGACCGCGGTCCGTGCCGTCGACGTAGACGGTGAGGCGGGTGCCGGAGCGCTGGCACATGACGTCGTGCCACTTGTTGTCGGCCACGCCGACGGTGGACCGCACGATGTAGATCGTCGGTTTCGCCGCGCCCTGCCCGATGACGACGCAGTGGGCCTTGCCCTGGGCGGCGCCGATCTGCATCTTCCATTGGCTCTCGGTGTCCGAGACGCCCTTCTGCATGACGTTCGACGAGTCGGTGACCTGCGCCTTGGTGAGGCGTACGGTGGCGCCCCAGCGGAACAGCCGGGTGCCCGGGTCGAGGTCCGGGTCGTCCGTGCCCTCGAGGAGCAGGCGCGGGCAGAGGGTGGCGCTGTCGGCGCAGGGCGCGGGGAAGGCGGCGTACTTGTCGGCGGTCGTGCCGTTGAAGTGGATCTGGCCGCCGTCGGCCCGGCGGACGGTGAGGGCGGTTCCCCTGCCGGAGCGGTCGGCGACCTTACCGGCGGCGACGGTGCCCGTGTCGAACGTGTAGCGGGCGACCGTGACGGGTGCGGCAGCGGCCGCGGTGGCTAGCGTTGCCCGGGTGGCCGGTGTGGCTCTCACCTCGGCGGACGCCGCGGTGGTCGCGAGGGCTGTCGCGGCGAGCAGGGGCAGAGTCAGGACAGTCGTGGCGATTCTGACGGGGAGACGCATCCGTAAAAGGTACGTTCCCCTCGAAACACCGCGAAGTTCAACAGCTCGGCGTTTCGGACAGGGACTAGAGCAGACCGGCCGACTCGGCAATCATGCAGACGGCCACGAGGCGCATGAGGTGCCATTCGGCGCTCAGCCAGGCGCTCCCCGACACGTACGCCTCACCCGGCTGCGGCACCGGGCGGCCCATCCGCTCGGCGGCGGCGGCGATCGACTTGGCGTAGGCGGCCAGCCCCTCCGCGTCGACCTCGCGACCGGCGTGGTGCAGGGCGTCCCGGACGGCGGCGGCATGCTGGTCGACCTGGGCGAGCAGGCCGGCGTCGCCGAGCGCGGCGGCCAGGCCGTCGACGCCCACCCGCGCCATCATCTCGTCCAGCAGCGCGCGGGCCGGGTCGACGGCGGGAGCGGCGGAAATCGGGGCGAAGGCGAGGAATTCGTTCGTCATGGGAAGGACGCTAGGGCCTCCGGCGGCCGGATGACAGCCGGGTAACCGAACGGCACCCGACCGCTCCCCACAGCGCACCTCTCGGGGGCCGGATCAGGCGGGGAGCTGGTCCATCGCCCGGTAGATCCGCTTGTCCGAGACCGGGTACGCGGTGCCCAGCGACTGCGCGAAGAAGTTGATCCGCAGCTCCTCGAGCATCCACCGGATCTCCCGCAGCCCCTCGTCGGCGGGACCGCCCCGGGGCAGCTCCGCGCGCAGCTCGCGATACTCCGCCTCGATCTCCTGCAGCTGTGCCATCAGCTGCCGGTCGCGCGCCAGGTTGCCGGCGAGCCGGTCGAGGCGGTACGCGATGCCCTTGAGGTACCGGGGCAGATGATGCAGCTGCCGCCAGCCGGTGTCCGTGACGAATCCGGGGTGGACCAGCGCCTTGAGCTGCGCCCGGATGTCCGCGAGCGCCGGGACCAGGGCCGGGTCGCGCGTCGTGCTCAGCCGCTGGCCGATCTCGTACGCGGTCGCGAGCACCGCCTGCACCTGGGTGACCACCGTGGCGGTGGCGTCCACCAGGTCGGCGCGCACCTCGTCGCGCAGCTTGGCGAACGCGTCGGTCGACCACACGGGGCCGCCGGCGTCCTGCACGAGCCGGTCGACCGCAGCCCCCGCGCAGTCGTCGAGCAGGTCGGCGATCGAGCGGTACGGGTTGCCGCGCGACAGCTCCAGCTTGGCCCGGTTGTCCAGGCGCCCCTGCAGGTAGCGGGCGGCCGGCGGCAGGGTCAGCAGGAGCAGCCGGCGGGTTCCGGCCCGCATCGCCTCCCGCTGCTCGGCCTCGGTCTCGAAGACGCGCACCGCCACGCTGCCGCCCTCGTCGGCGAGCGCCGGGTACACCGTGACCTCGTAGCCGCCGCGGACCTGCTGGACCGTGCGGGGCAGCGTACCGAAGTCGTTGGTGGTGATGCCGCGCCGCTCGATGTCGCCGGCCGCGGCCGAGATCGTGGCCTGGACCTTCGGGGCCAGGGCGGTGCGCAGCACGTCCAGGTCGCGGCCCTCCCCCACCACGGCGCCGTCCTCGTTGACCACCTGGAAGTTGATCCGCAGGTGGTCGGGGACCTGGTCGGGCCGCCAGGCGTCGCGCGGCACCACCGTGCCGGTCAGCCGGCGCAGCTCGTCGCCGACCGCGTCGGGAAGCGCCCCGCGGCGGGCCGGGATGCGGGCGAGGACGGCGTCGGCCCAGTCCGGGACCGGCACGAAGCTGGTCCGCAGCTGCTTCGGCAGGGCCCGGATCAGCGCCACGATGATGTCCTTACGCAGCCCGGGCACGTTCCAGCCGAAGTCGTCGGCGTCGAGCTTGTTGAGCAGCGGCAGCGGCACCCGCACGGTCACGCCGTCGGCGGCGGCACCGGGCTCGAACTGGTACGACAGCGGAAGCCGGACGCCGCCGGCCAGCCAGGCGTCCGGGTAGGCGGCCGGGTCGACGGCGTCGCGACCGGCGTTGACCAGCATCTCCCGGGTGAAGGTGAGCAGCTGCGGGTCGTCCCGGCGCGCCCTCTTCCACCAGGCGTCGAAGTGCCGGGCCGAGACCACGTCGGCCGGGATGCGCGCGTTGTAGAGGGCGAAGACCGTCTCGTCGTCCACCTTGATGTCGCGGCGGCGGGCCCTGTTCTCGATCTCCTCGATCCGCTCGAGGAGCCGGGCGTTCTCGGCGAAGAACGCATGGTGGGTGTCCCAGTCGCCCTCGACCAGGGCGTGCCGGATGAACAGCTCCCGGGACAGCTCCGGATCGACCTTGCCGTAGCCGACCTTGCGCCGGGGCACGATCGGCAGCCCGTACAGGGTCACCTTCTCGTACGCCATGACGGCGCCCTGCTTCTTCTCCCAGTGCGGTTCGCTGTAGCTGCGCTTGACCAAATGCGGTGCTAGCTTCTCGGCCCACTCCGGCTCGATCCGGGCGTTGACCCGGCCCCACAGCCGCGAGGTCTCCACGAGCTCGGCGGACATCACCCAGCGGGGTTGCTTCTTGAACAGCGCCGAACCCGGGAACAGGGCGAACTTGGCCCCGCGGGCGCCGAGATACTCCCGTTTGTCGACGTCCTTGAGTCCGATGTGGCTGAGCAGGCCGGCGAGCAGCGCGGTGTGGAAGCGCTGCGCGTCCGGTACGCGCTCGTCGTCCTCGGTGATCTCCAGGCCCAGGCTCCGGGACACCTGCCGCAGCTGCGCGTAGATGTCCTGCCACTCCCGCACGCGCAGGTAGTTGAGGAACTCGCTGCGGCACAGGCGCCGGAACTGGTTACCGGACAGCTCGCGCTGCTTCTCGCGCAGGTAGCGCCACAGGTTGAGGTAGCTGAAGAAGTCCGATTCCTTGTCGGTGAACCGGGCGTGCTTCTCGTCGGCCTGCTGCTGCTTGTCGGTGGGGCGCTCGCGCGGGTCCTGGATCGACAGTGCCGCCGCGACGACCATGACCTCGGCCACGCAGTCCTGCTTGCCGGCCTCGATGACCATGCGGGCCAGCCGCGGGTCCACCGGCAGCTGGGCGAGCTGCCGGCCCATCGGCGTCAGCTTGCGCTTGTCGAGGGCGCCCAGCTCCTCGAGGAGCTTGATGCCGTCGGTGACGTTGCGCCGGTCCGGCGGGTCGATGAACGGGAACGCGGCCAGGTCACCGAGGCCGAGGTTGGTCATCTGCAGGATGACCGAGGCCAGGTTCGTGCGCAGGATCTCCGGCTCGGTGAACTCCGGCCGCCCCTCGAAATCCTCTTCGGAGTACAACCGAATGCAGATACCGTCACTGGTACGCCCACAGCGGCCCTTGCGCTGGTTCGCGCTGGCCTGCGACACCGGCTCGATGGGCAGCCGCTGCACCTTGAGCCGGTTGCTGTAGCGGGAGATCCGCGCGGTGCCGGGGTCGATGACGTAGCGGATGCCGGGGACGGTCAGCGACGTCTCGGCGACGTTGGTGGCCAGCACGACCCGGCGCCCGGTGTGGCGCTCGAAGACGCGGTGCTGCTCGGCGGCGGAGAGCCGGCCGTAGAGCGGCACGATCTCGGTGTCGCGCAGGTCGCGGCGGTTCAGCGCGTCGGCGGCGTCGCGTATCTCACGCTCGCCGCTGAGGAAGACGAGGATGTCGCCGCGGCTCTCCAGCCCCAGCTCGTCGACCGCGGCGGCGATGCCGTCGATGAGGTCGACCGGCTCCTCACGGCTGTCCTCGGTCTCCTCCACCAGCGGCCGGTAGCGCACCTCGACCGGGTAGGTCCGTCCGGACACCTCGATGACCGGCGCCGGCCCTTGCGGAGAGGCGAAGTGCTCGGCGAAGCGCTGCGTCTCGATGGTCGCCGACGTGATGATCAGCTTGAGATCCGGCCGCTTCGGCAGCAGCTGCCTGAGGTAGCCGAGGATGAAGTCGATGTTGAGGCTGCGCTCGTGCGCCTCGTCGATGATCAGGGTGTCGTAGCGGCGCAGCATCCGGTCGTTCTGGATCTCGGCGAGCAGGATGCCGTCCGTCATCACCTTGATCATGGTCTCGTCGGAGACCTGGTCGGTGAAGCGCACCTTGTAGCCGACCGTCGCGCCCAGCGAGGTGCCCAGCTCCTCGGCGATGCGCTCGGCCACCGTGCGTGCGGCGATCCGCCGCGGTTGGGTGTGCCCGATCTGCCCCCGCACGCCGCGGCCCAGCTCGAGGCAGATCTTCGGGATCTGAGTGGTCTTGCCGGAGCCGGTCTCCCCCGCCACGATGACGACCTGGTGGTCGCGGATGGCGGCCAGGATGTCGTCCTTGCGGGCGCTGACGGGCAGCTCCGCGGGATACGACACCGGGGGCACCCCGGCCACTCGTGCCTCGCGGCGTTCCTCGGCGCGGGCGACCTCGTCGGCGATCTCGGCGAGCACGGCGGCCCGCGCGGCCTCGTCCCGGATTCTGCGGGTGCCCTCGAGCCGCCTCCCCAGCCGGTGCTCGTCGCGGGGAAGCAGAGCGGACATCCTGCGGCGGAGCTCGGCGAGGTCCTGGCTTATGGGCGTTACAGACATGGCGGAACAACAATAGGCACACCCGGCCGGAAACGCCCGGTGATTATCGCCGCTGGCGCTCAGCCGAACCGGGACAGGCCGTCGACCTGCGCCATCTCGTCGGACGAGAGCTCGAAGCCGTCGATGCGGGCGTTGCCGGCGATGCGCTCGGGGGTACCGCTCTTGGGGATGACCACGATGCCGTGCTGGATGTGCCAGCGCAGCACCACCCGGGCCGGGTCGACGCCGTGGGCGGTGGCGATGCTGGTGAGCACCGGGTCGTGCAGGTTCGTGGTCTTGAACGGCGAGTAGCCCTCGACCACGATGCCCCGTTCGCGGTGCTCGGCGACCAGCTTGGGGTCGTACAGTTTCGGGCCCCAACGGATCTGGTTGACCGCCGGCTTCTCGCCCGTGGCGGCGGCCAGCTCGTCGATGTCGGCGACGTCGTAGTTGCTGACGCCGACGGCGCGCGCCCGCCCCTCCTGCCGCGCGGCCAGGAACTCCCGCCAGACCGCCACGGAGGCGCCCCGGCGCGGCGGCCAGTGGATCAGCCACAGGTCGACGGCGTCCAGGCCCAGCGCGGACAGGCTCGCGTCGAGGGTGGCGCGCTCCCGGCCGGCGCGTTCCGGCGGCAGCTTGGTGGTCACGAAGACCTCGTCGCGGGGTACGCCGCTGTCGGCCAGCGCCCGGCCCACCTCGGCCTCGTTGCCGTACATGGTGGCGGTGTCGAGGTGGCGGTAGCCGGCTTCGAGGGCCTCGCGGACGGCGTGGTAGGCCGCGTCGCCCCGCAGCTGCCAGGTGCCGAAGCCCAGCAGCGGCATGGCGACCGGCCCGCCCAGGGACACGGAGGGAAGGGTCATGGCTCCATCTTGCAACGAACTCGGTCCGGCCCGTGTCCGCGCGCCGGCTGCGTCTTTAACCCTGCGACACCGTCGCGGGAAAGAGGGCCGGCCGCATGATCGTCGTCGCCGAGGACCACGAGGACATCCTGTTCGTCCTGCAACGCGTCCTGGAGCGCGCGGGCCACCAGGTCGTCGCCGCCACCGACGGCGCCGCCGCGCTCGAGGCCGTGCGCCGCCACCGCCCGGACGTCGTGGTCACCGACGTCGACATGCCGAAGATGACCGGCCTGGACCTGTGCCGGGCGATCCGCGCCGACGACGGCCTGCGGCACATCCCGGTGGTGCTGGCCAGCGGCTCGCTGCTGCCCGGCGACGAGCGGGCCGCCGAGGTGGGTGCCACCGCGACGCTGCTCAAGCCGTTCCTGCCGGCCCAGCTTCTCGCATGCGTGGCGGAGCTGATGCCGTCCCGGCCGGTGTGACCCCGGGCAGGGTCGCCTGCTCGATCGCGGCCCGCTCGGCGAGCGCCCGGTCCAGCGCCGCCTGCGGGTCGTCCGGTCCGGCGCCGGTGGCCAGCGGCAGGGTGAAGTGGAACCGGGTGCCGCCGCCCGGGTTGTCCGACACCCCGATCACGCCGCCGTGGCGCTCCACGATGCGGCGGCAGATGGCCAGGCCGAGGCCCGTGCCCGCGTACCCGGCGGCGGTCCGCGCCCGGTGGAACGACTCGAAGATGTCCGGCTGGTCCTCCGCCGGGATGCCGATGCCCCGGTCGGCCACCTCGATGCGGGTCCAGCCCTGCTCGGCGGGCGCCGCCGTGACGTCGATCCGGGCGGCGCGGCCCGCCGGCACGTACTTCAGGGCGTTGCCGACGAGGTTGTCGACCACGTGGCGCAGCATCGCCGGGTCCGCGTCGACCACGGGCAGCGGGCCGACGTAGATGTCCGGGGGCGGGGTGCCGGCCGGGCGCGGCTGCTGTGTACGCTCCTCGACCACGTCCTCGACCAGCGGCCTGAGCGATACCGGCCGCAGTTTGAGCGGCGCATCCCGTGCCGTCGTGTACGCGAGCAGCGTGTCGATCATGGCGCCCATCCGATCCACCGCGCCGGCGACCCGCAGCAGCGCCGAGCGGGCCTCGCGTACCTCCGGGCCGTCGGGCGCGTCGGCGAGCTCGTCGTCGGCGTTCTCGCAATGACCGCGGACGACGGCCAGCGGTGCCTTGAGGTCGTGCGCGACCACGCCCGCGAAGACCGCCAGGTCGTTCTCGTAGCGGCGCAGGTCGGTGATGTCGTGGAAGACCGCCACCGCGCCGTGCTGCCCGGCGCTCGGGTCGAGGGGCCGGCCGTCGACGCTGACCAGGATGCCGTCCGGGCGGCTCTCGTTCCGGATGATCATCTCGACGCCGTCCGAGGCCTCGCCGCGCAGCGCCCGTACCAGCGGCATCTCCTCCACCGGGAACGGCGTCTGGCCGTCGGGGCGGAAGAGCCCGTAGTGCTCCTGCCAGCCGTCCGGCCCGTCGATGTCGTCGGGCACCCCGAGCAGCGCCTTGGCCGCCGGGTTGTGCAGCAGGTAGGCGCCGTTCTCGTCGACCACGCCCACGCCGTCGCCGATGCTGGCCATGATCGCGCTCAGCAGCCCGGCCTGGCGGCGGCTCTCCGCCTCGGCGAGCCGCAGGTCGGCGGTGGCCACCAGCACCTGCGCCTCGGCCCGGGACCGGCCGGTGGCCAGGACCCAGGTCAGCAGGGCCAGCATGCCGGTGATGACCAGGCCGCCGACCAGGACGGCGGTGGGCGTACCGCTGCGGGCACCCGGCAGGTAGTGCGAGTCGGCGCCGGTCAGCAGTGACCACTGCCGGTCGGCCACCGGGAAGGCGGCCTGGCGGATCAGGTCGCGCTCGCCCCGGGTGTCGTACGACGCCACCACGACGCGCCGGCCACTGCCGTCGGTCGCGGAGAGCTCGCCGTCGAGCAGGCCCTGGCTGGCGGTGCTGAGCACGCCGCCGAGGAAGTCCCGGCCGTGCAGGCCCATCGCCAGCCAGCCCTGGAAGGGCGGCGGCTCACCCGCTGTGGGCGCGGCGCCGAAGACGGGTGCCACGAACAGGAACGACAGCTGCTGCCGGTCCACCGGCAGGTTCCGGTCGCGCAGCAGGACGTACGCGGCTGACACGCTGGGCTGCCCGGTGCGGCGGGCCTCGGCCAACGCGGCGGCGGCCTCGGGAGCGGCCGACACGTCGATGCCCCTGGGGCCGGCGCCGCCGTTGTTGAGGCTGCGCCGGAAGACCGGGAACAGGTGCTCGCGGGGCTCACCGAAGGGCTGCAGCGTGAGCCCGGACGAGCCGCGGGAGCGCCACAGCTGCTCGGTGGCGGCGACGTCATCGGGTGCGGCGGCGACCACGAAGGCGACCGAGGTGGCGCCGACCAGGCCGGCACGGTCCAGGGGCGCGGTGGCGGCGGAGAAGTCGGCGGCGGTGAGCCGGGCGTTCGTGCCGAGCCCGGCGGCCACCGCCTGCATGAGGTCGCGGTACCGGCCGGTCTCCCCGATGACGGCGGCCCGCGCGACGGCGGTGCGCTGGTCCATCACCCGGTCGGCCGCCGCGCGTTGGTCGTCGCGCAGCGCCCGGGCGGTGAGCAGGGTGACGGTGACGCCGAGCACGAGCACGGCGACCACGAGGAGCGGGCCGACGAAGCGTCCGTGCCACGCTCGCGCCGGCTCGGCGCGCGCGGTCCCGGGCCTGCTCATCACTGAACCGAGCATAAGACGCAAATCACCCCCGCCGGCGAGGTTCCGCCGACGGGGGTGAGGATCGCTCACTTACTTCCAGGTGTCGTACTGGTAGAGGTTCCAGGACGCCATGATGCCGGTGACCTTGGTGTAGTAGTTCGGGTCGGTGGCGTAGCCGGCCTTCCAGACCTTCCAGATGAACTTGTTGGCGTCCTTGGTGTACGCGAACGCCGGCTTGTAGCGGGGGTTCACGCGCAGGAAGTTGCCGTGGTCGCGGAACGAGTGCGACTGCGTGGCATACGTGCGGAACGCGGCCGACGTCGAGAAGCAGTTGCCGGCCTTGGTGCACTCGTTGGTGCGGTAGACGTGGCAGCCGTTCGCGAGCTTGCCGTACGAGCCGTTCTGGCACTTGATGCCGAAGTAGTTCTTGTCGACCGTCGAGAGGCCGCTGCGGCCCCAGCCGGACTCGAGGATGGCCTGGGCGATCGTCACCGACGGCGGGACGCCGTAGTCACGCCAGCCGCGCTGCGCGCCCGGCACCGAGGCCCGGATGAACTGCTCCGGGGTGAGCGACACCGTCGGCGCCGGCACCGTCGACCCGGAACAGGCCGGGATCGGGCCCGAGTACATGTACGCGTGCGAGATGTACGCGCCGGCCGTCGTGCGGTCCCACTGGCTGGTGGTGCGCACCGTACCGTCGACGTTCTGCCCGGTGACCGCGCAGACCAGATTGATCTTGGAGCCGGACGCCACCGAACCGAGGACCGCCCCGGAGGTCGACGGCGCCGAGCGCAGGTTGACGCGGCCCTCGAGGCTCTTGACCGTGCCGACCACGTACTTCTTGGCGGCGCGCGTGGTGACCGGCTTGGCCTTGACCGGCACCGCGGTCGGCGAGCCGACGGCGCAGCGCGGCAGCGTGCGCGACGCCGACACGTACCCGTGCGAGACGTAGCGGCCCTCGCCGAGCTTGTCCCATGCCGTCGTGGTGCGCAGCGAGCCCTTGACCCGCTGGCCGGTCAGGGTGCACGCGACCGTGACCTTCTGGCCGTTGCGCAGCGAACCGACCACCTTCGCGGCCAGCGACGGCGCGGACCGGACCTTCAGTGTGGTGCCCACCTTGATGGTCGCGGTCACGCCGGCGGCGACGGCGGCCTGCGGCGCCACGACCAGCCCGGCCCCGAGCGCGACCGCGAGCAGCGGCCCGGTGAGCAGTCGTCGGGCGGTACGCACCATGGAAGTCCCCTCGATCGTGGCCTCGGCGTCCCCTCGCTCCGGCTCCGTTCGAAGGTCCCGGCGGGCCGTTGCGGGCTGAGAGCGAAGCCGGGTGCAGTCGAGTTGCCACGCTTGAAAACGGTGCGGTCTGGGCATAGCGGGACCGCCCCGTCGCGACGTACAGGAGGACCACCGGATGACGGCCCTGGCATCCCGCCCCGCGCAGCAGGAGACAGCCGCTGCCGGCCGCGGAGTCACGCACGTGCTCGGCCACGCGTTCGTCAGCGTGCTGGCGGCGGCGGGAGTCGCTCTCGTGTACTACGCGTGCGTACGCACCTCACCGGGCCAGAAGGTCGACACCCTGGCCATGCGAGGCGCCGACGTGCAGCATCCCCGGGTCGTCGAGGTGCTCGACCGCGCCCTCAACGGCACGACGCTGGTCAGCCTGGTGGCGGTCTGCCTGGCAGCCGCCGCGATCGGCATCATCCGCCGCCGCGCGGACCTGGCCATCGGCGCGGCCATCCTGGTACTGGGCGCGAACGCGACGACGCAGCTGCTGAAGTCCCGGCTCCCCCGCCCGGACCTCGACGGCTTCCCGGCACCCAACTCTTTCCCCAGCGGCCACACGACCGCGGCGGCGTCGGTCGCATTCGCGCTGATCCTGGTCCTGCCGTTCGCCGTCCGCGGCACCGTCGCGCTGGCCGGCGCGGCGTACGTCACGATCATCGCGATCGCCACCGTCTGGGCCGAGTGGCACCGCCCCAGCGACACCGTCGCGGCCCTGCTGGTGGTGCTCGCCTGGGCCGCCCTGGCATCGGCGTTCGTCCGCGCCCGCCGCGTCCGGATCACCGGCGTGACGGCACGGCCGAACCGCAAGGCGATGCTGCTGTTCACCGTCGTGGGCGCGTTCTCGGCGGTCGCCGCCCTGCTCGGCCTCGGCGCGGTGGCGCTGTCCCACACCCTCGTCCCGGGCCTCGCCTCCGGCCGCGTCGCCTTCGGGGCCGGAGCCGCCGCCGTCACCGCCTCGGTGGCGGCGATCTTCGCCGTCTGGGTACGCCTCGCGGCGGGCGATCAGCCGTCGTCACCGAGCTCGCCCCGGGTGCCCGCCTCCGCCCTCTCCGCACCCCTGCCCGACTGACCCCCTGGAGGAACCATGACCACCCCCACCGACCCCACCATGCCGGGCGCGTCCGGCACCGTCCCGCCCGGCCCGGCCGGTGTCCCGTTCACACCGGCGACCGACCCGGCCGCCCGCGCCGGCCTTCCCGGCCCCACCGTCACGGTGGCCACCTACCCGGACTACGCCCTCGCCCAGCAGGCGGTCGACTACCTGTCCGACAACAAGTTCCCGGTCGAGCGGACCAGCATCGTCGGCACCGACCTGCGCCTCGTGGAGAACGTCCTGGGCCGGGTGACGGTCGCCCGCGCCGCCATGGCCGGCGCGGCGAGCGGCGCGTGGTTCGGCCTGTTCCTCGGCCTCTTCTTCGGCCTCTTCAGCGACTCGAACTGGTTCAGCGTCATCTTCCTGGGCCTGCTCATCGGCGCCATCTGGGGCGCCGTGTTCGGCGCCATCGCCCAGGCCATGACCGGCGGCCGCCGCGACTTCTCCTCCCGCAGCTCGCTGCAGGCGGCTCAGTACGCGGTGATCGCCGACGCGGACGTCGCGGACGACGCCCGGCAGCTGCTGACCCGCCTGAACTGGCAGACCAGCGGCGCCAGCTGACTCGCCGGTACCCCGGCGCCGGGGCGCCGGGGTACCTCAGCAGGGTCCGGCGTTCCCGCTGACGAGCACTGTCAGGTAGTGCACCAGGCGCAAGCTCGCCGTCTGGTCCGTCGGTCCGGCCGCGAGCTCCTGCACGGCCGGCACCTTTCCCACCAGGACCGCGACGTCGATCTTCTGACCGGCCGACGCCCGCAGCGTCACGGTCCCGGTCCAGGAAGGCAGCGCGTCGGGGTCGAACCAGTCGTCGACCAGGAAGTACGTGAACGGGTTGGGGTCCGGCACATCGGCCCGACGCGCCGCCAGGATCACCGTCCGCCCCACCGGCAGGGCGCTGCGGCCTCGCAACCGGATGCACCCGCCGGCGACCTGCGCGCCGTCGCGGGGCGCGTCGACGGATACGCCGAACAGCATGTCGTCGTTGACGGAGCGCGGGTCGGCGGGCAGCCATGCCGGAGTCCGGCCGGCGACCGTCGGCGTCGTGGTGGGGTCCACCGGGTCGGCCGGACCGCCGGCGATCTCGCCGCCGAATGCGACCGCGCCGCCGATCACGACGGCCAGCGCCATTCCGGCCAGCGGTGCCGCACGCGCGCGCAGCCTCCTCCCGGAGATGGTCAGCGTGTGCCGCCTCCCCCTTCTGCCCGGGCGGAGCTGCCGGTAGCCGCAGAGCAGAGCAACTCCGGCGCTCAGCAGGATCACCGTCCCGGCCGGTGCGACGACCAGCCCGACCACGACGACGATCGCGGTCGTCGCCACGAGGTACCAGACGAGGACGACCTCGAGGCGGCGGATCGAGGCCGCCATCCGCGCCGCGGGCTCCTCGCCGGGGCGGGGGCCGTCGTCCTCCAGCCCGAGGCGGCGCAGGAGCAGGCGCGCCGCGCTCATCGGTGGTTCCATATCCGCTTCACCGCCGCTCGCAGGTCCCGGAGCACGAACACGAGGATCGGGATGAGGGACGAGACGTCGAAGATCCACTGGAGGATCGCCGTGATGTCCTTGGTCATGCCTTCCAGGCGCCCGGCGAAGCCGAGGACCCGCGCCGCCAGCGAGTGCAGCGAGATCCAGAGCAGGATGAAGAGCAGGTCGAAGACGGCGCTGAGCAGGAAGACCCCGAGCATGCCGACCTTGCCGCCCAGCGCGCGCAGCTCCGCGCCGGCCTCCGCCTCGCTGTGCTCGGCGGCCCGGCGACCGGTCAGCCGGGACGCGAGAGGACGCACGGCCGCACCGACATGGGCATGAAGCTACCGGCGGTCCAGAGAGCGGGCCGACCAATGTCGCCCGTACGTGTCACGGGTGTGTCGGCACAGCGACGACCGCCCCGTGAGGGGTGCGGGGCGGTCGTGGCGCCGGCGTCAGAGTGTGTTGTCGAGCTGGCCGCGGAGCTTGGTCAGGGCCTTGGTGAGCAGGCGGCTGACGTGCATCTGGGAGATGCCGATCTGCTCGGCGATCTGCGACTGGGTG